>JAUNDG010000013.1 GCA_030526195.1 Lachnospiraceae bacterium
GATAGTGAGAGCCACTATTTTTTGAGCCTGAGACCGATTGTTTCCGATACAATTTTCCAGCCATGCATGATGCATAGCTGTCGAAGAAATTGAAATTTAGGTCAATATATGATGCGGCGAGGTGCAGCGGGAATCGGGTGATGGAGGTACTCATGCCGGTGATTCTAACAGCTATTACTACCTTTGCAAATTTGACGAACAGACAATTACAGGAGGAAACCATAACGACACACCGGGCCATTACGGATGCTATCCTGGCAGGGGACAGTCTAGGGGCCAAGTGTGCCATGGTCATGCACCTTACCTATAATCGTCAGGCTATCAGGGAATTATCCCGGAAAAGATAAAAGCTGTCTGACAAGTTTGTGACGCCCAAAAGGAATATCATAAAAAAATAGCGAAAAAATCCAGTCGTGCCACAACGGAAAGGCTGGGTTTTTGTATGTTCTATGGAAAAAAGATGTAGATTCGAAACAACTTGATGTAGGACAAGTGGCCACATATACTAAAGGCAGAATTCTGATATTCAAAGATAAGGAGCATGAGTATGGATAAAGACATTCGCTGGGCAGTTCTTGGAACCGGGGTTATTGCCAACGAGATGGCAGTGGCTTTACAGAAAAACGGCAAAAGCTTAGCCGCCGTGGGCAATCGCACACACGCAAAGGCTCTGGCTTTTGCGGAAAAGTATGGCATTGAAAAAGTATACGACGACTATAATGACATGTTTGTAGATCCGGATATCGATGTCGTCTATATTACAACACCCCACAATACTCACCTGGAATTTATGAAAAAGGCCATTGAAAACGGTAAGCATATCCTGGTGGAAAAGTCCATCACATTAAACTCTGATGAACTGGATCAGGCTCTTTCTCTGGCACGGGAGAATGGCGTTATCATTGGCGAGGCCATGACCATCTTCCATATGCCAATCTACAAGAAGTTAAAAGAGATTATTGACTCCGGGAAATTGGGTAAAGTCAACCTGATCACCATGAACTTTGGCAGCTTCAAAGAATATGATATGAACAATCGATTCTTCAACCGCAACCTGGCGGGAGGCGCTATGTTGGATATCGGCGTCTATGCCCTTTCTTTTATTCGCTGGTTTATGGAGGCCAAGCCAAACCAGCTTCTGTCTCAGGTCAAGCAAGCGCCGACCGGTGTGGATGAACAGGCGAGTTTACTGCTTATGAATGAGGCGGGCCAGATGGCGACAGTCATGCTGTCTCTTCATTCAAAGCAGCCAAAGCGTGGTATGATTTCCTGTGAGAAAGGTTACATTGAAATCATGGAGTATCCGAGAGCCTGGGAGGCAACCATTACCTATACCGAATCCGGGCTGACGGAAGTCATTAAAGAGGGAGAGCACGCAGAGGCTCTGGTCTACGAACTGGCGGACATGGAATCGGCCATCCGCGGTGATACAGGGGTTATGCACCTGGATTACACCAAGGACGTTATGGATATGATGACGGCCTTCCGCAGAGAATGGGGCTTTACATATCCGGAAGAAGAGTGAAGAAGCCGTAACAGGCCTTATTGGCGATGTTGACTGAATTTTTGCATAAAACAACCCCTGTCAATCGTAACGAACGCGTTGCGAGTGACAGGGGTTTTCGTCATTTACAAGGTTTCTTTATAGGCATTACCCCATTCCTGCATCGCGGTCAGGATAGGGCGTAAAGTTTCGCCAAGTTCGCTGAGGGCGTATTCAACACGGGGCGGCACTTCAGGGTAGACGGTTCTGGTGATGAGGCCGTCGTCTTCCATCGAACGGAGTGAATCGGTCAAAACCTTCTGGCTGATGCCGTCGAGGCTTTTTTTGAGTTCATTGAACCGCCAGGGGCGCGCCAGGAGGTTGCGAATGATGAGGAGCTTCCACTTACTGCCGATCAATCCGACGGTTGTGGCCACCGGGCACTCCGGTAATTCTTATTTTGTGCGCATAGAAAGTCTCCTTTCTGAATCGCCGGGGCGGACATGAGCCGCCCCAAAGGGGGCTGATGTCCACCGGCTGTTTGCTATGATGGTTTTTGATTATTGGAGTTATTGTGAATGTAACATAAAAAATGTTATGCGTCTATGGGTTACATAAAGGTGCCTATGTCATAAAAAAGTGCGTACTTTTTCTGCCGGACAACTGTTGATATCCTGTGAGCGTAACGGTCGAGAGCCCTCACCATTCATTCTTACAGGAGGTTATAATTATGGCATTATCAAACATTGCAAACTGGAACGAAGACAAAACAGCTGCTTCCTGCGGCACAGCCTGTGGTGCTTCTGATAAACCGGAAGAAAAGCCGGCTGCTTGCGGCAGCGCCTGTGGCGCTTCTGACAAACCGGAAGAAAAGCCGGCCGCTTGCGGCAGTGCCTGCGGTGCTTCTGACAAGTAAGCAGTAAACAGAAAGAAGGTGAAGGATAGGATGAGTCAGTATTTTTCATTTCAGTGGCATATCACAGATGAATGTGATCAGCGCTGCAAGCATTGCTATATTTTCTCGGGCGACGGGTGTCAGCATGTGACATCCATGACCTGGAAACAGATGCAAGAGGTGATCGCGAAATGCGAGGATTTCTGCGCAGTCCATCACCGCCTACCCTATTTCTATATTACCGGTGGCGATCCTATCCTTCACCCTGATTTCTGGAAACTGATGGTCTTGTTAAAAACGAAGAATATCCCGTTTACGTTGATGGGAAATCCATTTCATCTGGATGATGAGATTTGCCGTATGCTGAAAGTGTGCGGCTGCGAAAAATATCAGTTATCCCTGGACGGCATGAGAGAGACCCATGACTGGTTCCGAAAGCCGGGGAGTTTTGATCTGACACTTGAGAAGATCGGATGCCTCAATAGGGCCGGTATTAAAAGTGTTGTTATGAGTACGGTATCGAAGAACAATATGCATGAGATACCGGCGATCATTGATGAAGTTGTAAAAGCGAAAGTAAAAGTCTTTGCATTTTCCCGTTATGTGCCGACCGGCGGAGAGGTTGACACCAGTATGACACCGGCAGAATACCGGCATCTTCTGGAAGTATGCGATGCGAAATTCCGGGCTTATGAAAAAGCCGGATGCGAGACTTATTTTAATAAAAAGGACCATTTATGGACCTTGTATGAATATGAGACCGGGCAGTTCAAACTGCCGACAGAGGCAAAGCCCGGCATGATCTACGGCGGATGCAACTGCGGAAACTGCCACATCACCATTTCATCAAATGGTGATATCATGGCCTGCAGAAGAGTCACGGACAGTAAGGTGGCCAATGTGTTCGAAGATCGTCTGGCCGACGTGTGGATCTGTCAGATGGAAGCTTACAGAGATTACGAGAAGTTTGCCAAGTGCCGGAAGTGCGAACTGAAGGCCTGGTGCAGAGGCTGCCCGGCGGTGGCCAACGGGACCTGCGGCGATTTCTACGGGGCAGACCCGCAATGCTGGAAAACAAAGAATGACCTGACCGGGGAGGATTTATCATGTTAATGGATATCATTAAGGCACGACACTCCATTCGTAAATACACCGATGAACAGATCAGCCGTGAGGATCTGGAGACCATACTGGAAGCCGGCAACTTTGCCCCCAATGCGGGAGGCGGCCAGCGCAGTATGATGGTGGCCATCCGCAATAAAGCACTGGCTACTAAAGTCGGGAAAATGAATATGGCCGGCTTTGACCGGTCTCATCTGATCGGGAGCTTTGTCTCAAAGGAACAGCCCAGCACCATAGACGATCCGTCCATCAAAAATGGGTTTTACGATGCCCCGACAGTTGTCTGTGTTTTCTGCCAGGATAATTTCATGTTTAAGACAGCCGATGCATTTTGTATGATGGAAAATATGATCCTGCAGGCAACAGAGCTTGGCATTGCTTCCTGTATGATCTCAAGAGGTTATGAAACCTTTGCTTCGGAAGAAGGACAGCGGCTCATGCAGGCCTGGGGCGTACCGGAGGGCTATGCCTGTCAGGGATTTGTGATCCTTGGCTACATCGATGGTCAGGAGCCTCACAGCAAGCCGCGGAAGCCCGGAAGAGTGAAGGTCATCGAATAATGGCAGGTAGAACATGACACAGGAACAAAAACGGAAGTTTCTAATCAAAGAACTTCTCAATGAACATCGGGAATATGACGGTGTGGCCATTCCGGAAATGGTTTCGGAACAGAAGAAGATGCTCCGCATTCTGATGAACATCCGTATGCCGGGAAAGATCAGTCCTGACTTTTTGAAGGTCCAGGACGACTACCTGCAGGAAGTGAACCGGGAAAAGGGCCATGTGACGTTGGCTGATATGGATGAGATTCAGAAGGATCTCTACATCTGGCAGGGGGACATCACCAGGCTGGCGGTCGGCGCCATCGTGAATGCGGCCAACAGCGGCATGACAGGCTGCTACCAGCCTTGTCATAACTGTATCGACAATTGCATTCACACATTTGCCGGCATTCAGCTGCGCAACTATTGTCAGGATATGATGGTAAAACAGGGCTATGAAGAGCCCACCGGACAGGCCAAGATCACGCCGGCTTATAATCTGCCCAGTGATTATGTGATCCATACCGTCGGCCCCATTGTGCAGGGTGCCTTAACGGAAGACCATGAAAAGCGGCTGGCCTCCTGCTACCGGTCCTGTCTGGAAGCGGCTGATGCCGTTGGGGCTGAAAGCCTGGCCTTCTGCTGCATTTCCACAGGACTGTTTATGTTCCCGAACCGGCGGGCGGCTGAGATTGCCGTATCAACCGTCAGACAGTATAAAGCCACAACACAGTCAAAGATTAAGGTGATTTTTAATGTTTTTAAAGATGAAGATGACAGAATCTACAGACAGCTCCTCAGATAAGCCGGCCCTGATCAAAGAGAAGATCGCATCAGCCGATGCGGTTATCATCGGTGCCGGCGCCGGCCTTTCCACCTCCGCCGGATTTACCTATAGCGGCGAGCGGTTCGACACATACTTTTCTGATTTTGCGCGTCAGTATGGGTTTTCGGATATGTATGCCGGAGGCTTTTTTCCCTACGAAACCCTGGAGGAGCACTGGGGGTACTGGAGTCGCTATATTTATGTCAACCGCTATATGGATGCGCCGAAGACACTTTATCAGAAGCTGTTTGAACTGGTGAAGGACAAGGATTATTTTGTTCTCACCACAAACGTTGACCACTGTTTTCAGAAAGCGGGTTTTGATAAGCAACGGCTTTTCTATACCCAGGGAGATTACGGCCTGTTCCAGTGCAGTCGGCCCTGCCATAAGATCACTTATGAAAATGAAGCCATCATCCGGGACATGGTGCTCAGTCAGGGCTTTCTTATCGAAAATGGCGCTTTGGTTATCCCGGAAGAGGGCATCAAAATGCGGACGGTGCCCTCTGCGCTGGTGCCCTATTGTCCGAAATGCAAACGGATGATGAGTATGAATCTCCGCGCTGACAATACCTTTGTGGAGGATGCGGGCTGGCATGAGGCTGCCGGCCGATATGAGCATTTTATTCAGACACATAAAGAGAAGACACTGCTGTTCCTGGAACTTGGCGTCGGCTTCAACACACCCGGGATTATCAAATATCCCTTCTGGCAGATGACAAACTCATTTTCAAAGGCCACGTATGTCTGCCTCAATCAGGGAGAAGCCTTTGCACCGGATGAAATAGCCCCGCGCGCTATTTGCCTCAATGCAGATATTGACAGCGTTTTTGAAAGCTTAAGGACGGCATGACATGATTATTCAGACAGGGATGAGAACCGATATTCCGGCATTTTATTCCGAGTGGTTCCTGAATCGGCTTAAGGCCGGTTATGTGCTGGTGAGAAATCCGTACAATCCGAGCCGGGTGACCAGGTACAGCCTTTCGCCGGAGGTGGTGGATGTGATCGCCTTCTGCACGAAAAATCCGGCTCCGCTGCTGCCGCATATGGAGGCGCTCAAACCCTATGGCCAATACTGGTTTGTGACCATAACACCCTATGGCAAGGCCATTGAGCCGGTTGTGCCGGATAAGGAGAAGGTGCTGGCAAGTTTCCGGCAGTTGTCCGATTGCGTGGGTGTTGACAGCGTGGGGTGGCGCTACGACCCCATTTTCCTGGATGAGCGTCATACGGTGGATTGGCACATCGCTTCCTTTGAAAAAATGGCAGCGGCTCTGAAGGGTTATACGAAGACCTGCGTCATCAGTTTCATCGATCTTTACAAGAAGGTTGAAAGAAATTTTCCGGGGATTCGGGCAGTGGCAAAGAAAGATCGGCTGACCATCGGGAAGGCCTTCGTGGAGATTGCCCGGGAAAATGGTATGGTCATAAGACCCTGCGCAGAAGGTCATGAACTGGCATCATACGGGGCAGACTGCTCGGGGTGTCTCACGGTTCAGACCTTTGAAAATGCCCTTCATGAAAAGCTGGAGGTGCCGAAGCGCAAGACCAATCAAAGAAATGGGGCCTGCGCCTGCCTGCTGGGTGTTGATATCGGTGCTTATGATACCTGCGGTCATCTGTGTCAGTATTGCTATGCCAATACGGATGCGACTCTTGTGAAAAGAAATATGGCAGGCCATGATCCCCGATCGCCATTTTTGCTGGGTAACAGTCAGCCGGGAGATGTCATTCATGATGCGGTACAGAAGAGCTGGATCGACAGGCAGATGCGGTTTTTCTGATATTATCAGGATTTGGCTCAGGCATTGAAAAGCATAAATCTGTATTTGCTACAGAACGCCCGGCACAATTGAGCCCAAGTAGCACATTCGTTCCATCTTGTCCGTGTGGTAGATAATACTTTTATCGTGTTAATAGATTGCAGATAATCCTTGTGGTTATTTGCAGTTTTCTTATGCTCTTTTTCAGCTTAGATGAATAGAAATTGACAAGTATGATTTGAATGAATATAATGATGACTAGAAAAAACGGAGGGTGGCTTATGACATTTAGGGAGAATGAGTATACTGAATTGAAGTCAACCGTGGTTAGTGACATTTGCAAGGAGATTATTGCTTTTGCCAATACAAAAGGAGGTATCCTGTATGTTGGTGTTGCAGATGACGGTACTGTTGTAGGTATTGATAACGCCGATAAGGTGACGCTGCAGTTGAGCAACATGGTTAGAGATTCGATCAAGCCGGATGTGACTATGTTTGTCCGCTATGAAACACAGGACATTGAAGGAAAACAGATTCTTGCGGTTACAGTGCAAAAGGGGACAGATCGTCCGTATTACATTGGCAGTAAGGGCTTGAAACCCAGTGGTGTATACGTGCGTAATGGCTCATCCTCTGATCCTGCGACAGATACGGCCATTCGAAAAATGATAAAAGAAACCGATGGAGACAGCTTCGAGACTATGCGTTCTTTGGAGCAGGTTCTTACATTTGAAGCGGCTAAGGCGCAATTTAAAAAAAGGGATGTGCCGTTTGATTCTGCCAAGATGCAGACACTCGGTATGTTATCAGCAGATGGCATTTATTCTAATGTGGCATATTTATTGTCTGATCAGTGTGTGAGTACGATTAAGGCCGCCACTTTTGCCGGTTCTGATAAAAGCAAATTTCAGGATAGGCGAGAGTTTTCCGGATCTCTGTTTGAACAGATGGAAGAATTATACTTATATCTCGATATAAGGAACCAGACAAAAGCAACTTTTGAGGGATTGTATCGTATAGATACCAAGGACTATCCGGAAGAAGCCATTCGCGAGGCTCTTCTGAATTCGCTGGTTCACAGGGATTATTCTTTTAGTGCAAGTACATTGGTCAGTGTTTATAACGACAGAATCGAATTTGTTTCTGTGGGCGGTTTGCCAACCGGTATTGAACTGGCAGACATTATGCTTGGGCTTTCTGTGTGCAGAAATCCCAAACTCGCAGCGGTGTTCTATCGTCTGAAGTTGATTGAAGCCTACGGGACCGGTATGCCCAAAATTATGAATGCTTATGCCGGCAGCGGACTCGAACCCAAAATTGAAGTGACTGCCAATGCATTCAAAATCACTTTACCGAACAGAAACGCTAATATCGGGACTAAGGCAGATGTCAACGTCAGAAGCAGCTACGAAACACGTATCCTGGAGTATATCAAAACAAATGGTCAGGCGGTTCGTAGTGATATTGATGTTCTGTTAGGTGTCAGCCAGGCAACGGCAAGCCGTATCCTAAAGCAAATGTTGAAGAAAGGATTGATCTACCAGGAAGGTAACGGACGCACTACCCGGTATAAAGTGAAATAGTTTCTGTGAAGTGATTTCTTTCGGCAAGGGATTTTTTGCGTCTATAGGGTTTTATCAGTAAAAAGATCAGAAATCTCCTGGAAATCATGCTTCGCAAAGCGATAATATAATGGCGGGATTCTTGAATAAAAGTGGTTATTATTGTATTGTGATGACGTATAGAAGACATGTAAAGCTTTAACAAAAGGAAACACCGAACAATGATCAAGTATTTGGATATCAACAACCCGGGATACAGCATTAAGTGCAAGGTATTCTGTGATAACTTCAGAGAAATCGAACACGTCGTGCTTTTTGCCCATGGGTTTGGCGGCCATAAAGACAATAAGGCAGCGGCACATTTTGCGGAAACTATGCTGTCAAAGACCAAAAAATATGCGATGTTTTTATTTGACTGGCCGTGTCATGGGACGGATGTCCGGAAAAAACTGACACTCGAGGACTGTGATACCTATCTGACCATGGTGCTTGACTATATCAGAAATGTCATGAAGGTTGAGGATATCTGCCTGTATGGCACAAGCTTCGGGGGCTATCTGGTTCTCAAATATCTCCATGATCACGGGACGAATCCTTTCAGAAAAATCGCCCTCCGATGCCCGGCTGTCAATATCGGTGAGGTTATGAGTGAGCGCATTCTGACAGAGGAGAACAAGGCGCTGCTGGCCAGGGGGAAGGATGTCATGGCCGGCTTTGATCGAACCGTTATGATCGATCAGGCATTTTTGGATAGCCTCTTTGAAAATGATATCCGCAAATGGGACTATATTGACTATGCCGATGACTGTCTTGTGCTTCATGGCACAAAGGATGAGATCGTGCCCTTTGAAATCAGCAGAGCGTTTGCTGAAAACAATGTTATTGAGTTTATCCCCATCGAGGACAGCGACCATCGCTTCCAGGATCTGAATAAGCTGAAGCTGGCTCACAGTCATATGCTTGATTTCTATACAGGAAAACGATAATTTCTCATTTTTGTTAAATTATTTTGTTAAATTATTTTGATTATGTTTTCCCTTCTTTATTCATTTCCTGTATAATAGTCGAGTACGAAAGGAGATCCGTTATGAAAAACATTTTCAAAAAATGGACCGAGAGCAGTCTTATCCTTAGAATCCTTGTAGCAATCCTGATCGGTATTGCGCTGGGCTTGCTTTGCCCGCAGGTTAAGGCTATAGGACTGTTGGGTCAGGTTTTTGTCGGTGCGTTAAAGAGCATTGCGCCGATATTGGTATTTATTCTGGTCATGAGCTCTTTGGCCAATGCCAAGGCAGGCATCGGGGCTCGATTCAGAACCGTCATTTTCCTCTATATGCTCTCAACCCTTCTGGCAGCCGTCATTGCCGTGTTTGTGAGCTTTGTCTTCCCGGTCACTATTTCCTTAAATATTGAAGCGGCGACAAGCACACCGCCTTCCGGTTTAGGCGAGGTTATGACAAACCTGGTCAATAACATGGTGGCAAATCCGGTTCGTTCTCTGGTAGAGGGCAATTATGTCGGTATTTTATTCTGGGCTTTGGTGTTTGGCCTGGCCTTAAAGTGCTTCGCCAAGCAGTCAACCTTAGATGTCATGTCTGACCTGTCCGATATGGTGTCTACCGCTGTTCGATGGGTCATTCAGTTTGCGCCGTTCGGTGTTATGGGTCTGGTGTTCACCACTGTTGGAGAAAAGGGTCTCAGTGCCTTCTCTGACTATGGCAAGCTTCTGGCCGTGCTGATCGGCTGTATGCTGGGTGTTGCCCTGATCGTCGATCCGTTGATTTCTTTTATCTTCCTCAAGAGAAACCCGTATCCGCTTGTCTTTAAGTGCTTAAAGGAATCCGGCCTGACAGCGTTCTTCACCAGAAGTTCGGCGGCCAATATTCCGGTCAATATGGCTTTGTGCGAAAGATTAGGGATGGATAAGGACTTCTATTCTGTATCGATTCCTTTGGGTGCCACCATCAACATGGACGGCGCCGCCATTACCATCACGGTTCTGACATTAGCGGTGGTCCACACCATGGGCATCGAGGTCAGCATTCCCACAGCCATTTTCCTGTCAGTGATCGCAACGCTCGGCGCTTGCGGGGCATCCGGTGTGGCCGGTGGTTCGCTGCTGCTCATCCCGATGGCCTGCTCCCTCTTCGGTATCAATAATGATATTGCGATGCAGGCGGTTGCCGTCGGCTTCATTATCGGTGTGGTACAGGATTCTCTGGAAACAGCACTGAATTCAAGTGGTGACGTTATGTTCGCAGCAACGGCGGAATTCCACGACAAGATGAAGAGAGGCGAGAAGGTCGCTTTCTTCGATAAGTAAAAATGTAAGGGACGTTCCTTTCGGGGAGCGTCTCTTTTTTTCATTTTTTTCCACATATCAGGGGCTATTTTCCCCTGAAATGGGTGATATTACAACCGCCTGTTATTGCCAAACAGGGGGAATTCGTGGTAGGCTCTTTTTATTACCTATCAGAACGGAAGGGATTAACCGTCTACCTGATGAAAAAGGAAAAAGGAGGCCATGAAGGAGACAGTCATGAACGAATGGAAAAGCCGGGGCAAGGCGTGCAGCCCCGAAGAAACAGTCAAACGAGCACAGGGCATTATTGCCTCCCTGGGTATGAGCACAACCATGACAGAAGTTGATCTTGATGTGGAAGGTTGTTATTCCTGTCGTGTGTCTATCGATGGGCCGTTGGCGAATGCTCTTGGCACTAACGGGAAGGGGATGACCCGGGAACTGTGTTTCGCCAGTGCTTACGGGGAAATGATGGAGCGTATGAGCAATCGTATCTTTTCCGTGGCTCCGCGTCTTGATGATCCCCGTTTCGCCGAATTTGTCAATGACAAGACAGTGCTCCTGGGGGTTGATGATGAGCGTCTGCCGGAGGTCATGAAGGATCTGAAGGCGCGCATTGCCGCTACTATCGACAAGAAACCGCTCTTCTTATCAAAGGCGAATCAGGTTGATTTGATGCTGGAGAGTCTGGCACCCAAGGCATTGAAGGGGAAATTCATAGCCTATCCCTATTATTCCGTCAGTGACGATACCTATGTCTGTTTCCCGGATTGGTTGCTGAATTTCATCGGCAGCAACGGGTTGGCTGCCGGCAATACGCTGGAAGAAGCCCTGGTGGAGGGTTTATCGGAGATCGTGGAGCGTTATGCTCAGATGAAGCTTTTTGACGGCGATATCATTCCGCCGGAGATTCCGCGTTCTTACATTGCCGGTTTTCCCCACATTCTCAAGGTGATTGAAGATATCGAGAGCAGAGGCCATTATGAGGTTCGTGTGCTGGATTGCTCCCTGGGACTTGGCATCCCGGCGGTGTGTGGTCTTATTATCGATGTGGAAACCGGCAAATGCAGTGCCAAATTTGGGGCTCAGCCTCACATGGCGGTGGCTCTGGAACGCATTTTCACAGAATCCATGCAGGGAAGTTCTCTTCACTCAACAGCTAATCGCTCTCATGCCGATTTTGCCATGGCAACGGGCAAACGCCTCGATAAGTGGAACAGTATGAAGATGGCCTCCGCCAATGTGCCGGCTCAGCTGCTTATGAAGACCCCCACCTATGACTTCGTCCCCTGGGGAGAAGAGGAGGGCCTGACCAACCGGGAGGTGATGTTGGGCATGGTTCGCTGCCTGGAGGCTCTGGGAGGCAAGGTCTATATTCGTGATACTTCCTATCTTGGCTTTGCTTCAGTCAGCATCTATGTGGCCGGGATGTCAGAGGTTGCACCTCTCGATTATCTGGAACTGCGTCATCAGCGCATGCGCCACAATGTGGCCGGCTACTTTACCCGTCTTGAGACACTGACCGATGATGAGGTCAGGGAAATGGCGCTCTATGCGGCCTCCAAGCGTGGATCAATTAACGAGAATTCTCTGAATGCCATCAGTCAGCTGTATTTCGAAAAGCCATCACTTTTTGCCCCCTTTGATGCTGAACTTCTGCAGGGCCTTTGCCTCTATCGACTGGGTGATTATCCTGGTGCGGCGGAGATCTTTAACCGGTTGCATAATGTCAGTGCCTATTTTGCCGATTCCACGGAACAGCGCCTTTCGGGTGCCATGATGACCTGGGTCAACGGGATGCGGGATGGCATTGATCCGCAGAAAATCTATGATGTGGTGAGCAGTCTGTATCCTCGTGAAGCCGATCGGGTCAAAGACATGCTGGGAGATCCGGATAAGGTGCTGACAAAATTCTATCCGGTGATTCAGGAGAAGAGCCTTAAGGGGCTTGAGGCAGCCGGCTCTCACTATAATGATGTCTTCACATTCTATCAGCGCCTCTATGAAGCCGAGAGAGAACACCCGACAGATCCGGCCAATCTGCGCGGTCTGTTCGTCAAATGAGTCAAAACCTGTGATGGTCCAGTGAAAAAAGAGTATTATGTTTGAATATCCTAAAATCAAATGATACAATGTGTGTTACATTTAAGTGGATTTATGCCATCACAACCAGATAATAAAACGGAGGAACAAGATAATGACAACAATTGAAGCCCTTCAGAAGCTGAGCCAGGATCCGGAGATGATCGCCAAGGCTGAAGCCGAATGCAAAACAGTGGAAGATTCTTATGAACTGCTGAAAGCCTGTGGTCTGACAGATGACTTTGAAACCTTTAAAGCCAGTGCGATGGAGGTGAACGAAGCTTTATCAAAACTGGATGAAAAGGATATTGATGCTGTCGGCGGTGGTTCTTCCGCAACCGTCACAACAGTCACAACAACAATCCCCCTGTGCATGACTTTTGTCATCTGATCTTAAGCTGAAGTTTTGTATGACCGGTCTGACCGGTCCTCAGGTCTGTGAAAATGTGGTCTTATCGTGTGGATTCACGGTAAGGCCATTTTACGTTGGAGAGTACATCATGCAATTGTCTGAGCAGGAAAGAAAAGCCATCTATGGGGGCCGGAATATTGAGGCCGGAAAGGTGTGTGCCACTCGGGAAACAGAAACGGCCGATGTTTGCCTGGTCATGCCGCCGGTGGCCTTTGGCACCATGCCCTCCCTGGCCCTGGGCATTTTGAAAAACTGCCTCAAACAGGAGCACTTATCCTGTTATGTGGATTATGCCAATATGCATTTCACCCATGCCATGGGGCCTGACGGGTTTGCCGGCATCTATCATGGCTCGCTTCATGGTTTTCTGGGAGAATATATTTTTAATGAGGTAGCGGGCATCACCAATCCCTATTCTATTGATGAGTTCATTCATTATCAGCTGGGCGATAAGGATAATACCCTCAGTCATCTGAATATGAAAAATATCCTGATGCACGGCATACGGGTCGCCCATGAGGAGACGGAGAGGACTGTGGACCGGATTCTTGAGCGAAAGCCGAAAATCGTGGGTTGCACCGCTGTCTTTGAACAGAGAAATGCGGCTCTGGCGATCCTCAAGCGGGTCAAGGAACGCCGCCCCGATGTCGTGACATTGATGGGTGGCTTTGCCTGCTTTAATTACGGCGGTATGGCTATGTTAAAGGCCTTTCCATTTTTGGATTACGTGTTCTGCGGGGAAAGCGATGATATCTTCGGTCCTTGCTGTAAGGGGATGATCGAGGGCACATTGACGGAACTGCCGTATGGTTTACTGCGGCAGGGAGACCCATTTCCGGAAAAACCGCCCCATCGCATTGTGGAGAATATGGACCTGGTGCCGGCTCCGGATTATGACGATTATGTGGAAGCCTTAAAATCCTGGTACGGGCTTGAACAGTACCAGCTGGTGCAGAAACGGACAGAAATGAGGCTTTTGCTGGAAACATCCCGGGGTTGCTGGTGGGGAGAGAAAAAGAATTGCGCCTTCTGCGGTCTTAACGGGCAACATCTGCATCACCGGCAGAAAAGTGCGGATAAGGCCCTGAAGGAGATTCGGGAAACTCTGGAAAAATATGACAATCGTCATATTTGCTTCGCGGATAATATTTTGCCGATGGCCTGGTTTAAGGAACTTATACCGGCTCTCAAGGCAGCAAATGGCGATGACAGCTTCTGCTTCACGGCGGAAATCAAGGCCAATTTGCGTCAGGCCCAGGTGAAGGCTCTGCGGGAAGCGGGCTATCGGATTCTTCAGCCGGGTATCGAAAGTCTGTCGGATCATATTTTACAGCTGCTGAACAAAGGGGTCAGTGCCATTCAGAACGTGGCCCTGTTAAAATATGCCCGGCAGTATCATATGCTGGTGCTTTGGAATGCATTGGTGGGTACCGTGGGAGAAACCACGGCGGATTATGATGAGCAGAAAGAGATTTTCCCGTTTCTTGAGCACCTGCAGCCACCGGAAAATATGTGGGATATTATCTACATGCGGGACAGTCTCTATGACAACCATCAGGATGCGTATGGTCTTAAGCTGGTGCCGGATCCGGTCTTTAAATTCCTGTCGCCGGATGACCCGGACTATGTTGAAAAGATCGCGTTCCATTTTGTGGATGAGAATAAAAAGCCGGATGTCAGGACGACTATGGCCCGGATCAGCTTCAGGAATGCGCTTAACACCTGGAAAAAGTCCTGGTCATCGACAGCGCCCCTGGTGCGCCTTGACTTTTTTGAGAAGGACGGTGTTCTGCATATGACAGACAGCCGGGCTGTGAGCAAAGAGCGGTCTTCGGAGCTTTCCGGTCTTGCCCGTGATGTGTACCGCTCATCGGCAGAGCCTGTCACGTTAAAGTCTTTGCTCAAAACCCTCAGAGCGCAGGGCTGTTCTGAGGCGGATGAGGCCATCACCGCCTGTTTGAACGCGTTGTGTGAGCGGGGGCTTGTGTTATCTTTGAGTGGGAAATATCTGGCACTGGCTGTTGAAGTGAGCGAACATGAGGCGGAATCCCTGAGTTATCGGGAGTTCATCCATCGCCTTGTCAGGGAACCGGCCTTAAAGAAGGCGGGGCTTGCCTGTGATAAAAATGATCCCTCTGTCGGTCTTGCCGCGCTTGGTCGGGAGCATGGGTACATATTCCGGCCGGAGACCGTCAATGAGACAGATCTTGTAGCCCCGCGGGCAACAATTGATCTTTACCCCTGGACCTATCAGTATGAATAAGGTTTTTTGAAAGCGATGTATACCCGTTCCGGTCTGACTAAGCTATAATGGAGATAGAACTGTCAAATACGGAGGCAACCATCAGATTTCCTGAAATTGTGATGGTTTTGCGTGAGGTGACGGACTTTGGTCTGGGTGAGAAAGTGAGGAGGCGTTATAGATGAGTGAGAATTATCAGATGGACGCAAAGCCGGATGTAGCGGAGGCGGATATCCGCCGGGCTTACCGGGAGCAGATTGACACAGAGCTTGAAAAGGACAGTCTGATGATTGACCTTATGAAGAAGCAGATTCGTATGTCCCATGTTCTCAGCGCCATTATGGGCGGCGTCCTGGTGCTGATGATCATTTTAAGCATCGTTCTGGTGCCGAAGGTGACTGTTGCTCTGACAGAAACCAGCAAGGCCATCAGTACCGTCAATGAGTCTTTGGCACCGAAGCTTGAGGAACTGGATATGGTCGAGGTCAACAAGGCCATCAAGACACTTGAAGGTGCCGTGGGGGCCCTTGATGTGGCGGCTCTTAACGATGGTGTGACGGACTTGACCGATGCCATTTCCAAGATCGATATCAACAGTCTTAATAAAGCCGTTGATAATCTGAATGTCGCCGTGCAGCCTTTAGTCAAGCTGGTTGAGGTTTTCGGCGGCTAGAGTGAACCACTACGTGGGTGTTTTTGGCTGATCAGTAGCCCGGGAGTCCATGATTCTCGGGCTATTTCTCATATTTCTGTCAGGACATCGGAGAACACGGCATCAAACATTTCCCCCGCCCTGCGGAGGCTCTGTCTTATGCGGGCAGTAGACTCGGCGGGGGTGGCGGGTATCGGATTTTTCGGAAATGCCGCGCGCAACAAAAAGGAGAATACATGCACAACACAATAATCAACACACGCAACATCGACCTGAGCGCCAGTCCTCTGCTTGGCGAGGGCCAGTGCAGTCAGGTGTTTGAGTATGGCGATGACTGCGTGGTCAAGCTCTTTTATGACAACCTGCCGCAGGAAGCCATCCGGCATGAATACAACACCATGCGGACCTGTTTTGAAAATGGCCTGGCGGCTGTCAACTGCTATGAACTGGTCAGCTACCAGGGACGGATCGGGATCCTGATGCAGAAGGTGAGCGGCATTTCCCTTGAGCAGGCGGTGCTGGAGCATCCGGAAAAACTGCCCTTTTTTGCCGAAAAAATGGCGCTCAATCTGGCATCCATTCATGCAAAGCACTCCTCAGGAGCCTCTATGCCGGCGGCCGATCGGTTTTATGCCGATTGCATTGATAAGTGTTTAAGCGGCCATTGGATCACAGAGGAAGAGCATCGTAAACTGCACGCATTGGTAGAAGCCATTCCGACGCAAAATGGTATGATCCATGGAGATTATCATGTGCTTAATATGATGATCGAGCAGGATGAGATCAGGATGATCGATCTGGCGGATGTGCAGCTGGGGCATCCGATCTATGATCTTCTGATCGCCAACATCTATTTGCACTTTATGCCCCTCAATATGACGGATCTCTATCGTACACTGATTAAACTGGCACCGGAAGATTCCTGTCGGATGTGGGACATTTTCCTTAAGACCTATTTTCGGACCGATGATGAGGCGCGGCTTGACCGGATCAAAGAGCTACTGGATCAATATAGCCTGGTGAAAATTATGCTGGCCCCATTTTCCTTCAGCAATCTGCCTGAGGGACAGGCCGGAGAATTGGTGAATATGGCCAGAACCTCTTTGATGCCGGTGATCGACAGTATGATCGGCCGGATCCCGGATAGCATTCTGGCGCTGGAACTGTAGAGCGTCCGCTTTGCAAAAATGCGGCGCCGAAGTGCGCAGAGCATTGACAAATGGGATGCTATACGTGGATGATAGTAATCGAAGAGTAAGGAGCGAAGCGGCCATCGGGCCCGCGGGTATGTCGGGCAGCGGTATTTGTGGAAAATCAGATTGGAGAATAGATAGATGGGTAAAGCCTATAAAGTCAGCGTGATCACCCCCTTCCATAACACGAGAATGGATCTGTTTAAAAGAACCTATGCCTCTATGCGTGAGCAGACCGTAGGTTTTGACAATATTGAGTGGATCATTGTGCTGCACAATTGCAATGATGAATCAAAGGCAAACGTGAGAGGCCTGCTGGGTCATTTCCCCAACGTGGTCATCAAAGAACTGGAAAATGAGGTTCATTCAGCCTCCGCTCCGCGCAACTTTGCTTTTCAGTTTGCGACGGCACCGTACCTCATGTTCATTGATTCGGATGATACGTATTATCCGAATACCATTGAGGTCTGTTTGCAGAAAATGGCGCAGCATAAGCCCCAGATCGTCATTTTCAGAATGGCATTTCTTAAAGAAAATGATTCTGTGCAGGAGATCCTGACAGACCGTGCCTTGTGGAATCCACTGGTGGAAGAGGTGGTGCTGGAGGGGAAAGACAAGTACTGCGAGGAGCTGTATTCCACCATCCAGTTTTCGGGCAGCAACAAGATGTTCTCCCGGGACCTTATTGAGTCAAACGGCATCCGCTTCGATGAGAAGATCAACATGGCCGAGGATGCCTATTTTGTCATGCAGTGTTATGAAAAAGCGGCGAAGATCGTGGTGCTGCCGCAGTTCGTCGGCCATTGTTATTTCCTCAACAGCCGGTCATCGGTCCAGAGTGCAGACAAACCGCGGGAGGCGATTCTGCAGTTTACCTACGGTTATAAGCTGATGTTTGATCTGATGATGAAATGCGGGGCCGATCCCAATCATTTCATTCTGACGATGCTGCAGGCTTCCCTTATGATGGCCTATGGGTCTTCATCATTTACGCTGGAAGACTGGCGCCAATTCCAGGACGATATGCGTCCTTATGTGGAAAACCTGACACCGCCGCCGGTCAATAAGTTCTTCACGAAGGAAGAGGGGCAGCGGGTTTATGAGTTTGTCCGGAAGAATATCCTGGAGCCCAAAACCGAGGCCAGTCTTCAGCGACACGACTATTTAAACGGCGAGGAAGTGCTGCTGAAGATCATTCTGGAAAACAAGAATACGGACTTCGGCCGTTTTTATGATTTTGAAAAAATTGATGGGATTGAGGCCTATCAGCACAGTGTGCCGCTTTATGAGCACGAGGCATTTGATAAGCTGATCCGGATTCAGACCACCGTCGGTGAAAAGAATGTGCTCACCGGCAACCGGATCAGTGCCTATGCCTATGACATCAATGAAAGTGATGAGGTGAAAACCGTTCCGGTATCAGAAGAGACCTGCCTGGATCTTGGTCGTGGTTTCACCAACACCATCGCCGATCAGGTGACATTCATGATGATGGAAGCCCTGCCGAAGGGCCGGTTGCTGAACGATTACACCTACAACGATTCCATGACCGGCATCATGGTTTACAACTCCTTAGGGAAGTATTCCCTGGGGGCTATGGATATCCCGGGAAAACTGACATCACCCTTTGCCCTGATTTTCCCGAAGCAGCGTCTGGATGTGGAGTATCTCAATATTCTGTTTGCCCTACGCAGTCCCGATCTGACCCAGATCGTGGCCGGCAATACCTGGGTGGTCCTCAATTACTTTGAGCGCCTGTTTGCCCAGACAGAGGCCTTCTGTGACGCTATCGAAAATGGGGCTATCGAGCACACCGATGCGGACACAAAAGACTTTGCGGCTCAGCTACCCGCCTTGTGGATACCTGATAAGGCCCGGGCGGCCCTGATCCGTGAGGCCATCAAAACATTGCCAAAGCCGGAAGCCATCAAGGCCATCTGGCCGAAGCTTGGCCGGATCATGGCCAGAGACGGCGGCTGTTACGCCCTTTATGCGGAACAGCTGAAGGCTTATGTGGGGGATCTGCCGGTGGTGCCCGGCGCACTGATGACACCCTTTGGCGTGATCGCGAAGCCCGTGGCCGGGGAGCCTGGCTATCAGCTGGATCTGCAGAAGGCCTTCTATGAGTTCCTGCCGGTGGAACAGACGGAGGAAGAGGTGCCGGTCCTGTTGTCGGATCTTGTCTGCGGCCGGATCTATGAGCTGGTCATCACCAATCAGGCCGGCGTTTATCGTCTGCGGACTTATATGTGCATCAAACCGGTGAAAATGCTGCCGGATACCTTATACTTTGTTGAATGTGAAAGACCGGTTTGTCATGAGGGCCGTGTCCTTTGCACGGATGATGACATCTACGGTGTGCTGAAGGAACACCTGGGGCAGGCCCTGTATGATTACAGCTTCCATTTCAGACCGGAGGACAAAAAACTGTCCATTTTTGTGGAGCTTGACGCACCTGTCGATCAGAATGCCGGCTATGGTTCGGCCTATGAGGCAAAGGGCAAGGCCATCGAGCAGGCCCTGATGGCAAAAGCCGGGCTTGACCATTGCCGGGTACACTTCATCGACAAAGAATCCCGCCTGATGCTGCGGGATATCAGACGGTTTGAATATGACCTGCCGGCCGATTGCGTGCCCCCGGTCAGACATCTGACCGATCGGAAGGTTGTGGCCTGCATGGAAGCCTGGCATAAATTTAAATAACTGATTCTGACGGAAATCAGAGAGACCGGCCATGGCCCTCGGGATATGGCCGGGATCCGGCTTCCTCGGGCGCGCGGCGTGTTGGGATAACGAGGCGATTCAGGTGAGATGGGAGATAGATGAGATATGACAGACAGGGAAGACACACAGGCTATGAGGAATGACGGTCCCGTCATCGACTGCGCCGGGCTTCAGATGATCGGCCGGGGCGTGACGGCGGTGACCTATCGGCTGGATGACACAAAAGTGCTGAAGGCCTATAAAAAGGGGATCACGAAAGAGCAAATCGCAGCCGAGAGAGCCATTTCCGAAAAAATGTGCCGTTACGGGGTCAAAACGCCGGTGTGTTATGATACTGTCCGGACGCCGGAAGGCTTCGGCAATGTGTATCAGTATCTCCACGGCAATATTTTGACGGCGCCGCTTCTGAAGGCGGATGACGTGAGTCTGCCGATGTGGATGGCTAAATATGCCACGCTGGCAAAATCCGTCAACGGGGTGTGCGCCGGGGACGATATGCCGGCGATCCTTGATCAGTATGAGGAGCATCTTAAGTTAACGGAAGAATTGCTGACGCCGGAGGTGGTGCGTTTCATCCGTGAGACCTTCGCGGCGGTTCCGGCGGCGGAGAATCTGCTGCATGGGGATCTGTCCACCGGCAATATCATGATCGACGGGGATGAGCTGTATCTCATCGATCTGGCCACTATGGCGAAGGGGCATCCTGTGTTTGAACTGACGGTGCCCTATATGGTGACCCTGATGTGGTCCCGGTTTGCCCGGATCGCGGCGGAGATGACGCAGGAAGAGCGGGCGGAGAATCCGGATTGGTTTGCGTATGTCGATCGGTATACGGCCAAAGCCCTTCCCGGGGAAATGGGGCTCCCGGCCTGGCGTCAGTTTGTGAAGGCCTACTTTGGGCTGGCGACGGCGGAGGATCCGTTTATCACACAGGTGACGGAAATGGTGCATGTTATCGCCATGTGCAAATATTGCCTGTGCGGGTCATTTAAGGCCATTTACGCGGAGGCTTTGGTGAAAAAAATGGCGGCCTTTTACAGCGAGGAGCTGATGAAGTGCCCGTCACCGAGGATGGAAGTATTGAAAGATGATAGATGGAATATTCAAGAAAACAAGTAACGTGCAGATCGTGGTCAGCATGACGGCCTCTATTTCGATGATCATTGACAATGTCTTTATCAGCCGGTTTATGGGCCTTAATGCGGTGGCGGCAGCA
Organism: Lachnospiraceae bacterium; assembly: GCA_030526195.1. Lineage (GTDB taxonomy): Bacteria > Bacillota > Clostridia > Lachnospirales > Lachnospiraceae > Chordicoccus. Next base: position 21,020 of record JAUNDG010000013.1, read on the forward strand.
GGGCTTATCACCCCGGTGCTGATGATCATTCTGGCTTTCAGCGGTGTGCTGAGTGCCGGCGGTCAGCTGGTCATCGGTGAGAAAATGGGTCGCGGCGACAAATCCGGGGCCATCGGCTCCGTCTCCCTGTGTGTGGTGCTCATCGGCTTGAGCGCGCTTATCATCATGGTGGGGAGCTACCTGTTTACCGATCAGATCTGTGATTTTCTCGGCGCGCAGCCCGGTTCTGAACTGCTCGAAGATGCGGGTCAGTATCTGCGGGGCTACGTCATCGGGGCGCCGGGGATCATCGGGATGCTCAGCATGATCCCCATCATGAACATCGACGGGGATAAGAAGCGCAGCTTTGTCTGTGCCTGGACGGTCACCATCACCGATATCCTGCTGGATATCCTGGCGGTCCTGGTTTTCCCGAAGAGCCTGTTTGCCATTGCCCTGGCGTCGGGCATCAGCTACCTTGTGGCGCTGGTTGTGATGGGCGGTCATTTTTTCAGAAAAGATGACAAGTATGTCTTAAAGATCCGCCTGAAGGCTATTCCCTGGGGAGAAACAACGGCAATCTTTTTAAGGGGGTTCCCGGCAGCGCTGCAGAAGCTCCTGCGAACAGCGCTCAGCTTTACGGTCAATCAGATCCTGCTGGCGGTCGGCGGGGCCATCGCCCTGGCGTCATTCTCCATTGTGTCCAACATCGGCAACCTGCTGAACTCCGTGGGCCAGGGCTTAAGTGCGGCCACACTGACCATTTCCGGTGTGCTTTACGGTGAAAAGATCCGCAAGAACCTGTCGGATCTGTATAAAGCCTTCATCAAGTACTCGGTGGTGTGGAACCTGATCATGGTGGCCCTCACCTTTGTCGGAGCTGACCTGCTGGTGAGCATCTTTATGTCGGCGAAAAAGGTGGATGTGCCGGCTGTGGTCTGGGGTCTGCGCATTTTCTCCCTGGATTTTGTGTTCTACTCGATATGCATTTGCGCCAAGAGCTACTATCAGGGTGTAAAACGCATGGCGGTGAATTATATCATCACCGTTGTGGAAGGGTTCTGCTGTATTGCCCTGTTTACGTGGATATTCGGTATGTTATTCGGATTCTACGGCGTGTGTCTGGGCTACGGCATCGGCGATGCGGTGAGCCTTTTGAGCATTGTCGCCGGTGTGTGGATCACCAACAAACGATTCCCCAAAACAGCCGACGACTATCTGCTGCTTGAGGAAGGGCAGGTGCTGCCGGATAACCGGGTCTTCACAGCACAGGTGCCGGATCAGGCGGCTGCGGCAAGTGTCTCTGAGCAGGCGGCGGCCTTCGTGGCGGCTCATTGCCCCTTAACGGATCGGGAGCAGCTGGCCCGGCAGACAGCGGTCCTCATTGAGGATTTGTCAAAAGATCTGCTGGAAAAGGGCTTCCCCCTGGTCAAAAAAGCGGCCATGGAGGTGACAGTGCTGTGCGAAGATGAGGCGCTCACCCTTCTCATCAACGACAACTGCACCGGCTTTTCTGTAGCAGAGTCTGTCTACGGGGCCTCGGATGATGGCCACAGCGGCACGATGGATGCGGCTCTCGTCAACAAAATGGAGCATTACCGGGTTCTCGGTATCAACAAAACAAAAATTATGATGGCCTGACACCCCATGGTTTTGGCCTCTACTTAAGGTTCAGAATAGACATATTCCACAAGAAAAAAATGGCAGATGATCTGAGGGGTCATCTGCCATTTCTTTGTAAGAGCCTGTATTTATCGCAGGTCTTCTGTTTTTGAGATTTTTTTGTTGTAGCCAAAGAACATCGACCGCAGGACTTTGACATAGGAGTCGATATCAAAATGCTCGCTGTCGGAGGACAGGATGGAGAGCAGGGTGTTTCTGTCGATGAAGGCATAGCCTGTATCGGTGATGCCGTTTTTGGCGTAGAAAGCGACACGTTTTTCGCGCTGAACCGCATTGGGAGCGGCGGGATCCAGGGCCTCCACATTTAAGTAAATGGTCTTGTGGGTCTCTTCTTTGAGCCAGCTGAGGATCTTGCTGCCGTAGCCCTTGGAACGGATCTGACTGTTCACAGCAAAGAATAACACGAAAACATGGGTTTCATTTTCGCCGGTGTAGATAAAACCGCAGAACTGATCATCGTCATAAAGGGCTCTGAACTGAACCCCTTTCCGGATGGCCGCTGTCATTTTCAGTAAGAAATAGGGAATCTGTTCATTGGCCGGGAAATCGGTTTTGAGCATACGACGGACGGTGTCGTATTCCGGCAGGCTCTTGCATACTTTTTTTGCTGTAATCGCCATGGGATAGTGCCTTTCACGTATTTTTTGATTTGTCAATTTCGCATATTATAGGACAATAACCCGGAAATGTAAAGAGCCACACCTTCAGAGCAGAAAGCGGAAAGGGTGTGGATGAGGCATGAAAGGAAGGGCATTCGTGATGCGATGGGAGGTGAAAGGCGATGACAGGGGAAGAGATGGGGATTGTCAGCGGACAGGGTTTTCATTTATAGTAATAGCATTAACGCAGTAGGTAAAAACGGATTACCCGTGTAAAGGAGTCATAGATACAAATGAAACAATGGTCAAAATTTTTTCAGAACGAAGAATTCCTTGAAAAAACCCGCATGTTCATCCTGAATGAGGATATGCGGGATTATGTCATAGACAAAAACGGATTAAAACCGGGGCTGAAGGTCCTGGATGTGGGCTGCGGTTCGGGGGAATACACCTGGTATCTGATGAAGGGCACACATGATGTGGACTTCACCGGTCTTGATTACGATGAGGATTTCGTCAAGGCGGCCCAGGCCCGGATCCCGGAGGAAAAGAACGGCTGCAGCTTCCGCTTTGTGCAGGGCGATGCCAAGGCCATGCCATTTCCGGATGAGAGCTTTGATATCGTGGTGTCACACACCTTCTTCAATTCCATGCCGGCCTACAAGGAGGCCATGAAGGAAATGATCCGTGTCTGCAAAACCGGCGGTATGGTGTCCTCCATTTCTTCTACCGATCTGCAGACGCTCCCGCATTTTACAGGGCTTTATCCGCAGGATGCGGATTACTGGAAGAAACCTTATGATGAGCTGCTGAATAAGGTGTACAAGATGTATGAGACCGTGGCCCCCTTTGCAGATTATGTGCAGGGTATCCCCACGGATCTGATCCCGGCCTTTTTTGCCCGGAACCATCTGGCTGAAGTGTCGGCCTATCCCATCGGCTGCTTCTTTTCACTGAGCAATCATGCTTTTCCGAAGGAAAAAAAGAAACGTTATATTGAACTTGACTATATCGCAGAGAAGAAGCGCCTGACCTGTGTGTATGAGCAGGAGGAGGCGAAGGCCTGTATGACGGAAGAGGAAGTGGCTCAGTTCCTTGATGTTCTGGAGCAGCGCCGGGATTATCTGCTGGCCAATATCGATGAAAACCGGATCTGGGAATGGCAGAGCGGCACCAGCCTCCTGGTGACAGGTCGTAAGCAGTCTGAAAATGATCTGTTGCTGAACGGCCTGTTTGCGTTTTTGAACGGTCGGTAATTATGTTTGGCATGATCGGACCGGCATGAGACACAGAGCAACCGTATCTTATGCAGACTTCGCCAACGATGATACTGGTATAATAGTTCCGATAGCGGAACTATAAAATTGTTGATATTACAGCATTTTTGAGAAGAGGACCGAAATTGGTATGAGTTTCTTCCTATTATAATAGGGATTTATTTTGGTCATCAAAATGTCGACCGTTTTTGGAGACAAAAGGGTGTATCGTTATTTACGACCGGACCTGGTTCCGCCATTATAGAAAAGAATGCGGCTGCACGTGGCCGCCGGATAAGAAGAACACGTGCCTTTCTATGAACAGGAGAATTTTGTCATGAAAAATGATCTTCAACAGCTGCAGCCGGTGGATGTGTGTCTTGTGATGCCGCCGGTGGCTTTCGGTGTCATGCCGTCTCTGGCATTGGGCATCTTAAAGAATTGCCTGAAACGGGATGGCTTATCCTGCTATGTGGATTATGCCAATATCGCCTTCATGCAATCCATCGGTCTGCCGGGTTTTGTTGGTGTCTATCACGGTTCCATGCACGGGTTTCTGGGGGAATACATCTTTAATGAGGCGGCCGGTATCCATAATGCCTACAGTATGGATGACTTTATTCACTATCAGCTGGGGGATAAGGATAACCTCTTCAGCCACCTCAATTTGAAGAAGATCCTGGAGCACGGCATCAAAGCGGCCAATGAAGCCACCGAACGGACCGTGGAGCGCATTCTGGCGCGCAATCCCAAGATCGTGGGCTGCACCGCCGTCTTCGAACAAAGAAATGCCGCGCTGGCAATCCTCAGACGCATCAAGGAAAAACGCCCCGATATCATCACGTTGATGGGGGGCTATACCTGCTTTAACTACGGTGGTATGGCCATGCTGAAGGCATTTCCGTTTCTGGACTATGTGTTCTGCGGTGAAAGCGATGACATTTTCGGTCCCTGTTGCAAGGGGATGATCGAGGGCACTCTGACGGAGCTGCCCTACGGCCTTCTGAAGCAGGGAGGCCCATTTCCGAAGGAGCCGCCCCACCGGATAGTGGCGGATATGGATATGGTGCCGGCACCGGATTACGATGATTATTTTGAACAGCTGCGCACGATGCAAGGGTTCTATCAGGTCATGATGGTGAAGCAGCGGGCGGAACTCCGTCTCCTCCTGGAAACCTCCCGGGGATGCTGGTGGGGTGAAAAGAAGGCCTGTTCCTTCTGCGGTCTGAACGGCCAGCATATGCATCTGCGGCGGAAGAGCCCTGAGAAGGTGCTGCAGGAGATCCGGGAGGTGACATCCCGTTACGGCAATCGTCATGTCTGTTTTACGGATAACATTCTGCCGGTCGAGTGGTTCAAAGATCTGCTGCCGGAACTGGTGAAGGATCAGGAGGAGACACCGGGTTGCTTTACCGTTGAGATCAAAGCCAACCTCCGGGAGGAGCAGGTTAAGTTATTGCGCGATGCCGGCTATCGCTTCTTCCAGCCCGGGATCGAGAGTCTGTCCGATCATGTGCTGCAGCTCCTCAATAAGGGGGTATCCGCGGTTCAGAATGTGGCGCTCCTCAAATACGCCCGTCAATATCAGGTGATGGTCATCTGGAATATTCTGATCAATGGGATCGGTGAAACGGCGGATGATTATCGGGATATGAAAAATCTGATGCCGCTTATAGAGCATCTGCAGCCGCCGGATAATATCTGGAACATTATCTATATGCGTGACAGTGTCTACCACAATCATCAGGAAGAGTACGGGCTGAAGCTGGTGCCGGATCCGGTCTTTAAATACCTGTCCCCGGATAATCCGGACTATGTGGAAAATATCGCCTTCCATTTTGTTGATGAAAATGAAAAGAAGGACACCATGATCGTGCTGGCGCAGATCGGTCTGAAACAGGCAGTGGCGGACTGGAGGAAACAGTGGCAGAAAATGGGTCAGCTGCCGCGACTTGAGATGTATGAAGAAGGGCAGCAGCTGCATATCATTGACACAAGACAGATTGCCCCGCAGCGTCATCTGACACTTGAGGGAATTGAATGGGATGTTTATCGAGCTGCGCGAGAACCCGGTAGCCTGAAGCATATTCTGACGGTTCTGACGGAGGCCGGCTGTGATTATGCGCCGGAACAGGTGGAGGCTACGCTCAACAGTCTGTGCGAGCGGTCTCTTATGATTTCTCTCAGCGGGAAATATCTGGCGCTGGCTATTGAAACAGACAAAACAGCAGCGGAAACCGTCAGCTATCGAGAGTTCCTTGAGTATCTCAATCGTGATGCGGCGCTGCAAAAGGAAGCACGGCAGGCACCGGTCAATGATCCGGCTGAATGCCTGTCCGAGATGGGCGCCCGTCTGGGGTATGCGTTTACACCTGAGATTGTCCGGGAGACGGATCTTATCCCGCCGCAGACTGAGGCGGATCGTTACCCCTGGAGCTATCTTTATGCCGAGGCAGAGCAGCACTAAGGCCTGTTTTGCTGCAGCGGAGTTGGTATGAACGACAAATTGTCGGTCTTTGGGTATTTAAACCTACCGTTTTTGTGGTATTATGAACTGCAACAAGCATTCCCTGTTCTAAGGTGCAGAGTCTTAAGCGCGTGTGACGGGGAATGCTTGCATCAGCAGGGGTAGAAGCCCTGCTGATGGGCTACCGAAGGTAGCTGCAGTTCACGAGCATGTAGCGAAGCGGAATGCGAGTGACCGCTTTACATGCAACAAGCATTCCCTGTTCTAAGGTGCAGAGTCTTAAGCGCGTGTGACGGGGAATGCTTGCATCAGCAGGGGTAGAAGCCCTGCTGATGGGCTACCGAAGGTAGCTGCAGTTCACGAGCATGTAGCGAAGCGGAATGCGAGTGACCGCTTTACATGCAACAAGCATTCCCTGCTTCTAAAGCACAAAGGCTTAAGAGGGTGACTGCTTGACAGACAGGTTTACTGATACAGGTACTGATAAGGAGGTACGCAACATGAACGAATGGCAAATGAGAGGCAAGGATTCAAGTCCTGCGGAAACCATAGCAAAAGTCGAGAGCATTCTGGCATCACTTGGTCTCAAGACGCGTCTGACAGACTTTGAGCCGGATGTGGAGAATTGTTATTCCTGCCGCCTGGCCATTGAAGGGCCCCTGGTTAATGCGATAGGCACCAATGGCAAAGGGATGACACGTGAGTTGTGCCATGCCAGTGCCTACGGCGAAATGATGGAGCGTTTGAGCAACCGCATTTTTATGGCTATGCCCCGCATGGACGATCCCAGATGTGTGGACTTTGTGTCGGATGAACAGCGCTTATATGACGTTAAGGATGAGAATCAGCCGGCTGTTCTGAAGGACATCCTGGACCGGATCGTGGCATCCGTAAAGATCGATCACCCGTTTTTATCAAAAGACTGTATCGTCAATACGCTCATGGAGAGACTCGGTCCGACAGCCCTGAAAGGGAAATACATGGCCCATCGGTATTACGATGTTTTCCATGATGACTATGTCTACCTGCCGGACTGGCTGATGTTCTTCACGGGCAGCAACGGCATGGCCGCCGGCAATACTCTGGAGGAGGCCATCGTGGAAGGTCTGTCCGAGGTGGTGGAACGTTATGCTCAGATGCGGATCTTTGACGGGGATGTGATCCCGCCGGAGATTCCGATGGATTATATCCGCCGCTATCCGCATATCGCTGCCGTGATCGAGAACATCGAAGCGAAGGGCGCTTATAAGGTGCGGGTGCTGGACTGCTCCTTAGGCATTGGCCTGCCGGTGGTCTGCGGTCTGATCATCAATCAGAAGACAGGTAAATTCGGGGTCAAATTCGGGGCGCAGCCTCACATGGCCATTGCTCTGGAACGTATTTTCACAGAGTCCATGCAGGGGGCTAATCTGGAGGAATTTACCGCTCGCTCCAATCCGGACTATGTGATGTACACCGACAACAGACGGCGGGATAAATGGAACAGCATCAAGATTTCCTCCTCTAATATGCCGGCGCAGCTGCTGATGAAAAAAGAAAGCTATCCCTTTGTACCCTGGGGCGAGACACCGGGGCAGAGCAACCGGGAGGTGCTGCAGGGTATGATGGACCAGCTGAAGGCCATGGATGTTGATGTCTATATCCGCGATGCCTCCTATCTGGACTTTCCCGCAGTGAATATCTTTGTCTCCCGTATGTCCGAGACACTGCCGGTGGACTTTCTGGAATTGCAGCAAAGAGATCTGAGCAACCGGGTATCCGATTATTTCACCAGAATTGATCAGCTGACGGATGAAGAGGTGAAGGAAATGGCGCTGCTGGCGTCCATGAGACAGGGAGCTGTTCTGGATTGCACCTTAAATGCCATGAGTCAGCTGATGTTTGAAAAGCCGTCTTTCTTTGAACCCTTTGATGCCTTCCTTCTGGAAGTGGCCTGCCGTTATAGGCTGAAAGATTTCGCCGGGGCTGCCGGTCGGATGGAGGTTATTGTTAATAATGCTTCTTACCTGAGAAAACCGGAGGAAGGCAGCCTTGCCCGGGCTATGCTGGTCTGGCTTAATGGTATGGCAGCGGGCACAGATCCCGAGGAAATTACCGCTGTGGTCAGCCTGCTCTATCCGACAGTGGTGGATCAGGTCAAAACAATGCTTGAGGATCCGGATAAGGTACTGGAAAAGATCTATCCGGTTGTGCGTGAAAAGAGTATTGAGGGCCTTAAAGAAGCCGGCTCCCTTTACAACGAGGTGTTTAACTTCTATAAGCTGCTCTTTGATGCCGAAAAGAACAATCCGGTGGATCCGGAAAATATCCGCCGTGTATTTCAGGCCTGAGGGAATCAGGCCTGTGGCCTGTCGCACCGGCGTAGTGCCCGTTTACCGGGGGTGCGGCAGGCAGTATGACAGATGTGTTTAGGGGAAATGATATGGAGTTTTCAAACGAGGAGATCCGCCGGATCTTTGATGAGTCTCAGGTGGAAGAACAGACATCATCTGAGACGTACGAGGCCCGGTACCGGGACTTTTATGACAAGCTGACCTATGTGGCGGCTCACTTTCATGACGCGCAGGAGGGGGATTATCTCTTCGGCGATACAGGGCGTTTCAGTCCGGTGGAGGCCCCCTTTGCCGGTCTCTTTAATCCCATCCGGCATCGTTTTGCCCACCTGACGGAGGATGCCCTTTTGATGGAAGGCGTGTTCTCGGATTGGGAAGGGGCCTTCTACAGCGTCATTTCCGAAATATTCGGCATGGCGGGCTTTGAACAGGCGGAGGCTCTGGTGGGCACCATGACGTCGCCGACCACCGCCTGGCTTGAGGAGAAGGTGATGCCGGCGGTGCGGGAAGGCCGGGTACTGAAGGCTTTTGCCGCCAGATATCCCATCGCATTGCGTCAGCTGGTGACCCTGATCTGGCAGCAAATCGATCAGCTGGAAGAGATCCTGCAGGTTCTGAAAGAAGAACTGGCGCCGGTTTACCGCCGTCTTGTGTGGGATGAGGAGATGCCCCGGATCGCCAGGGTGACGGCCTTTGGGTCTGACCGCCATAACGGTGGCCGCTCCGTGCACATGATCATTTTCGAAAATGGGCGACGGGTGGTCTATAAGCCGCATCATGCCGCCATTGACCGGGCCTTCCGGAAATGGATGGCGTTTATGGCGGAGAAGGCCGACGAGCGGCCCTTCGTGCTGCCGGAGGCTGTGGATACGAAAAGGGGGTCTTTTGTCACCTTTGTGCAGGATAAGCCTCTGGAACGACAAGAGGATGCGGCCGAGTATTTCCGCCGCATGGGTTTCCTGATGGGGGTGGTGTACACCCTGAACGGCAATGACCTGCATGCCGAAAATATCATGGCGGTGGGGAAAGAGCCGGTCATCATTGATCTTGAGACCATGATCGCGCCCAAGGGATGTCTTGTGGATCGGCTGGGTAACGGCAAATCGCGTTATTCTGTGATGAATATGACACTGCTGCCCACCACGATGGGGCTGCCCGGACTTCGCATCGTGCCCTATGCGGGGCTTTGTGATCGGCCGGCGGGCTGTGCCAATCTGCCGATGTGGGAAGACAGCTCCATTTCCGGAAGGGATTATCCGGAAGAAATCTGTCGTGGGTTTGGCCTGGCACTGAGGACCCTGATCCGTCATCGGGATGAGGCCGGTCGTTATCTGGCGGAAATTTTCGAGGGATGTGTGGTGCGGATGGTGCTGCGGCCCACTTATTTTTACGTGCGCCTTTTGAAAGGCCTGGCCACACCCGGTGTGCTGGAGAATGTTGAACGTTATCAGGCGCTCATCAAACGAAAATGTTTTTATGAAAACCCGCTTTTGTCGCAGGCAGAGTGTGAGCGGTTGATGGGGGAAGAGGCCATCGCCCTGGACCAGCTGGATGTGCCATTTTTTGAAGATATCATCACGGAGCCGATGCTGACGGATACCGCCGGGCGCTGGCAAGCGCTGGATGAGGCGAAGGTGGCGGAAGAGGAGGCCCGTATTCGCTACAGTCTGGCCAATGTCGCCATCGATGCGGGGGCATCGGAGCCCGGCGGGGAGGTGCCTTCCGCTATAGATCGGGACGGCGTGGCGCGTTTGGCGGCGCGTTGTCTGGGGCTGCTTGATCGCTCGCTGGACAGCGCATTGGTGACCAAAGAGCAAAGTGGTTATGTGTTCAGCAATGTGCCTATCTCCACTTATGTGTTGCTGGAAGGGAATCTTGGCACACTGTTGGCGCTGGGGGCTTATCGGCTGGTATTCGGCTCTGATGAGGCCCTTGACCAGGCTATCTCACAGGTTCTGGAATATGTGATCGACTCGGTGTTTGCGGCCCCGGCTTTGCTGGCGCCTGAACTTGGTCTTGCCGACGGCGCTGCCGGTTATCTGGTGGGCTGTCAGATGGGGTATGAAATGGGGCTCTTCTCGGAGGAGCAGTTGCGGGAGGCTATCCGTAATCTCGGCGAGATCGCCGGTGATCCTCTGCGGCTGAAATTCAGTGCCCCCTCAGTGTTATACGGCAATATCAGTATGCTGTATGCGGTGAACCGGCTGTCGGCTGAGTTTGTGACGGATCGTCTTCTGGAATTGAAGGACCGGGCCCTCACGGCGGTTCAGGCCTGGACGACCTATCAGGATGCGGATGAAGCATCACTCATTCGTCTGGTGGATGAGGATATGATGCATTGTCCGGCACTGACGGAGGCCATGGGGGCAGAGGCACGGCTCGCCCTTCTTGAGCCTTGCCGGCATAACGGTCTGCGTTTTGGAAATGCAGGCAAGCTTTATCGGGCGACCGCTTATCTGCAGCAGCAGGAGGATGCGGCCGTCACAGAAAAGGCGGAGGCGCTGTGCCGGTATCTGTCGGCCCGGAGCCAGGTTGTGGAGATGGCAGATCTGCCGGCACCCTGCGCTGAAATCGGTCTTTTCCATGGGGTGCCCGGGATGCTTTACAGCATCTGCCGGTATCTGAGGCCGGATCTTGTGCCGTCGTTGTAAAGCCCATTTGTATGTTTTTTCTGTGTTTTGAAAAAAAGTACAGAGATATTTGTTGCTTTGGACGAATAACAGGTGTATGATGTGAAAAATCAGACGTGTCCGATGGATGTTGTCTTACGGAATCATGAATTGGTACATAGGAGGATAATGATTATGACCACAATGGAAGCTATGCTGAAACTGAACGAAGATGCTGCTTTATCTGCCAAGGTTAAAGCTGAATGCAAGACAGCTGAAGAAGTTTATGAAGTTTTAAAGTCAGTTGGTCTGACTGATGATTTCGATGCCTTCAAGGCTGCTGCTGTTGATATGAACGTCTCCATGACAAAGATGGACGAAAAGGACGTTGACGCTGTTGTCGGTGGCCGTAGCAGTGATACTATCACAACAGTCACAACAACAACAACCGCTTCTATCGCCGCTGCCGCTGCTGCTTAATCAGTTTATAGCGAATTACAATGGACCGGGAATATTCGTATGAGTATTTCCGGTCTTTTTAAGCTATAAAGGGAAGCGGTGAGTGTCTGTTACGCCCGTAAAGGGTAAGACATGGCAGTCAATCACAAACAGGAGAGGATGAGATTATGCCTGATAATAAACAGAAAAAACCTGAGGCCTGTCCGGCACCGCGCGTGATCAACCGGGGCAGTCTGCTTCTTTTGTGTGCGGCCATCTGTATCTTTTTTGCCTTTGGTTACTGGTTTTTCAACGGCACGATCCAGGTTGTTCTGAACGTACAAGGGTCATTGCATGCCGGCCATGAATCTTTTGATGTTTTTGAGAACAGCGGAACAGTTGAAATCATCAATATTCAGGAACTGGATTATGTCCATGAAGGGGATCTGCTTTTTGTCAAGAAGGATACACAATATAATGACGAGACCGGGGAGGAATCCGAGACGATCAAAGAGATCTACGCACCTGTTTCCGGCTTTGTGACGGATATCAACATCAACCCTCACACCTTTATTGATCCGACCGTGCCGGCGATGAAGATCATGGCCTCGGAGGATTACCATATCAACGGGGCTGTCACTTTGCTGGACGGTTTCGATATTACCGATCTGGATGTGGGCGATGAGGTCAAGCTCAGTGTAAAGGATGTTCAGAACTCGAGGACGTTGTATCTTGACGGAGAGGTGGAGTACATCAGCATCCGTCCCACCTCACGGAATGCTCTGGCCCGTATTATCGGCGCGAATGAAGTGGAGTATTTCTATGAGGAGGGCATTGATCAGTATCTGGTAAAGGTGAAAGTCAACGAGGATGAGCTTGATGAGAGCAACCGGCTTTTCTTTGGTCAGATGTGCGGCATCAGCATTATCACGGATGAAAAACGGCCGTATGAAACCTTCTTTGGTATGTAATCGCGGGGAGAAAGACAGATGAGTTTATTCAAAAAACGAGTGCCTGTTGTCTTCCAGATAGAAGCAGCGGAATGCGGCGCGGCCTCTTTGTGCATGATTTTGGCGTATTACGGCAAATATGTGGATTTAAGAGTCCTCCGGAATGATTGTCACATCTCCCGGGACGGCAGCCGGTTAAGCTACGTGATGGCAGCGGCACGCAAGTATGGACTTGAAGCTTCTGCCTACCGGTGTTTTCCGAACCTGATGGGGCGTAAGCTCCCGGTGATCGCTTTCTGGAAATTTTCCCATTTTCTTGTGGTTGAAAAAATGACAGATAAATGGGTCTATCTGGTTGATCCGGCGGATGGGAGAAGACGCATCACCCATGAGGAGTTTGCTCAGGGCTTCTCCGGTATCGCGGTAGAATTTGAGAAAACGGATCGGTTTGAGCCCGGCGGCGAGCCGCCCAGCAACACAAAACCCGTTAAGGCCATCATCAGCCATCAAAAGGGAGCATTGCTGTTCCTGATCCTGCTGACATTGATGATCAACCTTGTGGGTCTGGTTTTGCCCATGTTCACCACGCTGTTTGTGGACGTGTACCTGCCACACCTCACCAGTACCAATCTGGGAGACTTTTTCCTGGCCTTCCTGGTGGTGATCGTCCTGCAGTTCATCATTTTGACGATCCGCAAGATCATCCAGGTGCGTTTCAGACGTATCCAGTCCGCGTCGATGACCGGCTCGGTCATGACAAAGCTTTTGCAGCTGCCGGCGCGGTATTTTGCCACCAGAAGCCATACGGTTATCGATCTGAACCTCAGCGCCATTGACAGCCTGACAGATTTTGTTGTGTCAAGACTGGTGCCGCTTCTTCTGGATCTGACATTTTCGGTCCTTTACATTATCGCCCTGTTTACCTTGAGTATCAGAATCGCCGTGCCTGTGCTGATCCTCATTGTCTCAACAGTGGTGCTGATTCGTTTTCTGCTGAAAAAGGGTGAAACACTTCAGGTTTATGCCCGGACACAGCTGAACGGCTTTATGGGCGGCTTTGTTCAGAACGTGAAGCTTTTTGATGCCATGAAGGCTGTGGCCATGGAGGAAGAGAATTTTCTCAATTCGATGCGTCAGTACAGCTTCTGGCAGAATGCCAACCAGAGCATGCAGAAGATCAGTACGGTCATCCAGTCGATTCCGGTGGTGCTGCCGCTCCTGATCCAGGTCTTTGTCATTTCCACCGGGACTGTTCAGGTCATTAACGGCCATATGAAACTCGGTCAGGTGCTGGCCTGCCAGTTCCTGGCATCATCCATTTTCATGCCCATCATGAAGGTGATCGCAGAGTTTTCATCCTTCCAGGGACAGCAGCTGCAGATCAGTGCGTTGCGGGATATTATGCTGTCCGAGACCGATCAGGTGTTTGCCGAAAATGAAGAACCGGGCGTCACACTGTCCGGTGATGTGGATTTCGAGGATGTGACGTTTGGTTACAATGAAGCCATTGAGCCGATCCTGAAAGACATCTCCTTCCATATCGGGACCGGCGAAAGTGTGGCTTTTGTAGGCGGCTCCGGTTCCGGGAAAAGTACGATCCTGCGTCTTATGGAGGGACTTTATGCTCCGCAGGGCGGCAAGGTCCGGGTCGGTGGTCATGCCTTTGATGAGATCACAAAGGACACCCTGTTTGCCAATATGGCCGTGGTCACCCAGACACCCTACGTGTTCAACGGCACGGTCCGGGAAAATATCACGTTGTTTGACCGCAGCATCGACATGAAAATGGTGGAAGAGGCGGCAAAGGCAGCCTGTGTCTTCGACGCCATCGAGGCCCATCCGGATGGTTTCAATGAAATGATGGATCCTACCGATAATGCCTTCAGCGGTGGCGAGATCCAGCGGATCATGATCGCCAGAGCTCTGGTGAAGCAGCCGAAGCTTCTCATTCTGGATGAAGCCACCAGTGCCCTTGACACGTTGGTGGAAGAGGAGGTCATGAAAAATATCAAGGACCTCAATATCACGCTTATCGTGGTGGCTCATCGTTTATCGACGATCCGTGACTGCAGCTGTATTCATGTGCTGGAGAACGGCCGCATTGTGGAAAGCGGGACCCATGACGAGCTGGTGGCGAGGGCCGGCAGCTATCTGACCCTGATTTCTTCGGAGGAGCAGAATGACTGATAAGAAAATGCGCAATCTGAAGCGTACCTACGGGATTCTGTACGGTGAACTGAGCGGTCAACAGGAGGATTACCTGATCGATCGCGACGATCTCTTCACATATGCCTTTCTGCGTCTGACGGAGATCGTGGCCGGCAGTGTGACCCCGGTTGACGAAGCACAGCTGAAGATTACGGCTAACAAGTTTGAATATCTGAAAAATATAGAGGGTGTCTACGCCGAGTATTTTTCACTGGAGTATCAGTGGTACAAGCATGAAATCGGGCCCTTCATGGGCTTCTACGGCGAAGATAAAACACCGGTTCTGTTCCGCTATAAGAAAATGGGCTGTTACATGCTGTCTCTTGAGGATAATACGGAACAGAAGGTGACGGCGGAGATCGCATCCCATGTCCATGACAGAGGGCTGATGATCATGCCGAAAATGGAGAAAAGCCTGAAAAACAGCCGTCAGCTTTTGTGGGAGGCTGTGAAAAGCCAGAAGAAGGAATACGGTCTGTTTTTCCTGCTGATGATCCTGGCCAGCACCATTACGGTGGTGGTCCCCTCCGGTACACAGAGCATCACCGGCTATATGCTCGATGCGGAAGACGTGCCCGGCATTATGGTTGTGGCACTCAGCCTCATCATCGGTATCGTGTCCGGCCTTTTGATCAACATTGTGGTGAACCGCAGTAAGGTGAGACTCCAGACAAAGATTGGTTACTTTTTAAGCAGTACGGTGATCGGCCGCATCATGGACCTGAATGTCCGGGATGAAAAACGGCTGTCCAGCCGTCTGATCGCACTGCTGATGCCCTTTATCAACGGGGCGGATACACTGCTGAGCGCATCGCTGACGGTGATCTTATATCTGGTGCAGAGCATCATGATCCTGACGGTCACATTTTCTCCCCAGAACGGTATCTCCGATGAGGTGCGCTTCCTGATTTACGGTGAGATCGTGTTGATGATGATCTGGCAGTTCGGGATTGCCAGAAGAACCCGAAAACTCCGGGAGGCGGATTCACGCCTCACCACCATTCGGCGGGAAATCCTCAACAATGTGGAGGCTATTAAGAATAACGCCATCGAAGATCGGATCTTCTATCGCTTTGCTGTGAATTATGATGAGAAAATGACGCAGCAGAGGGCCATCGATGATGCCAATCAGCGTATTCAGATCCTGAGTACGGCGGTGAGCAGCATTGTTATGCTGGTGACCTTTATGCTGGTGGCCACCGGCCTGACCCCTGCGTCCGGTACCATGGCAGCCCTCATTTCATCCCTGTCTTTGTTGATGTCTTATGTGGGCAATTTGTCGATGTCTGCTTCTGAGGTGGTGTCGGCTCTGCCGTATATGTCTTATGCGGATATGATCCTGAAGCTGCCGGTGGAGGGGTCCAACAGCGGTATTGCTGAACAGAAGATTACAGGACGTATCGAACTGCGTAACGTGTCCTATGCCTATCGGGAAGACAGCGCACCGGTCATCAAGAATCTTAATCTCACCATTGAACCCGGGGAATATGTGGGGATCGTGGGGGGCTCCGGCTGCGGCAAGAGTACTCTGATGCAGCTGATGCTGGGCTTCCTGAAGCCGACGGACGGTAAGATCTATTATGACAATGTGGAGCTTGAGCAGTACAACCTGCGGTCCCTGAGGCGTCAGTTCGGTGTCGTGCTCCAGAGTGCCCCGCTGATCAACGGTTCCATCAAGACGAATATCGGTCTTTCTCAGGAACCGGATATGGAGGCTGTGAAAGAGGCAGCTCGCCTGGCAGCCGTTCTTGACGAGATCGAAGCCATGCCGATGAAATTCAACACGCCGCTGTCATCTGAAATCGAAACGGTCTCCGGTGGTCAGCGCCAGCGTATCGCCATGGCTCGGGCTCTGATGAGCAAGCCCACCGTGCTGTTCCTGGATGAGGCCACATCGGCTGTCGATAATGTCTCTCAGAAGGTCATCACCGATAACTTAAAGGCCATGGGCGTCACCCGTATCGCCATCGCCCATCGTCTCTCCACCATCGAACACTGTGACCGCATCCTGGTCATGGAAAAAGGTGAGATCGTGGAACAGGGCAGCTTTGAAGAACTCATGGCCAAAGACGGACGCTTCGCTCAGATGGCCAGACGGAATATCGTCTGATCCACGGAAAAGTAATTGAATTGATAAGCCACAGACTGCCGCAGGCAGTCCGTGGCTTATTCTTTTACGTAAGCGAGCCATCGCGCCTCCGGGCATCGGAAAGCAAGTTTATGCCCCAGTCCGATGCCCGCTTTGAAATCTGTCTGATTTGAGGGCCCTTTCGGGCATCGGAAAGCAAGCTTTTGTCTTGATCCGATGTAGTTTTCGAGATTAGAAAAAATGCCGGCATCGAATCAAGAATCAAGCTCGGATCCCGATGCATTAAATACCTGAGATTCAGATTTCACGGCATCGCTGGCTTTTCAAATCAAGATTTCCGATGCAGGCACTACTGATTCGCCGGTAAAAAGTGCATCGGATTAGTTTGCTCTTCCCAATCCCGATGCACCTCAAATTCTCAAGAACTCTTTTTACATCGGATTTTGATCAATGAGAGGAACCCGATGCCATGATAACGCCGTGACACTTTGATGTTTGATGACCATCAATTATCGGCATCGAGATTTGAGAAGGAGAGTTATTCCGATTCACATCGCAATATGATGGGCCACAACCTTCACACCCCAAAAAGTGGACACGTCCCTAACCCTTTTCGATGCATTTCGGGACAGGAACCGGAGCGCAGACATGGCTCTGGATGCGCTCCATAATACCTGCACCCCGAAAAATGGACACAGCACTCCAACCTTTTCGATGCATTTCGAGACAGGAGCCGAGGCATGGACATGGCTCTGGATGCGCTCCATAATACCTGCACCCCGAAAAATGGACACAGCACTCCAACCTTTTCGATGTATTTCGAGACAGGAACCGAGGCATGGACATGGCTTTGGATGCTTCTCTTGACGAAACATCAAATCAAAAACTTCTTAATGACATTTTGAATTTCAACTGTGCTCAACGGGCAGTTCAGAGTTTCTTCGGTAATGATCAGGTTTTTACCGGGAAGAATGTCGGCTTCACCATAATTCTTCAACCGTGTTACGGCATGCCGTGCGTAATCGCGATCATCCATCATACCGCGGTGCTCCCAATAGAACACCTCGCGTGTTCGCTTGTTGAGAACCGTAAAGTCAGGATGAATGACCGTATATTTGTTCAAATGAAGAGGGCATTCGTATTTGTAAGGAATATCAAGCTTGTTCAGCGCATTGGCGATGGCAAGCTCCGACTTTGACCGAACATGTTCCTCGCGATCGGTAACAAACATAGGAGAATTGGGTGGCAGCTCTTTTCCTTCAAAAGGTTCCGATGACCAGAGATGCGCAAAGGCTTCATCTGTCAGAGCAACAGGATCAATATACGGTCGGCTTTTTTCCGGAAATGACTCATAAAGCGCCTGTAGTTTTTTATCATTTTCGCCATAACTGTTTTGAAGCTTTTCGATGAGCGCTATTTCTTTCTCAATAAGGGGCAGAAGCTTCATGTCATAGGATTTCTGCAGATACATTTTCAGCTTCTTGGTATCGTTCATGGAGATATAACGACCGCTTTTGTCTTTGGCATTCTTGCGTAAATAATACTGCACGCGTCCATTTCCCCGGACAATGTGAATCTTTCCATCTGCCGCGCGATGAATCGCATCTTCCAGTTGCTTCTGACATTTGCTCAGTTCTTCATGGCGGTGACTCAGTGTTTGCATCAAATTTGTCGGCTTGAGTGTTTTGCGTTTCATAAAGCCTCCTTGGTAAGTGGCTGACGGTTTTTGGGTTGTGTAATTGCTCATTATAGTGAAAAACCTGAAATCGTCCATATGGCTAACAGAATGAAGATCGTGTGGCTTTTTGAGTGAAAACATCAAGCCAACGGGAGGCGGGATGGGCTACTGAAGTTAACTGCAGTTGATAGCAAGTAGCGAAGCGGACATTATGCCCTGTGGGGATTACGTGTGATCGTTTTACGCAACTCTCGCTTGCAATGGGGAACAAAAGGGGAATGCAGGATTTGCCAGACCTTGGTATAATAATATATTGTGCGAAAGACTACGCATTGAAGAGCAAGAAAAGGAGTGGTGAAATGAAACCATTTTTACATAAGCTTTCAGCCGGTCTTCTGGCCTCGATGATCGCCGCCACGACATTGGCCATGCCTATCCTGGCGGATGAAACCTCATCGAACGGCTCGGCAGAGATGACGGTCAATAATTTAAAAAATGAGTCTGCGGATCCGAAAGTGAATGTCGGAAATCAGGGCACTTCGAATCCGGATCAGGCGAAGAGTGATGGCGAAAATGAACTGGCAGGCGGCAACATGACAAAAAATGAGTCGGCACCTTCAACGGGTGATGGCCAGGCTGCTAAAGAAACAGTTCCGGCAGGAGAAAATGATGTTGTGGTAGGAGCAACCTCAACGGATGCCGGCAATCCGGCAGAAACATCCCCGACCGACGCCAACGATTCGTCAGTAACATCCCCGACAGGTGTTAACTATCCGGCAGAAACAGTCCCGACGGATGTCAACGATTTGTCGGCAACACCCCTGACCGGAAATCTCGACGTCTTCAATTTAGTCGGCAACTACGGCATCGGCAAAGGCCATTATGCGACATTTGATGTGCCGTCCCTTGAAGTGACGGCGGATGATTTCAATACCGCTGATTCTGATGTGGTGGGGTGCTTATCAATTCTGGTATTAAATGACGGCGACAAGGCCTATGATGGTCATGCCTACCTCATGTTCACCAGCTACAAAGATAACCTGACCTTGAAGTTCAACGATGTTTATGCGGCCTATGCCTTTACGGATGAGTTCAAGGCGCTGACCGAAACAAACCTGGATGAACTGAGTTATAAGAGCTGGAATCAGCATTTGCGTGAACTGGCAGCTCAGCTTTATCCGGAATTAGAAGTGTCAGTTTATGAGTCACTGACTGATGAACAGAAGGCAGTCTTATATCCGGATCTCTACAATGCCATGAAACCCTATGCGCCGAATTCCTGTTTTGTGGGCACCTTTGGCGAACAGAAGGAAGATGCGCGTTTCCGCAGTATGGCCTATGACTGCAACATGAACACCGGTGACTATATCACTATCGGCAACTATTCGACAAACTTTGATATCCCGTCATTGATCAATGATTCCATTCGGCACAGTACCCTTTATCCGTCTCTGGTGAACGATATGGAGGGGAATCTGGTGGGGGATATTACGATCGAGGATGTTTTCAATGGTATGGCCGGGATTATCGGCGGCTATTTTAACGGCGCCACCACAGAAGCGGAAATGAAAGCCTCTCTTGAAACCCTGTGGTCTCAAGCCGTTTCACCGGAAACCTATACCGCATTGATCGCCCCCTATCTGAATCAATTGGCATTGCTTGTCGATGGGGATGCCAGCGGCGGTCTCTTCGTCAGTCATGAATTGTATCGGCAGAAAAGCTGGCAGGATATGAGTCCCAATGCCATTTATTCAAAAGATATCACGGCTCAGGAGCTGGCCGATATGATGAACTTCATCAATTCACAGCAGAACCATTACAGTCTGCCGGCCCATAACTGTTCTTCCGTCGCCTCTGGTGCCTGGAATGTCGCTTTGGGTTATGTGCGTGATGAAAATGGTCAGAATACCTCAACCCGCTCACCGCTTTACATCGATGCCTTCGATGATACCTATCCGTTCCTGAAAGGGTTGCTTAACACGCCGAAGGCCATTTATCGTGTGATCACAGCTTTCGGAGATGACCTGGGTGGCAAACTGGTAATCAACCAGGCAATCATTCACGGTGTTGATGTGCCGACACCGACGCCGACCCCAACGCCGGAACCGACACCCACGCCGAATCCCACGGTGACCCCGACCCCGGTCGTGACACCTGCCCCGACACCTGTTGTGACCCCGGCACCGGCAAAACCGGCGGTGCCCTCAGCCACAAACAGCGCACAGAACGGGAACCGGATCTCATCCCCGGCCACCGGCGATGAGGCTCCCATTATCCTTTACCTTGGCCTGCTTCTGACAGCCGCCGCCATCCTCATGGCCGGGCTTTCCATGAAGAAGCGCACACGGTGAGTTAAGGCAAAATCTTGAATCAGTGTCAAATTCCGAATCAAGATACAGAATCAACATCAAATCTTGAAGAGCGATATAATCCTGAAAGAAGGATAGCGCCTGAATCGGGAATGACCCTGAACATCATTATTAAAACCATAAAAAACTCGCAACCTGATCTTCGGGTTGCGAGTTTTTTCGTTGTGCTATGTAATCCGGCTCTCGGCATCGGAGAGGGCCTTGGCCCGGATTCCGATGCCCCCTAAAACCGATACTCCGCCCAGGCGTATTGTTCCATATAGGGCATGCTGCCATCGGGCTGGCCGCCGGAGGCGAGAACAGCATAAAGGTCGCAGGTGAAAAGGGTGGGATCGATGGCGTAGCTGTTGCGGGAATGGATCAGGATATCGCCGCCGCCGATTTCATCGAGGGTCGTTTTCAACGACCGGATGATCTTTTTGAGCAAATCCTGCTTGCTGTTGTTATACTCGCTGTCCTCAAAGAGGGCCGCAAAAATATCCTTTTTCGTGACACTGGAGCCCTGGCGGTCTATGAGGTAAGCCAGCAGCTCCTTGGCCCGGGCCGAACTGAAATGCACCGGGTTGCCCTTATAATAGAAATCGAAAACCCCGAAGGTTTTGGCAAAATAGGCACAGTCGTCCGATTTCACCGGATAACGCAGATGCTCCAACTGCGTTTTGATATCCTCCGCTGAGAAGGGCTTCAGAAGATAGCCGCTGGCAAACATCTGGAAAGCATCCTGCAGATAATCCGCATAAGCCGTTGTGAAAATGACGTTGAGGTTGGCCTTTCGGGCACACATGGCCCGGGCCAGCTCCATCCCGGTGGGGGAGGGCATTTCAATATCAAGAAAGGCCACATCCGGCAAAAACTGCCCATCCTCAAAGGCGGCCAGCGCATCCAGAGAATCGGAAAATGTCCGAATGTCTGCCCGGGGCGCGGCCTCCGCCACCAGGCGGTTAATTCTTTTCAGCTCCACGGAGCTGTCCTCTACGATCATGATTTTCATGTCAACTACCTCCCATACAAGTTGCGCGCCGGTTTCTCAACACCATGGCGTTGTCCCACCATCGGCCCGCGCGCACGCATCAACTCGCGCGCGCCGTTTCATGCTTTCATAATATCCATCACGATATCGATCCGTGTGCCCTGCTGAGGCGCACTCTGCACACTGAACCGGGCATGACACTGCTCGGTCAGCCGGAACTCGGCATTTTTGAGCCCCAGATGAGAGGCATCGGAACTGATGCTGTCAACTTCAAACCCCAGCCCGTCATCCTCAATGGTGAGATGGATCAGGGCATTTTCACGGAAAGTCCGAAGGGTCACCGTGCCGCCGCCCCGCTTTTTGCGGAGCCCATGCTTCACAGAATTCTCCACCAGCGTCTCGATCGCCAGCACCGGCACCATAAAGTTCCGTTCCCGAATGTCGAAAACCACATGGATCTTGTTGTCATTTTGCAGATTTTCAAGGGCCAGGTAATTCTCAATGGTTTTCAATTCCCTTGAAAATGGGATGAGGCCGTCTTCCTCCAGGGAACTGAAGCAGCTTCGCAGATAGGACGAAAATGTCAGCACGGCTTCCTCCGCTTCCGGTGCTCCGTCATGACAGGTTTCCGCGATGCAGGCCAGCGAATTGTAAATGAAATGCGGCTTGATCTGGGAAATCATGGTCTGCACCTTGGCCTTCGTCAGCGCCTTCTCCGTTTCCATCCGGAATTCCGTGTAGGATTTGGTCTGGAAATAAAGATAATAGGTCAGAATCGACAGCGACACGATGCTTGACTCCATCCCCGGATAGGTGCGATTCGCCAGCTCCGTCAGAATGTTGAAAATGATGAAGCACATGCTCATCACCAGCAGGATCGCTTCCGTTCGGGTTTTCCGACAAACGGAAATGAGGATCGCCACAAGATACAACAACAGAATAATCCAGGTGAGGCAAAACCAGGGACCGTGGTGGAAAATGTTATCCTCAGTAAAATACACCAGCAACCCTGACGGGTAGGAAATCACCACCAGAAGCGCAAAAAGCGAAAATGGGACAGCGCAGATCAGTCGCCGTGTCCGGGGCGCGGAGCGCTCGGAGATCAGCAGCACCGTCAGCAGAAGACCGGGCTTCACCAGATAGTTGAGGTGGCTGACCAGTGGTCGAATCGCCATCAGCTTATCCTGCATTCTGAAATAATAGTCCATGTTGCCGAAAATGCAATAAAGCAGCGACAGCACAAACAGCAGGATAAAGCATTTTTTGGCGTAACGCTCCACGTAATGATTGGTGAAGAGCAGAAAGAAAAGAATGATCCAGATAAAAACAAAGAAATGGTTCTGCAGAACCAGATTGATGATTGTCACGTTGTATGCCTCATGTTTTATATCGTTTCGGGTTGTGTTCAGTATCTCACATCACCGGGGAATACTCTATTCCCCAAGTATTCCCCCTTACCTGATTATACTATATAGAATACAATAAAATTATCCTTGCCGGACTATACCTTGTGGCAGAAAGACCGCTGCCCGGCATCACGTGGCCGGACAGGCGCCCGATATAAATTAAGATACGGCATGACGCTTTAGAAAATGGCTTTATTTGACAACATGCCGGTCATTGAGACCGACGATCTGATCCTGCGGCGCCTCGAAGCATCTGACGCGCCTGCAATTTTAGAATTAAAAAATGATCCGGTGGCCCGCCGCTACCTGCCCACCTTCCTGCTGGAGTTTCAATATGAAGATCCAAAGGAAGCCATTCGGGCCATGTACGACGAGGCATTTCCGAAAAAGGAAGGCCTGTTTCTGGCCATCTGCCCCCGGGCAGAAGAGGGCGCCATGGTTGGCGTGGCAGAACTGTATTCCTACAAGCCGCAACGCCACAAGGTGTCCATCGGCTACCGGCTCAACCGCCGATTCTGGGGGAAGGGCTACGGTAAACTGACCGTTCAGGTCCTGAAGGCCTATCTCTTCGAACAGACAGAGATCACCTGCCTGAGCGCCCACGCCATCGGAGACAACAAGGCCTCCTGCCGCATCCTGGAAGGCGCCGGGTTCTACCGGAGAAAGCAGGGTGTGATGGAAGACTGGGGCCTCCCGGAAGAGGTTTCGGTGAACAAATACGTGCTCAATAAGAACGGCATTCACCTGCCTCACGTATGATCCGCAACCGGCTCGCAACAGATCCAACGCCGCAGCCGGCTCCTAACAGAGCACAACACATCGTGCACAGAGGAGCGCATACCGCAACCGGCCCGCAGCAGACCAACGCCGCAGCCGGCTGACACTGACAACAGGGACATAACGACGGCGCTTATGCCGTCTCACAATAGCAACAATGACAACTAAGAGGGGAAGTTATGGTTAAGCAATTTTTCAAAAGATTTTTAGCCGTTGTCCTGGCAGAGGCCGTGACCGTGTCCGCCTTTGCCGGCTCATCCGTGACCGCCTTTGCCGATGAAAATGACGCAGCACCGGTCGAAACGACAGTGGCTGACGACAGCACCGGCAGTGAGGACACCGACATTGACGGCATTCTGTCGGGCGACGAGGAAGGTCTCACCGACAGCGAAAACGCCGGCGCAGGCGAGGGGGCGGATTATGGTGCCCTTGAGGCCGACGACAGCTTCATTTCCGAAAATGAACTGAACGGCGAGGCACTGTCTGACGGCGAACTTGTGCGCACAGACGACCTGAATGGCCTGGGCGATGCGGACACCTCCGTGGTGGACGGTTTCTTCAGCGGGGACTTCAAGACGGAATTCCATTATCGGGATGATTATTTCCTGAATTCGTCTTATGAATACAATCCGTCCCTGTCCACCATGTCCAAGATCCTGGCGGTGGCGGCTTTCGAGTCCTCTTCCTATGAATATGGCTACGAGGATGCGGAGATCCTGCTGACGGATATCGGTTTTTCTGATGTGGAGGGCAATGACGGCTTCCACATCAAGCCGACGGAAGAGTCCATCGGTGTGGTCATCGGTCACAAGGATATCATCACAGGCAACGGTCAGCCCACATCCCTGATCGCCATCGCGGTGCGCGGCGGCGGTTACGATGCGGAATGGGCCAGCAACTGCCGGATCGGGGCTTCAGGTGAGGCCTACGGCTTTGGCAATGCCCGCGACCAGCTGATCGATTTCCTCAACAGTTACGTCAATAAATATCAGGATAAGATCAAGCATCCGCTGCAGAATCCCAAGCTTTGGCTGGTGGGGTATTCGAGAGCCTCTGCCACAGCCAACCTGGCAACCAACTTCCTGAACTGCGCCGCCGATGATGCCGGTGCGCAGACCGAACTGATGCTGACCACCAAGGCCACCTTTGAGGCCGTGGGTGGTCTGGATACGGAAGACATTTTCAATTATGGTTTCGAGGTGCCCATGGGTGGTGCCTCCGATTCCCAGTATCAGGCACCGGAACAGCGCAACATGATGTCCCTGGTGGATGCCACAGACGTGGTACCCTATGTGGCACCGAAAAAATGGGGCTTCTTTAAATACGGACAGGAAGTAAACCTTCGCGGCAATGCCACAGAGGAAGCCTTCCTGACACAGCTGGAGATCATCGATCCCAATGAGGCTCAGGCCTATCGGGATGAAAAACTTGTCAAAGAAGGTTTCCATGTTTACGAAACCGGTTTTATCGATCTTGTTTATTGTCTCGCCGGCAAGGGGGCTCCGACGACGAGAACGGATGACGATGACATTGAGATCAACGCCCCGGACTTCCCGACCTATCTGCAGACCCTGATGGATTATGTCTGCGAGATCGTGGGCAGTCGTGTGGACTATGCCAAGAATATTCAGGCTCCCGTTTCCAGATTAGCCGGTCTATTCATGGGCCATCCGGGTGCCGAAGCATCGGCCATGGCGACGGTTGCCAAGGACTCCGCCATGAGCATCGGGTATATCGCCTTAACCGACCTGGTCAACCAGGTGACCATGGCAGAACAGTCCATGGCCACCATCGGTGTAGCAGCGGCGGCCTGGGCTTTAGCCGCACCGGTCATGGTCGGCTGGTGGATCGCCAAGGTGGCCGTCGGCGGCAGCTGGGAAATCATCACCACCAAGAGCCGGGCCAGAGCCAATGCGGAAGAGACCATCGCCCGCATCCTCACACTGGTGGCAGACGGCTTATGCACCAACAGTAAAACAAAATCCTTCATTTCAGCGGAGGATACAAAGCCCATTAAGGACTATAACAAGCAAATGGCGCATTTCCTGTATGAGCTCCTGTTTAATGATTACCGCAATCATGACGGGCAGATCATCGGTACCGCCATGTACTATGCCGGTGAAATGGCAGCGGCCCATCGCCCGGCTCAGATTCTGGCCTGGCTGCGGGCCCAGGATCCCCAGTATACAAACAACACCACCGGCGGTGTGCACCGTGTCATGATGGCGCGCTATGATGAAAAAGCCATCAAGCTGACGGATGTCGAGGCCGTTGTCAAACAGGCCGATACCGGCAAGGTGCTGGCTGAGATCAAAGACGGCGTGCTGACACAGGCAGAAGGTCTGCCGGCCAACAGCATCCGCATGACCAATGATGCCCGAGGCCGTTTTGTGCTCTCGATCTATCATGGTCTTAACGGCGACAATGATGTCATGGTCGAGATGTCACCGCTCTATGACACAAAGACTGACATTTCCGTCAAGTACATCAACACTGTCGGCAACAAGGCCGGTCAGATTTCATCGGTCACCAATTATCTGCCGTACATCAAGGGCGATACCGCAGAAGTGATCGTCAATGATGAAGAAGGGGATATCTCCTATAAGAAATACATCACCCTGACACCGCAGTTCTGCTACACCGATGAAAATGGTGCTCTCAAGCTGATCGAACCGGCTGATGAGAGCCAGCAGGGCCGGGCAGTGCTGCTTGACAGCGAAGGCAATACCCGGACGAACGTGTTCAGCACCGGTGTACCGATCGCAGCGACACTCAGCGTTGAGCTGGATCCCTACGCATACGAAGCCAAAGACGTGATGCTGCCGATGCTCAGAAATGACGGTCAGCCGCTTTATGACAAAATCGGTCGTCTGGTTGACGAGGAGACCCTGACTCTGAAAGCCAAAGGCAGTCTTGCCAAGACAGCAGAGGTAGAAATCCTCGGTGGAAAAACGGCCATCAGCAGACCCATTTTCATCAGATGTGAACATGGGGATGTGCGCAAGGTTACCGTTGACAGCCTGTATTTCGACCCGGATGAGGGGACTTTCGGTGACTTCACCACCTATCCGAATGAACCCTTTGTGACCATCACAAATGAGACGCGCACAGTTACTAATGAAGACAAGCGCAGCACGTCACTGGAGGCATATTCAGGTGATGTGATCAAGGTTGAACTGAATTATCCGAACGGCAATGAAACCTTTGCCGGTTGGGATCAGAATGAAATGAGCGATTTTGCCGGCTTGAAACTCACGGACGGCACGGCGACAGCCAAGAGCATCACCTTCGTGATGCCGGATCATAACGTGAACTTACAGGCTTTGTTCCGGCCGTATGTCAACACCACCCTGACCCTCACAGGGGCCTGGAATATGGTGGAAGGCTATGACAATGTGGAACTGGCCAATGTGTCAGGTCCGGATGTTAATGACTGGTCACTGGTCTATGTGGATCCGTATTGCCTTAATGTAGACGAGGCCCATAAGTACGGGACGATGAAGAAGACTTACGCACCGAAGGCTGACGCCGATCGTGATGCTTACTTCTGGTTCAGGGCGAACGATGCCATCATTGATGACAATGGTGCCCTTCAGCTCTTTGATCATTGGGAGGTCACCAAGACCGACCTGAGAGGCACCGGCACGGAAGAGGCCATCGATGTCACCGACACCATTGCTATCGAGCAGATCGTGGAACGCAATCTTGAGGGCATGGCCACAGCCATCACCCCGGGCACGGATTACAATCCCAACGGATCCTCCAATCCGGAGGTGTTCCTGCCCATGCGCCGTCTGAGCGGTTTTGGTTATACCTTCACACCGATCTACAAGCCGGCAACCTATTCCTATCGGTACGTGATGCCTGAAGGGGCTATCCTGGAGGCCAAGGACGTGCCCGAGGGACGGGAGGAAACACTCACTGCCACAAAGGGCAGCGCGGATGATACCGTCGTCTGGGATTATCATTACTATCCGCTGCTTAACGAAACCGATGAATACGGCAACGTCACCACTTTCACAGACAAATTCGAAGGCGCCATGCCGGTAGAAGAAGAGT
Source organism: Lachnospiraceae bacterium (assembly GCA_030526195.1). Lineage (GTDB taxonomy): Bacteria > Bacillota > Clostridia > Lachnospirales > Lachnospiraceae > Chordicoccus. The sequence continues at coordinate 48,890 of JAUNDG010000013.1, forward strand.
CCCAGAGAGAACTGAGATTCATGATGCCGCCGGGCTATGTCGATATCACCTATCATGTGGAAGGCAAACGGTATTTCGTCACCCTGACGGATGGCGGTTCCGTGAACAACGGCCGCAAGGGCTTTGCCGCCGGTGACGAGGTCACCATCGACAGCAGCCTGCAGTATGCCGATAAGGTTCTGACCGGTTGGACACTGGCCTCCGAGGATCTGGGCGACTTTGATGTCACAACCATCGAACCGATCACAAATGATCGCGGTGTGGTCACCGGCTTCAAGTTCAAGATGCCGCCGCACGACATCACCCTGTCACCGGTCTGGTCTGAGAAAATGATGTATCCGCTGGCTCTGGTGTCCAATGTCACCGGCAGCACAGAACAGTTGGTATACACCGATGGCAGCAAGCCCATGACTAAGGGCGATGACGGCAAGTACCGGGCAGCTGAAGGCACCGCCATCAGAGCGGTCCCCGGCGCACCGGATATGCATTACATTGCTGACTGGCAGGTAGAAGCCGAAGACCCGACGGTCAAGGTCGACGTTAATCTGATGATCGACGGTACCTGCACATTCACAATGCCGGCCTGCGGCGTGACCGTTAAGGCTGTGTACAACAAGGCGCCGGAACCCACACCGGAACCGACACCCACACCCACCCCGACACCTGAGCCGGATAAGGTTGTGGCAAAGGTGGCCCTCACACTGGATGACATCCTGACCGGCGGCCGTCAGCTGCCGCTCACCGCATCCTGCAGCGAAGAGGGTGTGGCGGATAAATCCGTTGTAATCAGCTGGAAAGCCGGTACCGAAGCGGCGCCGAACCCGGCACTTTACAACCGCACCTATACCGCCGGCTTCTCACTGGAAGCTGCTCAGGGCTGGTGCTTCGATGAGAGCACAGAAGTCACGCTAGACGGTCAGCCCTGCACGGTCAAGCTTGAAAAAGATGGTCGTCTGACCGTGACAATCGATGTCAAGAGTGATAAGGCACTGGTCACAGACGTGCTCAATGACTTAACCATTTACGATGTGACACTGGACACCGACAACAACGGCCTGTACTACTATCTGCCGAAGGATACCATTATCACGGTGGAAGGCAGACAGATGCCGGCTTACATCATCTGGGATATCGAGGATCTGCCGCCGGTGAGCGCCGATATGGATGTTCACGGTGTGGCGGTGCCGAACCCGCCGGCAGACTCAGACATTCAGCTGGATGATATCGAATGGGCGGCCGGTGTCAGCGAAAATGTCACGGCTCACATCCTGACGGTTCATCCGGGGCTTGTGGAAGCGCCCACACTGGATGTGGAAGATCCGCAGCCGGGTCTTTACAAGGCCGAGCAGAACCTGCACCTTAAGGCTAAGAAGTCCCAGTGGGATATCTACTATTACATTGAAAAGCCGGTGGACGGTCAGTTCAGAACGGAAGACGAGATGACAGAAGAGTCTATCGTTGAAAATGGCACGCTCTTTGAAGATGTTGTCACGCTGACAACCGATGAGGGCACTGTTTCGGAAATGAAGCTCTGGGCGGTCTGCCGGTCACGGCTGACCTATTCAGAGGAAACACCGGACGGCAACATCATGATCCAGGAGGGTGATCTCAGCAAGGCCGTGGCCTTTTCTTACACCATCGACAGATCAGCGCCGGCGAAGGCTCAGCTCACCGTCATCAACGGTGAAGGCAGCGGCCTCTTCGAGGTCGGGTCACGGGTGAGTGTGGCGGCCATGAAGGCGCCGCAGCGGTGCAGCTTTATCGGCTTCACCACTCAGTCCGGTGAGACCATCGACTTTGAGAATACGGACACTGAGCCCTATGCGCAGGTGAACAGTTTTGTAATGCCGGATCACGATGTGACCATCATCGCCAATTATGCGGTGGATCTTGTCACACTGGAACTTTACCTGGCGGCAGCCGGGGAGGAACTGGATCCGGAGGCTGATCTGACGGATGCCAACGCACCGGTGCTTGACCAGCTGAAAGAGACTGCCAATGCTTCTGACGAGGCACTGAACGGCGGTGACGAGCTTGGAGCATCCAAGGGTAGCGTTTCCGTTACCTATCTTGATAAGAACAATCAGGTGGTGACAGGCACAGCGCTTCCTGGTGAACATTACACCATGAGCATGGTGGTCACCATTCATAACGCACCGGGCTTCCATTTCGTGAGACCGGATGCCCGCCTCAATGAGTCTGTTGCGGAAGCGATGGCGACGGATACAGAGCTGACGATCATCAGTTATCTGAACGTTCCGGAACCGACTCCGACACCGGAGCCGACACCAACGCCGGGCCCGAATCCGCCGCCGGGCCCGAATCCGGTACCGACACCTTCCGGCAACGGATCAGCGGGTGGCACCAGCACCCATAAGGTGCCCAACACAGGCGATGAGACACCGATCCTTCTCTACGTGCTGGCCCTGGGCGCAGCCCTGGCGACACTGGTGATCGCCGGTAAGCGGAGAAAACACTCATAATCAAGCTTTCAATTAAAAAAGGACCGCGAACTCGTCATGAGTTCGCGGTCCTTTTAATAAACTTTTTCCTCTAGATGGCTTCATCCTCCTCCAGCAGCAGGCAGGCACACAACCCTTCCATAGGCTGATAGCAGCGGATGACCAGGGTTTTATCGACCTCGGGGCTGTAATCCCGGATGGTACAGGTGGTGCCGTTTAAGGCCACATTAGCGTAGGAAATGAGCCATTTGGGATCGGCATTGGGGAAGATCTCGTAGAAAGACTGATCCAGCATTTCTTCCAGAGTCTTATTCTCCAGGGCTTCCATGGCCTTGTTGCAGTACCGGAAGATGAAGTCGATTCCCTTGCCCTTCTCATCGAACAGAAGCTGAATAACGCAGAAGGCAGCGGGCATATCATCCAGAATGCCGAAGGCTGTCGTCAGGTCCTCGATGTTGGCGATGGGCTTGTTGATGTTACGGTTCAGCGCATCGTTGAGACTCTGATGAGCCTTGAGGCCCCGCTTACGTCCGTCAAAAACACGACCGTCCAGCATGGTGTAAACATTCTTATCAATATTGATGATCTGATTTTTGGCCACCAGAATGCCTTTTTTGATCATGCAAAAATCATCCGCCGGCAGCGCATCCCGCATGCTCTTGATGGTGTGGAAGCAGGAGATGACACGCTCATCCATCAGATGAATGCAGGACTTATTGTCCTCCCGGATGATGTACTTGATGTTGGAGGCATGAATGTTGTTTTTCCGGAAAAAATGCTTGATAGTAGACAACTGTTCCATAGTTGGGTTCTCCCGATATATATTAATGAAGATAGTCTGTATGAGCGATAACCGGCTCATGCGATAACGATCATGTCAGAAAACAGATCATAGCAAAACAGATGTATCCAAATAATCGTGTTCAGTGAGTTGGCAGCGCCGGCCGGCGCATAATCATATAAATCAATAGAATCTATGATATTAATATCATAGGTATACTTGATTAAGTGCGTACAAATTGAGTTTAATTGAAAGACTTCCAAATGTCAAAGGGGACTGCCGTTTGCGGCAGTCCCCTTTGTGAACAGGGAACAAGCAATCCCTCCGTACACTATGCGGAAAGACCATGGAGGAGTCTTTGGGAAAGCTTGGGCAAAGCCGCTTTATTTTTCAAGGAACTTGTAAATAACAGCGGCAATAGCGGCACCAATGAACGGACCGACGATGAAGACCCACAGGCAGCTCAGCGGAGCACCGTTGCCGTTGACAGCAGCGACGATGGCCGGGCCAAGGCTTCTGGCCGGGTTGACGGATGTACCGGTAAGACCGATGCCCAGGATGTGAACCAGAGTCAGAGTCAGACCGATGATCAGACCGCCGAAGGAACCATGGTTGGCTTTCTTGGATGTGACACCCAGGATAACCATAACGAAGATGGCTGTCAGCACAATCTCAACCAGGAGACCGGCACCAACGCTGCCGTTCACACCGCCAAGACCGTTGGAACCGAAACCGCCTGTCATGTCAGTCACACCGCCCATACCGAAGATACCGGCAAGAAGACCGGCACCGGCAAGAGCGCCGAGGCACTGAGCGATCACATAGCCGACGAAATCAGTGACAGTCATACCGCCGCTGATCAGGACGCCTAAAGAAACAGCCGGGTTGATGTGGCAGCCGGAGATGTTGCCCACACAGTAGGCCATACCGACGATGACAAGACCGAAGGCCAGGGCAGTCAGCAGATAACCGCTGCCGTTGGCGGCATCACAGCCCACCAGCATGGCTGTTCCGCAGCCAAGCACCACAAGTGTTAAAGTACCGATAAATTCTGCAATGAGTTTTTTCATTTTTCCTCTCCTTTCATGAAAACGGTATCAGTATATCAAAAAGAAAATGAATGTCAATTAAAATACCGAAAAAATTAAATAAAATGCCTAAATTGATTTTATAAACAAATTAAACGGCTTGAAAATGCATTTAAATGCAAAAATTGACAAAATAAAGAGCTAAATCCATTGACTTTATATCCTCGACTCCCTACAATACGTATGCGTATAGTTTTTGTGTCTATTATATGAGGAGAGTATCTTATTTATGAGATCGACAAAGAAAACCTGTATCATAGCCGCTGCGCTGTCCATCATCGGCGCGGCGCTGCTGGCGGTGCTGGTCTACGGTGTTTATATGAAGACAGCCGTGAACCGGCAGCTGGACAACTCCCGGCAGAAGCTGGCCATCATCCACGAACAGCTGGATGAGCTGGAAATCGAAAAAGCCGGGGAAATGGAAGCCTTCGACAGCTTGTATGCTGCCAAGGCCGACACACTGGCGCTGTTATTCCAGGTGGATCCCACCTATGAGGTGACAGACGACCATCTGCTGGAGCAGGCGGCACTGCTTCAGGTCGAAAATGTGTCTGTCGTCAACCGTCAGGGTCAGCCTCTGGCCGCCGCCCGGGCAGAAGAGCATGACTTAAGCTCAAGCCGTTTTGATCAGCTCCGGGATGTGTTCGGAAATGGCGCTTCCGCCGAGCCCGTGACCATCAGCGGCGACAAGACCCTGCGTTACTTCGGCAGCCGTATCGACAACACCCGTATGGTGGTGCTGTCCGTGGACACCGATCGTCTGAAGGATGAACTGGCGGTGACCGCTTCCGTGGGCAGTGTGCTGGACGGCATGCATGTGGGCCAGAACGGCTTTGCCTTCGCGGTATCTCCGCTGAACGATACCTTCGTGTATTATCCGGAAGCTTCTCTGCAGGATAAGAATATCGCGGCCGCCGGTCTTGATATCAATCAGCTGTCTGACGGCGTCAATGATTTCATGACCATCAACGGGGCGAAGTATTTCTGTTCTGTAGCCGATATGGACGGCTACCGCATCGTCTGTGCCGTACCGGAGTCTGAGATTACACGGACCGCCTGCCTCACCATGGTGATCGCTCTGATCGTATTCCTGGTACTGGCCGGTATCCTGTCCCTGTATGCCGTGCTTCTCCGCAGAGAGCAGAATCAGGCCGCCATGGTCGCGATGGCGGATGCTCAGGCTGAAAACAGGCCCCAGGCTGAAGGTCGGTCACCGGCAGACACACCGGCTTCACGAGCCAAACGGACAGGTCGTTTCAATCCCACCATGAGCAAGAAACTTATGGTGGCCGGTATCATCGCCCTCGTCGCCACCTTCATCGTGGCCTACTTCGTGCAGACCCTGATGGCCATCTCCACCCAGTCCGTGACCAACGGCCGTCGTGCCGTGGAGGCGGTTCACGCCCTGGAAGAAAGCGCCCTTGAAGCGGAAACCCTGAACGCTGAATATAAAGAAGATTATATTGAAAAGGCCGAGCAGGCTGCCTTCATTCTGAAGCATCTTGACCGGGAGGCTCTGACAGAGACCTTCATGCTGCGCCTGCGAGATGCCCTGCGTCTTGATGCCATCCAGTATTTCGATGCCAACGGCCATACCATCGCCAGCACATCGAATCTGTGGAATTACACCCTGAGCACCGATCCTGCCGATCAGTCCTATGCCTTCCGCGCCATATTAGAGGGCAAAACCCTGGCGGTGGTGCAGGATCCCCAGATCAATGAAACCGACGGCGTCATCAAGCAGTACAGCGGTGTGGCGGTGACAGATGACGATCATCGCATCACCGGTCTTGTCCAGGTAGCGGCCGTGCCGGAGAAACTGGCAGAAAAAATCCGCTGCGCCCGTCTTGATCATGTGCTGCCGGGCATTCAGACCGGCAACAACGGTTTCGTCTTTGCCGTTGACAAGGAAACCCACGTGGTGGATTATGCGCCCAAAGACGAGGTGATCGGCCTGCAGGCCGAGGACTGTGGCATGAAAGCGCATCAGTTCATGCCCGGCTTCAGCGACTACGTCACTCTCAAAGGCTCCACCTATTTCACCACCTGCCAGGCTTACGAAGATGAACTTCTGTATGTGGCCATCCCCGCCGGCTCCCTCAACAAACTGAGCCTGCCCATGGCCCTCATCATTTCCTTCTTCACCCTCATCTGGCTGGTGATCTTCTGGTTATGTGTTTCTTATGAAAATGGGGCTGCCGACGCCCGCCGCATCATTTCCGAAGAAAAAGCTGATAAGCCCGAAAATGAGGATGATGATCGCATGGTCACGGTGACACTGGAGGGTGGCAAAACCGCTAAGACCCGGTCAGTGGCCGGTCGGTGGAGCCACCGCGATCTGAAATGGCACAGCAAAACCGTGGAGCAGAAGCTGGGCTCCGTGATCCTTGGGGTGCTCACCGTGCTGTCTGTCATTTTCCTCATCATTATGATGAATGCGGATAAGGTCTTCGCGGAAGACTCCATCATTCATTACATTCTGAAGGGCACCTGGCAGAAGGGCCTCAACATTTTCGCCGTGACAGATTGCGTCATTGTCACTGTCAGTGTGCTGGCGGTGAGCGCTCTGGTGAGACGCCTCATCATGTTCCTGGCCGCCAATCTGGGCGCCAAGGGCGAAACCCTGTGCCGGATCCTCGACAACTTTATCAAGTTTGCCGTGTTCATCGGCCTTCTGTATTATTGTCTCAACCTGCTGGGTGTTGACGTGGCCACGCTGGTGGCTTCCGCCGGTATCCTGTCCCTGATCATCGGCCTTGGGGCCAACAGTCTGGTCAGCGATATTCTGGCCGGTCTCTTCATCGTCTTTGAAGGTGAATTCCAGGTGGGCGACATCGTCACCATCGACGGCTTCCGCGGCACGGTCATTGAGATCGGTATCCGGACCACCAAGGTGAAGGAAGGCGCCGGTAATGTGAAGATCTTCTCTAACCGGAACGTTCACAGCGTCCTCAACATGACCAAGGATTACTCTGTGGTGTCCTGCCGCATGAGCATGGAATACGGCGAAGACCTCATTTACGTGGAAAAGGTTCTGTCCCACGAGCTGCAGAAAATCGCCAAAAAACTGCCGGCCATCAAGGATGGGCCCTTCTACAAGGGCGTGGCCGAGCTGGGCGACAATTCTGTCGATATTCTGGTCATTGCCAAGTGTGCCGAGGCTGACCGCATCCAGCTGGATCGTGACCTTCGCCGCGAAATGAAGCTCGTCTTCGATAAGTACGGCATCAACATCCCGTATCCGCAGATGGTCATCAATGAACCGGCCACCGATTTCCATCACATCACCAAACATGATGAAATGAAGGTTCAGAAGTTCCTGGAAGAACAGCGGGAACTGACCAGAACCATCGTTGAGGATCAGAAGTGATTCCCATCGTCGGATACAAAGCAGAATAAGTAAAAAAAGACCGTCAGCACGATATGCCGTGCGACGGTCTTTTTTCAGGCTTGTGACTTATTGAGCGTTTGTGTCAGGTCCGCTGGGTTTTGGACTTACCCCTTGCCCAGCAGCTCCAGCTCCACATAGAGGCGGTAATCATCGCCGGCCATGTGGTATTCATCCGCATTTTTCGTGACGCCGGCGCCCAGCACACGGCAGCGGGCTCCGGGGCTCATAAGGATTTCCTTTTCGTTGGAATTCATATGGAGATCGATGTATCCGCAACCGATCTCATCGAAGGCTTCCTTCTTGCCGTAAATAACGAAGATCGTCTGGCCGAAGCTGTCGGCGGCGCTTTCAAGGAGAGAGGTGCTCACCAGTGTATCCAGCACAAATTCATTGCCGACAGCCTGCTGAATGGCCTTGAGGCTATGGTCGCTGCCCACCGCATCATCCAGCTGATAATCGTAGATACCGGTCATGACGATCACATCCTCCGGCTGACGGAAGCGCGCCAGCTCGGTTTCGCAGCCGTGGTCGATCATCCGATACATATCCCGGAAGTCCTCGCCGAAGTCGTCGATCTTTGTGTTGGCCAGAGCTCTGTCGGACTGGGCGGCCACCATGGGACGGAAATGCTGCACCATCTGGCCTTTGTACATCATATTGTAAAGGTTCCGCTCATCGCTGTCGGGGACGGCCGGGTTGAACTCACGATAGGCCGCGGACCATTCATCCGCTTCTGTGTCGGTGGTGATGAGGCGATAACCGGAGCGATCAAAGCCATCACCGGCCGGCGGCTCGGAGGTGCCGTCGCTTGTGACGGTGACGTCATAGGCAAAGATGACATTCCCGGTCACCGCATAGGCGTCGCAGGTGCCGGCTTTGTGGGCTGTGAGGACACCATTTTCATCAACAGAGGCCACGGTGGGATCCTTTGTCGAGAAGGCGGTATCCTCAAGTGATGCACCGGCGGGCAGGAGAGAGGTGGTCTCATCCCCGGCCAGGCTAAGAGTCTTCACGGAAACATCCGGGAGCGCGGTGAAAATGCCCAGCTGATGCTCACGGGCAAAGGCGGCAGCGGCGGAATCCTCCGGACCCACCAGGTACTGGGGTGAGGCGAAAGCATTGTCCTCGATCTCCGTGACGGAGGCGGGCAGGATGATCGCCTTTACATTGCGATGACCGGCAAAGGCATTTTCGCCCACGACGGCGGTGCCATCCCGGAGCGTCACGGTGGTCTCCTCAAGGGTAGGCAGGCAGATCAGGGCCTTTTGCAGCGCATCGTTGTAGAGCACCCCATTTTCGAGGGAAAGCCCCGGAGCGGTGGTCATTTCACAGCTGTAAATGCAATCGAAGGTGCCGGCCCCGACCGCGGTCAGGGTTGAGGGCAGCCCCATGGTTTCCAGAGCCCCGCAGTTGCTGAAGGCCTCTTTGCCGATGGCGGTGATGCCCTCCGGCAGTGTGATGGTGGTCATGTCGCCGCAGTACGCAAAGGCTTCGTCCGGAATCTCCTCAATACCGGCGGGCAGGTCAAGGCTGCCGAGGCTCGTGTAGGAAAATGCCCTTGCCCCGATGGCGGTCACCCCTGCGGGGAGAGTCAGGCTCGTCAGCTGATAAGCATTGTAGAACGCATCCGGGCCGATGGTGGTGACGCTGTCCGGCACGGTGTAGCCGGCATCGGCTTTATCGCCGGGGTAGGCCACGAGCGTGGTCATGTCCTTGGTGAAAATGACACCGTCCACAGCTGTATAGGTCTCATTTCCCTCCTCCACGGTGTAGGTCGTCACCGGTGTGGCGGCAAAGCACTTCTCACCGAGGCTGGTGACCTCGGCGGGCACGACGGGAGCGGTGCCGGCTTCGCAGAAGGCTCTGTCACCGATGCTTGTCAGACCATTTTCGAAAATGATGCTCTGCAGGCCGCGACATCTTTCGAAGACACCCTGACCGATTTCCCGACAGGGATAGGTGACGGTTGTGAGGGCTTCGCAGTCAGAAAATGCCCAGTCGCCCACGGTTTCAACAGCGGCGGGCAGCTCGATGGCGGTAAGGCCGGTGCACTTGGCAAAGGCGCTCTTACCCACGGCCGTGACGGAATCAGGAATGGCAAGGCCGGTGAGGGCTTCGCACTGATAGAAGGTCCGATCCGGAATGGTCGTTAAGGTGTCATTCAGGGCGACATCCGACAGGGCGATGCAACCGGCAAAGACATATTCCCCCAGGGAGGTCAGGCTTGCCGGGAGGGTCACGTTGTTTAAGCGCTGGCAGTAGAGGAAAGCCCCGTCCCCGATGATGGTGATGCCGGCGGGCAGGTTGATGGTTTTGAGGAAGTTGCAGCCGGAGAAGGCCCCACGGCCGATGGCGGTCAGGGTATCCGGCAGCATGACGGATTCAATGTAGGGGTTGCACTCGAAGGCATAGTCCCCGATGGCGGTGACCGTTTTCCCGTCGATGGCGGCGGGAATGGTGACGGCGGTTTCACGGCCGTCATAGCCGGTAATCATCAAGGTGCCGTCGGCCTGCGCCTCAGAGGCGAAGGCGGCAGCGTCGACATTTTCGGCAGCGGTATCGCCGGCGGATGCCTCAGTAGTTTCAGGTGTCTGTGTTTGGCCAACGTTTGCGGAAGCGCCGGCGCAACCGGTAAGAGAGGCGGTGCAGAGGACGCTCAGCATCAAAGCCAGATATTTCTTTTTCATAATCATAAACCTTTCGTTTCTGACGTATGGCCCCCGGTTCGTCTTGATAAGAAGAAACCGAAGACTCTTTGCGGGCCGATGGCGGGCTTAAGGCTCACGGCATCGGTTAGTGATTCCGGCAGCATATGCATTGCGGGAATCACTTATATATTAAGAAAAGAGTACCACAATCGCGGCGGATTCTCTATTCCCCATTCCTTCCCCTTAGTCAATGCTTTCCATCAATATCGCACACCGCAGGGCACATCAGGCCTACTCACGGACAGACAGACGGGGCCCGAAATCCGCCAAAACAGCGGAATCAAAGAGGTCCTGGCCGACCGGGGGCGGAGAGTAGCCTAAGCCTTAGTTTTGAGGAAAAAAACAGATTTTCGCCGACTATCGGTATGGATTTAAATGAAAATTAATAATTAAGGCGATTATGTAATATTTTGGCAACTTTTTGCGGGAAAGTGTTCTGCTATAATAATAAGTTGAAGAAATCTATCTAAATGGCGTATTCAGGCCATTTGGTCTGTCCACAGGAGGTCCTGACAGCATGGGGCTGTTGCAGCATGATGATGTTCCAAAAAGTGCGGAAGAGCACAGACAGCGTGCCGAGGAACTGCGCAATGAAGTGAAAACTCTGCGCCGTACCTTTTTAAAGACAGGGGTCTTTGTCCTGGCCGCTTTGGTGGCTCTGGTGCTCATAGCCCTGGGCTGGTTTGTCAACAACAACAAGGTGACAGCCGCGGGGATGACGGCGAACGCACAGGCGCACTATGCCTTTTATCTGGCCACGGAAAAACCCGTCGGTCACCAGGGCGTCTTTGATGACAACGGCAGTGCCGGCAGTCTCCTCGAACGTTCCCTTATCGGGGCTAAGCGCGTAGAGCCGGAAGCCGGTCAGACGGTGACCTTTGAAAACCTGCCGAAGCTTAAGGTGGGTCCCCACGAGTATGAGGCCGACGGCCGCACCTTTATCGTGGCGGATGCCGACGGCGTGAGTCTCATGGTGAATGCCACCAGCCACGTGGGTAATGACACAGAAGACGGGTTCCTGGCACCGGGATCAAAGGGTGCCGTGACCTTCTATATTATTCCGCTGGAGGATGACCTGGGGGATGTGGACCTGACATTGTCCCTGGCCGCCTACGGCATCACCTCTACCGTGGATGAGTCCGGTCAGAATGTGACAGCCACCGGGGCCCTCATCACAGGGGACGACCAGTTCACAAAACTCTTAAGCGGGCACATGCTCATTTTCAAGGGCAAGGACGCTGACGGCAATTACAGCGATCGGCTGATGCCGGTGATCAAGGGAGACGGCACCATTTCCTATCCCTTTAAGATGCCGGGCGGCAGCTGGCAGGCGGACAAGCCGGTGGAGATCACCCTTTACTGGCTGTGGCCCCATCGTTTCGATAATTATGTCTATCCGGGACAGCCGGAAAGCGTGTTCCGTTCCGATTGCGAGGAACAGCGCGCCCTGCTGACCTGGGTGAATCAGAATAAGGACCATATCCTGGTGACCACCGGCGATCTGCCGGGGGATGCCAGTGCCGATATGAGCAACGCTGACCAGGTGAAATGGAGCTCCGGCTACAACCGAGGTGACCAGCTCATCGGCAACACCGCCGGCTATTGCGTCTGGACCATCAACGCGGCCGATGAAAGCGGGAGCTGAGCATAAGATTTGGAGGCATTTTCTTTGAGAGAAGAAGAGAAGAAAGCAGAAAATCAAGAAGAGAATAAGGAAGAGGCCATCGCCCTGCAGAATCGGCGCTTTCAGAAGCGCGTGACACTTGTGGTGCTGTTATGCGCTCTTGTGCTGGCGGTCATCGGCATCACCTTTGCCTGGTTCAAAAATGTGCAGCAGCTGCACACGGTGTCCCTGATCCAGACCCCGTCCCGGATCATTTTGTCCGGGGCCAATCGGTCCGAGCTTCAGAAACTTTCTCTGGAACTGACACCGGATGACACTAAGGACGAGGACAGCGTGACCCTCCGCCGCGTCTTCTGCGTGGAGAGTTCTGCGGACTACTGGATCGAGCTGGTGAACACCACCAACATTCCCAACATGGAAATGAAGCTCTATCCGGTCACCGCCGCTAACAGCGATAAGTCCAGCGGCCAGATCGGTGCATCCGACGGTGTGGGCACCTTCTATTACACACCGGATGCCGATACGATCCCGGGCAGCTATCTCAACAAGATAGCCGGCGAGAATAAGATCGCCATCCAGGCCGGGCAGCCGGGCACACTTCATGACGAGAATTACGTGGCCGGCGATGCGGTGGAGCTTCATGCCGAGCCGCTGTACTGGCGGACCGATGCTCAGATGGAGTATGACAAGGCCAACTACAGCCGCCAGGAAACAGAAGAGGGCCAGACCAATCTTTACTATCGCTATTATGTGCTGGAACTGAGCTGGGATACCTCAGCCCAGGAAACCGACATGATCTACCTCATGGTGTCTCTGTAATCGAGACTGTGGGGACGCGCCCGGGCATTTTTCTGATGCCGGAGGGGCGTATCGAACCGGGCTGCGTGCCCGTCGGTCGTGCCTCGCCCGTGTAACGAGGACACACCGGATAACAGATCCGGAAAATGATGATGCGGTCACCCGCGGGGAGTGCGGGCGCGCCGGAGCACCATTTTCTAAAAAAATGTATCATCAGGAAATGAAGCTGATGGGCCTTCCCTGGGGAGCGCGGAGGCAACGGACACTTCATTTTCTAAAAAATAAACACAAGGCCGGACGGTCTGCGGGGAGTGCGGAGCGCCGGGCAGAAGCGTGCGGGCAGAGTCTGTCCGCGGAAACAGCGAATAGATTAATCGGGGGTTTTGACGTGAGACATAGTCACAGAAAATATCAGAAAAGAAGACTCAGGATCCAGCTGATCCTGCTGCTTCTGGCGGCCCTTCTCCTTGTGATCGGAGGGTCTTATGCGGCATATGTCAGCCGTTCTTATGTGAAGGGTGTTGCGGCCACGCCACGCTATGGCTTTGGCCTCTATTCAGATTACCTCTCTGTCGTTTTCAAGGACGCGGATGAGAGGACCTATCCGGACAAGAAGATCCCCCTGACGAAAAAAGCCCAGGACGATACTTCAGCCTACAAAGTTTCCTTTATCATTTCCAATACAGCTGACGGCACTGTCAGCACAAAACGTATGCAGTATTACCTGAAAATGAGTAATCTGCCGGAGGGCGCTGTCGTCACCAGCAGCGGCGATATCACGGCGGCGGTCACATCCGCCGGCGGTTATCAGGCACCGGTGATGAAGGCCTACACCAAATCCACTCATGTGTACACCATCACCATCCCGGCGGCCAGCCTGGCCACGGCGGCGGACATTGTGGTGACGGCGATCCCGGATGCGGATTCCGACAACAGCGGCTACATTCTGGCCGGTCGGCTCCAGCCCAGCATCATCGGTTCCGTGGCGGAATTTTCCTATGGTTACGGTTTCACGGACACCGGCGATGTGAAAGACTTCGCCGCCTTCAATTTTGAAATGTACGTCAACAATGCGGCGGAGGATCATCTGATGACCCTCTCCTGGGACAACACAAAGGTGGAGATCGATCCCCTTTTCCTTGAGAAAATGCATCTGTCACCCGGCAACACGGGATCCATTTCCCTGGTGATGAGTGACGCCGAGGATTACCACCTGATTCAGTTCTACAGACTGCCGGATGCGCAGATCAACAGCTGGAATGACATGGCCATCGCCGTGACCCCGGTGGATACCGCACCCTGATGCGGTGATCTGTTCGGCAACCCGTTGTGAGATAAATTGACCGGGAAAGACCGACAAGGAAATCTTCCTATATAAGTCAGATAAACCCGGATATTGGATGATATAAAAGATACATGATGAAAATGAGACCTTCTTTGAAGACACTAAACAGAAAAAGAAGACGAGCCGTGAAGAAAGCCTGGGCGCTCAGCCTGTCGGCTGTCTTGATGCTGTCCGGATTGCCGGTCAGTGCGGCCGCCGCGGAGGCCGGCTCGGTGGCAGATGATGTTTTGAACGGCGCACCCGGCGACGGCTCTGACGGCAGCGATGAGATCACAGATGGTACCGGCAGCGGCGAGGAGTCCGGTGAAGGCACCGGCGGCGAAGGCACAACCGAAGGTGAAGGCGGCGCGGGCACCGGCGGGGGCGAAGGCTCCGGTGAAGGGGAAGGCGGCGCAGGCACCGGCGAGGGCGAAGAGTCCGGCGAAGGCAACGGCGGCATGGGCAACATCGGCGAAGAATCCGAAGAGAACCTGGATGAGGTGGTCGAGGAGGAAGGCCTTGAGAAGGAAACCGTAGACCTCAACACCCTGCTGGCGGACGGCCGGATCGAATCCCTGACAGAACTGGATGCCATTGCCACAGCGGCCGGGGATCTGGCCTCTGTCACCATGAGCATTGAAAACAAGCAGATCATGGTGGACGGCGGTGGTTTGGTGCTGCTGTCCAACACCGAGGTGAACCTGGAAGGCTTTACGGTCTACTTAAGCTCCATCAGCGGCGGTGTGGCGGACCTCACCCGAGACGTCACCGTAAACTATAACGGTTCCGGTCGGACATTTTCATTTACGGGCCTCGGGTCTGACACCATCCCCTTCGCGGGCCGTTTCGTGACCCAGGATGCCACCTACAGCGTGGAAACCAAGGCCCCGTTCTTTGCCAATATCGACCTGTCCAAGGTCCAGGTGGCCAATCTCACCACCTTAAAGATCAAGAGAAAGAATGATACCACCGCCATGCTGGCGGGCAAGATGTCCGGCATCGCGGATGCGGGCTGGCAGAACGTGGAAGTCGTGCTGGAAAAAGCCAGCACCACCTCCGGCGGCACCACCATCGAAAACCTGCCGGGGACCCTTATTGACACCATGGGCGAAGGCACCTCATTTTCGTTAAGAAAGGTGACCTATAACCACAACGCTTCGGTGTATGCCCAGAACGGTCATGTGGGCCTTCTGTGCAACACCATGAAGGCGGGCAGCACACTGACTGTGCCCCAGCTGGCTGTGGCCGGCTCCGTTGAGCTCAATGCCGCCACCGGTTATGCCGGCGGTCTGGTGGGTCTTATGGAAAATGGCGCGCATCTGGCTGTTGCCAATAACGGCACCGCCATCACCATCGGCGACACCTACCATGTCTACGGTCAGGTGGCCGCGGGCGGTCTGGTGGGCTACGGCGAAGCGGTGGATTTAAGCGGCACCGCCGCCGTTATCAACGGCGCCGATGTGAGAAGCCAGCAGGCAGCGGGCGGTCTCATGGGCCGGTACACCACCGGTCAGGGGGCAGCCTTCAGCGCTTACGACGGCTCGGCAGGCTCACTTCTCAGAGTGGACCAGGTGGCCCTCAATGCGGGCACCAATAATGCCTATTGCGGCGGTGTGTTCGGTGTTCTGTCCTTAACATCTGATTTCGTGATGGCTGATACAGCGGCTCGTTCCACCCTGACCGGTTCCACAGCCCGCTACGGCGGTCTTGTCGGTCAGGTGAAGGGCGATTCCGCCGACAGCCTGAAAGGCCTTTATGTGCAGGGAAATACAACCCCCAACATGACGATCTCCGCCAGCCTCAACTGCGGCGGCGGTCTGGCCGGTTTTGTGGGTGAGGGCAGCAGCACCCCCGCTTACGTCCATGTGGCCGGGACATTTGAGCCCACCGTCAGCGGCATGGATAAGAGCACCCGTTTCGGTGGCTTTGTGGGCTACTTCAAGGTGAAGTCCGTCATTGAGATGGCGGATGATGCCATTGTGAAGCCCCATGGCTGCACACAGATTCCCGCCGGCGGCGGTCTGGTGGGCACGGCTGAAGCCGGCACCACTCTGGCACTGGCCGGTACCACGGATCTTTCCGAAACATCACTCAAATCAACCAATACCTCCTGCGGTCAGATCATCGGCACCATGGACACAGGCCTTGCCTATGCCCGGTCAAGCTGGACACTGATCCGTCAGACGACACCCCAGGCGGTGGATGACATTGCCAACTACGGTGAGATCATCCGTCTGGGCGGTAACGTGGGCAAGGGCACCCCGGCTGATGCCACCGGTCTGTCGGCAGACCTCATCACCCAGGATCCGATCACCCATAAAACAGTCTTTAAGTCAGATGCCCTGCCGACTGTGAGCGATGGCACCATCACCTTAAACTCCGCCGATCAGTTCGCTCTGCTTTCTATTGAAGAGCAGACAAAGCGCTATTTCGGTATCCTGAGCGCGGGCAATGACTATTACTTAAAAGGCAATCAGGCCATTGTGCTGGGCGCAGACATTTCCCTTGCCCACACCGGTGTCATGGGCCTGCAGCGTGATATCGACGAAGGCTATAATTTCGAAGGTTCCCTGGACGGCGGCAATCATACGCTGACCCTGGACACCGGCGAAATCTACGGCTATCGCGGCACTGCCGGCACGGACGCCCTCATCGGCACCGTGGGCAGCGGTCAGATCCACGGCCACAACCGGGTGGGTGTGTTCTCCCGGTCAAACGGCGCCATGAAGGATCTTGATATCGCCGGCACCATGAACCTTTACTTCCGCAACGAAATGCTGGCCGGCGGTCTTGTGGCTCAGGACATGAAGGCCGGCACCTTCGACAACGTGGACACAGCCCTCGTCATTGACTGCCGCGGCACAGCCGGCGGTTCCGTGGGCGGTATCCTGGGTCAGAAGGATGCGGAAGCCTCAACAACAGCTCTTTACACCAACTGCATCGGCGACGCCTCCATTTCCGTTATCGGAAATGGCGCTGTCTATGTGGGCGGTCTTATCGGCAGTTTCAACGGTGCCGCCCCCCTTGAGATCAGCACCTGCGTCCTCATGGGTGACATCACCGTCAGCAACGTGGCCAACGCCCAGGTGGGCGGTCTTATCGGCCGCATCTCGGCGGTGAACGGCAGCAACTATGTGGCAGTCAATGTGACGCTGAAGGATATCGTGGTGGACGATCAGACCATCACCGTGAACAATGCCTCCACATCGGCGGGCGGTCTTCTGGGCTATGAATGGAACAATGCCCACATCATCATCGGTGACAAGACCACACACAGCCGGGGCATCACCGTTATGGACGGCAGTGCCGTGACGGTCACAGGCGCAGCGGAATCCGCCGGTCTTGTGTATGCCGCCACCGGTTACTGGCAGCTCAACGATATCCGTCTTAATAAAATGGCGGTCTCCAACGGCAGCGGACCCTTAGGCCTCCTCATTTTCAGAGGCTGGCGTCAGGCGTCAACCTGGGCGAACCCCTACTACCTGTATCTGGAGGAAACGGGTTATAACGCATACCGCATCAACAGTGCTGACGTGACGGTCTCCAGCGGCGGCGGAGCCTTTGATGAGTGGGTGGTGTACACCTGCCTGGAAGCCTCATCCATTCAGGATAACGGCAACGCCATCATTTCCATCGCCACAGCACCGGGCAGCTTAGTGGAAGGGGAGCGCGTCGGTATCGACCCGACAGAGTCCACCTCCTCCGGTTATCAGAACCGGACAGCCTACGGCAAGGGCGCAGCCCCGAACCCCAATGCCCGTTATTACTATGACCTTGACCTCATCCGTGAGAAAGCCACTGCCAACAACGTGGTGGATACCCCGGGTGAGCTGGTGCTCTGGGCCGCCTGGCGTTACTGCGAGAAGGCAGGCTCGGCTTCGTCAAATATCCAAAAATACTTTATTGAAGCCGGCAAGAGTTCAGATGCCACCAAGGGCATCATCGGCGGTAATAACGCCGAGATCGACCTGACAGGCTACTCTTATTATCCGATCTCGGTGAACAGCAGCAACTTCCAGGTCAAGTATGTCACCATCATCTTTGCCAATAAGGCCATTGAAGAAGCGGAAAAGCTCACCGGCGGTGACCTTGACAATCTGCAGCGTGTGACTGTGGGGACACCCACCGATCATACTCAGCATTACCTGATGCATGCCGGCCTCATACTGTATTATCGGAACATCGGCACCAGTGCCGACACCACTCTGGCGGTGACCAATCTGACCCTGAAGGGGAGTGTCGGTCAGGGACCGGAGGGTGGCTCCGGCGCACTCATCTGCGGAGCCCTCGGCGGCAACACCAGTGCCACAGCCCCGAAGTATGCCAAGCTTGACATCAACGGCCTGAAAATGGATGGCCTCACGGTCAATGCCCCCACCGGCACCGGCGATTATGCGCCGCTCCTGGTGAACAAGCTGGACAGCTACACCAGCCTGTCCGCCCAGAAGGTGACCGTGACCGGCTATGATGGGTATTCACCCTCCCATGCCGCAGGCACTAGCCTCATCGGCCATGTGGGCCATGATGCGGCCACCAATATTTCTCTGGCCTTCGCCAACGGCATCGCCTTAAGCGGCCGGCCGGATGATTCGATCTTCAGCCATGCCACTCTGCTGGAATCCTTCCAGTATGTGTCCGGCGGTTCCGGTTATTATCATTTCAACCAGGGTGAAGATTGCACCTACGGTCGTGAGATCACCGAATCCATCGAAAATGCCGGTCTCCAGCTGCATTATTACGATGAGCAGGAGGTGGAGGTGGAAGATAACGGCAACAAGAATTTCTCCCGTTATCTGCCCTATGTGTGCCAGCCCTATGCGGACGGCGGCATTTTCCACGAGCTGGAAGTCAACATTCAGAGCCCTGACCTTATGGAGGGCTGCGGGACCTATGACGATCCCTACATTATCACATCAGCCCGTCAGCTGCAGTTTGCGGCCCGTTTCGTCAATGACGGGTCCGCCCAGCCCGGCTGGAAGGTTAATAAAGTGACCGATCCGTCGGCGGTGGTGAGCGCCGCCAATCCGGATGCCCACCATACCCTGTATGAGGCGGATGTGAACTGGAACAACAGCGTCATGCGGACCTATCTGCAGAACGCCTATTATCAGATCCGGTCTGAACTGCCGCTGAGTCTTAATGACTTTGCGGGCTTCGGCTCCGGTGATTATCCCTTCAAGGGTGTCATCGACGGCAAGAAGGCCGACGGCAGCACCTGCACCGTGATCATCAAGACCTCCGCCAACGAGTCCGGTCTTATCAACACCAGTACCGGCGCGGTGGTCCAGAACCTGACCATTCAGTATGACGGCAGCAAGACCTTTACCGGTCTTCAGAAACCCGCCGCCAATGCCCGACTGGTCACAGAAAAAGCTTACTTTGGCGGTGTCATCGGCACAGTCAGAGGCGGCGACAGCATCATCGACAATGTGCGTGTGGTCTTCCCGGAAGGCTTCACCGTCACCACAACCGATACCCTGCAGTGCGTCGGCGGTTTCGTCGGCCTCATCCAGGGTGGCGGCGTTGTGTTCCGCCGGATGGGCAGTGCAGCGGATAATCCGGGGTATACCGGGGACAAGACGTCCCACTACATGGACACCTACATCGGCCGTGTGCTGGATGGGTACGCCCTCAATGAAGCAGGCCCGGCGGACGGCAGTGCCCAGGTGACCTTTGCCGGCAGCAATTACAGCATACCGGACCTGGCGGCCGACGCCGCCATCGACTGGAACGGCGGGAACATTTCCTTAGGAAATGCCCAGGCTATGATCATCCTGTCAGCTATTATCAACAGCGGGTCTGCCAACGGCGGTCAGTCTCTGGCCTACAAGGCGGGCTCGGTGAAAACCAGAAATGCGTCTTATGCCAAGATCGGTGCTGTGACCGATGCCTCTGATGCTGATTTCCTGGCATCACGGCTTGATGACACCGCCATCGGCACCGGGAATCTGCCCTTCATGATCGCCCGACACGGCGGCAATGCGGCAGCGGCCTGGGAAGCCTGCAAGACCGGGGCACTCACCCTGACCTTTGGCCAGGGGGCGATGATCGACCTGTCACCCTACGGCAACGGTTATCGGGCCATCGGTACCCGGTACAGCTGTCTGGCCAATCAGATCACGGTCAACTCAGCCACCTCCGGCAAGGTGATCCATAACACACCGGAGATCGCAGCCGTGAATGGTCAGAATGCTTCGATCAAGACAAATGTGGATTTCCGGGAGTATTCCGATGACAGCTTCCGGGCAGCGGCCGTTGGCGGTCTCTTCAACGTTCTGCGTCACAAAGGCGCCACCGTTGAGAACCTCAATGTCTACGGCAACGTGCATCTGGCCTCCGATATGGCCTTTACCATTAACGAAGAAAAGATGCAGGAGAGAGCGCCGGTGGGGGGCCTTGCGGGTCGTGATTTCACGACAGCTACCACAGCCAACTATTTCCGGCTGACCTTGAATAACGTGACAGCCGGTAACCCGGATGAGCGCAGCACCTTCCACGGTGAGTGCGTCACCGGCGGTTTCATCGGTTCTGTGGGGGCCCGTTACTTCACGGTCTTCACAACGGCCGACAGCAACCGGTCCGTCATTACCTTTAAGAACTGCGCCTACGAAAATATCGAGATCGTGGGCGGTCACAATGCCGGTGGTCTGGCGGGTGCGGTGGTGAGAAACTCACCCTACATTTCCAAATTCGACAGCAACGTGGTGAACAACATCACAGCCAACGAGGCGGAAAAGACCATCGTGGAAGTGGATGCGGTGCTCAATACCGGCGCCGATTCCCTGATCCGGAACCAGGAAGATCTTTCCTCCACCATTGCCAATGGTGTGGGCGGTCTCTTCGGTTTCCTCTCGAACAGTGCGGTGATCAAGGGCACAGAAACCACACCGGTGAAGCTCTACCGCATCACCTCACAGGGCGGCGGCACGAACTCCCGTGCCAGAACCGCAGGCTGTATCGGTCTTACTTACGGTAACTCCAACGGCAACTTCCGGTTCGATATGCAGCATCTGGTCTTCAGTGAAGGTCAGGTGGGCCGGGCCGGCGATTACTACCGGTACGATGACAATGCCGGTGCTCTGTTTGGCGCCTGGTATGCCAAGGGTACCATGAACGTTCAGGATATCCGGGTTGAAAAATCAAGCTTCAGGGCCAGAGCCTGTGGTGGTGTTCTGGGCTGGAGCTGGGCCAGTGCCTGCCAGATCTACCTGAAGAACATCGAACTGATCGAGAATACCATCACACAGCGTGATGCCACTGCGGTGGGCGGTATCGGCGGCAATATCAACGGCGAGCTCTTTGGTCAGAATATCCTGATGCAGAACACCACCTTCTCCAGTGTGACCAACAGCGGCCGATTCTTCGGCGCCGGTGCCAAGACACGCTTGCTGGGCGTGTGTGTGCAGCAGGAAAATGGCAAGGCGCTCCCGGCCAACGATGTCAGGGGTACCGGCTATGGCAGCTACGGCAGTTCGGTCTACATGGTTTACGGCGGTTATAAGAGCTACGGTGAGATCAACACCGCAGCGGAAGTGGCCACCCTGCCCACCCGAACCATCGAAAATGCCGGGGCCCTTCACGGCGATACGCTGAATCCTCAGACGGTGGTCGATATCGTGGCCAACAGCGGCACGGTGAAGGATTACCAGAACCTGTCCGGCGCGAAAGTCACAAGCGAAAAGATCAACGAGAGCATCATTTCCTCCTATAATGAACAGCAGGAGACACAGCTTTCAGCCGGTGCCGATTTCCCGGTGGTGCTCATTGATGGTGATGCGTCTGTTCTGAAGCAGTACCTTGACGCAGCCACCAACGGCGGCTTCGAAAATGCGCGGCAGTTCAGCAGCTACAGCAAGCACAGCGTCACCTTTACCCGTTATCAGCGGGTGGCCGGCACGGATACATTTACGCCGGTGACCAATAAGACACTGTATCCGGATACGCTGGTTTACAACAAAACGACGGGCCAGTTCACCACAACGGCGGCCTTCGATAACCAGCAGGATACCTTCACGCTGGTGACAGTGACATTTACAGGCTTAAGAAATGAGCCGTACACGCTGCATATTCCGGTGGTTGTCCGGCGTATGCTGCAGGTGGATTTCATGGCCACCATGTCCACCGGCACGATCTTCAACAAACCGGACAGCGCTTACGCTCAGACAAGAGACCACGCGCTGGCCTCACAGGGTGAGGAGATCACAGGCTACTTAACGTTCCTTTACAACAGCAACCAGAGCGACCTCACCGACACCGCTGCCTACGATTGGCAGGGTTACATGGAAGCCGGCGGCGACCTCATCGGTTATTATAAGAAGACGGTGGATACCGGTGCTCAGACCTTACCGGTGGGCACGAAGATCACCCTTCTTGACAGCCAGCGGGGCGACAGACGCTACTATGCGACGGTGACCAATAACGGCGGCACGCATCTTGAGCTGTGGAACGGCGGTAAACTGAACTTTACCGCAACTGACGGCACGGCCTTTGAACCGGTCAGCCTGTCAGAGCTTCTCAACATCACCGCAGCACCGGCAACGGATGCGGAAAAGGCGGATGCCTCTGCGGTGACCTGGATCCAGCTGCCAAGTGCCACCGGTGCCACGGTGAAAGCGGCCGACGGCCACTATTACCGGATCTACAAATCATCGGACGGCAGTTCGGTGGCCCGCTACACACTGACGATCAACAACGCTTATCCGAAGGAAAGCTATTTCGTGGTGATCACAGTGCCGCATGCGGAAAGCCATCGTATGACCATGGACAAGACCGGCATGGTCTGGAGTGAAAAGACCTCCAGCCCGCCGCTGGAAGTCCACCAGGTCCATCGCTACAACCCGCAGCTGCTGGATCCGAAGGATGCCAACTCTGAAGCGTCCTTCAACTATCTTGATAACTACCGTCAGACACTGGTGGACAACACCGATGCCATTAACGTGGCGGTAGATGTGGCCGGGGCAACGGCGACGATGCCCATTTCCGTCACAGATACGATCACCTTCAATCGTCAGAACTATACCGAGCAGGATCCGTTGTACCAGAACCTCATCATTTCCCTGAAGAAGACTGAGAATCGGGTTCAGACCGGTGTGGCGGTGCCCAGTGATGCGGTGGCCGTGGACGATGACGGGGTGAGAGACAACGCCGTGAAGCTGTATGCCTACATCAAGGACGGCAGCGGCAATCCGCGGTACTACGTCTGGAACGGCACCAAGCTGGTGGCGGCAGGTTCTGACAGAACACCGGCCGTGACCTATGCCTGGAGCGGCAGTGAGGATTCTTCTGAAATGCTGCTGCCTTTCGCCGAGAAGACGGCGGATGGTTATCGTTACATTGACTTGTCGGTTCTGAGAAATGCCTCTGTCAACACCTTCTACCTGGAGGCGGAGACAAACCTGCAGCTCAGTGTGGCGTCTATCCTGACCAACAACACGATTCCGTATGACTCAGCGGTCAGCGCCATTGAAAACTTCACCCAGGTGGATGCCAAGGCAGTGGTTTCCTTCACGGAGGGCGGTCTGGCCCACAGCACCCTGAAGGGTTCGACGGCGGATCGCGATACCGTGCGGAAGTATTATCTCAATACAGCCCGGGCGGCCTTCCTGAAGCTGGATTACACCAATATGGACCAGCTGGGGATCAACGGTCTTGAGAAGGGCGAAGGGGTGATCGACACCCTGCTCACTTTGGACCTGTCCGCTCTTGAGGGCTTCGACACCGATGTGACGAAGTTCCGCATGCTGGCTGAGGCCGACACTCTGGTGTTCAACCTGTCCCTGAGACAGCGCAATAACACCGATTATGTGGCGGTGGCCATCGGCGATTACATGGCCGGGGCTTCCATCAGCCAGGCCGGTGCCATGAGCAACTACACCATCACGCTCACCAAGGCGGCGGATGGCAGTTATCCGTATTATCAGGCTCAGGCGGGTCAGTTCGTGATCCCGGTAACCTTTACAGTCGATAAGACGGTGACGCAGTATGCCAACTACCGCATCTATGCCGACGCGACGCTCTATGCCGGCGGCGTGGACCAGGAAATGAACGTGGATGGCACCGATGCCTTCATCACCTATACCTACGCGAAGATCAACACCAACGGGTATTGGAACTGAGTCAAAGCAAGATTAAGAACTGTGCGCCGGGCATAGCCCGGGCACAGTTCTTTTTTTGTGCTGGGGTTAATGCCGCCCGAGAGGCCGGGCGCTGATGGGCACGCTCAAATGAAGATATTGTTGCCGGGGTCATTGGCGCCCGCGATG
>JAUNDG010000035.1 GCA_030526195.1 Lachnospiraceae bacterium
AATGAACTTAAGCGTTCAAACAGGAGGGATTTCCTCATGCTGAAATTATTCTCGATATTTTGCAAATAGTATCAAAATGGTATCAATTCACATTTCGACCCTCGAAAAAGCCCGTAAAATAAGGCTTTTTTGAATTCTTGCAACTATTCCAGCTCGATCGTGCCGGGCGGCTTAGATGTGATGTCGTAAAGGACGCGGTTGACCCCGTCGACTTCATTAATAATCCGGTTCATGGCTGTCTGCAGCACATCAAACGGGATATTGGCCGCTTCGGCTGTCATGAAGTCAATGGTATAGACAGCGCGCAGGACTACGGCATAATCGTAGGTCCGGAAGTCACCCATAACACCGACGGAACGCATGTTGGACAGGGCAGCGAAATACTGATTCGGCGCCTCAAGACGACCTTCCTTAACAGCCTTATCCACTTCCTCACGATAGATGGCATCGGCATCCTGAACGATCTTGACCTTTTCGGCGGTGATGTCACCGACGATACGGACACCCAGACCCGGACCCGGGAAGGGCTGACGCATGACAAGATGTTCCGGGATACCCAGGTGAAGACCGACAGCTCGCACCTCATCCTTGAAGAGGAGACGCAGCGGCTCGACGATTTCCTTGAAATCAACATAGTCCGGCAGACCGCCAACATTGTGATGTGATTTGATGACAGCGGACTCACCGCCAAGACCGGATTCCACAACATCCGGGTAAATAGTACCCTGAACCAGGTAATCCACCTTACCGATCTTCTTGGCTTCTTCCTCGAAGACACGAATAAACTCTTCACCGATGATCTTACGCTTCCGCTCCGGTTCATCCTCACCGGCCAGCTTGACGTAGAAGCGATCCTGCGCATTGACGCGCACGAAGTTCAGGTCATAGGCGCCATCGGGACCGAAAACGGATTCCACCAGATCGCCTTCATCTTTTCTTAAAAGACCATGGTCCACAAAGACGCAGGTCAGATTCTTACCGATAGCCTTTGACAGAAGAACCGCTGCCACGGAAGAATCCACACCGCCGGAGAGACCGCACAGAACCTTGCCGTCACCAATCTTTTCTCTCAGCTCGGCAATGGTGCGTTCCGCAAAATCAGCCATTTTCCAGCTGCCGCTGCAGCCGCAGATATTACGCACGAAATTAAAGAGCATATCCTTGCCCTTTTCGGTATGCAGAACTTCCGGATGGAACTGAATGCCGTAAAGACGACGTGAGGCATCTTCCACCACAGCGCAGGGGCAGTCAGCGGTATGAGCCACCACTTCAAAGCCCGGGGCCAGTTTGGAAATGTAATCCGTATGGCTCATCCAGACAATGGTGCTTGCCGGCACACCGGCCATCAGCGGGGACTGTGTCTTGTCCACCAGAACCTCTGTCTTGCCGTATTCTCTGACCGGTGCGGCTTCCACCTTACCGCCCAGAACCTGCTGCATCATCTGGGCGCCGTAGCAAAGACCCAGAACCGGAATGCCCATATTGAACATTTCCTCCGCGCAGAGAGGCGCATTTTCTTCATAGCAGCTGTTGGGACCACCGGTCATGATGATGCCCTTCGGATTCATTTTCCGAATCTCATCAAGCGGTGTCCGCCAGGAATAGATCTCGCAGTAGACCTGGCATTCGCGGACCCGTCTGGCCACCAGCTGGTTGTACTGGCCACCAAAGTCAATGACGAGTACCTTCTCTCTCATCTCCTTTTCCATAGTCTCTCCTTATACAAAACTATACTTATAAAGTATCTTTTGAAACCAAAATAGTATTGCGGAATGACTGCGCTTCACACACAGCATTCCGCAATTGAAATCTTAATTATTCAGCCTGTTCATTCTTTAGAAAATGATGCTTCACGAACAGTCCGTTTTTTCATTTATCCGCGACTATCTTATCACGAAGTGTCGCCGCCAACAATCATTTTTTCAACAAAATCAGTCAGCCCAGATGATCATATCTTCACGGCGGGCCTTCGGTGTCGGATATTCACCGTCACAGTAGCCCATGATGCAGATGCCCACACCTTCGCAGGTATCCGGCACACCCCATTTGGCCATGTAAGCTTTGCCTTCTTCTGTGGCAAACATCTGCTTGCCGCGGTTGATCCAGCAGGTGGAGACACCTTCAGCGTATGCGGCATTCATCAGATTGCCCATCATAAGAGCGGCATCCCAGTCTGTGCCCGGCCATACGGCAGGATTTGAGAATACGATGACAGCCATCGGCGCACCGAAGAACGGATCATAGTTAAAGTTCTTAACGGCAGCGTTCATGCGGGACAGATCAGCAATGGTTTCCGGATCTCTGACCACGACCATGGTGGCAGACTGTGTCCCCTTACCTGAGGGAGCCATAGAACCGCAGGCCAGGATTTTCTTGATGGTTTCTTCATCCACCATATCCGGTTTGTACTTTCTGACACTTCTTCTCTTCATCAGGCATTCTAATGCATCCATTTTCTTTCCTCCTTTTGTAAGCTTCGCCTGGTCGTCAACCGACGTATCAGGTGAAGGATTGCAACCGGTTCTTGCGCCGGTCTTTCTCGACAGGTTCCTTTTATTACTCCTTACCGGTAGCGCTGACCGGTGTGGGACGTCTTTGATCAAAGACGGTATTCACATCAAACAGGATACTCAACACATCCTTCTTGGCCTTGCCGGATATATGCCGCCACATCTGCAGGCCGTCGAGGTCAATTCGGCCCTGACGGAAATAGCCGTCCCGCAGCTGCACCCAGGACTGGGTGGAGGCGTCAACGTTGGCATAGAAATGATAGCCGGCATTGGTGTAGTAAGCGTAAACCGGGTTGGTCTCCGCATTGTAATCGTGCCAGTCACCGATATCCGCCCCGTGGGCGAAAATGATGGTGTCGGTCTCCCCGACGATATTGGCCACATTGTTCATCCAACGCTCATTATCGGCCTGAAGCGTGGCCACATCCTTACCGGTGACACTTAAATGACCCCAGGTATGGCTGGCAAATTCCCAACCGGAAGCCTTGACCGCTTCCGCCACCTCGGTGGCTTTGCGAATCTCCTCCTGACGGGCCGCCTCATCAAAGGTGGGATGGCCGTCAAGCCAGGCCTTCTGGTCAGACTGAAGATGCTCGCGCTTCACATAGTCCTCGTCTGTGCGATAACCGAAGACACCATTGTAGCCGGTCAGAGCGATCATACCTCTGGCGCCCTTATATGCTC
This sequence comes from Lachnospiraceae bacterium, assembly GCA_030526195.1. Lineage (GTDB taxonomy): Bacteria > Bacillota > Clostridia > Lachnospirales > Lachnospiraceae > Chordicoccus. The sequence goes on from JAUNDG010000035.1 coordinate 3,195, forward strand.
CGTCGGGATGCTCCTTCATAAATGTATTGAGGCGCGGCACAACGTCATAATCGCCGATGGTCACGTTGCCCTGAATGTCTGTGTACTGGATCTTCACATCACCATTTTCATCCACCACGGCCTTGTCGCCGAAGCCCTTACCGGTGTAGCTGTGATAATAACTCCAGTCGTCGATGGACAGGACATAAGCCTTCTTGCCCGCCGGCAGCATCAGATTCTTATTGGCGGTGAAATGCACCTGCCCATTTTCATCCACGGTTTCATTGACCAGATCACGCATCCGCACCAGCACGTAGCCATTGTCATACATCTGCTGGATAATGGCATCGAATTCCTCGATGGTGGTCATCCAGGCATTAAGACCGGCCACCTCATCGGCACTCCATCTGGTGGTGTCGAAGGTCCGGGACGGATCCACGATAAGGGAGTGGAAGAACACATGAGGCACGGAGGTGACATCCACCGGCGACAGTGTGGTCTTAGCCACCGTGTATTTGGCGATGGCATCGATGATCTCCGAATCCTCATCGTAATTCTCGGCGGTTTCAAGCAGTGCGATGGCCCCGTCATAATCGTAAGTCAGCGCAACCTCCTCCGCCTGCGCGATCAGCGCCCGGTGATCCGCGATCAGCTGTTCCTCAGCCGAAATCTCGGCCTCCTTCCGTGACCGCTCCTCTTCCTTCTCGGCCTTGGCCACCAGCATCCGGGCAATGATCACAAACGCCAATCCGGCGATGATCAGAGCAAATATGAAAATGTAGATCGCCCGGCGACGCCGGCGTTTCATCTTTTCCTTTTTCCGACGGAGCTCCCGCTCCTCGGGTGTTAATCGTCTTTTTTCCATATGCGTATTATAACAGACTTGAAACCACGTGGAAACATGAAGACCGTATCAAATATCGTACATCGACCAGGCATACATGCGCATAAGCCTCATAACAGTCTCCTGCCTCTGCGACCTCGTGAACCACAACCATCTTTAGCCTCCTGACAGCAGAAGCTCCGGCTGATGCAAAACGCTTCACTCCACCGCAGTTTGAGACCGAACGGGTAAAGCGGACCCCCGCTTAAGACTCTACGTCTTTGAAGCAGGGGAATGCTTGCTGCGGTTCAACTGCGTGAAAGCTTATCCTGGTACAAAATAGCCTGAAAATCGGTGCTAAAAACAGTACAAAAACCCCGTCTCCCCCAAAGCGAAATTCTTGCGAACACATCTGAAAAATGATAATATAGAGAAATGAATGAACTGACACAAGGAGGATTTTCAATATGCCGGTTTGGGCAATATTACTCATTATTTTAGGTGTCATGGTGGCGATCTTCATCGCCGTTATGATCTTCGGTAAAAAGGCACAGAAAAAGCAGGAAGAACAGATGGCGCAGATTGAAGCCGCCAAGCAGAGCATCAACCTGCTGATCATCGACAAAGGTCGTGTTAAGATCAAAGACTCCGGTCTTCCGCAGATGGTCATCGATCAGACACCTCGCCGCTTAAGAGGCCGCAAGTTGCCGATCGTCAAAGCCAAATACGGTCCCAAGATCTCATCCTTCATCGCTGATGAAAAAATCTATGACCTCATCCCGGTCAAGAAAGAAGTCCGTTGCGAAGTCTCCGGCCTGTACATCATCGGTGTACACGCAGTCCGCGGCTCCCTGCCGAAACCGGAAGGCAAAAAAAGCTTCCGCGCCAAACTGGCCGCCAAAGTATCACCCGCTGCACGCAGCGAAGCCAATGCCAAGAACGGCAAAAAACACTAATCCGCATACAAAAAAGCACCCTGCACGGGTGCTTTTTTTATGCTCAATTTCGTTCGTAAGCCTTTGATTCGGAGTCCTCTATTGTATTGAAATAACGTATAATAGCGCCCGGTCGGCCCATGTTTGCGCAGGCACACTTCGCCAAAGGAGCCCGAAGACCGAAGGGCTGAGGGGGACGACGCGCGTGCCGAGCATCATGGGCCGGTCCGGTGCTATATAATCGGAATATAGGTTAGGGATAAAACGTACAATGCGCCCCGTCGGCCCATGTTTGCGCAGGCACACTTCGCCAAAGGAGCCTGAAGACCGAAGGGCTGAAGGGGACGACGCGCGTGCCGAGCATCATGGGCCGGCAGGGCGCTATGAGGTCACTTCTTCTTCGGCCTGAACTTCGCTGTCAACTCCAGCACACAATCCGCTGCATACCGCCCTTCCACAGCCATGGTATACACAATCTTCAACGAAAATGCCTCATCCGTCTTCTCACATTCCACAGAAGACGCCGTAAACGCCATATCGATATGCCCAAAGGGCGTCGTATAACACGCCAGATTCGATTTCCCCGGTTCGAACAGCATATCCACATTGATCTGACCATTCTTCACCACATGCGCCGACCCCGGCACACAATCGATTCGATTCGACGTCACACCGGCGGCATCCTCAAACACCTCATCATAAGCCAGCGTATGCCGCCCGTCGATCATCTCATAATAACCGGTGGTGATGAGCTCAATGGGCTCATTGTCCTGAACTCCATCGGGATAATTCTGCTCTCCTCTCACCGTCACAATACAATTCTTAGTCAAAACACATTCTCCTTGTCATCTCACATAATAATGAAAAGCCGCAGACCCATTTTCATAGGAAATGAGTGTCCCGGCCTCTCAACAGGCCCGACTCGCCAGTCGCGTCCGGGCCATCAATATTTCTCGATGGGAATCATCTCGGCGCTGCGCACATCCACCGGTAGGATCATGCCGGCAAAATCACGGAAACGCTCCGCCTCGTCGCTGACAAAGAAGCGATAAGGATAAGGATCCGCCTTGTTGGCCGGAGTTGTGTTCAGAAGACCATTTTCATCCAGCACCTTTTTGAGCGCCAGAGCGGTCTCGTAAGCCGGATTCACCAGCGTGATCTCATCCCCCACCAGCCGGGCAATCGCATTTCTTAAAAGCGGATAATGGGTGCAGCCCATGATGATGGTGTCCACCTGCTGTGCCATCAGATGATCCAGATAATGCTGCAGGATCTCATCGGTGATCTTGGTGTTGGTCCACCCCTCCTCAACCAGGGGCACCAGCAGCGGACAGGGTTCACCCACCACCGTGACCTCCGGATCCAGTCGATGAATTTCCTTTACATAGGATTCAGAAGCAATGGTGGATTTGGTGGCCATGACCCCCACCCGTTTATTACGGGTGGCCTTGACCGCCATCACGGCACCGGGGGATACCACCCCCAGAACCGGCAGATCCGTCTTGTCCCGCAGGGCCTCCAGCGCCATGGCGGAAGCGGTGTTGCAGGCAATGACCACGGCCTTGATATTCTGTGTCAGCAGGAATCTGAGGATTTGCTCCGAATAACGCACCACCGTGCCCTTTGATTTGTTGCCGTAGGGCACCCGGGCGGTGTCGCCGAAATAGACGATCTTCTCATCGGGCAGGTTTCTCATGATCTCCCGCGCCACGGTCAGGCCGCCGAGACCCGAATCAAAAAGACCGATGGGGGCCTCAGATAAGTGCGTCATTACTGTCATTCTCCTCAAGTAATTTGTCGATGGCAGACTGCTGATTGTCGATGTGCTGCGCTGTCAGGTCGCGGGCTGTGGCACGGTCATCCGTCACCAGGGCCTCCACGATCCGGCGGTGCTCATCGATGAGCAGCTCCCAGCTGTCTTTATTTTTTAAGTATTCCACACGGAACCGGTACATCTGCTCCCGCAGATTGCTCAGAAGCTGAATGAGTCGGCGGTTGCCGGTGGCCCGGTAAATGACCTCGTGGAAAGCCTCATCGGCTTCGGCAATAGCTGTGATGTCATCAGAGAGAAGCACCTTCTTAAACTCTTCCTCTCTGACCTTCAGTTCCTCTTTCTGCGAAGCGGAAATGCGTTCGCAGGCTTTCTCCACGGCAAGGATTTCCAGGGACTTCCGGACCTCCAGAACATCCGTCATTTCCTGACGGGTGATCTTGGCCACCTGAGCCCCCTTACGCGGGATCATCAGGACAAGCCCTTCATTTTCAAGCTGACGCATCGCCTCACGCACCGGTGTCCGGGACACGCCCAGCCGATTGGCCAGGGTAATCTCCATCAGACGTTCGCCGGGCTGGAATTCGCCTTTTAAAATGGCCTTGCGCAGGGTGTTATAGACCACTTCGCGCAGAGGCAGAAACTCATTCATATCCATACTGAATTTTTCGATCATCTTATCCTCCGAAGCTGCCCGTGGGCAGACATGTCATTGTAAAGCGGACACTCGCAATACCCACAGGGCACGATGTACGCTTTGCTCCTTGCTCTTCATGACAAGGGTTCTGTCACAATGAGACGCACGCCCGGGAATTGTTTCTGAAGAGCGCGTTTTGCTGCCGCTGCAGCCTCTTTATTGTTGTAAATGCCAAATACCGTGGGACCGCTGCCGCTCATCATGGCATTGAGCGCCCCCGCCTCTTTCATGGCTTTCTCCAGTTCGCCGATCACCGGATACATGGGACCGGTGGCCGCTTCCAGGACATTTCCCATATGACCGGCCAGAGCCTTCAGATCACCATTTTCAAGGTCCTGCAAAATGGCGTCCACATCAGGATGCGCCACATCATTCAGACTGTCATAGGCCTTATAGATCTTCGGTGTCGACACACTGAAAGGGGGCTTGGCCAGTAAAATGCCGCAGGTAGGCATCCCCGACACCGGTGTGAGCACCTCGCCGATGCCCTCAGACAAAGCGGTTGTCTTCATTACGCAGAAGGGCACATCCGCCCCCAGCTTCACACCCCGGGCCATCAGTTCCTCCGTCCCCAGGCCCAGCTTATAAAGCTTATTGAGACCGATAAGGACCGCTGCCGCATCCGTGCTGCCACCCGCCAGCCCTGCGGCCACAGGGATATTTTTCTGCAGGAAAATGGTGAGGCCATCCTTAATATCAAATTCTTCCATCAGCAGTGCCGCTGCCCGCACAGCCAGATTGCTGCCGTCTGTGGGGATATAGGACACATTGGTGGTCAGGGTGATGCCCTGTCCGCCCCGAAGAGCTTCGATGGTCAGCTCGTCATGGAGCTTCAGCATCTGCATGACCATCTTCACTTCATGATAGCCGTCCTGTCTTAAACCCAGAACGTCAAGACCAAGATTGATTTTTGCCGGTGCTTTAATAATCATAGACTTACCTGTTTTCTATCGCTGCCTCATATAAAGAGGATACGCACAATCCCCGGAAGGCATGCTGTCCACTTTGCTCCTTGCATGTGAACCGCAGCCACCTTTGGTCGTCCATTGCTGCTGTTCCGAAAATGGCGCTGTGCCCGCCCCAGAGGCATTTATGATTGTACACGTATTGTTTATTGTATACATGATGTGTTCAAGTATTCATTATACCCATTTTCTCCTGATTCGCAAGGGGATTCCTTGCTCGCCCCATTGTTTTCGGCTATAATTGAGGGCATGTTAAGAACAATTGTGACTATTCTTTTTGTTGTTATTTTCCTTATTTTGTCACTGCCGTTCCTGCTCATTGAATGTCTGGTAAAACATATCAGTCCGGAGGCTTATGACTGGTCCCAGCTTCGTGTCGTTCAATGGGGTTTGCGGGTAGTGGCCTTTCTGTCCGGCGCCAAGACCACCTATATCGGTCTTGAAAACATCCCGACAGATGAGCCGGTGCTGTTTATCGGCAACCATCAGAGTATCTTCGATATCGTCCTGACCTACGGGATCCTGCCGAACAAAACCGGCTTCATTTCCAAAGACGGGATGAAGAAGGTGCCTGTTATCGCGACCTATATGAACCGCATCCACTGCCTGTTCTTAAGCCGTGACAACCTGAAGGAAGGCCTTAAGGTCATCACCCAGGCCATCGCTTATGTTAAGGAAGGGGTGTCCATGTTCATCTATCCGGAAGGTCATCGCAACAAGAGCGGCGATCCTTTGAAAATGGATGAGTTTAAGGACGGTTCCTTTAAGATCGCCCAGCGCACGGGCTGCAAGATCATCCCCGTGGCCACCCTCAACACACCGGCGATCTTCGAATCCCATTTCCCGGCGATCAAAAAGGCCAAGGTGGTCATCGAGTTCGGCAAGCCCGTCAGTTATGCCGCTCTCACACCGGAAGAACGCAAGCACGTGGGCAGCCATTTCCGCGGCATTGTCCTTGAGATGCTGGAAAACAACCTGAATAAGTATTATAACTAAGACCCGTTATGCGGGTCTTTTTTCATGCAAGCATGAGGATTCACTTGATATCGGGATAACAAAAGCACCGGCATCAGAGTGATGCCAGTGCGTTTACGATTTCTGTGAAGTTCATAAAGTGTGAGGCTTTGACTAAAATGGTATCCCCGGCAGCCACCAGTTTCGGCAGCACCTTAAGGAGCGCGGCATTATCCGGAAATGCGATGATGCGGTCCTTACTGTCGGCACCATCAACAAGCGATTCTCCGGCGTCAGCACCGGTCTCCACCGCCGCGCCGCAGCCCTCGGCTGCCGCCTCGGCGATCTGACGGGCCAGCGGCCCCACTGTCAGGAGCAGATTCGGTCTGTGGGACACCGCATAGGTCCCCACCTCGCGATGAAGAGCCTCTTCGTTTGTGCCAAGCTCACCCATATCCCCCAGAATGGCCACGGTGCGGCCTTCCGTCTCATGAAGCACCCCAAGAGAGGCCTTCATGGACATGGGATTGGCGTTATAGCAGTCATCCACAATGGTCATTCCCTTATGGTCGATCAGACGGAAGCGGCCGGCCAGCGTCTCCACCTCTTCGATGCCCCGCTTCATTTCCTCCGGACTGACCCCCAGAAGATGACCCACAGCGCAGGCGCACAGGGCATTTGAAACAGAATGAAGGCCCGGAATGGGCACCGTCACCCCAAAGGCCTCTTCCGGTGTATGGATGGTGCAGGTCATGCCCTTGATGCCTAAGGACCGCACCTCGTCCGCCCAGAAGTCACAGCGGCTGTCCAGACCGAAGAAGACCGGCTTCATCCCGTTGACAGTATCCACAGCACACAGCTTATCATCGTCCCCGTTCAGCACCACCCGGCCGCCGGGCTTCAGGAAATCAAATATCTCCGTCTTAGCCTTAAAGACGCCGTCCCGGTCGATCAGATTTTCAAGATGGCAGGTGCCGATATTGGTGATAACGGAAATGTCCGGCGCAGCGATTTCTCCCAGCTCGGTCATATCCCCGAAATGGCTGATGCCCATTTCCAGCACGGCCACCTCGTCCTCATCTGTCAGACGGGCAATGGTGAGGGGCAGCCCCAGTTCATTATTAAAATTTCCCAGTGTTTTCAGGGTTTTGTATTTCTGTGCCAGGACAGACGCCACCATTTCCTTGGTGCTGGTCTTACCCACGGAACCCGTGATGGAAACCACCGGCACATCCATTTCCTTAAGATAATAAGCGGTGATCTTCTGCAGGGCCTTGAGGGAGCTGGCCACACGGATAAAAGGATAATCCGCCGATGTGTCCTCCCGCTCTGTCAATGTGATCAGCGCCCCTTTTTCCATGACGCCCGGAATGAAATCATGGGCATCAAAGCTGGCGCCCTTGAAGGGCACGAAAAGATTGCCCGGTGCCACCTTTCGACTGTCGCTGGTGATGCCGGTAATCTCGGTGTTCATTTTATCGGCAGGGCAATTGAGTTCCCCGCCGGTGATGGCCGCCATGGCAGCCGGAGTGAGATACTTCATTTTTTAAGATGCCTTTCCTTGCAAGTCCTTAAGTCTGATCAGCGCTGCAACGCGACAATCGCTTATTTCACGTATTTCTTTAAGGACACGCGGATCAGTTCCTCACACAGAGTGGCGAAGTCGAAGCCGATCTGGAGAGCCTCCTGCGGCATCAGAGAGGTGGGTGTCATGCCCGGGAGGGTGTTGGCCTCCAGACAGTACATGTCCCCATTTTCGTTCATCATAAAGTCAATACGGCCGTAAGCATCAAGGTTCAGGGCCCGGAAACTCATTTCCGCATAACGCTGCATCTGCTCGGTCTGCTTGAAATCCAGGTTGGCCGGGCAGGTTTCGATGGCGGAACCCGGTGTGTATTTGTTCTTATAATCATAGAAGCCTTCCAGCGGCGCGATCTCGATAATGGGCAACGCCTTGCCGTCAATAACCGCCACAGAGAACTCACGGCCCTTGATGTAATCTTCCACCACGACCTCTTCTTCCAGCGCAAATGCCTCGTTCAGCGCCTTCTCATAGGTCTCCTGATCGTGCACCACGAATACACCGACGGAGGAACCGCCGCTGCAGGGCTTGACCACCACCGGGAATTTCATGGTGTAGGCTTCAAGCTTCTTATGATGATTGTCTCTGTGCAGGGTGATACCCCGGGGTGTGGGGATGTGGAAGGCGTTGAGCATAATCTTGGACAGACCCTTGTCCATGGCCATGGCTGAACCGATATAACCGGTGCCGGTGTAACGAATGCCCGCCAGGTCAAACGCCGCCTGCACCTTGCCATTTTCCCCATTCTCCCCGTGAAGGGCCAGGAAAACGATGTCGCTCTTCTTGCACTGCTCGATCACGTGCGGGCCGAAAAAGCCGCGGCTCTTGTCCTTCTTGATCTCCGGCACCACCACATCCATGTTGCGGATGTTGTTGGCCGCTGTGTCCACATCATACTCTTCCGGAAATGCCTTGTCGGCGTCATAACTTGTCATACCGCAGAACACGTCCACCAGAACGGCCTTGTGGCCCTTGGACCGCAGCGCTTTGCAGACCCCCTGGCCGGATGTAATGGAAACGGCGCGCTCTGTGCTGGTGCCGCCGCATAATACTGTAATATTCATAATAAACTCCCTGTTCGGCCCGCTCCCCGCCGGCCGTTTTTTGTCAGGCGGCCCTCGCCCATCGACAGGGCGCCATGTCCGCCTCACGACCTGCCTCCCAAAAGAGGCACGTGACATGCATCTTTACTATCATATAGCATCGGGGAGGCTATGTTAAGCCTCCCCGTCTAATTCGTCACTATTTTCTTTTCTTTTTGAAAATGGTTTTCCCGATGGCCTCTACCGCGGCATCAGAAATTCACTTTCCACTGAGGTGACCATTCCGTCTCCTTGGAAGCGGCTTCCAGCTGCTCAACATCTTCGCCCAGCAGCTTCAGGATGGAAATGACTTTCTCCTGGCTGATGCCCATGTCATTAGCGAGCTCATCAAGATTCGGTCGTGTTCCCAGTTCTTTAGTCAGCTCATCGATACTGCGGTTAAGAGCCTCAACCTGAGCAATGATGTTATCCTCAGAGCTTTGCAGATCGCTGTACTCAGCCTTCACTTTATGGAGATACTCGCGGATTCCATCCTCCACGCTGTCATCGTCCGCCTCCGGACCAAGGTCGTGAAGCACCACCGCCAGACCCATATAGGCCTCATCCAGAAGCTCATCAGAGGGCATCACGCCGTCATCAAGCTCCTGCGCGATCTCCTGCGCCATTTTCATAAAGGCTTCATCTCTGGCTGTCACCATTATTTATCAGCCTCCAGCTGAGATGTGCAGTGGCCGCAGCGTGTGGCTTCCAGCGGGATCTCGCTCTTACAGAACGGACAGATCTTTGTGGTCACCGGTGCCGGAGCTTCTTCCGGTTTCTTGTGCAGCTTGTTGATACCCTTGATCAGAAGGAAGATCATCAGAGCTACCAGAAGGAAGTAAATGATGTTGTTGATGAACATACCGTAGTTCAGTGTGGCAGCGCCGGCTTCCTGAGCCTCAGCCAGTGTGGCAAACTTTTCACCGTTTAAGGAAATGAACCAGTCCTGGAAATTAAGGCCGCCTGTCACCAGTGTGATCACCGGCATCAGCACGTCATCAACCAGTGACTTGACAATGGTGCTGAAGGCACCGCCGACGATAACACCGACAGCCATATCCAGCACGTTGCCGCGCATGATAAACTCTTTAAATTCTGCGATAAAACCTTTCTTATCTGCCATAATACCCTCCTGCTATAAAAGTATTTTTTGATATATTATTTTACACAATGTTATGTTAACGATTAGTATTCAGAGCTGTATAGTCATGCTCGATCTCAGCGATCATATCAAGACGTCTCTGATGACGGCCGCCTTCAAATTCAGCTGACAGGAACTCGTCGAGGATCATCTTCGCCATATCCTTACCGACGATACGAGAGCCCATACAGATCATGTTGCAGTTGTTGTGGTTGACGGCCACACGGGCTGTCACCGGTTCAGAGCAAAGAACGGCGCGAACACCTGACACCTTATTGGCAGCCAGACAGATACCGGCGCCGACACCGCCGATGAGGATACCTTTTTCCACCTCACCACGCAGCAGGGCTTCTGCCACCTTACGGCCGATCACCGGGTAGTCATCGCCCTTGGCCTGAGAATCAACACCATAGTTGATCACCTCATGACCCTTGCTTTCAAGATATTCCACCAGGTAGTTTTTCAGATACACACCTGAATGGTCATTACCAAAACCAATAATCATAGAAACCTCTCCTTCGTGAACAACATCGGTCACAGACAGACCGATAATTCCCGCTTAGTATCACACCGGACCGCCCTTCATCTGGCTGAAAAAGAAGCGATCAAAACGCGATACCGGATACTTGCAAACTCACTATATTGTCACATAAGTCATCAACTGTGTCAATGAAACTCCACGGAAATGCATCATAAGAAATCCTTTGAAATGTCCGCTTTTGGACTGAGCGGCGACTCCGGAAACTCAAAAAACCAATCAAAAAGCCGGACAAAAGAATGGTTAATTGAAAAGGTAAATTCCACTTTGTAAGAGTAAATTCCACCTTGTAGGAATAAATTCCACAGGGTGGAATTTATTTTTATCAAAAGCATGGTTTTTGGGTCGCATTTGCGGCTATAATACTTAAAAAGCTGGATTTTTACGCATTAAAATGAAGAGTCGAATTCACGTGGTCCTGGTAAGAGTTAGTGAATTCCACCCTTGGGGAATGTATAGGGCTCATCCATCGCGTACTATCCGGCTTTTTTCTTGCTTACTTTCGCTTGAGTGATAATCCCGGATGCCATTGCTATGTCAAGGCCACCGTCCTTCGGATTGCCTTCGGCAGCCTTGACATAGCTCAGGCATCCGGAAAACGGTAATCAAGCGAAAGTAAGCTGATCTGTGTGCATCGCTCGAGCAATGCATCAATGTCTATTTAGAAGTTGCCATTCAACAAACTCGGTTTTAATACAATCTCATTCGCCGATATCTTGTTGACCCCGAGCAGGTCCAGGATTTCCCGGCCGTAATAGAATTCAAACATTTCATACGGCGATTTTTCGCCAAGCTCAGGACGTCCGTAAGAATTGATATGATCCATCATGAGAGAGATCTGAGCCTGTGTATATTTTCCCAGGTCTACCCCTTTAGGAATGATGCGCCTGATGAAGGTGTGATTGTTTTCACATGCGCCTTTCTCATTGGGCGCGGATGGATTGCAATAAAAAAGCCTTGAGCGGAGCTCACCGTATTCATTTCTTTCAATTGCTGTTGGATTGGAGAATTCAGACCCATTATCAGCAAGGCACAAGGAAAAGATCTTACGATACTTATCGTCACCTAATCGCTCGTAGAGTTGATTAAAAATGTCTATCACGGATTTCGAGTTGTTCGCAGGTCTTAAAAAAGCCAACTGGAGTTTGGGAAGAACAAAGTGGATCGTGAGCAGAACGGCCCCTCCCGTAACTCCCACTACAGAATCCAGTTCAGTAACAGGAATGGCCGGATTTGCATCGCGGAAGATCTTGAAATCGGAGTATGTCCGTCCGATCCGGCAGCCTTTGTCGACCTTCAAAGCAACAGATTTCTTTTTGCGCGGACGAAAGCGCACCTTGCGGGGAAGGTCAATGTTCCGTGCTGAGAATAATCCGCTGTTTGTATAGGCGTAGATGGTTTTCTCACAGTAGTTGATCGAGTCGGCGTTGTTGACCAGGATGTGATGAATAGACTGTCCTTTTTTAATTAGCGGACTGATCACATCATCAAGCTGCTTTAATTCACCTTCAGTAAGATTAAATCCGGAACGAGACTCGCTCCTGACCTCTTCGTATTCTTTCTGGGCTGAGAGCGCATTGTAGAAATGTTTCTCAAGCGTGCATCGACTGAGTTTTGGACAGCCGTTACATACATAAGGTGCTTTATCAAGAAGCGGGCACGGCTCTTTAACATAATCAGGACAGTGCTCTGAACAGCGGCCGCAAGTAGAACACTGCTGTTTGCACTTGCGATAACAAGAAGGACAAACAGATCCGAATGCAGTGCAGTTCCGGCGGAAAACGCAGTCATTGAAAGGTCTGAAAGGGGCTCCTTTTCTTTGAAAGATCATGCGGGAACGCACTTCTTTGGAAATGGTTGTACAGTCTTTATTAACAATGCGGCCAATAGCTTTGAAACTCATCTTTTCATCCAGTGCCTTTTGGATCTGGATACGCTCATCTAAAGAAAGATGCTTGTTTTTCATCGATAATCCTCCTGTAAAGCCGGAACAGGAGATGGATGAATACAGCAAGCATAGCATTCGGAAAAAGTAAACGCCACCTGCGTCTTTGGAACAAGAAACTTCCATCTTGGGAGAGATGGGGGTGGAATTTACTTTTTCAAATGAGG
>JAUNDG010000014.1:0-25488 GCA_030526195.1 Lachnospiraceae bacterium
CGCTGAATGGCATATAACGAATAAAAAAGGCGTTTTTTTCGGCAAATCTCCCGACTATGAAGAGCCAGGGTGCGGCCAAGAATGAAGCCAACAATGCCGCTCAGGCTGCCGCTTCTTCCGAAAATGGCGCTGCCTCAGCCTCAGCTGCTCCGGCTGCCCCGGAAGCTGTGGAAGACATCGACTTCAGCAAGGTGAAGATCGAGCCGCTCTTCGAAGAAGAAGTGGACTTTGAAACCTTCAGCAAGTCCGACTTCCGTGCCGTGAAGGTTAAGGCCTGCGAAGCTGTTAAGAAGAGTAAAAAGCTCCTTCAGTTTACACTGGATGACGGCACCGGCAACGACCGCACCATCCTCTCCGGTATCCATGCATACTATGAACCGGAAGAACTGGTGGGCAAGACCCTGCTGGCCATTACCAACCTGCCGCCGCGTCCCATGATGGGCATCGAATCCTGCGGTATGCTCATCAGCGCCGTACATGAAGAAGAAGGCGAAGAAAAGCTGCACCTCATAATGCTGGATAACCACATCCCGGCCGGTGCGAAGATGTATTGATGCCAAAGAGAATATCGGGAATCGAGAGAAATCGAGAATCAGAAGATATTTGCGTGAGGCACGAATAAAACATAAGACATAACGAGACCACCCCTTGGACTTGAGTTGAAAAACTTGAGTTTGAGGGGTGGCTTTTGTTCCCAATCGTGATGTGCAAAATGATGTGATTGTAGAGCAATGGCATGAGGTCTATACTGGTGTTGTAAATGATTCTCAATATGTTGTTTCTTGACAGGTGAAAATGATGGGTGTAAGTTAATACAAAGAGGTGGGATATCCCACGATTCGGAGGTGCCTTATGGAAGCAACAAAGGATTATATTGCACATTTAGATAGTAAGAAAAGGATTACCCTTAGAGGAGCTCTCTATCAGTATTACAATGTGAAAGAATATGGAAATGGCTGTATCCTTCTTGAACCCAGAGAATTGTCGGTTCCGGAAGATATCTCAGCTCGTACACTGGCAGACATGGATCGGGCTATAGAAAACTTCAAAAAAGGAGATGCATCACCGATTATTGATCTGTCAGATTTTTAATGAGGCAGATGGATGATTTTTTTTATCCGAATGGGAATTCCTGAAATGCAGGAACTTTGGATGGAATTACAAGAAAAGTATCAGGCGGGAAACATTTCGAAGTCAGATGCTAAAATCTATAAAAAATGGGGAAAGGCGCTAAAACTACTTGCAATGGATCCTTGGTATCCAAGCCTACATACCCATGAAATTGAAGCACTGTCTCGTAGGTATGGGATGCGTGTATGGCAATCTTATCTTGAAAACAAGAAAAGTGACGCTATGAGGATGTACTGGGTATTTGGACCTGATAAAGAAGAAATAACCATAATAGGTTTAGAACCACATCCGGAAGATAAGAAAAATGGTTCATATGACAGAATCTCTTTATCAAATGTAGAGTAATTCAGTGAGAGCGGTCAAGGCTGTTTTACAAGGGGAACAAAAATCACGAAAAGTATTGCTGATATGTTCTTTAGTTTTGGGTTTAGGGTGAAAACGGATGCAAAATATATAAAAAATCACCCTAAATGATAAAAATATAGTCACAACCACATGAATAGGACCAATAGCATTTGTTATTGCTATCAGGTAAATATCAGGGCCGGTTTATCGGCCCTGATATTTATATAAGACGGAGAAAGGATCCTCTCCATTTCTGCCGAAAGGCAGATGACTCAGCCTCCAAACCGTGCCATAATATTTTCATAAGCAAGTAACGAAGCGGACATCGTGCCCGAGGGGGGGCGAGTGTCCGCATTTCCGCTAATGAAAATATGGCACGCGCGCAAGGAGGCTTGTCCTATGAAAAAATTTACCCTCATGCTTTTGTCACTGACGTTGGCCGGTACGCTGTGTGCCTGCGGGGCGGAGAAGGCGCCTGCTGATGACAAGGCGGTCACGCAGGAAGCTGCCGTATCTCATGAAAATGAACCGGCTGCCGACAAGGCCGCGGCATCTGACAAATCGGCCGGTGACAAGAAGGCCGGCAGCTGGAAGCCCGGCGCTTCTAAAGAAAATGCTCCGGCTCCCCAGAACGAGTCTTTATCACTCACAGAAGGCTTCTGGGTTGTGGACTCCATCGAGGCGGAGGGCGTGACTCTGACCCCCGAAAATATGGTGGAATACCTCGAAACCACGGCGGCCGACATCATGACCATTTCCTTCAGAGACAGCGGTACCGCCTATCTGAGACTTTACGGGAATTCAGGCCTCACCCTGTGGATGGAGGATGATGAGAGCATCACATTGTCAGTGGCCGGGGAGTACATGTCATTTTCGAAAGCGGCCCCGGGGATGCTGGTCTACGAAGAAACGGATGGGTCTCGCATGGTGCTGAAGCATCAGAAGGCAGAGCCGGATGAGCTCGGCCAGGATGCGTTCCTGTCTTTCGATCCGGTGTTCTCAAAGGCGGATGCCTGTGCCATGAGTACCTTCATGAATTACGGGGTTTATGACATTGAGGACAACGTGCTTTACGGCCCGCATCGTGTGACGGGCGGCTGGAAGCTGTCCTATCGGCGGTTCGATCCCAATGAGGGCAATTCATTTGTGAAGTTCTCCGATGAGATCGTGGATCTTGACGACAATTATCCGAATTTCGTCAACAAGGTGGGCGATTACCTGTATTACATTCGCCGGGATGATGACGCAGAGCGCCTGTGCCGTGTCAATCTGGCCGGTGGCGCGCCGGAGGTGCTGTACGATAAGAACAGCAGCTTCCTGTCTGTGATCGACGATCGGCTGTATTTCACCGACGAAAATAATTACTTCGTCTCAACGGACCTTGACGGCAACAACATGACCACCCTGGTGGATAAGCCGGTGTTCTACGTGTATCCCATCAGCGATGGCTGGTTTATCTATCAGGACGATGAAAATAACGAAGGCCTGGCCATTTTCAGCGTGCTGCAGGGTCAGGATATCACATTGACCACATGCCGGTCCTATAGCCCCATCATTTTAGGAACGGATCTTTATTATTTCACATTGCCCGACGGTGCTGAAGGCCCGCGGACCATGCGGAAACTCAATCTCATCACCCGGGAAGAGGAGGCCGGCGAGCTGCCGGTTGGCTGCGGCATCGGGATCGATGGGGACAAGATTTACACCACTAACAACAATAGCGTGGATCTGGCCGACTGGAAGTCGCTGACCTGCAACGAGGCCGAGGTGGGGATGACGGACGTTGATATGTACTTATCACCGGATTATCGCATCGACCACGACTGGGAGGGCGATCGCATCACGGGGCGGTATATGTTCAAGAATGCCACCGGCGGCGGAGAACCCATCGCATAGATTCGGCAGAAGACATGTCAGCTCATACGGGTGCCATCAGAGATATCCGCGCACGAAACGGCCGGCTATCATGCGCGTGCGAGTAATCACCCCGGGAAAAAACAGAAGGGAAGCGGTAGGGTATGAACAAGATCCAAAAGACAATAAAACGACTGGCGTTTTATTATCTCCTGATCGTCCTCAATGCCCTGGTCTGCCAGTTGCCGGACCGGCGCCCCTTCATCAACATTTCCTCGTTCTTTCTCCTGGCCCTGATGACCTGTCTGGTGTTGTATTACAACTACATCACCGCCCGCACCGGCGGCCTGATGGTTTTGATGAAGGCCCTGTCCTGGATGGCATTTTTGCTGATCCTGTGCCGTGGTCTCAAGTATTCGGTGCTGCCCATTGACAGCACGGCGGCGCGGTTTGCCTGGTATTGCTTCTATATTCCGCTGCTGCTCATTCCGCTGTTTCTCTTTTTCATTTCCTTGCTGGTATCGTCGAAGGAGAATCAGCACATCCCGAAAAAATGGTACCTGCTGCTGGCCGTGACGATCATTTTCATCCTGTTGATTCTGACAAATGATCTTCACCAGCTGGTGTTCACCTTCAAGCCCGGCTTTGTGGGATGGGACCGGCCGGACGGGTATTCGTATAACTGGGTCTTTTACCTGTCCACGGCCTGGCAGTACGGTCTGTATCTGGCGGCCATCCTGATTCTGCTGGCCAAGTGCCGGATCAGTGTGGCCCGGGAGGGGCTGATGATCATGTCCGGACAGGCGGCCATTGGCATCTGGCTCATTGTCATCACCGCCAGCAGCCGCATGCCCCGCATCAACGGGTATGCCCTGATCCAGTTTCCGGAGGCTTATGTCTTTATGATGGTCACGGTGCTGGAGTGCTGTCTGCAGTTGGGGCTTATTCCCGGAAATGAGAATTACGGGCGACTTTTCAAGGTGTCGTCACTGGCGGCGCAGATCACCGATAAAAAGGGCCGGCCGGTTTATATTTCCGAAGCGGCGCGCCCTCTTTCCGAAGAGCAGTTTCTGGCAACGGACCGGGATCGAATCGACGAGCACACGGTGCTGCGCCGGATGAGTGTCCCCGGGGGCTATGGTTTCTGGCAGGACGATGTGACCCGCCTCGACCGCCTCAATGAGGAACTGGCGGAGGCGGCGGAGCAGCTCTCTGAGGAAGCGGCGCTGACCCGTTTAAAAAATGAGTTGCGTGAAAAGCAGGCCAAGATCCGGCAGCGTATCCTGGTGTATGATGCCATCGCCAGCCGGACCGCGGCTCAGTCGGAGGCCATGTCCCGTCTCGCGGCAAAGGCCCGTGAGTCGGAAGATACGGATATGAAGGAAATGATCCGGCGGCGCATCACGCTTCCGGGTGCTTACATCAAGCGTTACGCCAATCTGATGCTGATCGCGTCGGAAAGCGGCCACATTACCGGCGGCGAACTGGCCATTTCCGTGGCAGAGGTGCTGCGGTATCTCAATTACAACGGGATTCCCGGTGAAATGGTGAACACCGCCGAAAATCCGGTATCTTCGGAGGCCGCCCTGGCCACGTTCGAAGTGTTTGAATACTTATTAGAAAATAATCTGCCGGAGCTTTCCGGTGTTTTTGTGAACCTGTCTGACGAGAGCGGGCTGGGAACCGCGGGCGGCGTGAATGTCAAGCTGACCCTCGAAAATGTCCGTGCCGTCCTGCCCACATCTGAAAAGACGAAGCTGGCGGGCCGTGCCGTGTCCTGGTTCCTAGAATATGAGGACGATGTGACATACCTGGGCTTCACCCTGCCGGGCATTCAAGAGACAGAGGCTCTGCCGGACTGGCTCATGGTGGGCAGTCCTGTGGGCACAGCGAAAGGAGGTGGCAGCGTATGACACCTCTTATTGAGCTTTCCATCGTGGCGCAGACATTTTTTAATCTGTGGGCATTTTTGCTGTGTGTCTGGGCCATCATCGGCATGGTGCATTCGGTGAACCAGCGCAATTTCCTGGGCTGTTTCTTTGCCCTGGTGCTGTTTGTGCCGTCCTTTTATCTGTGGCAGGTGGAGCAGGAGGTCCGCATCGCCGTGCGTCTTAAGTCGGTGATGCCTCTTAATCTGCGGATCCTGACGTTGCCGTATACCTTCGTTTTGGGCGGCCTTTTGCTCATGACGGTCATGGCAGCGGGCAGTTTTCTCTATGCCATGAAAAAAGCCGAGACCAGCATTTCACCCCGCGTCATCAAGCTGTGCGTCGACCGGATGCCCTGCGGCGTGTGTTACTGGGAGGCGGACGGCCGGGTCATTTTCTTAAATACCTGTATGAACCGGCTCTGCAACGAGCTGACCAACGAGTCGCTGCTCAACGGCAACCGCTTCCACGAAGCCATTTTCGAAAATGAATTGCCCGACGACCTCAAAGAGGTGGCGGCGCTGTTGCAGGCTTCCGAAAATGGTGAGTCGGAGGAAAATATCCTGGTCATCAAGGACAGGGTCTGGCAGTTTACCTGTCGGGCGATCGTGATGGACGAGGAAGCGCTCAGGGAAATGATCGCGTCGGATATCACGGAGATTTACGCCAAGACGAAGGCGCTTCAGAAGGATAAGGCGCGGCTGGTGCAGCTCAATGAGGAGCTGCGGCAGTATGACCTCAATATTGATGAGACGGTGCGCCGGCAGGAGATTCTGCAGGCGAAGGTGCACATTCATGATGAAATGAATCATCTGATGCTGTCCACCATGGCAACGGATTGTCATGACGAGGCGGCGCTTGATAAGATTTTTGTGCAGTGGGAGCGCAATGCGTTGCTGCTCAATCAGGAGGCGCAGTGCTCTAAGATCGAAAATGAGCGGGAGCGCTTCACGGCGCTGGGCGAGGCGTTGGGCCTTGAGATCATCTGGGAGGATGACGGGAAGGTGACGTTTGACAGCCGGCAGCGGGCCCTGCTTTTTGCGGCCGCCCGGGAAGCCGCCGCCAATGCGGTGAAACATGCAGGGGCCAAACGGTTTACCGTGTCATTTTCGGAAACCCCGAAGACCATCAGTTGCCACTTCACCAATGACGGTGTCATGCCCAAAGGGTCCGTGGTGTTTAAGGGTGGTTTGGCGAACCTCAAAACACTGGCCGCAGAGCAGAAGGCGGAAGTGGCCGTGCGCGTGGTGGAGAACTTTGTGCTGGATGTGACGTTCCCGAAAGGAATCAATTAGAAGTAGGAGGAATGACTATGGCATACAACGTATTGATCGTAGAAGATCAGGACATGCCGCGTCAGCTGATGGAAATATATGTCAATTCCAGCGAGCTATTCAAGCTGGTGGTGTCGGTGACCAACGCGGCCACCGCCATCTCCATCTGCCGCAATCAGCCGGTGGACCTGATCTTGATGGATGTGATGACGGAGCTTGGCCACAGCGGCCTTGAAGCGGCGGAAGAGATCAAGAAGGAATTCCCGAAGATTAAGATCATCATCGTGACCTCCATGCCGGAATATTCCTGGATCGGCCGGGCCCGCAGCATCGGCGTGGATTCCTTCTGGTACAAGGACGGGCAGAAAGACAGCATCCTGGAAGTCATGGAACGCACCATGGCCGGCGAGCACATCTACCCGGACAAAACGCCCCTGGTGAAGATCGGCAATGCCACCAATCATGAATTCACAGAGCGCGAGCTGGACATCCTGAAGGAATTGACCACCGGTGACAGCAATGCCACCATCGCCGACCGGCTCTGCATCTCCCCCGGTACTGTGAAAAGCCACGTCCAGCACCTGCTGGACAAAACCGGCTTCAAAACCCGCACCGAACTCGTGTCCGAAGCCCGCAGCATGGGCATCGTGATCAAGAAAAAGAACCCGGTGGGGTGAAAAACAAGCCTATTGAAGCAAAGGTCTGTCCAAGGAGTGAAAAAGAAGAGGCTGGACAGCGTATTATATAAAGAAAGATCAAGATAGAGTCTGTCCAGGGAGTGAAAAAGTAGAGATTGGACAGCAAGCTCGGTGGCGCTCATGTCTTGCTGGTCTGTCCGGAGGTCGAGAAAACCTGAAGTGGACAGAAATTTGTGTGCGGCCTTTGGCCGCACGGCTTGCTAAAGTCTGTCCAGGCATCGAAAAAGCAGAGGGTGGACAGCAAGTGTGGCGGCGCTCGCGTCTTGCTGGTCTGTCCAGGGAGTGAAAAAGTAGAGATTGGACAGCAAGCTCGGCGGCAGTCATGTCTTGCTGGTCTGTCCGGAGGTCGAGAAAACCTGAAGTGGACAGAAATTTGTGTGCGGCCAGCGGCCGCACGGCTTGCTAAAGTCTGTCCAGGTGCCGAAAAAGTAGAGATTGGACAGCATCTGTCAGAAACAAGATCAAGCCAGAGTCTGTCCAACAACCAAAAACACCTTGGCTGGACAGCATCTATCGTAAGCAAGATCAAGCCAGAGTCTGTCCAAAAGCCCAAAACTACCAGACAGGACAGCATTGCTCGGGGCAAGGCCCCGCATAGATAGGAGATAAGTATGAATCAGAAAGCAACTGCCATAATCTACACCTCAAATACCGGCCACACCAAGGCCTTCGCCGAACTTCTGGGCGAGCGCAGCGGCCTGCCGGTTTACGAACTGAAGGCTGCAATGAAAGATTGCCCGGCCGGCACGCCGATCATCTACATGGGCTGGCTCATGGCCGGCAGCGTGAAAGGCTTCAAGGACGCCGCAAAGCGATTTGATGTGAAGGCACTTTGTGCCGTAGGCATGGCCGGCGGCGATGGCCAGAAGGCGGGTATCGTCAAGGCCTGCGGTCTGCCGGCGGAGGTGCCGGTCTTTGTGCTGCAGGGCGGTTTCGAATTAGACAAGCTCAGTGGCCTTTACAAAATGATGATGAAAACCATGAAGAATACCGTGGGCAAAAAGCTGGCAGCCAAGCCCGACAAAACAGCCGAGGAAATGGACATGCTTGACCTTTTCGAAAATGGTGGCAGCCGCGTCAGCGCAGAGCAGCTTGAGCCGGTACTGGCATGGCTTGGATAAAGGCATGATCTGGTCAGCATAGTTTGAATAAAAAATTGATATGATTACAAAACTCAGCGAGATAGAGAAAACTCTGCATGCTGAGTTTTGTTTTTTAGTATGTCGAGTGACGAGGTAACGATGAGATAATGTCGTTTTGTGATATTATTATTTTGATTTTTGCGAAAAAACTGCAAAAAAGCTAAAAATATTTTTTGTTTGGCATATTGAGTCGAGGAAAATCAAAAAAATATCCGAAAAGCCTATATGCTGGGACGTTATGGATCGATCCCTGCTATAACGGAGGAGGCTAATCTATGGCAGTAAAAAAACGACTGGAGTGCTCATAAGCATTATGCAATAAATACCCACCATACATTCGGAATTTCAATGAAATGTTCCACCCCTCGCCGTGGTAAAATTTTCTTATAAATTAATGCCCGCGACGGCAGTCGGCACTCAATTTAGAGTATTGTTTAGAAAATGATGCGCTCGGATAGGCAGTCGAAATCAAAATGCCTGCCTTCCGGAAAAGCAATGTCCGAATGCTTTTTATCAAAAATGAGTCCGGTCATCTGTCGCCACCCGTGGGGAAAGGAAGTAAGCTATGAAAAATCTCACATTACCGAAATCCTTCGATGACTTTGTGGACGCCCGTAAAGCCGGGTTCCTCCATGTAAAAGAATATGTCGAAAATGGCGGCCGTTTAGCCGGCATGTTTTGTGCCTACACGCCGCTCGAAATCTTCGATGCCGCCGATGTGACAGTAGTGGGCCTTTGCGGCACCAGCAACGAACCGATCCCGGATGCTGAAAAAGTGCTGCCCAAGAACCTGTGCCCCCTCATCAAATCAAGCTACGGCTTCGCCTACACAGACAAATGCCCGTACACCTATTTCTGTGATTTCATCGTTGGCGAAACCACCTGCGACGGCAAAAAGAAAATGTACGAGCTCTTAGGCGAGATCAAGGAAACCTACGTGCTTCAGCTGCCCCAGAGCCAGGCCCGGGACTACGCCGGGGAAGTCTGGTATCAGGAAGTGAAGCTTCTCAAAGAGTTCATTGAAAAGAAATACGACATCACCATCACCGACGAAAAACTGCGTGAAGCCGTTCGCAAGCGCAACGCGCTGCGCCGCTCACAGCTTGAACTTTACAAACTCCAGGGTGCCGTGCCGCCGATGATGAAAGCCTCCGAGGTCATGTCCACCCTCGCCAAAGGGCTTTTCGCCTTCGGTCCGGAGCAGCAGAAAATGAGTTTCGATGCCCGCATCGCAGAGGCCAAGGCCGCCTACGAAGCCGGCGAACGCCCGGTACCGGAAAGCGCCAAGCGCATCCTGCTTACCGGCTGCCCCTCCTCAGGTGTCATTCAGAAGGTGGGCCAGACCATTGAAAGAAATGGCGGTGTCATCGTTTGCCTCGACGACTGCAGCGGCGAACGTACCACCAGCATGCTGATCGACGAAAATGCAGATGACATCCTCAGAGCCATTTCCGACAGATACCTGAAGATTCATTGCTCCGTCATGACACCGAACGACGGCCGCATGGAAAATACCAAGGCCATGTGCGAGAAATACAAAGTTGACGGCGTCATCGACCTGGTGCTCCAGGCCTGCCACACCTTCAACGTGGAATCCGTCCGCATGGAGAAAATGTGCGCCGACAACGGCATCCCCTACATGAAGCTGGAAACAGACTATTCCAACACCGACAGCGGCCAGATCGAAACCCGCCTCGCCGCCTTCATCGAAATGCTGTAATATACGAGCAAATCCAAGAGGTCTTCCGCAAGGAGGGCCTCTTTTCTCTTGCATTTTTCTGCGAGTGAGATAGAATCGTTGAGGAAGAAATTTTGCAGGAAATGGTTTTGGGGAAGCGTAAGGCATTGCCATAAATCCTCAGCGTGTTGCGGTTCCATTTTCTGCGTTGATCAAGAAGGTTCTACCGTGGATAATCTCATTTTCAGTCTCAACGTCACAGTCCCCATTTTTGCATTGATGCTGCTGGGGTATTTTTTCAATAAGATTGGTTTCATCGATGACATATTTGCTGCCAAGCTGAACACCTTTGTGTTCCGCATCCCGCTGCCGCTTTTGGTATTCAAGGATCTGGCGGTGGTAGACATCGCCGAGGCCTGGAACGGCCGTTACATCCTGTTTTGTTTCGTGGTGACACTCCTGTCCATCGCCGGCGTGGCGCTCCTGTCTCTTCTTATTAAAGATAAGTCCATGCGGGGCGAGTTCATCCAGTGCTCCTACCGCAGCAGCGCGGCGCTCCTGGGCATCGCCTTCATCAGCAGCATTTACGGCGATTCCGGCATGGGCCCCATGATGATCATCGGCAGCGTGCCCCTTTACAATGTGGTGGCGGTGCTGGTGCTGTCCCTGACCCGTCCGGACATGAAAGGCCTCAACAAAGAAACCCTCAAGAAGACATTCCTGGGCATTTTGAAAAATCCCATCATCTGGGGCATCGCCATCGGTCTCCTCTGGTCGGCTCTCAAGCTGCCGCTCACCGGCATTCCCGAAAAAGTCGTCGGCAATATCGCAGCCACGGCCACGCCCCTCGGTCTTATGGCCATGGGCGCCACCTTCAGTCTGAAGAAAGCTTTCGGCGTCAAAAAAGTGGCTATCAGCGCAGTGGCCATCAAACTGGTGGGCCTTGCGGCGCTCTTTATGCCTCTGGCGGTGGCGCTGGGGTATCGCGCCTCCTACCTGGTGGCGATCCTCGTCATGCTGTGCAGCCCGACCACCGTGTCCAGCTACGTCATGGCCAAAAATATGGGCCACGACGGCGTGGTCTCCTCGGCGGTCGTCATGCTCACCACCCTGCTCAGCGCCTTCACCCTGACCTTCTGGCTGTGGCTCATCAAATCAATGGGCCTCCTTTAGGGTTTTCAGGAAATGACGCTGCGGCAGACGAGATTTTATCGGCTGCCAGGATCGCACTTGGATTGGTCCTGCCGGCATTTGTATTTCAATAATATAAGGTTCAATGTATGAGAGGTCTATCCGAAAGGAAGGCCTCTTTTTCCTGCATATACTTTCGGAAACATCTAACAATGGTGAGGTTCGCCTGAAAATGGGTGAGGTTTCCGCAAAGGCAAGTCATTGGGGCGAGGATCGGGACGGCAACCGGCAGTCGTATTTTATTGACCTTGCAGAAGAGTCTGATGGGACCAGAAAACTCATGGCGTTAGCGCCGGCTATTGAGTCTGCGTTACGGACAGGCGGCGTATTGCTGGTCGATGAAATTGAGCGGGAACTGCATCCGCGGCTTGTGAGTTTTATGGTTGCAAAATTCCAGAGCAAAGCATCGAACAAAAATGGTGCTCAGATTATCTTTACAACTCATAATACGGAGCTGATGAACCTGGAATTGTTGCGCAAGGATCAGATTTATTTCGCGGATAAACGCGATAAGGATGGTGTGTCCGAACTCTATAGCATTAGTGAGTTCGCCACAAGAACAACAGAAAATATCAGAAAGGGGTATCTGGTCGGCAAGTATGGCGCAACGCCATATATAGAAATCGAGGAGGTGGAATAATGCCTCGTTTGATGAAAGCGGCAAATCTTGTTGTGAGAGACTTACCCAAGGTAGGTCTCATTTTTATTTGTGTTTTTTATGTGACGTTTTTAGACACAAACAATAGATGCCCCTGCGGTCACGGTCTATGCGGACAACGAGAAGGGCAGATACGACGAGTTTTTTATGTGAAATTGAATAGACAAAATCAAAAATATTGGATATTTTGATATTGATTTATGCTGAATTGGCGCTATGATGTTGAATATACGGTAAATATTCTAAAGGTAACCCTTACCCCAAGCGGCATCTTGAAGCTTGGTAATTATCAGAAGAACTTTGCCACAGGACAGCTTGTATCACTTGCCATGTCCTATAAGACAGGCATCGACCTGACTGGCTTTGAGACCTGGACAGAAAGTGACATCAAAAACAAAGCTTCTGTCACGTATAAGGGCTATTTCCTCACTGACACGAAAGAGAGTAATGAGGTAAGTGTCCATACGGGCTACCTTACAGTCACGAAGTACGATTCTGATACCAAAGCGACCTTAAAGGATGTTAAGTTCGAGCTGTACACGAAAGTAGGAGATGAGTATTTCCCCATTCGCAGGGAAGACGATAACACCTACAGACAAAATGTGGTCGAGAAGGGTATTGACGGATACGATCAGGTATCTGAAAGCAAGACCTACGAAGTCACAACAGGTTCAGTCGGCCAGGCGCTCTTTGTCGGCCTCCACGATGGCACGTATTATCTTAAAGAGACAAAAGCGGCAGCGGGATATCAGCTGTCGGCTGATTACATCCCGGTCGTAGTAAGGGATGGATCCGGCAGTATCAGTGTCTACGACTCAAAGGTCGTAATCCTGTCAGCAGGCGGCAAGGGCAGCAACTATGTCCCGATCATCATTGTTGGCCTTGTTATCCTGGCAGCGGCAGGCGGATTTTACTTTAAGCAGAAAAAACGAAAATAAATTTCCAATTTCGTAAAATTCGCGAAATTTCAGCCTATAATAGGTGTAGAGGGGATAAAGCCCCGCCAAATGGATGAACTTATAGGAGGATACTTATGAAGAAGTTAAGAAAAAGACTGCTCGCACTTGGCCTTGCAGTTGGCCTTGTGGCAACGTCTGTTCCCGTCATGGCTGAACCGTTGGTTCAGCCGGATGACGTAGCTGAGGAGATGGGCCTTGAAGTCGTTGAGGAAGAAGAGGTTCTCAATGAGGAAGAGGAGCACACCGTTCAGGAAACCACAGAAATCAGAGTCTATGACACGGAATATAAATCATTCATCAACGTGTCTGTGACTTATGAGTATGAAGATGATTGGGTATATGACGGTTACACAGACTATATCCCGACTATCGTTTCGGCAAAAGACTTAAAGAGAGATGTCGAGTTTTCAACGCTCGGCATCGATCTGAACGATTATATTACCTATACAGAAGTTGATATGACAGCACCGCCGGAACTTTACTTCTCATTCTCAAATGTAGGCACATATAAGAGATGGGATTCATTTGCATGTCCTATCTCAAAGAATAGCTTTTCGGCCTGCACCATGGTTCTTAATAAGACCACAGCGGTATATGATAGGAACTTATCCTATTATTCTGATGATTTTACAGCAAAGGTAATATTTACCAAGCCGGATAACACAACAATTGAGATGTCAAGAACGAAGCTTGAACTTCTTAACGAAAAAGGCGAGGTCATTACATTTGCTAAAGATGCGGGCACATACTATTTAAGAGCGTCAGCCGGAATCAGTGACTATTTTGAAGGTACTTGCACAGCCCCGTTCACGATCACACCGAAGGACATCACGGGTATGTCACTTTCCGTTGTTGGTAAATATTATTGGACAGGCAATAAAGTAAGCGCTGTTTTTAAGATACCGGAGATATCTCAGCAGGATATTGATGAATTCAATGGTCCGAATCTCGGTTTCAATGTCGTATACGGTAATAACGTCGACCCGGGCACAGCCACCATCACGGTAACTGGCCAGGGCAACTACATGGGTACTACAACAGGTACCTTTGACATCATCAAGACCGCTGATATGCACGTCCTCACCTACGACCCGATCCCGGACATGATCTATTCCGGCGGACCGCTCAATCCGGGCCTGCCGCAGTGCTATGATAATGGCGAGAAGCTCATCCAGTCCGACACAACAGACTATACGATTGGCATTAACGATCTTAAAAACAATGTCAATGTCGGTACAGCCTCTATCATTATCTACTACAGCAAGTTAGAAAATCTCTACACAGCCTACTTCAACATCGTAGCGGCTGACATCAACACGGCTCAGACAAAGACCTTCCCGGAGAAGATCACACTTGTCGAGGGCGAAGACCCGGTCGTAAACCCGACCATCATCTATAACGGCATGACTCTGGTTGAGAACACAGACTTTACCAAGGCTGTCGAG
Organism: Lachnospiraceae bacterium; assembly: GCA_030526195.1. Lineage (GTDB taxonomy): Bacteria > Bacillota > Clostridia > Lachnospirales > Lachnospiraceae > Chordicoccus. Next base: position 14,304 of record JAUNDG010000014.1, read on the forward strand.
GTTGCTGAGAATCAGCTGTCTGTCAAGGTCACTCTGACAGGTATGGGTAATTACACGGGCACTCTTGAGAGAACCATCCCGTGCACTGAGCCGATGACTTTATCTAATTGCAACATCACTGACATTGCCGCTCAGACTTATACGGGCGCTGCCATCGAGCCGAACCCGACTGTGACTTACGGCGAGACAACCCTCATTAAGGGTATTGACTACACGGTTTCTTATTCTAATAACACAACTGTTGGTACTGCCACAGCCACTATCACTGGTATCACCGCTGCCGGAACACGGACTGTAAACTTCTCTATCGTGGCCGCCGATATTGACACAGCGGAGACGAAAGAGTTCCCGAACGTCATTACGCTTAAGGACGGCGAAGACCCGACGGTCGAGCCGAACATTGTCTTTAACGGCACGACTCTTACAAAAGATGTCGATTACACAGTAGCCTTTACTGTGGCTGAGAACAAGCAGACTGCTTCTGTTGTTGTCACTGGTATGGGCAACTTCACGGGCACGATCACAAGAACGATCGATTGCCGTGAGGAGATGATTCTTGCCAAGTGTGTCATCGCTCCGATCACTGACAAGACGTATACTGGCTCTGCCATCGAACCGTCTCTGTCCATTACCTTTAATGGCACGATGCTTGTTAAGGATGTTGACTACACGGTTGCTTACTCTAATAACACAGCCGTTGGTACGGCTACCGCTGCCATTACGGGTATCACAGCCGCAGGCACGAGCACTGTGAACTTCTCTATCGTTGCGGCCAATATCGATTCAGCTGAGAGGAAGGACTTCCCGGCTCTTATCACTCTTAAGGATGATGAAGACCCGACCGTGTCCCCGACTATCGTCTTTAATGGCACAACACTTGTTGAGAACACAGACTATACGGTTTCTGTTACCGTAGCAGAGGATAAGCAGACGGCTTCCGTTGTTGTCTCCGGTATGGGCAACTTCACGGGCAGCATCACACGCACGATCAACTGTGTCGAGGCTATGAAGCTTGCCAACTGCAACATCGCTGACATTGCTGCACAGACTTATACGGGCGCTGCTATTGAGCCGTCCCTTACCATCACTTTCGGTGATGTCACTCTGAAGAAGGGTACTGATTATACAGTTGCTTTCACAGACAATACTTCTGTTGGTACAGCGACCGCCACTATCACTGGTATCACCGCTGCCGGAACACGGACGGTGAACTTCTCTATCGTGGCTGCCGATATCGATACGGCTCAGAAGAAGGAGTTCCCGACGCTCATCACGCTCGTTGAGGGCGAAGACCCGACGGTCGCTCCGAACATCGTGTTCAATAATGCTACTCTGACTAAGGGTGTTGATTACACGGTAGAAGTGACCGTGGCAGAAGATAAGAAGTCTGCTTCTGTTGTTGTTTCTGGTATGGGCAACTTCACTGGTTCTATCACAAGAACCATCACCTGCAAAGAGGAGATGACGCTTGCCAAGTGTGTCATTGCTCCGATCACGGATAAGACTTACACGGGTGCTGCTATTGAGCCGTCCCTGTCTATCACCTTCGATGGTGTCATGCTTGTGAAGGGTACTGACTATAGCGTGACATACGTCAATAACACAAACGTTGGTACTGCCACAGCAAAGCTCACGGGTATCACCGCTAAGGGCACACGCGATGTTGAATTTAAGATCGTGGCTGCCGACATTTCCAAGGCCACGATCACGGCTAAGGATGCTGCCTACACTGGCTCTGCCATTAAGCCGCAGCTGACGGTTAAGTTTGGCGATAAGACTCTGGTTGAGGATACTGACTACACGGTCTCTGCCGAAAATAATACTGAGGCTGGCACAGCGACCTTCACGGTAACTGGTAAGGGCAACTTTACGGGCACTTATGAGGGTACTTTCAAGATCACGAAGGAATCTAAGTACGAGCTTCTTGAGGGCGCGACGCGTTATTCAACCGCTGTTGCCATCGCTGTTGAAGCTTTCCCGGAAGCCCCGTCTGAGGCTATCCTTGTCACTGGCGCTAAGTTCCCGGATGCGCTGTCTGCCAATGCTTATGCGGGCGCTCTGAATGCTCCGATCATCTTAAGTAAGCTGTCTGCTCTGCCGACAGAAACACAGGACCTCCTTAAGAATAAGTGGGGCGGCAAGGTTAAGAAGGTCACCATCGTGGGTGGCGGCTTCTCTGCCCAGGTCTTAAAGGACCTTAAGGCTTGCGGCGTTACCGATATCAAAGAGGTCTCCGGCACTGACCGCTATAAGACCGCCGAGGCTGTCTGCCGTGACGGTTGGGCAAGGGGCATTTATACAAAGGATGCCTGCATCATCGCAACTGGCGCTAAGGCTGCCGATGCGCTGTCTATGTCACCGTGGAGCTACAGATACCACATCCCGATCCTTCTGGCGGGCAAGGGTAAGCTCCGTGACACCACAAAGGAACTGGTTAAGCAGTTTAAGACGGTCTACATCGCAGGCTCAGAGGTCTGCTGTGAGACATCCGAGGTCACATCCCTTGGCATCACACCGATTCGCCTCGCAGGCCCGAACCGTTATGCCACATCTGTCAGAATTGCTGAGTATTTCATGAACGAATACCCGGGCGGCAACGGCACGATCGACGGCGTGGCTTTCGCCCACGGCGATGACTCACACTTCCCGGATGCTCTGGTAGGCGGAATGCTTCAGGGTCAGTATGGTTCACCGATTATTCTGGTGAAGGGCACAGCCGCTGCCGATGAGGCTTATACTTATTCCACAAAACTCCTTAAGGGACAGGGTGGTAACACAGTCTACCTCCTTGGCGCTGTTAAGGAGAAGGCCATCTATGACAAGATCATGAAGGCCATCAAGTAGTTTTTCTATAATTATTCATCCATAAGGTAAAAGAAGCTCCCGGAGACAGAAATGTAGCTGGGAGCTTTTCCTTTTTTTGAAAGGAAAAAGGAAAGAGAACTGTTTAAGCGGGAAATGACTTTTGCAGGAAATAATCGTTCAAGCGGATCCCTCGAGGGAAAAAAGTAAAGAAAACAGGAGAGGGATCCTTATATGATTATTCCTCTTCCCCTCCCTCTCCCCTCCCTTTATAAGGCCGGCCGCCCATCCCTCGGGTTTTCAAGGAGGGCGGCCGGCGAAAATTTTTTGGCCATAAAGTTGATAAATTCAACCAAATAAGTCAGACGAAAAACGCAAAACAAAACGCACGAAAAAACTAAAATGAAATAGCCGAAAATACAAAAACCAAAAAGACGAAAAAACAAAAATAAATAGATATAGGAATGGAAAATGTATAAAACAAAAATAAAAGTGCCGAAAAAACAAAAGTCGCTGTATCCGCGCTGCCGGAAGCCTGCTATAATCAGGGTAGGAGGCGTGACTATGGAATACATTAATCGAATCGTCGACTCGGTTTTAGATAAAAAAACAGCAGCCTTTAATGCCATCAGCATTATCGGCCCGAAGGGCTGCGGCAAAACAAGAACAGCAAAAGAAAGGTGTCAAACCGTCATCGAATTTCAGGACGAAGAAAAACGGGATGGCTATATAGCCGTCGCGGAGACATCGCCCAAGCTCTTCCTGAAAAATGCCAAACCTATTTTGTTTGACGAATGGCAGGATGCACCGAAAATCTGGGGCACAATCCGGAAGGACTGCGATGATCGTCCGGAGGCCATTGGTGAGTATTACCTGACCGGGTCATCGAGTCAGAAGATCGAAACGCCTCATACCGGGACCGGCAGAATTTCGGAAGTCGTCATGTACCCCATGACCTTGTGGGAAACAGGGGAATCAAACGGCTCCATTTCCATGTCGAAAATACTGGAAGATGAGGCCTATGATATCGATGGTTTTCAGAGCGACCTGACCCTTGAAAAACTGTTTTTTGCAGCCTGCCGTGGCGGGTGGCCGCGATGTGCAGCCTTAAAAAATGATGAGGCCAAGCTGGAAATTGCCCGGGATTATTTTCGCCAGATCTGTCAGCGCGATGTTCAGGCGCTGGATGGTGTGAACAGAAATCCTGAATGGGTCCGCGTTTTATTGTGGTCCTATGCTCGCAATATGGCGACAACAGCCAAAAAAACAAGCATTTACGCTGATGTAAAGGCGACGCAAAGCGTGTCGGATCCGACGCTGAACAGCTACGTCGAAGCGCTGGAGAAGCTTTTTGTGTTGCATGACATTGACGCCTGGACACCGCAGATTCGTTCGAAAACAGCCATCCGGTCAGCCAGGAAACACATTTTCGTGGATCCGTCCATTGCGCTGGCAGCGCTTGGGATTGAGCCGGATTATTTCATCAACGATCTCGACCTCTTCGGTCATGTTTTCGAAAATATGGTTCTGCGCGATCTGATCGTTTTCGCCGAGGCTCATAATGCCAGAATTCTGCATTACACGGATGATAGCGGGGTGGAGGCCGATGCGGTTTACCAGATGGCCGACGGTCGCTATGCGCTGATTGAAATCAAGGTTGGTGCCAATAAGATTCCGGAGGCGGAGGCCTCTCTGCTCAAATTCAAGGATCTGGTCGCCCGGCACAACGAGGAAGCGCAAAAGAATCCGGCCCATCCCAAGGCCATTTATCGGGAGCCGTCGGCGTTGATCGTGATCTGTGCCAATGCCCCCATGGCGTATACGACGGAAAGTGGCGTGAAGATTGTGCCTGTCGGTTGTCTGCGCGATTGATATTTCCCATAAATCATTTTTTTAGAAAATGGAGGTGCCTATGCCTGAACGTTATGATGCCATTATTTTAGGTGCCGGCCCGGCCGGTCTGTCCGCTGCGATCACGCTGAAGCTGCGCAACAAGCGCGTGCTGGTCATCAGCCGGGAGCCTGTCAGCGAAAAGGTGGAGAAGGCCCACGAGATTCAGAATTACCTGGGAATCCCCGCTGTGAAAGGGAGCGATTTAGCCGGGGCATTTTTGAGCCACGCCGAGGCGATGGATATTGAAATTAAGGAAGATCTCATTGTGTCTGCATTTTCGATGGGGAGCTACTTCGCCCTCATTTCCCGGGCCAATGATGTTTACGAGGCCTCGACCGTGATCCTGGCCACCGGCGTGAGCTTCGGCAAGCCCTACCCCGGCGAGGCGGAGTTCCTGGGCCGCGGCGTCAGTTACTGCGTGACTTGCGACGCCCCGCTTTATAAAGGAAAGAAGGCCATCATCATCAGCGCCTCTCAAAAAAATGAGGAGGAGGCGGCATTTCTGTCTGAGCTGGCCACCGAGGTCATTTACCTGCCGCTTTATGAGGCCGAGCCGGAGCTGCCGGCTTGTGTGACGGTGCTGCGGGAGAAGCCGATGGAAATTCGCGGCGGTTTCAAGGCCGACACTCTGGTGCTGGAAGATCGGGAAATTAAGGCCGACGGCATTTTCATCCTGCGGGACAGCATCCGCCCGGCTCAGCTCATGCCGAATCTTGAGCTGGACGGCCATCATGTGGCGGTGGACCGGAAAATGGCCACGAACATCAAGGGATGTTTTGCCTGCGGCGACATCACCGGCACCCCGTACCAGTACATCAAAGCTGCCGGCGAAGGCAATGTGGCCGCGCTTAGCGCCGTGGCTTATCTGGCGGAGCTGGAGAAAGGGCAGAATGCGGCGAAATGCTGCGAGTCCTGTTCTTGTTGAAAAGGGGGATACCATGTTCGATTTCCTCGTTGTCGGTGCCGGTCTGTCCGGCGCTGTCTTTGCCCACGAAGCCCACAAGGCCGGCCGTTCCGTGCTGGTCATCGACCGCCGCCTGCACATCGGCGGCAACATTTACACCGAAAATGTTTCGGGCATCGAGGTGCATCGCTATGGCGCCCACATTTTCCATACGGACGATCCGGCCATCTGGCAGTACATGCAGCAGTTTGCCCGCTTCAACGATTACGTGAATCGCCCGGAAGCTCTGTACCGGGGCGAACGCTACTCCCTGCCCTTCAATATGTATACATTTGAGAAAATGTGGGGCGTTACCGATCCCGCCGCTGCGCAGGCGATCATCGAGGAGCAGCGGGCGGCATATGCCGCGTCTATGCGTCAGAGACAATCGGTAAACGATACCACTGCGACGCCGAACACCACCAGACTGAACGGCGCGGTGGCAACATCAGCCCCAGGCGGCCAGTCGGCAACAACTGCTAAAACTCACATAGCTGCGCCGTCTTCTGCATCAGATATTAACAACCCAGTGACTGCCGCCGGCGACTTATCCGGTGGTACACCCAACACTTTCATGCCTCAAAATTTGGAAGAACAGGCCATCTCCCTGGTGGGCCGGGACATTTTCGAAAAACTGGTGAAAGGCTACACCGAGAAGCAGTGGGGCCGCGACTGCCGCGACCTGCCGGCCTTCATCATCCGCCGGCTGCCGGTGCGCTTCACTTACGATAACAATTATTTTAATGATCCCTACCAGGGCATCCCGGAGGATGGCTACACCGCTATGATTGCCCGGATGCTTACGGGCATCGAGGTGAGGCTCGGCGTGGATTATCTGGCCCATCGTGCGGAAATGCGCGCGCTGGCGCGGGAAGTTATTTACACCGGCCCCATCGACGCCTATTTCGATGCGTGCTACGGCCCGCTGACATACCGGACCCTGCGGTTCGAGGACGATCATTACGACGAGCCGGACCATCAGGGCAATGCGGTCATCAATCATACCGACTGGGCGGTGCCCTACACCCGCACCATCGAACATAAATGGTTCACGTTTGGCAAGGACGCCGCCGGCAACCCGATCGCCGATACCATTGTGACCCGGGAGTACCCCGCCGCCTGGGAAAATGGCTGCGAGCCCTACTACCCGGTCAATGACGATGCCAACAACGCGCTCTATGCCCGTTACCGCGCCCTCGCCGAAAATGAGTCCCGCGTTCACTTCGCCGGGCGCCTCGGCACCTACGCCTACCTCGACATGGACGATGCCGTCGCCCGCGCCCTCGACCTCGCAACCAGGTTGCTGACCACGGGCGAAGCTGGTGCTGAAAGATAGCGCGCTGTGATTACCACAGCCCCCGCCCGTTGTTAACCGCTTGTGCGTCGAGCGTTCGGTAGATCTCAGCGCGCGCCGTGATTACCACAGCCTCTTCTTGTTAACCGCTTGTATGTCGAGCGTTCGATAGATATCAGAGCGCTGTGTTTACCACAGCCCCTACTTGTTAACCGCTTGTGGGTCGAGCGTTCGGAAGATTTCAAGCGCGCACCCACGCTGTGTGGGGACGGGACCCTCGACGAGGCCGGTTGTTAACGGTCGCGCAGCGAGCGTGTTACAACCGTTGCACGAGGAGCGGAGCGGAAGCGTGTCCCGGAGACACACAGCGCGGGAAGCGCACACAAAATGTTAGAAAGCGAGAACACAACGTGAAACAACACGAAATCATAAAAACCTTCGGCACGGACTACCGGGCCATGACCACCCGCCTCCTGGAGGAAGCCCATTTACGTGACCACATCCCGCCCACCGCCCGCTGCATCGGCATCAAGCCGAACCTCGTGTCCGCGGATCCGGCGGAGTACGGCGGCACCACCCACCCGGAAGTGGTGGGCGGCATCATAGATTACTTACGAAAATGGTACAGCGGCCGCATTGTCATTTTAGAAGGGTCATGGGTCGGGGGTATCACAACCGAAGCGTTTGAGGTCTGCGGCTACAACGATCTGGCGCGGGAATGCGGCGTGGAGCTGTGGGATATGCAAAAGGACACCTCGTCGCCCCGGGACTGCGCCGGGCTTGAACTTAATGTCTGCGACAAGGTGACGGAGGTGGATTTTCTCATCAATGTGCCCGTGCTCAAGGGCCATTGCCAGACGAAGGTCACCTGCGCCCTCAAAAATATGAAGGGTCTCCTGCCCAACAAGGAAAAACGCCGGTTCCATGCCCTGGGTCTGCACGAGCCCATCGGCCATCTGTCGGCGGGAATTCATCAGGATTTCATCGTGGTGGATCACATCTGTGGCGACCTGGATTTCGAGGACGGCGGCCATCCGGTGGTGGTGAACTGCGTGATGGCAGCCTGCGATCCGGTGCTGGTGGACGCTTACGCGGCGGACCTGCTGCATTATGAAACGGACGATATTCCTTACATCCGCATCGCCGAGAGCGTCGGGGTCGGCAGCGCTGACATTTCCAAAATGAGTATCCGCGTCATTGGCGAAAATGTGGTGGAGGAGCTGCCCCGGACGGACAAGATTGTGGAGCTGAAGGATGCGGTGCAGGAGGTGGAATCCTGCAGCGCCTGCTACGGGTATCTGATTCCGGCGCTGGATCAGCTGCGGGAAGAAGGCTTGTGGGAGGCATTCCGGGAAGCATTTCCGGAACAGCTGTGCATCGGCCAGGGGTTCCGTGGCAAAACCGGGCGCTTCGGCATCGGCAACTGCACCCGGGATTTTGAGTTTAACGTGCCCGGCTGCCCGCCCACCGAGACGGCCATTTACGAAGCCTTGAAGGCCGAGATCTTAAGGCATCGCGGCGAAATCAACGAGTGAGAGAACGCATAGCCTACGGGAGCGCCATTTTCGAAAATGAAAAAGTGGCCGCGAGAGGAAATCATCTGCCTGCGGGAGACCCATTTTCATAAGAAGAAAATCGCGGTTGAGTCATGTGCGCGAAAAGGATACAATATTTGTGAACCGTCTTCTTTTTGGTAGAAAATGGGGCGGCTTCCGGCGCAGGATGAGGCGCCAGACGGCACCGATCGGCTGCCGATGAAAAAATGAGAAGGATCGCAACTTATGAACTTAAAAGATAAACTGATCATGGACGAGTTCCGCAAAAAGCGCCCGCATCTGCTGACGCTGGAGGAAGTCGTGGTCGAGAACCTGAAAACAAATCTGAAGTCATCGGGCATTTCCTCCATGGAGCTAGAGCATCGCGTCAAGGGCGAGCACAGTCTGGAGGGCAAGCTGTTCCGCGGCGGTGAAAAATATCAGGAGCTGTCGGACATCACCGACCTGCTGGGGATCCGCGTGATCCTGTATTTTGCCGATGACGTAGACAAAGTCGGCAAGCTGGTGGAATCCATTTTCAATGTGGACTGGGACAATTCCTCCGACAAGCGGGCGCTGCTGGACCCGAAGACCTTCGGGTATCTGTCGCTGCATTACATTTGCTCGCTGCCTGAGGGCGCCGGCTATCCGGAGGAGATCACCGGCATCAGGTTCGAGATTCAGATTCGCACCGTGTTGCAGCATGCCTGGGCGCAGATCGAGCATGACATGGGGTACAAGAGTCAGTTCGGCGTGCCCCGCGCCATCACCCGTCAGTTCGCCCGGCTGGCCAGCCTTCTGGAACTGGCGGACGAGGAATTCAAGCGCATCCGCGATCAGCTCACTATTTATATAGAAGAAATCCGTGAGCAGATCCGAAATGACAACGCCGAAAATGTCATGATCGACCGCATTTCCTTAAGTGAATACATGATCGGCAGCAAGAAAATGCGCGCATTTCTTCAGGAAATGGCGGATATCGAGGGCTCCGAGATCAGTGAGATTGATCCGGAGAGTTACATCGACCAGCTGAAATGGCTTGGCGTGGTCACCATCGGTCAGTTGCAGGATATGTTTGACCGGAATCGTCAGCTGGCGCTGGCTTTGGCCAAGCGGGCGCTGACCGGTTCGGAACTTGATATTTTGTCATCCAATGCGGCCCTCCGGTTTATTTGCCGGGCTGAGCTCTTGACCGGACCATTTACGAAGGAGCAGGCAGCGGAATTCCTGCGCCTGTCCATCGGTTCGGAGGAACGGGCCAATAAGCAGGCCGAGCGGTTGTTCCGCATGTATGAAGCCATCAAACCGGAACTGGCCGAAGTGCCGGCGCTGCCGGAGACGGAAGAGTGATGCCTGACGAGATAGCTGGCGAAGAGGTTTTGTTTGATTAACAGAAAGCGGAGAGTATGTGTCTGCTATGCACGACATCACACATTCCGCGTTAATGATGCAGAGTCTTATGGCCGTGTGACCGGGATTCGCAGTTTTGATATTGACATTTGCAGGGTATAGGGACGTAAGTGGTCCGATGTGCCATGACAGATGGTTTTGAAGGAGATTAAGGGTATGAAGATTTACTCAGTTTATGATCCGGAATTTTCCAACTACGGCAAGATCGTAGAGGGTTATGATTTTTCTGAATTACTGAAGGTGCTGGATGAGGTGTCACCGATGCCCACAGAAGGCACCGAATATGTGGCCAAACAGCCGGAGCTCATGGCGCTGCCTGTAGCCAAAGAGCTTTCCGAAAATGAGTTTGGCGGCATGCCGGTAGAACTTGGCTGGTGCAACGGTGTCAACACTGTTATGAATGGTCTGGAATATCATCGTTGCAGTGAGCTCAATCTGGGCACCACGGATCTCATTTTCCTGCTGGCTAAGCGTGAGGACATGGTCAACGGCCGTCTTGACAGCAGTTGCGTGAAGGCTTTCCTTTGCCCGAAGGGTGTCATGGTTGAGACCTTCGCCACCACACTGCATTACGCACCCTGCTCAACCCGTAAGAACCAGGGATTCAAGATGTTGGTGGTGCTGGCTGACGGTACCAACGGGCCTAAGCCGGCGATCACCATCAAAAATGAAGAAGACAAGCTCCTGGCCGGTGCCAACAAATGGTTGCTGGCTCACCCGGATTCCCCGGAAGCCAAGGCCGGTGCCACCGTGGCGATCGATGGTCCGAACATTGATATCTACGATATTCTGCCGGAGTAAAAAGTGGGGAATTTCATGCTTTCTAAAGAAACGTTTATGATTTCTTTAGAAGTTTAATGGTCATTTTCCGAAGAGGACAAAAGCAGGACACATTCTCCCTGTATCATAAAACATGTCAAAGGCAATAGCCTTTCACACATAGTTTGTTCTCACCTCCCCCTCATTGAAGACAAATATGAAAAAAGACAGGAGCCGGACTCGAAAGAGTCCGGTTCTTGTCTTTTCTTTTTTGTGCCGGCATCGGCCCCCTGAATAGCTTCATCCCGATGCCGGGGCCGCCTCAAACTTTGCGACATCAACGAACACCTCGCCCGGCCCGGCCTCAATCATTGAAAAGTCAACAATCTCTACATAATCAACAAAAATCCCCCGCCAAACGCCGAAATATATGTCATCTTGTGAATTGACAAAAAAATGACGACAAGGTATATTCACATTAAATAATTTATATAAATAAATGGAAAAAAATGTTTTATAAAATGCTTGACATATAAAAAAAATAATTGT
>JAUNDG010000014.1:25498-68836 GCA_030526195.1 Lachnospiraceae bacterium
AAATATATTGCATGATATAGTATTGAATACGAGATAGCAAAGTGCTAGGAGGAATTAAAAATGACATTCGACAAAGTGAAATCTGTTATCGTTGACACTCTGAACCTGGACGAAGAAGACATCACAATGGAAGCTTCCCTGATGGACGATCTGGAAATCGACTCTCTGGACGTTGTTGAGCTGATCATGGCTCTGGAAGAAGAATTCGGCCTGAAGATCGCCAACGAAGAAGCTGCCGAACTGAAGACAGTCGGTGCCATCGTTGAATACATTGATGCTAAGCTTGCCTAATCAAATCAGAGGTATTGTATGAATTGGGATTTAAAGACGGTGACGACCCTCATCGATCGTTTCGATAAGTCCTCACTGGTTGAACTGTCACTGGAAGACGAAGAAGGCTGCATTTCCTTAAAGAAGAGCGATGCCTTCGTGCCGGCCACCCAGGCTGTGGTGACACCGGCCGCTGTGGCTCCCGCTGTGGCAATGCCCAGCGTTGTGGCCCCGGCTCCGGCTGTTGTGGCTCCCGCCGCTCAGCCGACAGCACCGGAAACAGCCGCTTCCGAAAATGACGCATCATCCGCCGCTGCAGCTCCGGCTGTCAACGGCACAGAAGTGAAGGCCCCCATGGCCGGTACCTTCTACAGAGCCGCTTCACCGCAGGATGCTCCCTACGTGGAAGTTGGCCAGAGCGTCAAGAAGGGTGACACCATCGGTCTCATCGAGGCTATGAAGATTATGTCGGAGATTCCGGCTCCGGTCAGTGGCGTTGTACGCAAGATCCTGATCGAGAACGGCGAATTTGCCGAGTTTGATGCCCCGATCATCATCATCGAAGAGGCATAAACTCGCCTGCTTTACCGGCCGCCCGTATGTGCCGCAAAGCCGGTCATCCGGCTGCTTGCGCGCGCTACGGGCGGTTGTCAGCATTTATGAGACATTTTTGAGTGACGCATTTCATCAAACCGAAACGGGACCCGGCTGATGTGCTGCCGGCCCTCTGCGCGTCACATTTTTTACCGACAGTTCATGGAGAAATAAACCATATGTTTAAACGTATTCTCATTGCCAATCGCGGGGAAATCGCCATGCGCGTGCTGCGCTGCTGCCAGGAAATGGGTATCGAGGGCGTGGTGGCCTGCTCAACGGCCGACCGCGAATCCCTGCCGGCCCAGATGGCAGCCCAGAGTGTCTGCATCGGCCCGCCGCCGGCTGACAAGAGTTATTTAAATGAAAATGCCCTGCTGGAAGCCGCCAAGAGACTTCACTGCGACGCCATCCATCCGGGCTACGGCTTCCTTTCCGAAAATGCCGCCTTCGCCGAAAAATGCGAAGAGGCCGGCATCGTCTTCATCGGTCCGTCCGCGAACATCATCCGTCGCATGGGCGACAAGCAGACCGCCCGCAGCCTGATGCGTGAAAAAGGTGTGCCGGTGGTGCCGGGTTCCGCCGGTTTCCTGGACAGCGTGGAACATGCGCTGGCCGAAGCCGAAAAGGTGGGCTATCCGGTGCTTCTGAAGGCCACTGCCGGTGGCGGAGGCCGCGGTATGCGCACCGCCTTCGATGCCTCCGAGGTTGAAAAAGCCTTCAGCGAGGCTCAGGCCGAAGCTCAGGCCGCTTTCGGAAATGGCGCTCTTTATCTCGAAAAGCTCATCCTGAACCCGCGCCACATCGAGGTGCAGATCCTGGGTGATAAGAAGGGGAACATCATTCAGCTGGGCGAACGCGACTGTTCACTGCAGCGCCGTAAGCAGAAAATGCTGGAGGAATCCCCCGCCAGCTGTCTTGATGATAAGACCCGCCAGGCCATTTTAAAAACGGCTGTGAAGGCCGCCAAGGCCGCCGGTTATTACAGCGCCGGTACCGTGGAATTTGTCCTGGATAAAGACAAGAATTTCTATTTCATTGAAATGAACACCCGTATTCAGGTGGAACATCCGGTAACGGAAATGGTAACCGGCGTCGACCTGGTGCGTGAGCAGATCCGTGTGGCGGCCGGCCTGAAGCTGTCCGTCAAGCAGAGCGATATCGTGATCAACGGTCACGCCATCGAATGCCGGATCAATGCCGAAGATCCCACCAACGGCTTCAGACCCTGCCCGGGCAAGATCAATTTCCTTCATTTCCCCGGCGGCAACGGTGTGCGGATCGACAGCGCCCTCTATGCCGGCGCTGAAATCTCACCCTTCTATGATTCCATGGTGGGTAAGGTGATCGTTCACGCCCCCAACCGGCTGGAAGCCCTGCGCCGCATGCGCCGCGCTCTGCTGGAAACTGTGATCGACGGCATTCCTGTGAATACTGATTTCTTATATCTCATCCTGTTCGATCCCGATTTCATCATGGGCAAGGTGGACGTGTCCTTCATGGATACCCACATGGACGCCCTGCTGAAATATCAGAAAGACAGTGAGAAAAAGGCTGATAAATAATAAATGACAAACGTATTTTTAAAGAAAAGACGGACGATCCTGTCCTATAAAAATCTGAGAGAAAGCCGCACCGAGCGCATCGAAGCCGGCCGTCGGCTCAAACTCATTTTCGATGAAGGGACCTTCGTTCCGCTTTTTACGGAAATGAAAACCAAAGACCCGCTGCAGTTCCCGGGCTACGAGGACAAGCGGCGCGAGCTGGAAAATCGTTCCGGCGAAAATGATGCTCTGGTGGCAGGCGTTGGCCTTGTTGGCGGCCGTCGCGTCTGCGCCGCGGAGCTGGATCGTCAGATCCTGATGGGCAGTATGGGCACCGTTGTGGGCGAAAAGCTGGTGTGCCTCATTGAAATGGCCGGTCGGGAAAAGCTGCCCCTTGTGGTCTTCTCCGCCAGCGGCGGGGCCCGTATGCAGGAGGGCCTTTATTCCCTGATGCAGATGGCCAAGACCTCAGCGGCCGTGAGAAAATTCCGCCGGGAAGGTGGCCTTTTTATTTCCGTGCTGACCCATCCCACAACCGGTGGTGTCAGCGCCAGCTTCGCCTCTCTGGGCGATATTATTCTGGCTGAACCGGGCGCCCTCATCGGGTTCGCCGGTCCCCGGGTCATCGAGCAGACGATCCGGAAGAAACTGCCGGAAGGCTTCCAGAGAGCGGAATTCCAGATGGAACACGGCTTCGTGGACAAGATCGTGGATCGGAAGGATATGAAAAAGACCCTGATCCGCATCCTGCGCCTCCATGAGAAGCGGCCGTTAAACCGTCCGGTGGCTGCGAAGATGTCGGCCGTCACCGACACGATTTCAGACAATGCCGTGACGAGTACAACGGTTGGGGCTGATAAACTGACAACCGTATCGGAAACTGTTAATGCAACAACCGACAAGACCGTGGCTGACGGTACGACAGACAACGGTTCAGCCGTTCCCGAAAATGGCGGTGCCGCCGACAAGCTGACAACAGCAACAGCCGACACAACAATCGCCCGTCCGCTTCCGGCTTCCGGTATCCCGCCGAAGGATATTCCCCGCAGCGACTTAAGCGCTTACGAGCGCCTGAGCCTGGTCAGATCCGCAGACCGGCCGAAAGTGACCGACTACATCAGCGCCATTTTCGATGAATTTATGGAAATGTGCGGCGACCGTCTCGGGCGGGAGGATGCTTCCCTGCTTGGCGGCGTGGCCATGCTGGATGGCATGCCGGTGACGGTCATCGGTCATCGCAAGGGTAAGACCGCCAAGGAAAACCTGGCCTGCAACTTCGGTATGACCTCTCCCGAGGGCTACCGCAAGGCGCTGCGTCTCATGGAGCAGGCTGAGAAATTTGGCCGTCCGGTGATCACCTTCATCGATACCCCCGGTGCTTACCCGGGCATGGAAGCTGAGGAACACGGACAGAGCATCGCCATTGCCGAAAATCTGGCCCGCATGAGCGACCTCAAGGTGCCGATCATCGCCATCGTCACAGGCGAAGGCAACAGCGGTGGCGCCCTGGCCATCGGTGTGGCGGATGAAGTCTGGATGCTGGAAAATGCCGTTTACGCCATTCTGTCCCCGGAGGGCTTCGCGTCCATTTTGTGGAAGGATGCTGCCAAAGCACCCAAGGCCTGCGAGATCATGAAGATCACCTCCCACGACCTTTTCGAACGCGGTCTCATTGACCGGATCGTGGCAGAGGGCCCCGGCGGGATTCAGAAAAATTTTGAAAATGACACAGCGCGCCTGCGTCACCTTCTGGTGAAAGCCGTCCGTTCTCTGGCGGCAAAGGATCCGGAGGAGCTGGCTGCGGAGCGTTATCTTAAATACAGAACCATCGAAGGTGACATGCGTCCCTTCGGAGCTGAAGAGGTGCAGCCGTGAAAACACCCGGAGTAACAATTGCAGGTATCGGGAGAGCACTTCCGAAGACCTGTCTGACAAATGATGATATGACACAGTTCGTGGAGACCTCGGACGAATGGATCACCGGCCGGACCGGTATCCGGACGCGGTACCTGTGCCGGGAGGAAGACCAGATGTCTCTGGCCATCGAAGCCGGTCGGGAAGCCCTCGAGGATGCGGGCATCGACCCGTCTCAGGTGAGCCTTTGCCTGGTGGCCACCGCCACCCCCCTCACCACCATGCCGTCCACGGCCTGTATGGCGGCCAAGGCCCTGGGCCTGCCGGAAATGTGCGCCGCCTTTGATTTCAATGCGGCCTGCAGCGGCTTCATTTACGGGATGAAAACAGCCGCCGCCTGGCTGGCTGCGGATGCCGCAGCCGGTATGCATGTAGCCGCCGGTAATCACGCAACGACTTTCGAAAATGCCGTTGCCGGTGATAACGCTGCGGCTTCTGCAAATGCCGTAGCCGATGCTGCCAACAACGATGGCCCCTACGCCCTGCTGATCTGTGCGGAGCAGTTCTCCCGGATCCTTGATTTTACGGACCGGAGCACCTGCGTCCTGTTCGGCGATGCCGCCGGCGCCGTGGTGCTCAAGCATGACCCGACAAAACAGATGTATACCACCTTCGGCACACGAGGGGATGACAAAGCCCTTCATTGTCCGGGTCCGGGCCTTGCCGGCCGCGTGACCATGGACGGCCCGGCGGTTTTCCGTTTTGCGGTGGAAGTGATGGAGAAAATCCTGAAAACCCTGGAAGTTGAGCGTGGTCTTAGCCTGGCAGAGGTGGGCGAGATCGTCTGCCATCAGGCAAACAAGCGCATTATCGCCAGCACCGCCCGCCATCTGAAGCTGGACGTCGACCGTTTCTTTATGAACCTCGACCGTTTCGGCAACACATCGGCGGCCAGTATCCCGCTGGCACTTTACGATCTTAAGAAAATGGGTCGGCTCACCCCGGGCAAAACCATTTACTGCGCCGGTTTCGGTGCGGGCCTCACATACGGTGGCCTCAGCCTCGACCTGTAAGTGGGAGAGAAACCCATATATTTGAGAAGATGGTGAGTTGTTGAGCACGAAAAACCATTTTTTGACAGAAAATAAGTCACATTTGCATCGGAATCCCAATTGGCAAAAAAGATGCAAAAGATATGTCGACAAAACCATTTTCTAAAAAGAAAAGCGGTAAGATTTCCGAGAATATCATTTTCGAAAAGAAAAGTCAGCGCGAAAGCCACTGTTTCAGTCTATGAGCAGCTGACAATTCTGGGCAGGCGGAAGCGATTGCGCATGTCCGCGTGAGAAAGAGAGGAATGAAGATGAGATATTTACATGAGATTTTAGGAACAAAATATCCGATCATCCAGGGCGGTATGGCCAATATCGCCACCGGCACCTTCGCCGCAGCCTGCGCCAATGCCGGCGCGCTGGGCATCATCGCCGCCGGTGGTATGGATGCGGCCACTCTGGAAAAGGAGATCCGCACCTGCCGTTCTCTGACAGATAAACCCTTCGGCGTCAACCTGATGCTGATGAACCCCCACTGCGACGAGATGGCCGAAGTGCTGGTGCGCGAAAATGTCAAGTTCGTCACCACAGGTGCCGGTTCACCGGCCAAGTACATGGCCGCCTGGAAGGATGCCGGTATCACTGTTATGCCGGTGGCCGCTTCCGTGCTGCTGGCCAAGCGTCTGGTGGATGACGGCGCCGACCTCATCATCGCCGAGGGTACCGAAAGTGGTGGCCATGTGGGTGAAATGACAACCCTGGCCCTGGTGCCCCAGATGGTGGACAGCCTGAGCGTGCCCGTTGTGGCCGCCGGCGGTGTGGGCAGCGGTCGTCAGCTGGCAGCCGTGATGGCGCTGGGCGCCTGCGGTGTGCAGATCGGTACTTCCCTGCTGGTCAGCGAAGAATGCCCGATCCATGCCAACTACAAACAGGCCATTCTGGACTCCAAGGATAACGGCACCGTGGTCACAGGCCGCAGCGTCAACGCCCCGGTTCGTATCCTGAAAAATAAAATGTCCCGTCAGTATGTCCGTCTTGAAAGAGCCGGCGCTGACCGGATGGAACTTGAAAAATACACACTGGGCTCCCTGCGCAAGGCCGTTTTCGACGGAAATGTGGATGAGGGTTCCCTGATGGCCGGTCAGATCAGCGGTCAGCTGACAGAAATTCGTCCGCTGAGCGTGATCCTTGAGGAAATGATGAAGGATGCCACAGCTGTGGCCGGTGCTCTTCCGGGCGTTATGGAGGCTTTAAAATAATGAAGATTGCGGTACTTTTTGCGGGCCAGGGCAGTCAGGTGCCCGGCATGGGGAAAGAGCTTTACGAAGCCAACACCTCATTTTCATCAGTGATCGATCAGGCCTGTGCCTATGCCGATCGGGATCTCAAAACCCTCATGTTCGAGGATCCGGACGGCACTTTGAGCGAAACCCGGAACACCCAGCCGTGCCTTGCTGCTTTTGCAGCCGGCGTGTGGCAGTTATTAAAGGAAATGGGTGTGCAGGCCGACTACGCCGCCGGCTTAAGCCTTGGTGAATACAGCGCTCTTTACGCAGCCGGCGTCTTATCTCTGGAAGACCTCATGACTCTGACCGTGAAGCGCGGCGGGTTCATGACAGAAGCCGGCAAGGGCATGGATGCCCTGATGTGCGCCATTTTAGGGCTGGATGGTGAAGTTTTGAGCGGCATTTGCGAAAATGTCACAGCTTCAGGCATCGGCCGTGTGGAGATCTCCAATTACAATGCGGTGGGCCAGATCGTCATTTCCGGTGAAAAACCGGCCGTTGAGAAGGCTGCCGAGGCGGCACTGGAAGCCGGTGCCAAGCGGGCCATGACTCTGAACACCAGCGGTGCTTTCCACACATCCTTTATGGCACCCGCCGGTGAAGAATTGAAGGCGCTCATGACAGAAATGAATCTGGATGAGAAAGCCGCCGGTATGGTGATGCCGGTCATTTTCAACGTGACAGCTCAGCCCATGGGCAGCACACCGGATGAAACCCTGACATCCCTGCTGGTGCGTCAGGTGCAGCAGCCGGTGAAAATGGCCCAGACTATCCAGTATCTGGAATCTCAGGGCGTGGATACGATCCTTGAAATCGGCCCGGGCAAGACGTTAAGCGGTTTTGTCCGTCGGACAGCCAAGGGCATTAAGTGCCTGGCCATCGAAAAGCCGGAGGATCTTGAGAAGGTGCGGGCATACCTCGCACAGGAGGAAGCATAAATGAAGAAATTTTCGGGACAGACAGCCCTTGTCACAGGGGCTTCCCGCGGTATCGGCCGGGCCATCGCTCTGGCTCTGGCCGCTGAAGGCGCCAACGTGGTGATCAATTATGCCGGCCGTGCGGAGGCAGCGGAAGCCACCGCTGAAGAATGCCGCGCCCTCGGCGTCGAAGCCATCTGCGTGCAGGCCGACGTGTCTAAGGAAGAGGACTGGGCACGGATGACAGAAGAAGCCAAAGCTTTGAGCGGCCGCATCGACATTTTAGTGAACAATGCCGGCATCACCCGTGATGACCTGCTTTTCCGTATCAGTGAAGAAGATTTTGACGCCGTCGTGAAGACCAATCTTTACGGCTGCTTCCATGGCCTTAAGTCTGTGTATCGTCTCATGATGAAGCAGAAATACGGCCGTATCATTAACATCAGTTCTGTGGTGGGCCTTCACGGCAATGCCGGTCAGGCCAACTATGCGGCAGCCAAGGCCGGGATCGTGGGTCTGACCAAGTCCATGGCCAAGGAACTGGCTTCCCGCGGCGTGACAGTGAACGCTGTGGCTCCGGGGTTTGTGGCCACCGATATGACAGATGCCATGCCGGAAGCCGCTAAGGAAGCCGCTCTTGCCGGCATCCCTATGAAGAGTCTGGGCAAGCCGGAGGATATCGCCGGTGCGGTTCTGTTCCTGGCAGATCCGGCCAGCCGTTACATCACAGGTCAGGTTTTAAGCGTTGACGGAGGTATGAGCATATGAGACGCGTTGTGGTAACAGGTATGGGTATGGTCACACCCATCGGCAATACTGTTGAAGAAAACTGGGCGGCCGTTAAGGCCGGAAAATGCGGCATCGCGCCCATCACTTACTATGACACCGCCGATCGTCAGGTCACGCTGGCCGGTGAGGTAAAGGATCTGGACGTCGAGCTTTACATGAAGAAAAAAGAAGTGAGAAAAATGGACGGCTACACCAAGTTCGCCATGATCTCAGCTATCCAGGCCTTTGAGGATGCCGGTCTTTCCGAGATCAAGGAAGACCGCAGCCGCTGGGGTGTGTGCATGGCCAGCGGTATCGGCGGCATCAGCACCATCGAAACCGAACAGGTCCGCGGTATGGAAAAAGGCTTTGACCGCGTATCCCCGCATTTCATCCCGATGGCCATTTCCAACATGGCTGCCGGTAATATCGCCATTCGTTTCGGCCTTCACGGCTCCTGCACCGCTGTGGTCACAGCCTGTGCCAGCGCCGCCAATGCCATCGGCGAAGCTTTCCGTCACATCCGCGACGGTTACGGCGACCTGATGCTGGCCGGCGGTGCCGAGTCATCCATCACACCGCTGTCCATCGGCGGTTTCACTTCCCTGCAGGCTTTAAGCACAGCTTCCGAGGTGAGCCGTGCTTCCATTCCGTTTGATAAGGAAAGAAGCGGTTTCGTTATGGGCGAAGGTGCCGGTGCTCTGATCCTGGAAGAGTACGAGCATGCCAAGGCCCGCGGCGCTCACATTTACGGCGAGCTCGTCGGTTATGCCACCAACTGTGATGCTCATCATGTCACAGCCCCGGCTCCGAACGGCGAATATTCCGCCGTCTGCATGCAGCTGGCTCTGGCCGATGCCGGTCTTCAGCCGGAAGACATCGACTACATCAATGCTCACGGCACATCCACTCACCTGAACGATATGGGTGAAACGGCTGCTGTGAAGACCGTGTTCGGCGACCATGCCCGCAAGCTGGCCATGAGCTCCACAAAATCCATGACCGGTCACCTGCTGGGTGCCAGCGCCGCTGTTGAAGCCATCTACACCGTGAAGGCTATTCAGGACGATTTCCTGCCGGCCACCATTAACTATCAGGTGCCGGATGAGGACTGCGATCTTGACATTGTCCCCAACGAAGGTCGTAATTGTGTGGTGCGCGCAGCCATGTCCAACTCCCTGGGCTTCGGCGGCCACAATGCGTCACTGGTGTTTAAGAAATTCGCTGAGTAATCACAATTAAAGTCACGCGGCCGGCGCGCCATTTTCGAAAGAAAGTGAAGCTCTGCGGCCAGTGCGATGATTTTAGAAAATGAGGTATCGCGGCCGGCGCGCCATTTTCGAAAGAAAGTGAAGTTTTGCAGCCGGTGCGGTACTTTGGGAAAATGAAGTCGCGCAGCCGATGAGCTATTTAAAAAAATGAGTTGTGGGCTGCGCTGTATGAAATGATTGAGGAAGACGAGTATGGTTCTGTCATCTAATGATATTGAGAAAATTCTGCCGCATCGTTATCCCTTCCTGTTGGTAGATCGGATCGATGAGCTGGAACCGGGCGTACGGGCCCGGGGTGTGAAGTGCATTTCTGCCAATGAAATGCAGTTCTGTGGTCATTTCCCGGGTATGCATGTCATGCCGGGTGTGCTGCTGATCGAGGCTCTGGCTCAGACCGGGGCTGTGGCCCTGCTTTCCGAAGAGGAAAACAAGGGGAAGGTTGTGCTGTTCGGGGGCATCAAAAATGCCCGTTTCAAAAAGCAGGTGGTGCCGGGTGACCGGGTCGAGCTGTTCTGCGAGATCCTGGAACGCCGTGGTCCGGTTGGCATCGGCAAGGCTGAGGCCAGAGTTGACGGCAAACTTGCGGTAACGGCGGAACTGACATTTGCGATTGCTGATAAGACATGATATTCTGAAAGAAATATCACATTTTTTAGAAGATTCAGTCATAATTGTGAAGATTCAAAGATTTTTGCGATTATGGAGCGATTGCAGATAAAAGGAGCGCCGTCATGAGGGTTGAAGATAGGTTCTATGCGGTTTACACAAAGTTCAGAATGCATTTTTACAGAGAGATTTTCGGCCACTTTGCTTCTCGGGAGGCAACGTTGACGACGGTAGAGAGCTTCTGCATGGAGGTCATCTATGCCATGGACCATCCGACGGTGAATGAGTTTGCCTCCTTCATCCGCATTTCCCAGCCGAACGCAGCCTATAAGGTCAACAACCTGATCAAAAAGGGTTACCTCAAAAAGATCCGTTCGGAGGAGGATAAGCGGGAATTCCATCTGGAAGTCACGCAGAAGTATAAGGAATACTACAACATCAGCAATGCCTATCTGCACACGGTTATCGGGCGTCTGAGAGATCGTTTCTCAGAGGAAGATCTGGAGAAGCTCTCCGAGATCCTGAAGGTTCTGTCGGAAGAACTGATGCCGGAGGTACCGGTTTACGGACGCTACACCAAAGCCCTGAAGGATTTCGGGGATGCGGATGGCAATGTGGCAGCTGATACGGCTGTCAAAGCCGTGGCAGTGGCCGAGTAGTGTGACAGAACGATTGCTTTGTATGATGGTTCCGTCACATAGCGGATTGACACTTTGATAAGCCGCGTTATAATAGAAAACGGACACAGTCCATAATTGAACAGGGTTCTTCGGGGTCGGGTGAAATTCCCTACCGGCGGTGATGCATGAAAATGACGAGTCCGCGAGCCAAACAAGGCAGAATCGGTGCCACATAAGTGAAATCCGATACCGACAGTAAAGTCTGGATGAAAGAAGAGCGTATCATAACGTTTATTATTCGCCCCGAATCTCAGGATCCGGGGCGTTTTTGTTATCCCGATGAGCCAAGTGAAGTCCCATGCTTGCATGGGAGGATTCATTTGGCGAACGGTAATCACCGAGATGAAGCAAAGCGAAATCGAGGTGATGCCGAAGGGATAAAGTGCAGAAGGTTTAACTCCTGCACCCGATGAGCCAAGTGAAGTTCCATGTTTGCATGGAAATTGACAGCTGGTGAACGGTTTCACTAAGATAAGCGAAGAAAAATCGAGGTGATGCCGAAGGGATAAAGAGTAAGGCGACCGCCGGGGTTGAGAGGGGACAACGAGGACTCCTGTATCACAAAATATCGCGCCCCATTGAGGCGCAGGAAAAGCAAAGGAGTTTTACTATGTCAACAGCAACAACAGTTACACCGGGAAAAGAGAATCGCATCAGCAGCGTTCGCTTCATGGCCTTTGTCGGTATGTTCTCCGCCATCGCCGCCGTTCTTATGTTCATTGAAATGCCGATTCCCTTTATCGCACCGCCGTTCTACAAGCTTGACTTAAGTGAGGTGCCGGTTCTTGTCGGGACCTTCGCGCTGGGCCCGGTGGGCGGTATCTTTATTGAAATCATTAAGATCCTCATTCACCTGCTGATCAAAGGTACCTCAACAGCTTATGTCGGTGAGCTTGGCAACCTGGTTGTGGGTATGGCTCTGTTCCTGCCGGCCGGTCTTATTTACAAGAAGGTTAAGACACGCAAGGGTGCTCTCATCGGTCTCATCACCGGCAGCGTTGTTATGATCCTGGCCGGTTCTCTGATGAACGCTTATGTGCTTCTGCCGATGTACGCCGCAGCCTTTGGCGGTATGGAAGGTATCCTGGCCTTCGGTACAGAAATCCATGCTTCTGTTAATTCCGTTGCCAGCTTCGTCGCTCTGTGCGTCGCTCCCTTCAACCTGGTGAAAGCGATCATCACATCCATTCTGACCCTGCTGCTTTACAAACGCATCAGTGTCCTGATCAAGGGTCAGCACTAAAAGCAAAGTACTAAAAGCTAAACACTAAATACTGAATACTAAACACGGTCCCCCGCTTCCGAGATGGAGAGTCTCGAGCGGGGGTTCTGTTTTTCTTGTTTGTGTCTGCGGCCCTCAAAAACTCCGCTGTATCTCAAATGGGTTTACCGTTGTACTATACGGCCGTGTTACCCGATGAGCTACCGCCTGAAATTGACATCGGGCGGGGGCTGCTTTATACTTGCTTCTGTATGTGGTTATGTATACCACCATATGCCATGAGCCTGTCTCCGATCGCATGATATCGGATGACGGCCGCATCATGATAAAAGTTACGGATTGAGAGTGACCGTTTTTGAAGAGCAGAAAGCATGCTACGGCTTTTCATGGTTACATGATCAATCCGAAAATGATACTGTATATAAAGAAGCAACACGTGCCCGCCTTCGGCGGCAGAAAGGAATTTATGAGCTGGCTTGATAATGTAAGAACCTGTGATCCCTACACACCCGGTGAGCAGCCCCATGAGGCTGACATGGTGAAACTGAATACCAATGAAAATCCGTATCCGCCCTCACCGCGGATCGAAAAGGCACTCAAGGACATGGATCCTGCAGACCTGCGTCTGTATCCGGATCCCTCTGCGGGAGCCCTGGTCCATGCCCTGGCCACCCATTTCCGTCTGAAGGATTCTCAGGTGTTCGTCGGCGTCGGTTCTGACGATGTGCTGGCGATGCTGTTCCTGACTTTCTTCAATTCCGATAAGCCGATTCTGTTCCCGGATATCACCTACAGCTTCTACGATGTCTGGGCCAAGCTTTTCCGTATTCCGTATAAGGAAATGCCTCTGGATGAGCAGTTCCACATTCGGCCGGAAGATTACCTGCAGGAAAACGGCGGCATCATTTTCCCGAACCCGAACGCCCCGACAGGTGTGGCCATGAGTGTGGAGGTGATCGAGGAAATCGTCGCGGCAAATCCGGACAGCGTGGTCATCGTGGATGAAGCTTACGTGGACTTTGGCGCCGAGAGTGCGCTGTCTCTCATCGACCGTTACGACAACGTGGTGGTGGTTCAGACATTTTCAAAATCCCGCAGTATGGCCGGTTTGCGCATCGGTTACTGCATGGGCAGCGAAAAACTGATCAAGTGCCTGAACGACGTGAAATACAGTTTCAATTCCTACACCATGAACCGCCCCTCCATCGAACTGGGCTGTGCCGTGGTGGCGGATGATTATTACTTCACAGAATGCTGCCATAAGGTTATGGCGACCCGGAAACGGACGGAAACACGTCTGCGTGAAATGGGCTTCCGTTTTGAAAGTTCTTCCGCCAACTTCATTTTCGTCAGCCATGCGGACAAGCCGGCGAAGGAGATCTTCGAGGCCCTGCGTCAGCAGCACATCTATGTGCGTTGGTTCAACAAGCCGAGAATCGACAACTATCTGCGTATCACCATCGGGACAGAAGAGCAGATGAGCCGTCTCTTCCTGGCCCTGAAGGATATCCTTAAGTAAAGACACGCACAAAGTCGTGTTGCCATTGCATTTTTGAAAGGCTGATAAATATGAGTTTTGCAGTGTGGTTTTCAACCCATTTATCTTTCTTGCCGCCGCAGCTGGCGGTGCTTCTGGTGTCAATGGTGCCCGTCGTGGAACTTCGCGGCGGTATTCCGCTGGCCAGACTTCTGCATTTGCCGTTATCCCAGGCAATCTTGTTCTCGGTTATCGGCAACCTGATTCCGATTCCGTTTATTCTGCTGTTTGTCCGTAAGATCTTTGACTGGCTGCGGCCCACAAAGCTGCTGGGCGGCTTTGTCACCAAGATGGAAAACCGCGCCATGAACAAATCCGGCAAAATCGGCAAGGCCGAATTCTGGGGCCTGCTTCTCTTTGTTGGTATTCCTCTGCCGGGTACCGGCGGCTGGACAGGGTCTCTGATCGCCTCCTTGCTGCGGATCGATCTTAAGAAAGCCGTTCTGGCTATCCTGTGCGGTCTGGCACTGGCAGCTACCATCATGAGCCTTATCGCTTATGGTATCTTCGGTTGAGGTGTCTCATGCTGATACCGATTCTGATTATTGCCGCCACCGCACTGATCGTCTTTGTTCTGTTCGGCGCGTATAAGGCGGCCAAAGCAGCCTTCGGCCGTTTTGATAATCCCCTGCCGGATGAGGCCATGCCCCATCGGTTTAAGGGCTTTGAAAATGAATATCGACAGGCTCGCCATTTCCTGAAGGCTCATCGCCATCAGATGAAAACCCTGACGCTCACATCTGAGGATGGTCTGAAGCTGCAGGCCACGTATCTCCGTCATCCGGAGGCGCAGCGGGTCTATGTATTTGCCCATGGTTATCACAGCACCCCCGTGTGGGATGTGATGATGGCTCTGCGGTTTTATTATGAGAGCGGCTGCAGTGTGCTGATGTTTGATCAGCGCGCCCATAACGGCAGCGAAGGCCGCTTCATTTCCTACGGTGTCCTTGAACGGAAGGACATGGCCGCCTGGGTGCGCCTGGCGGCAGATATGCCGGAAAACCGAGATCTGCCCATCTATCTGGGTGGTGTTTCCATGGGGGCAGCCACGGCAATCCAGACACTGGAGGAAGACCTGCCGGACAATGTCTGCGGTGTCATCGCGGATTGCAGCTTTTCATCCATGCCGCGACAGCTGGTGGATTGCTTCCGCCGGCTTTATCACATTCCGGTCTTTCCTTATTACGGACTGTCGCTGATGTGGCTGAAGTTCCTGGGGCATGTGTCCATTAAGACAGCCTGCCCGGAGGATGTGCTGGCTCGCAACGACCGCTATCCGGTGCTCTTTATTCACGGCACCCATGACCGGCTGGTGATGCCCTCCCATGCGGTGCGCAATTACATGGCCTGTCAGGCCCCGACCATGATCTGTTTCATCGACGGCGCAGACCATTGTCAGGCTTATGAGAAAGACCCCGAAAAATACGAGAGCTATGTCACCTCATTTTTTGCCTTCTTTGAAGAAGAGGAAGACGATCACGCAAACACTTTCAGATGAAAGGAATGACACGATGGAAAACTATGTCAGACACTTAGGCGTCATTATGGACGGCAATCGCCGCTGGGCGAAAAAGCACATGCTGGCCTCTGTTCTCAAGGGTCATGAAAAGGGCGTTGATGCCTTCATCGACACCTGCAAATGGTGCCAGGAAGCCGGGATCGGTTATCTGACGGTCTATGCCTTCTCAACTGAGAACTGGCAGCGGTCCAAGGAAGAAGTGGCCGGCCTTTTCAAGCTGATGGGCAAGTTCTTCTTAAATGAAGTGCAGACCTGCATCGACCGTGATATTCGGATGATCATTGTCGGCGACCGCTCTCTGCTGTCCCCGGAGGATCTGGAGACTGTGCGGAAGACGGAAGAACTGACCGCCCACTGCAAGAACCTGATCGTTCAGGTGGCCATCAGTTATGGTGGCCGTGACGAGATCCTGCGTGCCGTCAAAGCTTACACCGCTAAAGTTCTTGAGGGACAGGAAGATCCTGCCGCTCTTGATGAAAGCCGTTTCGAGCAGTATCTCGACACCACCGGTGTGCCGGATATCGATCTGGTGATCCGGACCGGCGGCAACCGTCGCCTGTCAAACTTCTTCCCCTGGCAGACCACCTATGCGGAAATCTGGTTCACCGATGTGCTGTGGCCGGACTTCTCTCAGCAGGATCTCCAGGAAGCGCTGGATTATTACCGGCAGATTCAGATCAACAAAGGCAAATGATACGCGGCAGGGAGAACACTATGACAGCTTTTGAGTCATTTTATAATGAAAATGTGCCGCGCCTTCGCCGGAAGATCGCTTCTTATAATGAAGCGCTGGCACAGGACGACAACGCACTGCTGCGGCCCTTCAGGGCTTACATGGCAGACCTTAACGAAGGCGGAAAATGCCTGCGGGGGCTGCTGGTTAATCTGGGTTACCGCCTGGCAGGTCATGACACCTGCGAGGAGAGTGATGGTGCCGCATTGGCCTTTGAATTTTTCCAGACCGGTGTGCTGATCCACGATGACATCATCGACAAGGCCAGCTATCGCCGGGGCAAAAAGACCATGACGGTTCGCTACAATGAATCGATGACAGAACGCGGTCTCACACCGCCGGCTTCCGGAGATACCCGGGAGAGCCTGTCGGAGAGTGCGGCGCTGTGCTGCGGTGATTATCTCATCACAGCCGCCAATCTTTTCCTGGCTGAACAGTACAGCAGCCATCCCTGTGCTGTGCCGGTGATCGCTGAGTTTGACCGCATTATTTTAAATACCATCCGCGGTGAGCTCCTGGATGTGGTGCTGCCGACGGAAATCACAGATCCGGCCCACGGTGATAACAGCGGTGAACTTCTGATGACATCGGTCTATGACATTTATCATCTGAAGACCTCTCAGTATTCCGTGGTGGGGCCCCTTCATCTGGGCATGCTGCTGGGCGGCATGAAGCCGGAAGAGATGGCGCTGGTGGATGCTCTGGCAGATGAACTGGGCATCGCCTTCCAGATCAAGGATGATCTTCTTGGCATCTACGGTGATGAAGAAATCGTGGGCAAGGACATCGGCTCCGATATCTCGGAATTTAAACAGACCATCCTTTATGCCTTTATGAAATGCCGCGCCGCCGACCGCATGCCGGAACTTCTGCAGCATTACGGCAAGTCACCGGCCACCGCCGAGGATGTGGCGGCTGTCCGGACTATATTTGAAGAAACCGGGGCCCGCCGCTTTGCGGAGGATGAGATGAATGCCTGCTTTGAAAGAGCCGGCCGTCAGATGGAAGAAATGACTTTCATCGATGAGGGCACAAAGGCTGTGCTGCGGGATTTCATCGATTACTGCCGGAACCGCCTGAAGTAAGGGCTTTTTACGGGAGATGGCGTCGACCTTATCGGGGTTCGCCGGATAAGCGTTGGTCCTCCTTTCATGGAATGATTGGTATACAGTTCCGCATCGCAGGCGATGCGGGTAAAACAGGAGAGTTATAGTTTTATGAAGTTTACGAAAATGCACGGTATCGGCAACGACTATGTCTATGTTGATGCCACAAAGGAACCTGTCAAAAATGCCTCAGAGGTGGCTATCTTCGTCAGCGATCGTCATTTTGGCATTGGCTCTGACGGCCTCATTCTGGTCTGCCCCTCCGACAAGGCTGATTTCCGTATGGAAATGTATAATGCAGACGGCAGTCTGGGCGCTATGTGCGGCAACGGTGTCCGCTGCGTGGGCAAATTTGTCCACGATCACGGCCTGACCGATAAGACAACGGTGGATATCGAAACCGGCAGTGGCATCAAAAAACTGGTGATGCAGACAGAAAACGGCAAGGTAACCACCATCCGTGTCAATATGGGCACGCCGATCCTGAAGGCAGCCGACATCCCGGTCATTTCCGAAAATGAACGTGTGCTTGAGGAACCCATCACCGTTGACGGTGTTCCGTACAAGATGACAGCCGTTTCCATGGGGAATCCCCACTGCATCATTTTCATTGATAAAAACCCGAAGGTCTTCCCGGTGGAGGCTGTCGGTCCGTTCTTTGAAAAGCATGAACGGTTCCCGGATCGCATCAACACAGAGTTCATCCATGTGATCGACGAGCACCGCATCGCCATGCGTGTGTGGGAACGCGGTTCCGGTGAAACACTGGCCTGCGGGACAGGGGCCTGCGCCTCTGCTGTGGCCGGTATTCTGACCGGTCGTCTGGTGTCTCCGGTGACAGTGGATCTTCTGGGCGGCAGCCTGGTGATCGAATGGGCCGGCGAAGGTGAACCGGTTTATATGACCGGTCCGGCCACCGAGGTTTTCCGGGGCGAGATCGATATCTGAACCGCAGCAAGCATTCCTCGCTTCAAAGACGCAGAGTCTTAAACGGGGGGGCGCCACATTGCTGCTGTTTTGAAGACATCGTGGCTAAAGCCGGTGGACGTCTGGCTGACCGAAGGCAATTATCGTAAATGAACAGGCATATTGACAAAGGATCTGCAAAAGCTGCAGGTCCTTTGTTTTACCCATCCGGGGGCACAAAGAGGTGTCGCTCGGCTTCGGCGGACAGGAGGACCCAGGTGTGCGAGAGCACGTTGTAGCGTAAAGTGAGCTGTCGTTCCCGGTCGCCCACCGGTGCCAGACAGGTAAACTGCAGGCAATGGACACCGCCGTAGGCCGTGGCCTTGGTGGACAGGATACGGCTGATGGTGACGGTGTGCAGCTCGTGACGATCGTCTTCAAATCGGAAGCGCAGCGGGGTCATATCCCCCTTCGTGCTGCAGACCGAGATGATCTGGATAGGTATATGATGTGATGGAAAAGTCATAAGCAGCCTCCTTTTGCGTTCTGCTTCCCGGGGCTTGACAACGGCGCCTCATATGACCATAATAGAACATATGTTCGATATGTCAAGAGCCATTTTGATTTCCGTTGACGAGGATGGTATAATCGCGCTGAAAGAGACTATCGAAAAAACAGAGAAACAGACGATAGAAGTGAAAGAGTCATTCAAGCGTTTATATGAAGAGATTTCGAAAAACAAAAACAGGACAAAGCGTCCGCCCGGGGATGCATCTTCTGATACTGATACTCATGATGGTGCTGACCATGGCCCTGACCGGCTGCGGCAGCAAGAAGGCAAAGGAGCCGAAACCCGAGCTCCTTGTGCCGGAGGTGGTCAGCGGGGAGATCGAGCCGGAAGAGGTCGAGAAGGCCATCAGCGAGGCTGCCATGGATGACGGCTCCGATCCGGAGGAAGCCATGCGCGCCGCCGAGAATATGATGTCGGCCAACAACGGCCGAAGGGTGGTTTATCTCATTCTGGAGAGCGAGAGCCCCATTTTCACAGAGGAAAAGAACAGCCTGTCGAAAAAACTGACCGGAGCCGGTTACGGCGTGACGGTGCGGTATCATCATAATGATCCGGCATCTCAGAGAGCTTATTTTGAGGAGGCCGTGACCTGTGAGGCAAAGGCGGTGGTCTGTGACAACCTGCCGGGAAACGATATATTGGAAATCGTGCGGGGTGCCTCTGATGCCGGTATCGGTGTCTTTCTGGTCAATGAAGGTATGTCCCTGTCAGGGGTGGCCAAGGCCCAGGTGGTCACAGACCGGGCGGCACTTATAGATGATCTCATTGAGCGGTTTGCGGCCGAGCATCGTGACAGCACCGGTTATCTGCTGCTTAAGGGCGCCGGTGAGGACAGCCGGTCTGTGGATATCATGACCCGGGTCAGCCATCGGCTGAAGGATTACGACCAGATGGAAGAACTTATGGTGCAGACACCTCTCACCTATGCAGAAGCGGATACGGAAAATGCGCTGCGGGAGATGCTCACCTACCATCCCATGGCCGGTGCCGTGTTCTGTTATAACGCCGCTCAGGTCAATGTCTGTCTGAGAGTCTTAGAGGAAATGGGGCTTTCCGGCAAATCGATTATCTGTGTGAACGGCGATCGCAGCGAGATCGAGACCTATCTGGCGGACGGCCGGGTGGAGGCTTCCATCGTGCGGTCAGGCGCTGAACTTGGGGAAAGAACAGCGGAAACACTGATCACCTTCTATAAGAGTGGTCGGGACGGCATTAATGAGCGCCAGTATGTGGCCGGAAAGGTGATCTTCAGCGAGGATCTTCGGACGGAGGAGGCCACAGAGAATCTGCCGGCCGAATTGCCGGAGTAACGGATGAAACCGTAAACGGCATCCGACAGAGTTGATGACATCGATCAGAGGATAAAAACGTGGGAAAATGGCAAAAAACCACGGATTATCGTGCATTTTCCGTGATTTTGAGGCCTGCGTGTCTTGTCATGGTTTTGATCGCTGTGCTATACTGTCATTCGGGTGTGCCCAGGATAAAGGAGGCCTTTTTATGAGTAAAGCCTGTATTTTTATGGCCAACGGCTGTGAAGAAGTTGAAGCCCTGACGGTGGTGGATCTTTTAAGACGCGCTGCCATCGAGATAACGATGGTATCTGTCACAGGCGGTCTTGATATTGTCGGCCGCAGCGGTATTGCCTTTAAGGCTGATGCGCTGTATGAGGATGTCTCATTTGAGGAGGCGGATCTTTTGGTCCTGCCCGGCGGTATGCCCGGCACCACAACTTTGGGTGACCATAAGGCGCTGGGACAGCTGCTGAAGGAAAAGGCAGCGGACGGCAGCACTTACATCGGCGCAATCTGCGCAGCTCCGATGGTGCTTGGGGCATTGGGACTTCTTGAGGGAAAGAACGCGACAATCTATCCCGGTATGGAAGAGGAACTGGTGGGCGCCAAAGCCCTGACGGAGAAGGTGGTGAAGGATGATCGCATCATCACAAGCCGAGGCGTGGGAACCGCCATTGACTTTGCCCTTTGCCTGATCACGTGCCTGGAAGGCGCGGCCAAGGCGGAAGAAGTGGCCCACAGCATTGTTTTTCAGTAATCAATATGCTATACTAACGCATTGTATTATCTATAAAAGGAGAATTAATCATGAGTGTAAAGGTAGAACGTTTAGAGCATAACATGGCTAAACTGACAGTCGAAGTACCGGCAGCTGACTTTGTCGCCGCTATCAAGACTGCTTACAACAAGTCAAAGAACAGATTCAACATCCCGGGCTTCCGTAAGGGCAAAGCTCCGCAGAATCTGGTAGAAAAGATGTATGGCAAGGAAGTCTTCTATGATGATGCTGCCAACGAAGTGCTGCAGAACTCCTATCCGGAAGCTGCTAAAGAATCCGGTCTGGATATCGTTTCTGCTCCGCAGGTTGAACTGGTTCAGATCGAAAAGGGTCAGGACTTCATCTATGCCGTGACAGTAGCTGTTAAGCCGGAAGTTAAGCTTGGCGCTTACAAGGGCCTTGAAATTCCGAAGTTCGAAGCTACAGTGTCCGAAGCTGATATCGATGCTGCTCTGGTCAGAGAACAGGAAAAGAATGCCCGCGTTGTCACAGTTGAAGATCGTGCTGTTGAAAGCGGCGATACAGTCGTTCTTGATTATGCCGGTACAGTTGACGGCGTAGCCTTCGACGGTGGTACAGCAACAGATTATGAACTGGTTATCGGCTCAGGCGCTTTCATCCCGGGCTTCGAAGATCAGCTGATCGGTGTTAACACAGAAGAAGAAAAAGACATTGTCGTCACATTCCCGGAAGATTACCATGCTGATCTGGCCGGTAAGGAAGCTGTCTTCAAATGCACAGTTCATAAGATCACAAAGAAAGAAATGCCGGAACTGAACGATGAATTCGCTCAGGAGGTTTCTGAATATGACACTCTGGCTGAGTACAGAGAAGAAGTTAAGGGCCACCTTCAGGAAGCAAAAGACAGACAGGTCGATGCTCAGAAGAAGGAAGCTGCTGTCAGCAAGCTGGTAGAGCTGTCTGAAATGGATATCCCGGAAGCTATGATCGATACACGCGTTGACCAGATGTTCAACGACCAGGCTAACCGTATGCAGAGCCAGGGCTTCCCGATGGATATGTACCTTCAGTACATGGGCACAACAGCTGCCGAAATGAAGAAGAACATGAGACAGTCCGCTGAAGCTCAGATCAAGGGCGACCTGGTTCTGGAAGCTGTTGCCGCTGCTGAAAACTTCGAAATCACAGATGATGCTATCAATGCCGAAATGACAAAGATGGCTGAAGCTTACAAGATCGATCCGCAGGTTGTCATCGATGCTATGACAGACTATGAAAAGGATCAGATGAGAAAAGATCTGTCCACACGCGAAGCGCTGAAGTTCCTGATCGACAACGCTGTGGAAGTTGAAAAGAAAGACGAGGCTGAAAAAGCTGAATAATTTGAGTTTTTCCGGCCGTAAGGAGGTTCCTGTATGCCGTTAGTACCCTATGTAATCGAACAGACACCGCAGGGTGAAAGAAGTTATGATATTTATTCCCGACTGCTGAAGGACAGAATTATTTTCCTCGGTGATGAGGTCAATGACACCACAGCCAGTCTGGTGGTCGCCCAGCTTCTGTTCCTGGAATCAGAGGATCCCTCAAAAGATATCTACCTTTACATTAACAGTCCGGGCGGATCCGTGACCGCAGGTATGGCGATCTACGATACCATGCAGTATATCAAGTGTGATGTCTGCACGATTTGTGTCGGTATGGCTGCCAGCATGGGTGCTTTCCTTCTGGCAGGCGGCGCAAAAGGTAAACGGCAGGCTCTGCCGAATTCCGAGATCATGATTCATCAGCCTTCCGGCGGTACGCAGGGACAGGCTTCCGAGATTCTGATCGCTGCGGAACATATCCTGAAGACAAAGAAAAAACTGAACCGCTACCTGGCCGAGAATACCGGCCAGCCGCTGGAAATCATCGAGAAGGATACGGATCGCGATAACTGGATGTCCGCTGAAGAAGCTGTGGCCTATGGCCTCATTGACAGCGTTGTCGAGAATCGTGTGCCTTCGGAAAAAGCCTGATAAAGGCAATTGAAAGCAGTAACCGAAGAAGCACGAGCCGTCAGGCTTGTGCTTCTTTTAAAAAATGACGAAATTGGCTGCCCGGCAGCCAGCTAACAGCGTCACCTTTAGACAGAATGAACGGAGAAGATAGATGGCAGGCAGAACACCGAACATAAAAATCAGATGCGCCTTTTGCGGCAAGACTGAGGATCAGGTTGCCAAACTGATCGCCGGACCCGATGGCGTCTGTATTTGCGATGAGTGTGTCGGCATCTGCACCGAGATCCTGGAAGAGGAACTGGGTGGTGGCAACAAAGAAGAGGTGGATGAAGAGATCAACCTGATGAAGCCCATGGAAATCAAGGCTTATCTGGATGAGTATGTCATCGGCCAGGATGCGGCAAAAAAGGTCCTGTCCGTTGCTGTATACAACCACTACAAGAGATTGCTGGCCCCCACCGATATGGATGTGGAACTTCAGAAATCAAACGTGATGATGCTGGGTCCCACCGGTTCCGGTAAAACACTGCTGGCTCAGTCACTGGCAAGACTGTTAAATGTCCCCTTTGCCATTGCCGATGCCACAACCCTCACAGAAGCCGGCTATGTCGGTGAAGACGTGGAAAATATTCTGCTGAAACTGATTCAGGCAGCGGATTTTGATATAGAAAGAGCCCAGAAGGGCATCATTTACATCGATGAAATTGATAAGATCGGCCGCAAGTCCGAAAGCACCTCCATCACACGAGATGTTTCCGGCGAAGGCGTTCAGCAGGCTCTGCTGAAGATCATTGAAGGTACGGTGGCCTCCGTTCCGCCTCAGGGTGGCCGGAAGCATCCGCAGCAGGAGATGATCCAGATCGATACCACCAATATTCTGTTTATCTGCGGCGGTGCTTACATTGGTCTTGATAAGATCATCAGCCGTCGTCAGGAAACCAAGACCATGGGCTTCGGTGCCGAACTGGCCAAGAAGGCTGAGGAGAAGAACATCGGCGAGATCCTGAAGGACGTCATGCCGGAGGATTTTGTGAAATTCGGTCTGATTCCCGAGCTGATCGGCCGTATCCCGGTGATCGTGTCCCTGGATGGTCTTGATGAGGCAGCCCTCATTAAGATCCTGACAGAGCCGAAGAATTCCATGGTGCGTCAGTACACCAAGCTTTTTGAGATGGACGGTGTCAAGCTGACCTTTGAAGAAGATGCACTGAAGGAGATCGCCCATCAGGCGGTTGTCCGCAACACAGGTGCCAGAGGTCTGCGGGCAATCGTCGAAAAGACCGTCATCGGCCCGATGTATGAGGTGCCGTCAGACGAAAGCATCACAGAATGCATCATTACGAAAGACTGTGTGGACGGAAACGGCAGCCCCATTTTCGTGCGCCGTGAGGAGATATAAAGATTGAATACCATAACCAACATGATCATACCGGCGCTGGCCCTGCGAGGAAATGCCATCCTCCCGGGCATGATCGCCCATCTGGATGTCGGACGGGCCAAATCTATCAGTGCCGTTGAAAAGGCTATGCTGCTGGATCAGGAAATTTTTATGGTGGCCCAGCAGGATCCGGATATTGAAGATCCGGATATTCATGATCTTTATCGGATCGGGACCCTGTGCCATATCCGTCAGATCGTGAAAATGCCGAAGAATCAGATCCGCATTATGGTGGAGGGCATTGTCAGAGCCCGTATGGAGGAGCTGACCGGCCGGGATGACTATCTGGAAGCCGCCGTTGAGCGTCTTGAAGACGAGGAATATCCGGATGCGCTTCATCAGGAAGCCCTGCTGCAGGAACTGAAAGTATCATTTTCGACCTATGCCTCTTTAAATGAGGGCATCGGACCGGAGGTGGTCGATAATCTGATGATTATTGAAGAACTGGATTACCTGGTTGAAAAGCTGGGAGCCATCCTGCCGCTGGAATGGGAAAAACGGCAGCAGCTTCTGGAAGCCCTGACACTGGCTGAGCAGGCGGAATGTCTGTGCCTGCAGCTGCGCAATGAGGCCTCCATTCTCAGCATTCGTCACGAAATCGGCGAACGTCTGAAGGATCGCCTTGACCAGAATCAGAAGGATTATGTGCTGCGGGAGCAGCTGAAGCTGATTCGTGAAGAACTGGGCGAGGAAGGCGAAGCCGAGGCTGATAAGTTCGAAGAAGCGGTTGATAAACTGGAAGCCTCTGACGAGGTGAAGAATCGCATTCGGGAAGAAATCAAACGCTTCAGAGGCATTTCCTCCCAGACCCCGGAATATGCCGTGGGTCGCACCTATATCAGCACCCTGCTGAAAATGCCCTGGGATAAGAGAAGCGCCGACAATGACGATCTGTCCTATGCCCGGGACGTGCTGGATCAGGATCATTACGGTCTTGAAAAAGCCAAAGAACGTATCCTGGAATTTCTGGCTGTCCGCAAACTGACGGGCAAGAGCCAGGCCTCCATTTTGTGTCTGGTGGGGCCGCCCGGTACCGGTAAGACCTCCATCGGCAAATCCATCGCCAAGGCCCTGGGCCGTGAGTATGTGCGTCTGTCTCTTGGTGGCGTTCATGACGAGGCGGAGGTTCGCGGTCATCGCCGCACCTATGTGGGCGCTATGCCCGGCCGCATCGCCACAGCCTTAAAGACCGCCGGTGTGAAAAATCCGGTCATCGTGCTGGATGAAATTGATAAGCTGAGCGCCAGTTACAAGGGTGAAACCGCTTCCGCCATGCTGGAGGTGCTGGACGCCGAGCAGAATAACAAATTCGAGGATCACTACATCGAGATCCCCATCGATCTGTCCGAGGTGTTCTTCGTGACCACCGCCAACGATCCGTCTGCCATTCCGCAGCCACTGTACGATCGTATGGATGTGATCGAGATCAGTTCTTATACAGAAAATGAAAAGTTCCACATCGCCAAGGAGCATTTGCTGCCCAAGCAGATCGAAAGCGCCGGTTTAACACCGAAGCAGCTGACCGTCAGCGATAAAGCGCTGACCTCCATTATCGGCGATTATACCCGGGAAGCCGGTGTGCGTTCTCTGGAACGCCGGATCGGCAGTCTGTGCCGCAAGGCCGCCCGCATTATTCTGGAAGAAGGCAAGAAAAAAGTCTCCGTTACAGATAAGAAACTGGTGGACTTCCTGGGTCAGCCGGTTCACACCGTGAACCGGGTCAATGAAACCGACGAGGTGGGCATTGTCCGTGGCCTGGCCTGGACAGCCATGGGCGGCGAAACCCTGGAGGTGGAAGTCAACCTCATGCCGGGCGAAGGCGAATTCATTTTAACAGGCCAGTTAGGTGACGTGATGAAGGAATCGGCTCAGGCCGGTACCAGCTACATCCGCTCCGCCGCAAAGGAACTGGGTATTGAGGATGAAGCCTTCCGCAAGCAGGATATTCACATTCACATTCCGGAAGGTGCCGTGCCGAAGGATGGCCCCTCTGCCGGCGTGACCATGATCACCGCCATGGTATCAGCCTTCACCAACCGACCGGTTTACGCCAATGTGGCCATGACAGGTGAGATTACCTTAAGAGGTCGTGTCCTGCCCATTGGCGGTCTGAAGGAAAAACTTCTGGCGGCCAAGAAAGCCGGCATCACCAAGGTGCTGGTGCCGGAAGCCAACAAACGTGATGTTAAGGAAATCAGCAGCGAGATCACAGACGGTCTGACTATACTCTACATGACCCATGTGTCTCAGGTGCTGAAGGAAGCGCTCGTAAAAGTATGAAGATAAAAAGCGTCAATCTTGAAAAGGTCGTGGGTATCACCAGCACGATTCCGGAAACGGATACCATGGAGATCGCCTTTGCCGGCAAGTCAAACGTCGGCAAGTCCTCCCTCATCAATGCGCTGATGAACCGTAAGAAGCTGGCCCATGTGTCGGAAAGACCGGGCAAAACCCAGACCATTAACTACTATCGTGTCAACAAAGGCGTGGCTGATGCCCCGGATTTTGCCCCGGATTGCTATCTGGTGGACCTCCCCGGCTATGGTTACGCCAAGACAGCCATTTCCGAAAAGGAAAAATGGGGCGAGATGATCGAGAATTATCTCCACGGCTCCAAGAATCTCAAGACAGTCTTCCTGCTGGTGGACATTCGCCATGAGCCCTCCGAAAATGACTGTATGATGCACGACTGGATCCTGGCCAACGGCATGGAACCGGTCATCATTGCCACCAAAAAAGACAAGATCAATCGCTCACAGCTGCAGAAGACCTTGAACAACATCCGGACCCGCCTCAAAGTCAGCGCGGAAACACCGGTGCTGCCCTTCTCAGCTCTGAACAAGGATGGTCTTGAAGATATCTGGAAAGTAATCAGCGAGCAATGAATATTATCAAAGCCTTTAAAATGGGGCATAATTTCCTGAAATACTCTGAGGATGACACCAAGGAGCCCGAGGTTGTCACGGCCGTGGCCGATGTGAATCTCGAGATCGAAGCCGGCGAGTTTGTGGCCATTTTAGGTCACAACGGGTCCGGTAAATCCACCCTGGCCAAGCACCTCAATGCCCTTTTGCTGCCCACCAGCGGGACCGTCTGGATCGACGGCGCCGATACAAAGGAAGAGCCTGAACTGTGGCGGATTCGCCAGAAGGCCGGTATGGTTTTCCAAAATCCGGACAACCAGATCATCGGCACCGTGGTGGAAGAGGATGTGGGCTTCGGCCCGGAAAACATCGGGATTCCCACAAAGGACATCTGGACCCGTGTGGAGGATGCCCTCACCAAGGTGGGGATGCTCGACCGCCGCAAGAGTTCGCCGAACCGTCTGTCCGGCGGGCAGAAGCAGCGCGTTGCCATCGCCGGTATCGTGGCGATGCATCCGCAGTGCATCATTCTCGATGAGCCCACCGCCATGCTGGATCCCAACGGTCGGCGTGAGGTGCTCAATGTTATTCGGGAATTAAATGAAAAAGAAAATGTCACGGTCATCCTGATCACCCACTACATGGAGGAGGTGGTCTGGGCCGACCGCGTTTATGTGATGGACGACAGCCGTGTGGTCATGGAGGGCACGCCCCGGGAGATCTTCTCCAAGGTGGAAACTCTGAAGGCCCTGCACCTCGATGTGCCGGATGAAACGGAACTGGCCTGGCACATTCGCCGCGCCGGCTATGAACTGCCCCATGTGATGACCCGCGCAGAAGCGGTGGATGCCATTGTGAAACTGGCTGCCGCGGAAGGTTGTGCCATCGACGAGCCCATTTTCGAAAATGAGGTTGCTGCAGAATCCGTCTCTGTACCTGAAAATGCTTCCGAAGCGACATCTGCGTCTGAACAGGAGCTGACAACTGAGTCCGCCACTGCATCCGGGCCTGACAACGACGCCGCACAGGCTCTTCTGACTCTTGAAAACATCGGCTACACCTACGGGGCCGGTACGGTCTACGAACGGAAGGCCCTGGAGGATATCAACATTGCCATCGGCAGCGGTGAGTTTATTGGCATCATCGGTCACACCGGTTCCGGTAAATCCACACTGGTACAGCTTTTGAACGGCCTCATCAGACCGACAGAAGGCCGCGTGCTGTGGCAGGGACGGGACATTTTCGAAAAAGATTTCCCGCTGAGAGAGCACCGCACCAAGGTGGGTCTGGTGTTCCAGTATCCGGAGCATCAGCTTTTCGAAGCGGATATCCTGACAGATGTCTGCTTTGGTCCGAAGAATCAGGGACTTGACGAGGAAACCTGCAAGGCCCGGGCCCGCAAAGCTCTGGAGCAGGTGGGCATTCCGGAACGTAAATACACGGATTCGCCCTTTGATGTGTCCGGCGGTCAGAAACGACGCGTGGCCATCGCCGGCGTTCTGGCCATGGAACCTGAGGTGCTGATTCTCGACGAACCCACCGCGGGTCTTGATCCGCTGGGCCGGGATGAAATCCTTGACTGCATCAAATCGCTGCAGAAGGAGCGGGGCATCACTGTTGTGCTGGTTACTCACAGCATGGAAGATGTGGCTACTTATGCCGATCGTCTCATTGTTATGGACAACGGCCGTCTGCAGTATGACGATACACCGCGTCGGGTGTTTACCCACTATCGTGAGCTGGAGGCCATGGGTCTGGCGGCTCCGGAAATGACTTATCTCATGCATGATCTTCAGAAAGCCGGTCTGCCGGTCAGCCTTGAGGCGATGACGGTGAAGGAAGCGGCGGATGAGATCGTGCGTATGTTTGAAACAAAGGGGAAGGAGTAAGGTATGACAGAGATAACGCTGGGGCAGTTTTATCCGGCGGATTCTATTCTGCATAAGCTGGATCCCCGGGTGAAATTCATCGGCACCTTTGTTTATATCGTGTCGCTGTTTCTGGTCAAAGGCCTGGTGGGCTACATTTACGCCATCGCTGTGCTGCTGACCTTCATGGCCCTGTCCAAGGTGCCGGGCAAGATCATTTTAAAAAGCTTAAAACCGGTCTGGTTCATCCTCATCATCACGGTGGGCTTTAACCTGTTCCTGACCCAGGGCGAGGTCATCTGGCAGCTGGGCTTCCTCAAAGTGACGGAAGCCGGCATCCGGTCCGCCATAAAAATGGGTATCCGGCTGCTCTTTCTTGTGATGGGCTGCTCCCTCATGACCCTCACCACCACACCGAACCAGCTGACGGACGGTATGGAACGGCTCTTCGGGCCGCTGAAAAAAATCCATGTGCCGGTTCACGAGGTGGCGATGATGATGTCCATTGCACTGCGGTTCATTCCCATTCTTATGGAAGAAACCGATAAGATCCGCAAGGCTCAGATCGCCCGTGGGGCTGATTTTGAAAATGGTAATTTCATGAAACGCGTCAAAGCGATGATTCCGCTGCTGGTGCCGCTCTTTGTGTCGGCCTTCCGCCGGGCCAATGATCTGGCACTGGCCATGGAAGCCCGCTGTTATCACGGGGGCGATGACCG
Source organism: Lachnospiraceae bacterium (assembly GCA_030526195.1). Classification (GTDB taxonomy): domain Bacteria; phylum Bacillota; class Clostridia; order Lachnospirales; family Lachnospiraceae; genus Chordicoccus. The sequence continues at coordinate 54,855 of JAUNDG010000014.1, forward strand.
GACACAGATGAAGCCGCTGGTATATGCCAGGCGAGACTACATCGCTTTCGTGGTGCTTCTGCTGATCCTGGCGGGAGCCATCCTGATGCGCATCTTTGGCGACAGCATTTTGTGAGGACTGTGATATGAGAGTCAAGCTGACTGTTGCTTATGACGGCAGTGCCTATGTCGGCTATCAGAGCCAGACAAACGGCACCGCCATTCAGGACGTGCTGGAAGAGGCACTGACAGATCTTTTTAAGAAACCGATACGCACCATGAATGCCAGCCGGACGGATACCGGCGTGCATGCCCTGGGCAATGTATCGGTTTTTGACGTGGAGACGCGGATTCCGGCGGACAAGCTGGCCTTTGCTCTCAACATGCGTCTGCCGGAGGACATCCGGGTGACCGCATCCGAGGCGGTGTCGGAGGATTTCCATCCCCGGTTCCAGCGCACCGTCAAAACCTATGAATACACCATCTTAAATCGCACCCATCCCGATCCCACCCGTCGCCTTTATGAGTGGCATGTTTACGGTCCGCTTGATGTGACGAAAATGGATCGTGCGGCCCAGTGTCTTATCGGCGAGCACGACTTTGCGTCTTTCTGCGCCGCCGGTTCCAGTGCGAAAACCACGGTGCGTCGCATTTATGACGCTTCCGTCCGCCGGGAGGGTGATCGGGTAATCTTCCGCATCACCGGCGCGGGCTTTCTTTACAACATGGTCCGCATTCTGGCCGGGACCCTGGTGGCCATCGGCAAAGGGCAGATGGCAGAGGATGCCATGCCGAAAATTCTGGAGGCGCGGCAGCGCAGCGCCGCCGGCAATACCGCCCTTGCCAAGGGGCTTTGCCTTATGAAAATATCTTATCCCGATGCCGCCACACCGGTGCGGGAGGATTTGCTGGCTCTGAAGGATGACAAATACCAGGCATTTTCGGCCAAACTCATCCCGAATGTGGATCCTGAGCTCATTATCGGCATTCGCAAAGAACCCCTTCGGCGCTACGCGGCTTCCATCGCCGGGACGCCGAAAGCCGAGCAATTCCTGGCTACCGCGCCGCATCATTTCCTTGAAGAAAATGATCTGCACATGGAGCTTATCCGTTTTGAAAATGATCTGACGAGGGCCATCGCGCTCACGGAGGACATGCTGCCCTTCATCGACAACTGGGAGACCTGCGATCTGCCCAATCCGAAGGTGTTTGAAAAGCATGCAGAGGAAATGCTGCCGCACATTCGCCGTTGGCTGAAGAAGCCCCAGGTGTATTATCGCCGATACGCGGTGAACATGCTGATGCGCCATTTTCTGCAGGAACGGTTCAGTCCGGAATATCCGAAGCTGGTGGCAGGCCTTGCCATGGATGATTATTACATCATGATGAGCGCGGCCTGGTATTTCGCGGAGGCGCTGGGCAAGCAGTATGAGGCGGCGGTGCCGTACCTCGAAAAGAAAAAGCTGCCCAAGGAGCTCCACAATATGGCCATCCGCAAAGCCATCGAAAGCCGCCGGATCCCGGAAGAGAGGAAGACGTACCTGCGGAGCTTGAAGCGGTGAGAGCGTTCTCTTGATAATAAGTAATAAAAAAGCCTGATGGCACTATCAATGTTGAACAGACTTGATGGGCTATCAGGCTTTTTTGACTATCGGTGTTTACTTTTACACGTAAAAAATATATGATTTAAGCGAAAAAGTAAAGTTCGGAGGGCCTGTGATGACATCGGAAATCTTATCGGAATTGATTGAAAAAAATAATGGGTATTTGCTCACATCAAAAGCCGTTGCAGCAGGTGTGTCAAAGCCGTCTGTTTTAAAATACGCCAGAGAACATGATATGGAAAAAGTGGCGCATGGTATCTATGCTTTGGATGATGTGTGGCCGGATGAACTGTTCGTGCTCCAGGAGCGGAATAAGAATATCATTTATTCAGGAGAAACGGCGCTGTATCTGCACGGGCTGACGGACAGGGAATACAGTCAGCTCTGCTTTACAGTTCCGACGGGCTACAATGCGACCCACATCAAAAAGGAGAATAAACAGGTGCGCTATGCCAATGCGGAGACTCTCGAACTGGGTACATGTGAGGTTCCGTCAAGTAGCGGCAACATGGTGAAGGCTTATGACAGAGAAAGATGTATCTGCGACCTGATCAAGGATAGAAAAAAATACGAAATCCAGACATTCCAGACCGCTATCAAAGAGTATATGGCTTTGAGAGATAAGAATCTGACGAGGTTGATTGATTATGCCATCAGACTTGGTGTAAGAGATGAAGTTATGAAGTATGTGGAGGTGATGGTGTGATTCGTACGGCAAAACAGCTAAAGGATAAAGTAAGAAACCTATCCGGTGGAAATAGCGAAGCTGCACAGGCGCTGATTCGCAACTATTTCATGGAACGTTTTTTAGAAAGAGTTTCGCAATCGGAATACAGGCATAATTTTATTCTTAAAGGTGGGATGCTTGTTGCCTCCATTGTTGGTGTTGATATGCGGTCAACAATGGACATAGATACGACAGTAAAAGCATTACCGTTGGATGTGCAAAGCACAAAAACTATTATTGAGAAAATTTGTGCGGTTCAACTTGAAGATGGTGTGTCATTCAAGATTACTTCTGTAAAAGAGATTATGGAAGTGTTTGAATATCCGGGGATTCGTATGATGTTAGTAGCAAATCTCGAGCGAATGAGACAACCATTCAAAATTGATATTTCTACTGACGATGTTATTACACCGAGGGCAATCAATTATGACTATCGGTTGATGTTTGAAAATCGGTCTGTTTCAGTTTTGTCCTATAATCTGGAAACGCTTCTAGCGGAGAAACTTCAAACAATCCTTGCAAGGGGGCTTGCAAATACGAGAATGAGAGATTTCTACGATGTTTATGAACTTATGCAATTGCGGGCTGATCAAGTGGACTTGAATGTCCTAAGAAGTGCTTTTAAAGCTACTTGCCTGAAACGTAAAACGATTTTTAGTCGTGCAGAAGTAGGTTGCCTTTTAGAAAGAATCGAAGAAGATGGCGCACTTGAGGAAATGTGGAATCAGTTCAAACGGACGAATTGTTTCGTTGAGGAACTATCATGGACGGACGTGATGAAAACTAATGCAGAAATTGCTAATCAAATATTAGAATGAAGAAATCGACAGGGCGAAGGGTTATCTGAGGGTGACCGCCTATTCGCCCTGTTTTGTTCTTTTGTTCTTTCTACGTAGCTGCTCAACCATCTGAGCAATAATCTTAATATCGTCATCATCGAGACCGCTGACATTGATCGTGCGGTCTTTTTCTATGCCCAGAAGATAGTCCGTGCTCACATGAAAAATCGCCGACAGCTTGGCTAAAACCTCCGGTGATGGTGTGCGTTCTCTCAACTCGTAGAAGGAAACAACTGACGTTGTGACCCCGATGCGGGAAGCCAGTTGCTTTTGTGTTAATCCGGCCTGGAGACGCAGCTCCTTCAGACGACGGCCAAAGTCGAAATCTACCATAATAATACCTCTCTACTACTTGAGTTTATATGCGCGGGGTACTAATATGGTGTTATATAGTATTAAAAAAGTATATTTCTTTGGGTGTTTTATGAAATGGATCTGTGGATACATTGTTGGCAGGTGATGCGATAGAATCCGAGCCTGCGCATCACTAAAGGAGGGCATTATATGAAAAAAATGTTATCAATTCTCACGGCTATAGGCCTTTTGTTTTCGTCTTTGCCGACTGGTGTAACCGTCATGGCTGATGAGGCGGATCCATACGAGGGATATACCAAAATCTATACCATTGATGACCTGCGTGCTATTGAAAATGACATGTCGGCAAAGTATGTGCTGATGAATGATATCGACATGACAGAAGCGACAGCGCCCGGTGGTTCACATGACAGTGGCAGCGGTTGGCGACCGATTGGTTTAGATGTTGCGAATCCAGATGATGGTGAAGGGTTTAGCGGAGAATTTGACGGTAATGGATTCTCCATCATTGGTATGCATCAAACCGGAACAAAGTATACGCAGATGGAAAGTGAAAAGTATGCGGCAGGCCTGTTTTTTAAACTGTGCAATGGGTTGAGCATTCACGATTTATATTTGCGAGATGTTGATATTCATATCATTGGAACCGGAGACGAAGAAGCCGGTGTTGGCGCACTGGCTGGCGGGATAGATTATTACCATTATGGAGAGTCTGCGCTTGGCGTTAAGCGGGTTTCCGCTGAAGGCAGTATCAAGGCTGAGTCATGTCGGGCTACAATATGTCATTTAGCCCCGGTGCGCTGCTCTGAATGCTATAGTTTGCTGGATATTTATGTAGGTGAGAAGAGCTGTATTGTCGGGATTTCGGGAAGCGAGTATGGAGAAGAGGATTGCTACTTTGCCGGTAGCATCACGAGCTCATCAACGGACAGATCATGCGGTTATCTGGTCGGGAATATGGTGTCTAGATGTTACAGTATCGGAATGGTGTCCTACACGTCGGAATCTTCTTGTGATAGAAGACCGGATTATGCGTATTATCCAATGCAGTCTTATATTTTGAAGAATTCAGTTTCCGGTGGCGTGAATGTTAATTGGTCATGGTCTGAATCTGAACTTGCCGAGCGTAGCGCAGAAGACTTAATAAAACCATCCACCTACAAAGGATGGGATTTTGAGAATACCTGGATTATCAGCCCGCTCAGCGACTATCCATATCCGCAGCTGCGCCATCATCGTCAGTCGATCAAAACACTCGATGAGAAAATGAGCATTGAGCGACTGGGTGGGCAGAATCGCTATGCCACGGCAGCTGCGATAGCGGCAGAGGCATTTCCGGATGGTGCTGAGGAAATCATTCTTGTGAACGGGGCCAAATTCCCGGATGCGCTGTCGGCATCAGCTTATGCCGGGGCGAAACAATGTCCGTTGCTTATTACATCGCTCAAATCTCTGAAACCGGAAATTCAGGATCTATTGACGAATACCTGGAATGGGCGAGTTCGTAAGGTGACCATTGTGGGGGCCGGTTTCGAACCGGCGGTGTATGAGTCACTTCGAAATTGCGGCGTTTCTGAGATAAAAGACATTGCCGGTGCCGATCGTTTTGAAACGGCAGAAAAAGTTTTTGAGGCCGGTCTTGCGGAGGGCTACTTTAATTATGATGCCTGCGTGGTGGCCACCGGTGCGAAAGCAGCGGATGCCTTGTCGGTTTCTTCCTGGACGTATAAGTATCACATGCCGATTTTACTGACGAAGAAGAGTGACCGATCTCTGACAGAAAGGGGACGGAGCATCGTCAGTAACTTCAAGAAGGTGTATATCGTCGGATCTGAAGAAGTTGTAAATGATCCAACTGTGAATGCTATGGCTGCAACTCCCGGCAGGGTGGAACGACTGGCCGGCAAGAATCGGTACGAGACTTCTGTAAAAATTGCAAAGAGATTCGCAGAACCTGGTGAGGTTAATACCCTTACATTTGCGGCTGGCGGCGACAACAATTTCCCGGATGCGTTAGGCGGTGCCATGTTAGCCGGACAGCTGAACAGCCCGATTATTCTGGTTTCTGTGAATGAGGACAATAACAAGTCGGCTTGTTCTTATTTGTCATCAGCATATGGTCGAAACGCAACGAATGACCTGTATTTATTGGGGTCTTCGGTTGTGCTTTCGGATTATACAGGGGAACTGATGGCGGCTCAACTTATAGAGCGTGCGTCATAACGAGACGTTGATTTGTAAAGTTTAGGGAGGAAAGCAATAGATGTTTTGTCAAAAATGCGGAGAGCAACTGCTTGAAGGCGATGTGTTCTGTCCAAAGTGCGGGTGGAAAGCAGAGTTTTTTGAAGAATCAGATGCAGAAGGCATCGGCAAGAAAAAAGAAAAGGCCGGGAAAAAGAGCGGTTCGAAAAAAACTAAATGGGTAATTGGTTTGGTTGGTGTCGTAATCGTTGTGGCTATTGTGGCTTTTTGTATAACACTGCTGCCGAAAATGACCAGGAGCAACGGCGGGGAGGTTATAGAGGCATTTAAATCAGGTGATGACTCGGTTGTTCTTTCACTGGAAAATGGCAAGAGTATCACGGTTGAAGAAGCTTCACGAGCGACTATGACCGCAGATGGTCAGCACCTGATTGTTTTGTATACCGATAAATCGCTCTATATCATGGATAAAAATCAAAAAGAGCGGGTGTGTGTCGCTGATAAATGTAAATCTTATGCGTATGTTCGCAATGATGGCTTCTATTATGAAGACTCAAAAGGAAAGGTTTATCGTGTTAAATACAAGGATGGTTCAACGGTTCTTCTTGAAGATTTGATCTACTTAACCGTTGCGCCGAATACGACAACAGCCCTTTATAGAAATAGCAGACATCAGATGATGCAGCTAAATCACACAAGCGATGTTCCGGAAAAGATTTCAGCGTACAAGTTGCCAAAGTATATAATGGATTCGCTGGAGAAAGAGGATCCACTAGTTGGTGAAGAACCAGAGGCCGATCAGATTACTGATGAAGGTGATATGGCACTGTGGGTCGAGGGCACAGATGATGGACAGGCCTCTGTATGGTGTTATGAAGATGGAATAAAATCGAAAATCCTTGAGAACGATGATGACGATATAGATTTGTATCATTCAAAAGATCAAGGGACCTGTGTTATTGAAACGGAAGGTAAGATTTGGATTAAACGACGTGGTGAAGAACCGATTTCTGTTGGTAAGCCATCTGGCTCTGTGTATAACATTTGCACGGCAGAGGGGTATATAGAAGATGTTAATGTAATGAATAAAGATTACATTTATTTTGAAGCAGATGCTTCCGAAAAAGAGAATTTTTATGTCATTACTCCGGAAGGAGACAGAGAACGACTTTTGGCGAATGTATTCGTTTTAAGCATTGGAAATGGTCGTATTGTCTGGAAAGATGAGGATGACAGTCTCTATCATGGCAAATTGGAGGGTGCAAAGATTTCAGATGAGACTTGTCCGGTATATATGATTGGGGAGATGCAGATGATGGAGGATTTCTAACCGTTTTTGATGTCACCAACGGAGATGAACTGTATTTTGAGTTTAGTTACACAAGATATTTTGGTTTCGGCGGTGTGGCCAAGTATAACGGAGATGTCTTTACTTTTAATGAATCTGGAAATAAGGGTACCATTCGACGTGATAGTGCTGGTGATGTGATTTTTACATTAACGGAATCTGAATATCAAGACGGACTTGGCGTTTATACGATGACTTATGAAAGGTCATTGGAGGAATGGAATGATATAATCAGCGAGTATCGTTATTTGGCGGATTATGAATCCTATCCTAATGCGTTCTTTAATCAATTCCTTTGTGACTACTGGGGCGATTATAATGCCGGTTACATGGAATGGCTAGGCGATACAAATGAGATTTTTACTTTTCCGGGACAGACTTACACACGCTGTACGATTTATAAATTGAATCTAACAGATGGGACGACGGCATATTTTGTCGTTGGCCAAGAACAAAATAATACTTTCCAAGTGTATGAAATTTATCCCGGTAAGCAATTGAAATGGCTGTGGAATGTGCCGAGCCACTTGGTAAAAAAGTAGATATGTGTATATGGCCGAAACTGTGTGTAATAATACATCCGATATTACTTTGAACTGTTTCGGAAGAGGGTAATCTCCAAAGGACTACTTAGGGGCTGCCGCATTGCGGCAGCCCTTTTCCTGTGCCCTTTTCTGACAACCACACATAAATTTCTGTCAATATTATGTGTGGTTGTCGGCAGTTGTGGCATCAGAGATTATCAGAAGGGGATAAATACACCATTTGTCATGTGAAGATTACGGGTGTATCATGAAAAAAGAGGATACTGTGAGTAAATTATAAGAAACAAATCCCAAGCGACATGCATTTGTGTCTATCGCTTGGCAAATGGTCTTTTTCGATAATGTCTTGAACAGGGAGGTTGCAAGGATGTTTTGCAAACAGTGTGGTGAAAAACTGCTTGAGGGCGATGTTTTCTGCCCTGAGTGCGGATGGAAGATCGAGGCTGTGTCACCGACATCAATGCTGAACAGTGAGCCTGTGTCACCGACACCGTCCCCGATGATGGGCAGCGTATCTGAGGCGCCGACCGATAAGAAAAAAGGCAAGTTCCCGAAGTGGGCAAGCGGCCTGATCGCCGTGGTGGTCGTGGCGGCAGCGGCAGCGGCCGTTGTCATTTTCGGCCTGCCGATGCTTAAGGGAAACAGCGTAAGCTCTGAGAGCACCATCAAGACAAGCTATGCCGCAGAGGATGACACAGTCGTCATTTCCGTAGGCGATGGCAGCAGCATCACCATCGGCGATGCCAAGCAGGCCACTCTGACAGCCGACGGCAAACATATGGTGATCCTGTATACAGATGATGCCCTGTACATGATGGACCGCGAGCAGAAGAATCCGGTTTGCCTGGAAGAAAAGTGCCTCAACTACGACTGCGTGCGTGATGAGGGCTTCTTCTATCAGGATAAGGAGGGCAACATCTACCGCGCGAAATTCGAGGATGCTTCCGTGGTGAAGCTCAAAGATGCCGAAAATGTCTCAGTCGCCGCGCACACAACGACAGCCATTTTCAAAAACAGCCGCGATCAGCTGGTGAAGCTTAACGCCGATTCTGAAGAAATGGAAAAGATCGGCACCTGCAAAAAAATGCAGCAGATGGACATCACCGATCAGGGCGACATGGCTCTGTGGGTGGATGAATCCGATGGCGTGACGGTTTATGCCTATGAAGATGACACCAAGACGAAGGTGGCAGAACTGTCGGACGATGAGGATGTGGACCTGCTGCTGTCAAAGGATCAGGGGACTTGCCTTGTGGTGGCGAAGGAAAAACTGTGGATCAAACGGGTCGGCGCAGAAGCTGTGCCGGTCAATATGCCCTCCAGCGGTTCCATCGATGATGTTTATACAGCCCAGGGTGAGATTGAATCCGTCGATGTGGCCAAGAATGATTATTTCTACGTTGTGGCCGATGGCTCATCCAACAGCAACCTGTACGCTGTCGGCATGGACGGCGAACGTGAACGTGTTCTGGCCAATGTTTACGTGAGCAACATCGCCAACGGCCGGATCGTCTGGATGGATGAAGAGGAGAACCTCTACCACGGGAAACTCAACGGCACCACCATTTCCGATGAGACACGAATTGCCAGCGAAGGCATGAGCATCAGATGTTCGAAAGATATGAAGACCGTGCTCTTCTTCAAAAATGTCAGCGATGACGAGGGCACACTGTGCTGCTGGCGCGAAAATAAATCCGATATTGAAAAGATCGCCAAGGACATCAATATCTATACACGGATCACCATCGGCGAGTCCGACAATGCGGTTTACTATCTGGCGGAAACAGAAAGCATTTCTAATGGTTCGATTTTTGATGTTTACGGCACACTGATGCGCTGGAAGTCAGGCGCTGACAAGGCTGAACGTCTCACAAGCGATATCATGAGCACGAATTTCGGCCGTCAGATGGGCAAGACTTTGACATTCCTGAGATATCAGGGCAGCGATAAGAAAAACGATGATATCTGCTATGCGGATCTGGTGGCTGTTGACGGGAAAAATGTCAGCACCATTTCCACAGACCTGAAGATCAATATGTAAGGTCGCATCCTGGCGGTGGGATGGATGCCGCTGATATGACAAATGCTCGATTATGATGAGGTGAAAGAAAATGGCAAAATTCTGCAGATTTTGCGGATCCGCGATTCGGGAGGGTGTCAAGTTCTGCCCGAAGTGCGGTAAGAACCTGATAGAGGCGCAGGCCGGAAAACGGCCCGGCGCTCAGTCCGGCGCTCAGCCGGATGCACCGGCTGCTACACAGCCGGGATCACAGACGGGGGCAACAACACCCCTGCGGCAGAATGCGCTGGGCTCTGATAAACCGACCGATCCTTCAGTGCAACAGACAAATGCATTCAACCCGCAGGGAAATGCGAACACGTTCAGAAAAGAACCGGATTTGGCGCAGGCGCCTTATCCGCAGCCGCCGAAAACTAAAAACAAAAATGGTCTCCTGATTGCCCTTGCGGTCATCCTGGCATTACTGGCCGTTGTCGCAACGGTGATGGTTGTGCTGGATCCTTTCGGCTTCAAAACACCGCCGTCTCCGACACCGGCACCAGTGCCGGCGCCCCGGGATCCGGATGACGATGAGGAAGAAGATGCCTCAGACGATGACGGTACCATCGACTTGTTTGAAGACATTCACGTTATCGTGACCGGTGTCCCCGGTCAGGCCATCATCAATGAGATTTATGGTGAATATGAGGGTATTGGTTATACCTGCGTGCCGCTTAATGCGAAGCTTGGCGATACGGTGTCCATTACCGCGTATTGCACGGATTTCGATGAGGATGACGTGGTGGCCTATTGCCGCGAGAATTTCGGCGCCGAGCCCGAGGCCGTGACGATTAACTACACCATTGATGAACTGTCTCCCTGTCCGGAGACGGTGAAGGATATTCCGGATGAGACCATTCAGGAAATGGTCAGTTACGCCGAAGCGTATATGGCGAATAAAGCCGCCACCTGGCCGCCCAATGAAGCGCTGCTTGCTTATGATTATGTGGGCTGCATTTACCTGAAGGGCCGTCAGGATGTGGTGGTATCCCACACCAACCTTGTGGATCTTATTTTTAAGACCACGGTGATCGCCGATGGTATCGAGAAGACCTTCTACCGCGTGGTGGAATTTGTCAATCTCGTGTATGACGGCGATGACCTGCGCTACGAGGTGGGCGATGCTTACGAGACCATCACCCGCAACGGCGGTGAACAGATCCAGGTGGGCACCGCGTCCTATTACGGTTTCCTGAGCCTTAAGGAAATCAAGAATGAGCGTCTGACCGGCCTGGCCAACCACTGGGACGGCGAGTCCTCAATCAATCTGGATGCATGATCCGCAAGGTTCAAGAACAAGTAGCGAAGGGGACAGCGTGCTTCGTGTAGGGTGACTTGCGTCAAAAGGGAGAAAAACTATGCCACTTCAATTTGTGCGACAGGATATCACAAAAATGCAGGTTGACGCCATCGTCAATGCTGCTAATAGCACCCTCCTCGGAGGTGGCGGTGTGGATGGCTGTATTCATCGGGCGGCGGGGCCGGAGCTTTTGGAGGCCTGCCGCTCTCTGGGCGGTTGTCCCACAGGCAGTGCCAGGATCACGAAGGGCTATCAATTGCCGGCCACCTATGTCATTCATGCTGTGGGACCGGTGTGGCAGGGCGGTGCCTTCGGAGAACGGGAACAGCTGATATCCTGCTACCGCACGGCACTTGAACTGGCAGCGGATTATCACTGCGAAAGCGTAGCATTTCCGCTCATTTCATCGGGCATTTACGGATACCCGAAGGCTGAAGCTCTGCGGGTGGCGGTGGACACCATCAGTGATTTTCTGATGACCCATGACATGCTAGTCTATATCACCATTTTCGATAAGAAAGCCTATGAGATCAGCAGTCAGTTGTACGCGTCTATTGAGGCTTATATCGATGACCGTTATGTGGAATGCGTGGAGGAATATGAGGACCCTGCCGGCAGACGGCTGTCTCGCCTGGCATCCCTTTTCGGAAAAATAGGATCAAGACGCCCGAAAGAATCGCCGCAGCTTCCGCTCGAGACACCGGAACCTGTGTCGCGCGGGGCATCGCGCCCGACACCTCTTGAGTCATCCCTCCCGACACCGCTTGGGTCAATACCCAAGGCACCAATCGGGGCATCGCGCCCGAAAAAACCGCAGTCGCCCTGGTTCCATAAGTCGTTGGACGAGGCCCTTAATAGCATCGACGAAAGCTTTTCCGAAATGCTCCTGCGCAAGATCGACGAGCGGGGCATGACGGATGCGGCCTGTTACAAGAAGGCCAATATCAGCCGCAAGCTATTTTCGAAGATCCGCTCGGACAAGCTTTACAAGCCCAGCAAACCGACGGCGCTGGCCTTCGCGGTGGCACTGGAGCTGTCCATGGCCGAGACAACGGAAATGCTCATGAAAGCGGGCTTTGCCCTGTCCCATTCCAACAAATTCGATATCATCATCGAGTTCTTCATTTCCCAGGGCCGTTACAATATTTACGAAATCAACGAAGCCTTGTTCGCCTTCGACCAGAATCTCCTGGGCGGCGGCTGAAACGGATGTCGCCCTGCAAGCGACCATTTTCGAAAGAGAATCTTCCATAATAATGACTGTCAGGAACGAAGTCCTGCACAGTCATTATTTTTTTACGAAAATGGTGTGGCCTAAGCCGATAGAGCCCGGCTTGGCCCGTGATAGAAAGAGAGGAGATAGCATTATGAAGAAAAATCTGACAGAAATCGTTTTTATTTTGGATCGCAGTGGTTCCATGAGCGGCCTTGAGGCGGATACCATCGGCGGGTTCAACAGCATGATCCGAAAGCAGCAAAGGGAAGAGGGTGAGGCTCTGGTCTCGACAGTTCTTTTTGATAATACCTGCGAGGTGATTCACGACCGGGTGAAGGTGCAGGATGTGCGGCCGATGACAGAACAGGATTACACGGTGCGGGGATGCACGGCGCTGCTGGATGCCATCGGCGGTGCCATTCATCACATCGGCAATGTCCATAAATACGCCCGTCCGGAGGATGTGCCGGCCCACACCCTTTTCGTGATCACCACCGACGGCATGGAAAATGCCAGCCGACGCTACAGCAGTATAGAAGTTAAGCAAATGATCAAGCGTCAGCAGGAAAAGTACGGCTGGGAATTCTTGTTCCTGGGCGCCAATATTGATGCGGTGGAGACCGCGGGACATTTTGGTATCGCCGGGGATCATGCGGTGAATTATCATGCCGACCGGGAAGGCACACGGCTAAATTATGAAGTGCTCAGTGAGGCCATCAGTTCTGTTCGGACTGAGGCGAAGCTGGGTGCCGGATGGAAGGCCCGGATCAATACAGATTTTACGAGTCGGCAGAAGAAAAATCGATGATTGGAATGTGTCAAAAAAACCGCGGAAAATCAACGAAAAATCGGCAAAAAAGTGCAGGGCGGACTATTGACAGCCATCGGTATGTTTTCTATAATGTTTAAGCATGTGTGTGACGATGTCTACCATAGCCCCGGTAACATCCGATCCAAAGCATATATTGAACAGTTAACTCTTATTTTTGGGAGGTTATCATCCATGAAAGATACATTTGTGGCTAACCCGGACAAGATCGAAAGAAAATGGTATCTTGTCGATGCTGATGGCGTAACACTTGGCCGTCTGGCTTCAGAAGTCGCTAAGATTCTTCGCGGTAAGAACAAACCGGAATACACACCGTTTGTTGACACAGGCGACTATGTTGTTATCGTAAACGCAGAAAAAGTTAAGATCTCCGGCAAGAAGCTGGATCAGAAGATCTACTTCAGACATTCCGATTATGTTGGCGGTGCTAAATATACATCTCTCCGTGAAATGCTCGCCACAAAGCCGGAATATGTTGTTGAACATGCTGTTCGCGGCATGGTTCCGAAGGGTGCTCTTGGCGACAAGATGTACAAGAAACTCCATGTTTACGCTGGTCCGGAACATGAGCAGGCCGCTCAGAAGCCGGAAATGCTGACAATCTGATAGGAGGAGTTGAAAAGTGGCAGAAAAATTTTATGGTACCGGCAGAAGAAAAAAATCTATCGCTAGAGTCTATCTGACACCGGGCACAGGCAAAATCACAATCAATAAGAAAGACATCGACGTTTATTTCTCAATGGAAACACTGAAGATGATCGTTCGTGCTCCGTTCGCTGTTACTGAAACAGAAGGCAAGTATGATGTTACTGTTACAGTTCGTGGCGGCGGTATGACAGGCCAGGCTGGCGCTATCCGCCACGGCCTTGCACGTGCTATCGCTAAGATGGATCCGGAACTTCGTCCGCTTGTTAAGAAGGCCGGCTATCTGACACGTGATCCGAGAATGAAAGAACGTAAGAAATACGGTCTCAAAGCAGCCCGTCGCGCTCCCCAGTTCAGCAAGCGTTAATCGACTG
>JAUNDG010000015.1 GCA_030526195.1 Lachnospiraceae bacterium
TTATCAATGTGCTTTTCGTAGTTCCGCAAGCGGCGCTACGAGTTATTATTTTAACCGTTTGTCTTTTGAATGTCAAGAACTTTTTCAGAAAGATTTTTCATTTCCTTAATTTTCTTTTGACATTCTTTACGAGAAGTTGACCGTTCATCCTCGCTGCTCCCGCAGGATTTTGTTCGGCGCTTTTCAGCGGCGAGGACGATAGTACCACGTTTCGACACCTTAATGCAAGCATTATTTTACCCATTTCCCATTTCCGTCAAAATGCCCTAAACATCTCCCACCATAGTTCGATATTCGGCATGTTTTTATTTACGAACCAGATCCTTCTGTCCCTGTCCGATCATGAGTCGTGCCGTGTCCCGCCTTCTTGTTAAGTGACATGCTCCCGCCTCTTACCCTTTCAGGCTTGAAGAGGGGGCTTCTTACTCAATGCCTCTTTTGAGGCAAGTATCAATAAGCTATCCCCGCGTGTCCCGCGGTTCTTTTGCCCGGATACGGGCATTTATTATTCTTGTGGTCCGGATACAGATTTTTTATGCGATGCCGAGGAGACGTTTGCCTTCCTCCCGGATATTTATGGCCGCATTCAGATCACGATCCATTCGATTGCCACAACAACAGATATAGGTACGTTCTGATAATGTCAGCTCAGCTTTTATCTTTCCACATCTGCTGCAGGTCTTGCTTGAGGGGTAGAATCTATCGATCTTGATAAAGATTTTTCCTTTTCTCTCAAGCTTATACTCCAGTTTTTCAATAAAGGCGCCGAAACCGTTGTCCATGACACTTTTCCCGAAATGAAGGCCTCCGCTCATCCCTTTCATATTGAGATTTTCGACAACGATCACATCATATTCTTCTGTCAGTCTATGACTCAGTTTATGCTGGAAATCATTGCGCTGATGCCGGATTTTTTCATGAGCCCGGGCCAGTTTCTGTCTCTGTTTTCTATAGTTTTGGCTGCCTTTCTGGCAGTGACTGAGTTTTCTCTGTTCCCGGGCCAGCTTTTTCTGAGTTGTTCGGTAATACATGGGATAAGCTGCACTTGTGCCATCTGAAAATACTGCTAGTTCTTTCATCGAAAAGTCTATCCCCAATACCTTTTTATCCCTTATTTCTGATGTTTGGTTTTCGCATCGCTCACGGGCATAAAGGAGAGCGGCATAATACTTCCCTGATGGTTCTCTGCTGACAGTAACTGACTTAAGTATCCAATCCGCATCGATACGGCGATGGACCTTCAGTCTTATCTTACCGATCTTCGGAAGGCGCAGGTGACTACCTTCTAATCGAATATTTCCTTTGATGACGTTCGTGGTATAGGCATCACGTGATCTGTGCTTTGACTTGAACTTCGGAAAGCCGATCCTCGGATCTCTGAAAAAATTACGATAGGCCTGCTCCAGATGAAGCTGTGCATTTGAGAGCGCAAGCGCATCCACTTCCTTCAGCCAGGGATAGTCTTTCTTATATTTTGCCGGTGTGTTCCGCAGGCTTTTTCCTGTCTCCTGATAATAGGCGATCTTTTCCGCCAGCATCATGTTATAGACAAACCGCACACAGCCAAAGCACCGGGCGAAATAGTTTCTCTGTTCATTATTCGGATAGAGACGATACCGCCTCACAGTATTTTCGATAGCGTTTCTTTTTTCTGCCATCTTCTTCCCCCTGAGTCTCTATGTACTGCCGAATCACATCGATCGTTGCACCTCCTGTTGTCAGAAGACAGTAACTCTGACTCCAGAAGGCTTCGTTCCATAGTTTTTCTTTTATCTCAGGGTATTCTTTTTTTATCAGACGACTGCTGGCGCTTTTATACGCATTGATAAACTTTGAGATCTCAGTCTGGGACTTTGCCCGAAACATCACGTGAACATGATCGATATCGTGATTCCATTCTTCAAGAACGACACCAAAGGGTTCTCCTATCTTGATGAATAATGATCGTGCTCTTTCTGAGATAGCCTCATCGATAACCTTCCGACGATACTTCACAACCATGATAAGATGGTAGTACAAAAGATATACCGAATGTTGATTTCTGTCCAGTTTATCCATATAATCAGCCTCCTATAACTATCGACTGATTATATTATAGCACCCGCGCACCAATCGAACAAGTGTTCTTTTTGCTTTTGCAATTCATCCCCCACTTACTCATTTTTTCTCATCCACTAGTTTGTGTAAACCTGTCAGTCATTCCTTGAAGTGGGGGAATTCTTGCTATATATGTTAAAGAAGGTTCTACGAGAGCCATTTTTTCAGGTAAGATTTCATCTGATCTGTTCAGTTACAAAAAAAAGACTGCCGCAACGCGACAGCCTTTTCCATAGACAGAGTTTCAGATATATCAGATAAAACCGTTATCTCATACGAGATAATTCATGCATTAGCCGTTCACTTCTTTATCGAAGGTATCAGCCATGATATCCCAGGCCTTCACAAGGTCCGGATCGTTATTGAAGAGACCTGAGGAACCAACGATGAAGGATTCAACACCGGCTTCAGCCAGGATTTTGAATGTCTTCTTATTGCAGGAGCCGTCGATCTCAATGATGTAGTGATATTTGTCCGGGTTGGCTTCACGCAGGGCTTTAGCTTCTGCAATCTTATCCAGCATTTCCGGAATAAAGGGCTGACCGGCAAAACCCGGGTCAACACTGAGGATTGTGATCTTATCTACCTTCTGCAGATAAGATTCCACCATGCAAAGCGGTGTTTCCGGATTCAGAACAACACCGGTCTTGAAGCCGGCAGCGTGAATCTGATCCATGATACGGAAAGCCTTGCCGCTGATGACTTCAGCGTGGGGGCAGAAGTAGCTGACAATACCCTTGTCTGTCATCGGCTTAACGGCGGCAGCGCAGGCATCGATGAACTGAGCCGGTTCTTCTACCATAAGGTGGAAGTCCATCGGGATTTCGCAATACGGAGCCATAGCCTTGGCCATATCCGGTGACAGTGTGATGTTCGGAACAAAATGACCATCCATAATATCAAAATGATACATGTCGGCACGCTTGTTTAAGATATCCAGCTGGTTCTTCATATCCATGAAGTCCATGCACATAAGGGACGGATTCCAAATCGGTTTCATAATAACTCTCCTGAATACTATTCATGCTTTCACCTTACCCTGACAGATAAGGCATCGTTTGTTACATTTTTAAATACAAGCCCCTGCCTCGTCTCCGCGACTGACAGACGGGGGCTGAGATATATCATTAATTCAGCGGCAGATTACTTGCCCTGGCCGTAATGATTCTTAACGAAATCCTGCATGATGGCGCAGTCTTCAGCCGGGATACCTGACGGTGTGCCGTTGCAGGCCTTCATCATGTAGTAGATCTGAGCTGTCATTTCCAGAACTGTGCAGGATGTGAAAGCGCCATCGATGTCACCACCAACGCAAACAGCGCCGTGTGAGTTAATGAGGCAAGCCATAGCCTTGTCGCCAAGAGCCTTAACAGTAGCATCAGCCAGTTCCTGTGAACCCGGGATATCATGCTTCGGTGTGCTCTTAACAGTGTCAACCAGCAGCTGAGCAGCTTCGTCGATGATAAGCGGGATATCTTCAGCCATTGTGGCAAACAGTGTGGAATACAGCGCATGTGTGTGGATAACAGCGTTGACATCCGGTCTGGCCTTCATGATAGCCAGGTGCATCGTTGTTTCGATTGTCGGTTTTCTATGGCCATCTACTACGTTGCCGTCAAGATCACAGACAACAATGTCATCTTCTGTGATGATGTTGTAGTTCATACCGCTCGGTGTCAGGTAAACAAGGCCTGTCTCCGGATCACGGATGCTGATGTTGCCATATGTAGCAACAGTAAGACCTGAAGATGCCATTCTGACGCCGCTGTCGACGACAAGTTTTTTGTAGTTCATAATCATTCTCCTTCTTTTAATCAGCTTTTTGCCGATAATACACGTATTTAAAGTCTCTACTTATCCCCGTTTTTCTTCATAGTCATTTTCCAGACACGGATCATACCAAGAATCACAAGGACAATACCGATCACCCCGATAATCCCGGTGATGATCACATGAATGGACTGCGCTTCTGCGCCGCCTCTGACAAGAGGCAACACGCAGCCCGACAGACCGGTGGCCGCCAGATAAATACCGCCAATAATGATGAGCCAGCCAAACCAGAGCTTCATTTTCTCAAGCTCAAGTGCCCTCTCCTCAGGGTCCGGTTCCGGATTCTCGGGGATATGCCGGAAAGACGACTGGGCCTCCGATGCCTCATTTTCTGAAATGTCGACCGGTGCGGTTTCCTCCGGTACCTTCTGTTCTGTCAGCTTTTCTTCATTCATAGCCATTAATAATGCACGCTGATGCCGTATTCGGCAGCCAGGGCTTCTTTCATAACTTCTGCTTCCGGCACCTTGCCTGTCCAGTCATAGATACTTTCTACAGCCTGGTTAATCAGCATACCCAAACCGTCGATGGTCTTGGCACCGCGTTTTTCGGCTTCCTTAAGCAGCTGTGTGTGCGGGTGATTCGGGATGACGTCACACACCACCATCTTATCATGAATCGTATCAAAATCAATATCAGGCTTCTCGTCAACGTTCGGGAAGAGACCGATGCTGGTGGTGTTGACCAGGATGTCGGCATCCGCATCGATGGGCATGGTCTTATCCCACAGACGCAGAGAAACCTTCACGTCAAAGTTTTCGGAAATAGTTTTCACGAGGCCCTGACCTCTTTCTTCTGATCGGTTGATGATGACCAGCTCGCCAATACCGGCGCGGCACAGCTCAACAGCAATGGCACGGGCAGCACCGCCGGCGCCCAACATGACAATCTTCATACCGGAGACATCGTAACCGGCATTGGCCACAGACTTCATGAAGCCCTTGCCGTCAGTATTTTCACCCCGCAGCTTACCATCCTGATTGACAATGGTGTTAACGGCGCCCATGATGGCAGCTTCTTCTGAAATGCTGTCCAGATACGGAAGCGCTGCCACTTTATGGGGAATGGTCAGATGGATACCCTTGAAGTTCATGGCCTTAAGACCCTGAAGGGCGTCCTTGAGATCCTCGGATTTGACATTGATGGTGACGTAGCGATAGGGGATACCCAGCTGTTCAAAGGCCTTGGAAGCGACCACAACGGTGGGATTTTCATCGATCGGATCGCCAAATACGCCGACCAGTTCTTCTCTGTAGGATTTTGCCATGATTTACTCCTCTCTCACTCTTTCGATATCAGTGATACCCAGATACTTGGCGATGCCGTCAACAGCTGTCTGATGATCAGAGGTATGAACCAGACCGGACACATTGAGGACACCGATGCAGCCCACATTTTTCACGAAAATGGGGAAACCGCCACCCATGTTGGAATACTCATTCGGATCCAGATGGGCATCGGTGTAAAGGTCATCTTCACCGACCGCCGGCTGGTAATGAGTCCGCAGGGTGCTGCGATGGAACATATTGACTGTGTTGGTCTTGCGGCCAAGCCACAGGTCATTGTAGTTGTTGGTGCCGTTGAAGCCGTAGCGGAATACCATATAGCCGTTGATCCAGATCTCAACAGCGATGGCCAGTCCCTTTTCACGGGCATCATTCACCATCTGAGAGCCCAGCTTCCAGGCATCATCATTGTCAAAATGATCAAAAACAAGACGTTCTTCCTGACGCTTGCAGATCGCGTAATTATCAGCAGCCAGAGACATAATTATACCTCCTTGATCAGGATGTCGGGACGTTTGATGGTCTTGCCGTCGATGGTCACATCACGGTAAACCCAGGTGCCTGTGTAGGACACGATATCCTGTGTGTCAGCCTTGATCACATAGGTATCTTCCAGCTTGACGCCGGCAATGGTCGGGTTCCAGGAGAAGCCCTGATGTTCCATCACAACATCCGTATGACGCGGTGTGGTGCAGTAATCGCGGCAGAAGTAACCCAGCGCACCACCCTGATGATGCAGATGATAATCCGCTTCATAACCGGCAGCATCGTAAGCGGCATAGCCTTTAGCCAGAACCTCGCGGGCTTCCACACCCGGCAGTGTGTTCAGGATGTAAGTGCTGTCGATCTTCAGCAGTGCTTCATATTTAGCCTTGATCTCATCGGACAGCGGACCGAAGCTGACAATACGGCTGATGGAAATGGTGAGGCCGTATTTCTGAGCGCAGATGGCGATCATAGCGCATTTTTCGATTTTTTTATCGGTGGGCAACGGATGACGGTATTTCAGAAGACGTTCATCGGAAGCCACCAGCATAACCGGTACAGCAAAGCCGGCTGCCACCAGACGACCGGCACAACGACCGGCAGCCTGCATTTCTGTTTCACCCGGCATGATGTCGCGGACTGAATCCTCCAGGATCTGAGCCGCCACCGGACCGATCTCAGCCATGCGAGCCTCTTCTGCCGGTGTTAAGACATAGCGCAGCGGGTTGATCAGAGCTTCGATATTGCGTGTGCCGTAGCACCCCTGATCAGAGCCGACACGGGAAAGATCCACATACTGTTTCACAACTTCAGCCTCATCTTCATGCCATTTGAATCCGATGAGTTCGAATGTACCGTCTGTGAGTTCCTCATCAAACACACGATACATTTCACTGGAATTGCAGATGGCATAAGCCTTATCCTTTGTGATCATGATCTTGGCAGCGGCATCACCTGTGGAACGGTCGACCATGTCGCCCTTACCGCCTGTGATCCAGTAGAAGTTATGCACACGGCCAAGGATCACAGCATCCAGATCCTCTTTAGCCATTAAATCTCTTACGCGTCCGAATTTTACTTTTAATTCTTCCGTCATGTCAGTGAACCCTCCTTAACAAGCTTGCAAAACTGTTTATAGACGTCATCCCACAGCGCCTTGTCCTTCGGTTCGAAGTGCTTAATGTCGAATGACTCTGCAATGATCCGGCGGCCTTCCTTAAGGTCGGCAATCTCACCGGCAGTGCGCATCTGAAGGACGATGTTGCCCACCAGGGCAGCTTCTGAAGGGCCGGCATGAACCGGGATCCCGCAGGCATCGGCCGTCAGCTGATCGAGAAGCAGGTTCTGACCGCCGCCGCCCACGATATAGATATCGGTCAGCTTATAGCCCACTGTTTCTTCGATCTGTTCATAGGTGTAACGATATTTCATGGCGAGGCTTTCCAGCACGCCGCGAATGATCTCGCCGAAAGTCTCCGGCACATACTGACCGGTACGGCGACAATAGTCCTGAATCTTCCGAATCATATCACCCGGCATATAGAAGACATTGTCATCCGGGTCGATCATGAACTGATGACCCTTGGCCTCAGCTGACATCTGATTCATTTCATCAAAGCTCAAAGCCTTGTTGTACTTCACCTGATAATCCGCCAGACATTCCTGGATGATCCACAGGCCCATGACATTTTTAATCATGCGGTAGCGATGATCCACGCCACCTTCATAGGCAATATTCTTTTCAAAGGTATCATGAGTGATAATAGGCTCCGGCACCTCTGTGCCCACGATAGACCAGGTCCCGCTGCTGATAAAGCCCACATGTTCTTTTTCGGTGGGGATGGCCACAACAGCGGCAGCGGAATCATGTTCCGTGACAGCCACCACCTTGATCTTCCCCTCCGGATCCCGGCTCACAATGCCGGGCTTCAGATTGCCGATCACGGTACCAGTGGGAACCACGTCCGGGAAAATGTTTTCCGGGATTTCGAGACGTCTTAAGATATCGTAGGCCCATTCCTGCTTTTTGTAATCATAAAGCTGTGAAACGGAAGCCATGGTGTATTCCGTCACCATTTTCCCTGTCAGGAAATAAGCCAGTGTATCCGGCAGCATCATAGCTGCCTTGGCATGGTCCAACAGGAATTTATCCCCTTCGAAGGCCATGGACGCCATTTCCATGGATGTGTTGAAAAGTGCGGTCTGAGCGCAGGTTGTGCTGTAAAGCTCCTCGGCTGAGACACGACTGTAAATCTCGTCGGCATGGCGAGCTGTCCGCTCATCGCGATAGCAGCGCACCTGATTTAAAAGACGGCCGTCCGGACCGATCAGCCCAAAATCGTTGCAGTAGGCGTCCATCCCGATGCTGGCCAGCTCGTCAGAGCTGTCCTTCAAGGATTCCTCAATGCCTGTGAGCAGGTTTCGATAAATGCTGATAATGTCCCAGTACAGGCCGCCACAAATGTCAATCTGTCTGTTGAGGAAGCGATGAACAACTTTTGTTTTCAGGATGCCGTTTTCCAGCTTGCCTTCCATCATTTTGCCGCTGCTGGCACCCAGGTCAAAACCAAGATATTTCATAAGTCAATTCTTTAATCTGCAATTAATACGGTTGTCGGATACTTGTTGAGGATGGCTTTATCGCGTTCGGACAGGTGACTGTCTGTAACCAGGGCATCGGCCTGATCCACATTCGTCATACAGACACCGCCTTTTTTTCCGATCTTAGAATGATCCATCAGCATGATGATTTTCTCGGAATTATGAAGAAAATGGCGCTTCACTTCCGCCCCGTGCATATTAGCATCAAACAGGGTGCCATCTTCATCGATTCCCACGAAGGAGAAGAAGCTTTTGTTGGGGTGGAAGGGACGAATCATGTCCATAGCCATGTCGCCCGCGCACATATAGAAGTCTTTTTTAAATAAACCGCCCACCAGGATGATCGTCACGTTCGGACTTAAGATATTCTCCGATTCCATGACCACCTGAAGGGAGTTGGTGATCACCGTCAGCGTGTAAGCCGGGTTCACATATTTTAGCAACGAAAAGTTTGTAGTACTGCAGTCAATGAAGATGGTGTCTTCATTTTCGATAAGGGAAGCGGCTTTTTTACAGATAGCCTCTTTCTCCCTTGTGGCCAGTTTTTTTCGATAAGAAGTCCGCTCAAAAAGCGGTGAGACGCCTTCCGACCTGGCAGCGCCGCCATGGGTACGGGTCAGAACATTTTCTTTTTCCAGTTCTGACAGATCTTTACGCAGGGTTTCCTTGCTGACATGCAGTTTTTTGGATAACTCTGCCGTGTCAACCTGACCGTTAGCCTCCAGCTGTTCTATTATGTACTTTTTTCTTTCAAGAAAACTGTATCTCATATAATCTCCCATCACTGAAGGCATATCGGCCGGTATTCAATGTGCCTCCCATACGAGAGGCACATCGAGCACAGGTACGATCTTGCGATCAAAAATGTTTTATCGGATTTCGCCGCTGAACTTGATACTATCGATCATAACAGCGATGAAGATGATGACGCCTCGGAAAATCGTGTATACGTAAGCAGAGGCACCCATCATGGTCAGACCGTTGATGATGGCCTGAACCAGGAAGATACCGATGATGGCACCCGGCAGAACGCGGCCCTTGCCGCCGAACAGGGAAGCACCACCGATAACGGATGAAGAAATAACAACAAATTCATCACCCTGAGCAAAGTTGGCGTTGATAACACCCAGGTTGCAGGAGCTCAGCTCACCGGCAAAGCCGCAGAGAGCGCCGCAGATGACATAAGCCATGAAGACTGTGCGGGCACCGTTGATACCCATCTTATTGGCAGCTGTCAGGTTGTTACCGCAGGCGAACAGCTGACGGCCAAACTGAGTCTTGGTCAGCAGGATGTGAGCCACGATAACGATGGCCAGGAAGATGTAAACGAAAGCGGAAACACCAAAGAACTTGGCATTGGCAATCGTCATAACCTTGCTGTCAAGGAAGACCATCTTCTGGTCTGTGAAGAGAAGCGCCAGACCTTTACACACGGAATAGGTGGCCAGTGTAACAATGAACGGCACGATCTTGATATAAGCAACGAAGAAACCGTTGATGATACCGACAACAAGACCGGTCAGAGTAGCCATCAGGAAGGCCACACCCAGAGGAGCGCCCATACCGTTAAGGAAAACAGACCCCACAACGGCTGACAGATACATGTTCATGGATACGGAAATATCGATACCGGCTTCAATAAGAACGAAGAACATACCGACGCAGGCGATACCCAGAACGGAAGATGTTCTCAGGATCAGAAGCAGGTTGCTGATCTTCAGGAAGTTAGCATTTTTGATCTGGAAGAAGATCAGCAGAAGAATCATGACGATATAGATGCCATAATTCATCAGGAATTCTTTGGCGTTAAAGCCCCTTTTCGGAGCTGCTGCGGTGACTGCATTACTACTCATTATTCAGCACCTCCTACACAATATTTCATAATTTCTTCCGGAACGAAGCCATCCTCGCGGCTGAATTCGCCCGTGAACTTGTTTTCGGCCATAACCAGGATCTTGTCGCAGATACCCATCAGCTCTTCGATTTCGGAGGAAACCATGATGACAGCTGATTTTTCCTTGGCCAGATTCTGGATGATGGAATAGATTTCATACTTGGCACCAACGTCGACACCC
This sequence comes from Lachnospiraceae bacterium, assembly GCA_030526195.1. GTDB lineage: Bacteria > Bacillota > Clostridia > Lachnospirales > Lachnospiraceae > Chordicoccus. Next base: position 10,376 of record JAUNDG010000015.1, read on the forward strand.
TTTGTCGGCTCGTCAAGAATGAAGACCTTCGGATCTGACAGAACCCACTTAGCAAAGACGACCTTCTGCTGGTTACCACCGGACAGAGTACCCGCCTGCTGTTTGTGGACATCGAAAGTCTTGATCAGAAGGCTGTCTCTCATCTTGGCAGCATCTTCTTTTTCCTTAGCGGCATCCATGAAGAAACGATTACCGTTCTTACGATGTGTCTTAAGGGATGACAGGACGATGTTTTCAGTCAGAGTCTTCGGCAGCAGCAGACCTTCTTCACGTCTGTTTTCAGTGATCATGGCCATGCCGTTGTCGATGCAGTTCTCCGGTGTGACCGGTTTAATCTGATTGCCTTTGTAAACAACCTCACCGGAGGTCATCGGATCAAGCCCGAAGATGCAGCGCATCAGTTCTGTACGACCGGCGCCCATCAGACCGAAGATACCCACAATCTCACCTTCACGGACATCCAGGTTCACGTTGTCAAAGCGATCGGCTGAGCAGATATTCTTAGCCTGGAAAACAACATCACCGACTTCCTTTTCGCAGGTCGGATAAATGTTTGTCAGTTCTCGACCAACCATTTCCTTGATGATGGTATTGGTGTCGCATTCAGCTGTAGGTCTCTGGGAAATGATTTCGCCGTCACGCAGAACAGCGATTTCATCAGTGTATTCCATAACGTCTTCAAGGATGTGAGAAATGAAGATAATAGACTTACCCTGCTCTCTCATCTGGTTGAAGATCTTGAAAAGTTTGACCTTTTCCGAGTTGGAAAGTGAAGTGGTCGGTTCGTCGAAAATGATGACGTTGGCGTCAATCATGATGGACTTTGTGATTTCGACCATCTGTCTCTGACCCATGGGCAGTGTGCCGATGATGGCATTCGGTGACAAATCGTCAGCGCCGATCTCTTTCAGTTTTTCCTTGACCACGTTATACATGGCCTTTTTGTTGATCAGACCGACAGCATTCTTCAGCATACCTGTGATGTACAGGTTTTCCAGAACGCTGAGGTTTGTGAAGAGGTTCAGTTCCTGCTGAACGAAGGCGATACCGGCAGCTGCGGCATCCTTCGGGCCGTGAGGATTGTACGGTTTACCGTCAACCAGGATCTCACCGCCGTTTTTCTGATAAATACCGTCAAGGACGTTCATCATGGTAGACTTACCGGCACCATTTTCACCGACAAGACCCACGATCTGGCCCTTTTTGACTTTCAAGGTGACGTCCTTCAGAACCTGAACATCACCGAATGATTTCGTAATATGATTTAACTCAATCGCGTATTCACTCATATTGTGTTCTCCTAATCTAATTTCACTGACAGATGAGTCTTGGTATTACTTGCTTTCTCTTCTCTGGATTCTGATCAGATCGATACTGGCGGCTACCAGGATGATCAGACCCTTGATCAGTGTGATGTAGTAGTACGGAACACCCAGAATGTTCAGCGCGTTGTCGATCATGGAGATGAGCAGCGCACCCATGAGTGTGTTAACGATCTTACCCTTACCACCGGCCGGGCTTGGGTGTGGTGGGCGCTTTGGCGAACCACACTTCGGCGCCGATGGCGTCAACCGCCAGGGCATCCTTGCCGTGGCGATCGATCAGAGAGGTAAAATCGTAAGTCATAAATCCTCCTAAACACAGGCCCGCCTCTCTCCCCAGGCACGACCCCCGGGAAAATGAAGAGGCGGGACATTTTCATGATGCTTTCAGTTATACCTGACCGGTGATACGCTCGATCAAACCATTTTCATTTTCGACATAATGATACGGGGCGTATTCCGGATGGTTGGCCGGATCATCGATCACCTCTGCCCGGACACGCTTTTTAAGCTCCACGGCATATTCGTGGATCATCTGGGGCAGCAGGGCCTTCTGAATGCTGTTTTCGATCTTCAGAGCGTAGCAACCTTCCCGATCGTCAATGAGCAGCAGCACGTAAGCATCGCAGGGCTGAATGCCGTATTCGTCATCATCATCGTCATCATCCAGATCAAACTGGAGGAATTTCTTCTCATCGTATTCCATTTTTTATCACATAAGGGACATACGTCCCATCCTTTCATTTTTCATTTCGGAAATGAACCATCAGCAGAATCGGGCATTTTCGCGATTCAGCTTTTGGGGATTTCCAATGACCTTGATTTACAGGTCCTTGATTTCCTCAGCGGACGGAATGGAGCTCTGGGCACCCTTTCTGGTGACCACGATGCCGGAAACCTTCTGGCCAACTTCGATGGCTTTGTGGATATCGTCACCGCGGCTTAAGGAAATGACCACACCGGCTGTGAAGGAGTCGCCGGCAGCTGTTGTGTCAACAGCTTTGACCTTCATGGTGGGGATAAAGGATTCTTCTTCATCGGAAACCAGCAGACAGCCATCGCCGCCCAGGGAAATGAGGACATTCTTCACACCCTTGCTCTTCATCATACGGGCGGATGTCATCAGGTTTTCCTGTGTATCGGTGGGCAGACCTGTCAGGATCTCAAGCTCTGTTTCGTTCGGTTTGATGTAATCGATACCCTGCCAGAAATCATCCGGGATATCGCCACGGGCCGGAGCCGGGTCAACCACCAGAGTCTTGCCCATTTCCAGAACCAGATTCTTGATGTAGACAACAGTTTCGAAGGGAATTTCCATCTGCATGACGATGATGTCAGCCGCTTCAATGAGATGACGGTTTCTGTCGATGAAGGGAATGGTCACCTCAAAGTTTGTGCCGGAAACTGTCACGATGGAGTTCTGACCTGTGCTTTCATCTACCCAGATATAAGCCTGGCCTGTGGGCACACCGTCAATGACTTCGATGCCGTTCACATCCACATTGACGCTCTTCAGATTATCAAGAAGGGCTTCACCGAAGCTGTCCTTACCAACTGCCCCCATCATGGCCACGTTGCCGCCCAGCTTACCGATGGCATAGGCCTGATTGGCACCCTTGCCACCCGGCACCTGAGCCAGAGATGTGCTGATGATGGTTTCACCCGGTTTGGGCATATGCGGGGTGGTTACAACGGTATCCATATTAAGACTACCAATAACAAGAATCTTCTTCATAAGGATCTCCTTCCATAACAGGGTCCTGCCCTGATTTAGTCATAGATGTTAATAATATACCATATTGGGCCGTTTTTTTAAAGAGAATGCACAGGCAAAGCCGTGCGGATTGCCGTGTGTTTGCCGTGCACTCGCCGTGCTTGTCGTGTGGATTAGGGCTGCGATTGGGGCTGTCGAACAGCCCCTGTCAAGCCCGGATCGGACAGAATAATCAAGAGCCGGCTTAGCAACAGGATGCACGTGCTACATCCGACGGCCGCAAAAGAAGGCCCATGAAAATGACCACCACCGGCGTCACCTCCGGGGATGAGACCAAAAGCATTTCCATAGAAAGATACATAAGCATCACCATGACGGCGGTCAGACGAAGCAGGCTCTTCTCTCCTTTGATGAAAGAGCGGATACCGGCCAGGGTCAATGCAAGGAACGTGGCGAGCCCCAGAAGACCATTTTCGATCAGGATCTTCAGGAAAATGTTATGGGGCAGCAAAAACCGCGGATCCACATGAGACGGAAAATGGTCTATGTGCCGCACCATTTCATCAAAGAAGCGATCCGTCCCCACACCGATAAGTTTCTGGCGCAGGGGAAACTGCTGCCACTCTTCCAGCGACACCCGCCAGATGGCGCCCCGGGCGGTGCCCCAGTGGTCATGGATCACCAGTTTGTCTTGCAGGGTGGTCGGTAGTGTCACAAGGCCCAGATTAGCCAGAATCACCAAGGTCGCGGCCAGGCCTATGATGACAAAAACGGTGATGGCGCAATCGGCTGTACGCGTTGACTGCTCATCAGCGCCTGTATTGCCGGCATGGTTTTGAACGGACGAAATGATGCCGACTATAATGAGGCACACAGCGCCGGCAAGGATGAAGATTCCCAAAGGAAACCGGACAACAAACCGTGACAGCCCGCTGTTTTCAAGGCGTGTGTACCAATTGGGCGCCAGGAGCCGAAGAATGGCCACCAGACCAAAACCCCAGAAAAAGGCACCGGCGATAACGAGGAGACGCCGAAGGGGATAGCCATTTCGCAGTGCCCCGTATATGGCGATGACAGCGAGCAGTGCAAGACCCAACACAACGCTGTCGGTTCGGGACATGACGATGCCGGCTCCCAGCCAGACAAGCAGAGGGACAAATAAACGGCGACCGGATTCAAGGTAAAGCAATGCGGCTGTGCCGAAGAAGAAGCAGCTCATAATGGCCAGCATATTGAAATTCGCACCGCAAGGGGACACGATGTTCATCACTCTGTTCCAGGTCGGGGCGATGCCGGTCAGGAAAACAGCGGCAGGAATCAGCGCGATGGCGCCGGAAATCGTGAAAGCGAGCAACAGAGCCCTGGGATTTTGCATTGTCCGGTGCAGACGGTTAAACGCCACAAGCAGATGCCGAATAAAACGGACTCCCGCCATATGCTGCTCTACTTCCTCACGAGGCTTCGACATCTCTTGCTGCGTGGATGCCCACTGCGTCCCGCTATGCTTGACCAGCCATAACAGAAGCAAATCAGCCAGAATCACCGGGAAGCCTTCCCGGGTGACACCGGTAAGCGGGAACCCATCAACAAAATAAGCCCACAGAGAGGCGCCCACGGTTATGAGGGCCATGATCAGAATCACACCATCAGTCATGTTAACTCTGTATGTATGTGATGTCGGATTTGTTTTACGGACACAATAGATGCGCACAGCAAACACGATCAGCCCCACCAGAGCAAGGCCGATGGTCAGGCCGGCCTTTGCCGTCCAGTGAACGGACGACGGCAAGCCGATCAGCATGAAGATAGTTAGAAAAAACCAGATAACAAGCTGCATGTAGACTCCTGAATTTCCACGTCGTTGATGTCGCCAGTTTCGAAACGGCACCGCTATTTCTTGTATTGTAGCAAACAGTCTATGATATCGCCAAATGAATCCCGACAGGCCGGCTTGGGGACTTACGCGGCTCATCAGTATGTCAAAAAGGCTGCCTCCACAAGGAGACAGCCTTTAATCGTCATTGACTTAAGTCCTGTTATTCAGTTTGAATCAGAACTTGCCGGCCTTTGCAGCTTCTTCAACAGAAACAGCAACAGCAACTGTAGCACCAACCATCGGGTTGTTGCCCATACCGATCAGACCCATCATTTCAACGTGGGCCGGAACGGATGAAGAACCGGCGAACTGAGCATCACTGTGCATACGGCCCAGAGTATCAGTCATACCATAGGAAGCCGGGCCGGCTGCCATGTTGTCCGGATGAAGTGTACGGCCTGTGCCGCCGCCGGAAGCAACTGAGAAGTATTCCTTACCCTGCTCGATGCATTCTTTCTTGTATGTACCGGCAACCGGGTGCTGGAAACGTGTCGGGTTTGTGGAGTTACCTGTGATGGAAACACCGACATGTTCCTGATGCATGATAGCAACACCTTCCTGAACATCATCAGCGCCGTAGCATCTGACTGTTGCACGAAGACCGTTGGAGTAAGCTTTTTCGTAAACGATGTTCAGCTTAGCTTCTTTGTAATCATATTTTGTTTCAACGTATGTGAAGCCGTTGATACGGGAAATGATCTGAGCAGCATCCTTGCCAAGACCGTTCAGGATAACGCGCAGCGGTTTCTGACGAACCTTGTTAGCCTTTTCGGCGATACCGATGGCACCTTCAGCGGCAGCGAAGGATTCGTGGCCGGCCAGGAAAGCGAAGCATTCTGTTTCTTCTTCAAGAAGCATCTTACCAAGGTTACCATGGCCGATACCAACCTTACGGTGGTCAGCAACAGAACCCGGGATGCAGAAAGCCTGAAGGCCTTCGCCGATAGCGGCGGCGGCATCAGCAGCTCTGCGGCAGCCCTTCTTGATAGCGATAGCAGCACCTACCATGTAAGCATAGCAGGCATTTTCGAAGCAGATCGGCTGGATCTTCTTAACCTGTTCGTAAACATCAAGGCCGGCAGCCTTTGTGATTTCTTCAGCTTCTTCAATAGAAGAAATACCGACAGCGTTAAGGGCAGCATTGATCTGGTCAATTCTTCTCTCGTAGGATTCAAATGTGATAGCCATTGTCAATTACTCCTTTCTCGGGTCGATGATCTTAGCAGCATCAGCAACACGACCATACTGGCCTTTTGCCTTTTCCCAGGCAACGTTCGGTTCATCACCGTTCTTGATGAAGTCAGTCATCTTGCCAAGGGAGACAAACTGATAACCGATAACTTCGTCATTTTCGTCAAGAGCAATACCTGTGACATAGCCTTCAGCCATTTCCAGATAACGAACGCCTTTTTCCTTGGTGGCATACATTGTACCAACCTGAGAACGCAGACCCTTACCAAGGTCTTCCAGACCGGCGCCGATAGCCAGACCGTCATCAGAGAAAGCAGACTGTGTACGACCGTAAACGATCTGCAGGAACAGTTCTCTCATGGCTGTGTTGATGGCATCGCAGACAAGGTCAGTGTTCAGAGCTTCCAGGATAGTTTTACCCTGAAGGATTTCAGCGGCCATAGCAGCTGAGTGTGTCATACCTGAGCAGCCGATTGTTTCAACAAGAGCCTCTTCGATAACGCCGTTCTTGACGTTCAGAGACAGCTTGCAGGCACCCTGCTGCGGAGCACACCAACCTACACCATGTGTAAAGCCGGAAATGTCTTCGATCTTTTTGGCATGTACCCACTTGCCTTCTTCCGGAATCGGGGCCGGTTCATGCTTGGCGCCTTTAGCGACGGGGCACATCATCTTGACTTCTTTTGTGTAAATCATATGATTCTCCTTTCAGATTGGAAGTCGCGGGTTTAGGATCTCCCTGATTAAAGCAAATAATATTTGCTGGAAATTATACTTTGTGTAAGTTAACCCAACAGCCTTCATTATATTTAAGACAGGTCACAGAGTCAACCGTATTCCCCGGGTTCTCGCCTTTTTCCTGGGCTTTTTTCATGTCTTTTTACATTCTTATGCGTTCAGACCAAACCGCAGGAGATTTCGCCGCCGATCCGTCATTTTTTCGGAAATGTGACGGCATCCCAACCGTATCGGCCACACACAGCCCGGCGCCGCCGATACTTCATTTTTGAGAAAATGTTCCGGCCTCTCGGGCAGGCGTTTTTCGAAAACGAACCGGCCTCTCGGAGCCCCATTTTCGGAAATGGTTCGACCTCACGAACGCGCCGTTTTTCCGGAAATGGCACCTTTCAAAGCCGTCACCCCTCGCAGCACCGCATCACTTATATAATGAAGGCACACGCCGGCGATGATGATCACCACCACATCAAGGGCAAACAAGAGACCGAATTTATCCGTCATTCCCCGGGCGATCCACAGTTTTTCCAGACAGAGAATGATCACCAGGTGGTGCACCAGGAAAATGTCATAAGCATAGGTGCCCGCGGTTTTGACGAAGCCCGACAGCCGGGGCATTTTCGAAAATGAATCATCGAGGGACGCCCCCAGCATGAATAACAGCACCGCTGACACCGGCACCAGCCAGGCTCCGGGCACCGGCAGGGCCGTTGGCCACAGGGCGAGAGCTGCAAAGAGCAGTGCCCAGAGGCAGCCCCATTTTCGTGAAAGTTTCTGCCAGACCGTCGCCAACGCCATGCCCAGCAAAAACTCATACATCTTGAGGAAAAGATCCTGATAATAAGGGATCGGCCAGGGATACAAGGCACCGTAAATAAGGGCCGCAGCCGTGGCCAGAACGAGCGTGGGAACGGGGCATTTTTTCAGGAGAAGGCGGAGCAGCGGGAACACCAGGTACATGATGACGATGCAGCCCATGAACCACTCGCCCACCCCGAGGCTCATCACCGGGAAACCCAGGTTGGCCAGGAACCCGTCCATGGCCAGCAGATTGAAGACAAGTGTCCAGGGGGCGATGCCCTCCGGCACGTGGCCGCCGTGGTTGATGAAAAAGACCGCCAGACTCATGATGTAGTAAGGGATCAGGATGCGCACCACCCGCTTCTTAAAATAAGTGCCGATGGAAAACGGCGCGCTGCTCCGCTCCGCCGAGGTCATGAGACCCGCGCCGGAGAGCATGAAAAAGAGCGCCACCGCCGTCGTGGCCAGATGCAGGTTGCTGTTCATATAAAGATCGTGGTTAAACACCTCCGGCAGAATATCGTGCCGGACCATTTCCACCATCATGTGATAATAGATGATGGCGCTGAAGGCCAGCACCTTCAGCACATCGAAATATACGATTCGTTTCTTGTCCATGCCCTCATTATAACCGCTCACAGGCGGCATGGCTACGGGATTTGTCCGGGGACTCATGTCCGCAACTGTGATATAATCAAGGTGATATGTGCCGAGGGGCACATGTGACCGGATGCATTATCACCCCATCATTTTTAGGACATGTTGGGAAAATGGCATTCGGCCGATAACCGGCGGCGTTGGCTGTGATAAGTCACGGCAGCCGGGAAACTCATTTTCAAAAAAAGACGGCAGCTGTAAGGCTGCCGGGGAGGTCAAATGACAAAACAGGAACTGGCTCTTAAAACCATCGCCCGCCTGAAGGAGGCTTATCCGGATGCCGCCTGCACCCTGGATTACAATGAAGCCTGGAAGCTCCTTGTGAGTGTGCGGCTGGCGGCACAGTGCACCGACGCCCGGGTCAATGTGGTGGTGGAAGGCCTTTATGAAAAATACCCCACCGTGGCTGCCTTGGCCGCGGCGGATGTTAATGACATCGAAGCCATCGTGCGGCCCTGTGGGCTTGGGCCCAGCAAAGCCCGGGACATCAGCGCCTGCATGAAGATCCTGCACGAGACCTATAACGACCATGTGCCGGATGATTTCAACGCACTCCTCAAGCTCCCCGGGGTGGGCCGGAAAAGTGCCAACCTCATCATGGGGGACGTGTTCGGCAAACCCGCCATCGTCACCGACACCCATTGCATCCGTCTCACCAACCGCATCGGCCTCGTAGACGGCATCAAGGAACCGAAAAAGGTGGAAATGGCGCTCTGGAAGATCATCCCGCCTGAGGAGGGCAGCGATTTCTGCCACCGCCTGGTAATCCACGGCCGGGAGGTCTGCACCGCCCGCACCCATCCCTATTGCGATAAATGTTGTTTGCAGGATATCTGCGGAAAGCACGGGGTGGACTGAACTATGACATATTTTGAAAAAGCTTTGACTCTCAATGACACCATCATCAAGGACCGCCGCTGGTTCCACACCAACGCGGAGGTGGGGCTTCATATGCCCAAGGCGCAAACTTACGTCCTCAGCCGTCTTTCGGAAATGGGGATCGTCGGCCGTCCCTGCGGCGGTGGCGTGGTCGCAGAGATCGGCAGTGGGGACAGGGTTCTGCTCCTCCGGGCCGATATGGACGCCCTGCCCATGCCGGAGGAAAGCGGCGAACCCTTCGCCTGCCCCACCGGCACCGAGGCCCACACCTGTGGCCATGATTTCCATGCCGCCATGCTGCTCTCGGCCGCTTCCATGTTGAAGGCCAATGAAGCCAATCTGAAAGGCCGGGTGCGCTTTATGTTCCAGCCCGCCGAGGAAACCTTCGAAGGGGCCAAAGCCATGATGGCCGACGGCCTTTTTGACAACGGCAAGCCGGATGCGGCCATGGCCCTTCATGTCACCGCCGGCCGGATGCCCACGGGGCTTGTGATGTATAATGCCGGCCAGACCATGATGTTTTCCGCCGACGGCTTCCGCCTGACCATCAAGGGCAAAGGGTCCCACGGGGCCTATCCTCATCTGTCGGTGGATCCCATCAATATCGGGGTGCACATCCATCTGGCGCTGCAGGAACTGATCGCCCGGGAAGCGGATCCGACAAAGTCAGCCATTCTCACCATCGGCAAGTTTGAGGCCGGTGCCGCTGCCAATATCATCCCGGACACGGCCATTTTAGAAGGGACGCTCCGCACCAATGATGCGAAGGTCCGCAGTCTCCTGGTGCGCCGTATCAAGGAAGTGGCGGAAGGCACAGCCGCTCTGTTCGGTGGGTCTGTTGAACTGACGGTACTCTCCGATGTGCCGCCGCTCCTTTGCGACAAAACCCTGACGGACAAAATGGTCGGCTTCATCAAGGAATTGCCGATCCCGAACCTTAACTTTTTGCCGGAGGTCTCCTCCTCCGCCTCGGAGGATTTTGCTTTCATCGCCGAGCAGATCCCGGCCGTTTTCATGTATGTTTCCGCCGGCTTTACGGATGAGCGGGGCGATGCCTCCGCTCACAATCCCAAAGTTCGATTTAACGAAGGGGTCTGCCCCATCGGCGCCGCCGCGCTGGCCCACTGCGCGGAGCGGTATCTGGAATCCTGAGTATATAAAAAACTTCCCTGATCTTGAGGACTGATCGTCATCAAGAGTCAGGGAAGTTCTTTTTTTATTTGTATCAGGCAATCACTGTCTGGGTGATCGCTTTATTTCTTTTTATGCGGAATGCACTTCACAACAATAGCTGTCAGGGCAAACAGGGCGATGGCGTTGGGGATAACCATCAGCTGGTTGAACATATCGGACAGTTCCCAGACAAGGTCGCTGGCTGTCAGTGTGCCCAGGAAGATGAAGACCAGGGCGATCACGGTGTAAACCACGGCGCTCTTCTTGCCGAAGAGATACTGCATGTTGATCTTGCCGAACAGGTTCCAGCTCAGGATGGTGGAGAAGGCAAAGAAGAACAGACAGATGGCCACGAAAATGGCACCGAAGTTGCTGCCCATAACAGAACCGAAAGCATTCTGGGCCAGGTTGGCTTTGTTGATGCTGTCCGGGATCACGCCGTTAGCCAGCACACCGTCAGAGGTGTACATAGTGGAAATGATGACCAGAGCGTTCAGTGTCAGAACGATAAAGGTGTCGATGAACACACCGGCCATAGCCACAATACCCTGTTCATGGGGTGTTTCAACGTGAGCCAGCGCATGAGCATGCGGTGTGGAACCCATACCGGCTTCGTTTGAGAAAAGACCTCTCTTGGCACCCTGGCTCAGAGCTGTCTTCAGCGCGTAACCGATACCACCACCGATGATGGCCTGCGGCTGGAAAGCATAACGGAAGATCATGGCGAATGTTGCCGGGATGTACTTGATCCGGATGATGAGCACGATAAGAGCACCAACCAGGAAAATGCAGGCCATGATCGGCACGACCTTTTCAGTAACAGAAGCCAGACGCTTGACGCCGCCCAGGAAAACAGCACCGCAGATGAGCACCATAGCGATACCGATGACCCATGTGGGAATACCGAAGGCTGTGCTGGCTGTGGAAGCAATAGAGTTTGACTGCACCATGCAGCCGAAGAAACCAAGTGCCAGGATAATGGCGACAGCAAAGAAACGAGCCAGGCCCTTACCGAAGGCGCCCTTGAAGGCTGTGGTGATGTAGTAGACCGGACCACCCTGAATGCTGCCGTCTTCACTCACCTGACGTGTTTCCTGAGCCAGTGTGGCTTCAGCGTAAATGGTAGCCATACCAAAGAAGGCGATGACCCACATCCAGAAAATGGCACCCGGGCCGCCGGTGAGGATCGCACCGCTGGCGCCGACGATGTTGCCGGTACCGACCTGAGCCGCGATGGCTGTGGCCAGAGCCTGGAAGGATGTCATCCCGCCGTCATGCTTTTTACCGGAAAGATGAATGCTGCCGAAGGTCTTCTTCATGGAAGCCCCGAAGTAACGAACCTGCACAAAACGTGTCTTGAAGGTGTACCAAAGACCCACGCCCAGCAGCAGGACGATCAGGACGTAGTCAGACAGGTACGCATTGATGGTTTGTACAATTTGCAATAACATAGTTCCCTCCTCATTTTTACCCTGAAGAAAAAGAAAAGAGCCGTCGAAACCGACGGCTCAGAATAAGTCAAAAACACTCATTTTCAAAATGATGGTTTTCAGCCTTGTTCTTTTGCCTGAGAGATTCGGCACACATCTGCACCTTACACCGTCGGCACTCAATTTAATGAGATTCTCCAAAGCGCCCTCCATATCCGGTTTCAGCGGCCATCGTCTTCAGCCAAGCCGATTCTGGATACTTCTTCGGGATTCAGTTGTACATTCGTTACAGTATCACAGAATTCAATACTTTACAAGATAAAAGTGACCGGAAACGAAGCATTTTCTTTCGAATCTCGCTTCGCTCCGGTCAATTATATTTTTGAAAATGAAGTGGCATGTGCCCGTCTTACGGTGAAGCAGTCACAGCCTCATGTGTCCGGTCATAACGCCACTTCCGCAGCAGGAACACCACCAGCATGTAGCACCAGCTGAAGCCCTCAGCCCAGGCGATGACCATATTATCAAAGATGCCCACCAGCGAGTAAGACAGCGCGATACGCACCAGAAGACCTGACACGGTGATGGCTCCGGCGGCGAACACATCGCCCCGGCCCTCCAGATAACCGCTCAGCGCCAGCATCACGCCGAAGATCGGATAGAAGGAGCCCAGTCTCCGGAAGAAATTAAGGCCGATGGAGGCCGCTTCCGGTCCAACGCCGAAAATGCTGACCATGGTGCCGCCCATGAACCAGATAAAGAGGGCCATGATGCCGGAAAACAGCAGCATCAGGAGCACACCCTTTGAGAAGAACTGCCGGGCCCTCTTGGTATCGCCGGCTCCCACGCTTTGAGATACCATGGTGGAAATCCCGACCCCCGTGTTGATGACCGGCAGGAGCAGGGCGGAATCCACCCGGTAGCTGGTGGTGATGGCCGCGACGGTCACTTCGCCGAAGCCATTCATGAAATTCTGCAGCAGCACAGAGCCAAGGCCCGTGAGCATACTCTTGATGGTGATGGGAATCGCCAGCGCCAATCCCTCCCGCACGATCACCGGATCCCAGAGACGGCGATCCGCAGCCGTATCATTTTCGGAAATGGGCTGTGTCGCAGCCACTGATGCCGCGCCCGCAGCGGACTCATTTTCGGAAATGGGCTGCGTCGGGGCCTGTAACAACTTGCCGAAAAGATGCAGATCGGGGTATTTACGGCAGGTGATGATCACCACAAGGATCGCCGACAGAGCCTGGGTCAGCACCGTCGCCCAGGCGGCACCGGCCACGCCGGCATTGAGAACCGCCACAAAAACATAGTCAAGGATCACATTTAAAATGCCTGCCACGGCCAGGCACACGAAGGGGCTGCGGCTGTTGCCCATCCCCCGGAGGATGGCGGCGTACACGTTGTAAATGGCGAGCCACGGCATACCCAGGAGCACCAGATGCATGTACACGGCCCCATCCTCTAAGATCGCGGCCGGTGTTTCCATGATGAGGAGGATCTGACCGCTGAAGAAGAAGCCGATGACAGCCAGGACAAGCCCCACCGCCAGAAGGATCGCCAGGAAGCTCCCCAGCACCCGGCGCTGCTTATGATGTTCGCCGGCACCAAAGTAGCGGGCGGACAGAATGGACACGCCGGAGGAAAAGCCCGTCAGCAACATCACCAGCAACTGGGTCAGGACCACGGTGGCCCCCACCGCCCCCAGGGCTGCCTCACCGGCCACATTGCCCAGAATGAAGGCGTCGGCCCAGTTGAACATCTGCTGCAGCAGAGCCCCCAGAATGAGGGGAATCGAGAATAGCACCAGCTGCTTCGTGAGACTCATTTCCTTAGGATTGCTGTGATTGGCCGGTCCTTTTGCGGCCGTGTTATGACTCGTCATGGTTATCAGATTCCATCCTTTGTTTCCGACGATCCGCCGGATTGTTTTGATAGTAGACCTGCTTGTTCAGGTACATTTTCTTGTCGATGGTATTGAGGAACTCGTTGACCGACTGGGCGCCGGTGTCGAACACCGCATAGCCCATGCTGACCGACAGCTCGTAGGGCTTGCCGCTGACCTCATTGTACCGGTGGAAGCCTTCCTCGATGCGTTTCGTGCAGGCCAGCACCTGATCCGCCTCCCAGGTATTGATGAGGGCAATGAATTCGTCGCCGGCGTAGCGGATAACATCGCCGTAACTGCCCACGCCTGTCTTGATGATGCCCGCAGCATTGACAAGCGCCCGATCTCCTTCGGCATGTCCGTAGGTGTCGTTGATGCCCTTAAAAATGTTAAGATCCAGCATAATGCCCGAGACGAACTGATCCGTCTGCTTTTCCAGCCGGCTCTTCACTTCCTCAAGATAAGAGCGATTGTAAAGGCCCGTCAGGCTGTCCCGGAAAATGCGCTCGTCCATAAGGCTCGAAAGCACAGCGGAAATGGCGATGGCATTGCACAGCCCCATAAAACTGGTTTGCAGCAACAGTTCCATCACCATACCGAAAAATGACGGCAGCATGTACTCCCAGATGGGGAAATACTTCAGCGCGCCGCCTTTGTGGCGGGATGACCGATAAACCACCAGGGCACAGGCGAAGTAAAAGAGCACGATCAGGCCGAAAATGGCCACACGTCCTTCCGTCCGATAGATATTGTCCCGATAGCTGAACACCTGCGCATCAAACAGGTTGGCCACCAGAAGCCCGATGCCCACCAGAACCGGCACCTGCATCACCAGGCGGAGGCTACGGCCAAGCTTAACACCCACATGCTCCGCCACAAACTTGACCCAGGTCATTTCCAAAAGGACATTGATGAGGTAATCAAGCGAACACGCCGTATACAGCACCACCGTGACGGCCTTCCCCGGCACACCATCCAGAAGTCCGTTCAGGAGATCCAGCACACAATAAATGCCCACCATCAGCACCATGCCGAGGATCAGCGCATACTGCTTGCCATAAGAGCGAAACCGCTTGCGCGCCCCCACCAGCATAATGACACACAGCAGGATGCCGGACAGATTCGCGATCAGCGGGGCCTTGACTGATAATAGATAATCCATAAACCTTTTCCCTTATGAGGTCCGATCCTGTCCTGTTTGCCTATCCTAAGGACACGAGAACCCCCATTAACTGACAAAGCGGACAAACTGTCCGCTTCAACTCTCTCCTCTCAAGTATACCCCATCGCCGATGTCAAGACAACCCGAGGAAACAGCATCCAAACATTACAAAAAATCGCATTTTCTGTTATCTTCGGTTGGCTGACAAAACCGCATCCAAACATTACAATAATCATACAAATCATATCTTTCGGAAATGCTGTCCGGCTTGTAAAGCAGACACTCGCAATACCCAGAGGGCACGCTGTCCGCTTCGCTACTTTGCTCTTCAAAAAGGAGGTTGCCATGGCACTTGTTGATGTGCGTCACCTGACCAAGACTTATCCCGCCTTCCGTTTAGAGGACGTGTCATTTTCCATTGAAAAAGGCCGCATTACCGGCTTTGTGGGGCGGAACGGAGCCGGCAAATCCACCACCATCAAGGCGATGCTGAACCTGGTGCATCCCGACAGCGGCTCCGTGTCCTATTTTGGTCTGAACCTGGCCGATCAGGAGGCCGCCATCAAAACGAGGCTCGGTTACTCCACCGGCACTGTCAACTGGTATCCCCGTAAGAAGCTCCGGGACATCGCCGCCATCGTCAAGCCCTTTTACCCCAACTGGGACGAGGATGCCTACGGCCGGTATCTTAAGCTTTTCGGCCTCGATGATGCCAAGACGCCCCTCACCATGTCCGAGGGCATGAAGGTGAAAAGCAATCTGCTGCTGGCACTCTCCCATCGGGCCGAGGTGCTCATTCTGGATGAGCCCACCAGCGGCCTGGATCCCTTTTCCCGGGATGAGTTGCTGGATGTGCTGGTCGGTCTTAAGAATGAAGGTTGCGCCGTCTTCTTCTCCACCCATATCATTGCCGACCTGGAAAAATGCGCCGACGACATCATCCTCATTTCCGAGGGCACCATCAAAGCTGTCCTCCCGAAGACAGAACTCATGGCCCGATATGCCACGACAGGGGAAAGTCTGGAGGAGACACTGCTGAAGTTGGAGAAATCATAATCAGCCTGTCACCAGGCAATCGACCACAGCGAAATCGATTCTCAACAAAATCAGACCGCAATGGCATTTCCCACAACAGAATCGATTCGCAGCGGGATTGCTGTCACAACTTATCACAGTTGAAAACGATTTCAGATCTACCATCATCACGGAGGTTTCCAATGCCCTATATATTAAGGAAAGAATTCATTCTCAGCGCCTCGCCGCTCACCTATTGCTTCATCCTCTTCGGCCTGATGTTTTTCCTGCCGGGATACCCGGTGCTGTGCGGTGTGTTCTTCGTCACACTGGGCATTTTCCAAAGTTTTCAGACCGCCCGGGAGGCGGGGGACATCCTCTTCTCCGCCCTGCTGCCCATCAAAAAAAACGATGTGGTGAAGGGCAAATATCTCTTTGTGGTCCTCATTGAAGGCTGCGCGCTGATACTGATGGTAATCGCCGTCCTTCTCCGCATGACCCTTCTGGCCGATGCAGGACCATATCGGCAGAATCCGCTGATGAATGCCAATCTCTTTGCATTGGCCCTTGCCCTCGTCATCTTCGGCCTCTTCAACCTCATTTTCGTGGGGGGCTTCTTCAAAACGGCCTACCGCTTCGCCCGCCCCTTCGTGACCTACATCGTGCTGTGCTTTGTGGTCATCGGCCTCGGGGAAGCGCTGTGGCATTTCCCCGGCATGAGCGGCCTCAACGCCTTCGGTTTTGAGAAAATGGGGCTGCAACTTGGCCTTCTGGCAGCCGGGAGCCTCATTTTCATAGGATTGACCCTGGTGTCACTCAAAAATGCGATGGCGAACTTTGAAAAAATTGATCTGTGAAAGGAGTTGTCTATGCTGAAGGAAAATCTCATGATGCTGCGCCGGATCAAGGGCTATTCTCAAGAGGAGCTGGCCGAGCGCATCGGCATTTCCCGTCAGGCCTATGCCAAATGGGAAACCGGCGCCACGGTGCCCGATATTGAAAAATGCAGTCTGCTGGCGGATGTTTACGGGGTGAGTCTTGATAGTCTCGTCAAGCCCCACGAAGCTGAAGGGGTGGGGGCTATCCCGCCGGCGCCGAAGGGCAAAAGCATCTGGGGCGCCGTGACGGTGAGCGACCGGGGCCAGATCGTCATTCCCAAGGAGGCCCGGGATCGCTACGGGATCACCGGCGGGTCCCGGCTGATCATCCTGGGGGATGAGGAAGGGATCGCGCTCTTGCCCGCAGAAACCTTCGAAAACAATATGAAAAAAGCCATGGCCTTTGCCGGTCTGGAGCCCGGGACTTGATGCGCCGCAGCGGCTGGGGAACTGATACCTCGCCGGAGACTTGATGCACCGCAGAATCTGTCCACGGTCTACCTGAAAAACCATCGCTCATGCATGCCGGTTGAAGCGAACCACCTGCTCCGTGGGTATTGAGCGTGTCCGCTTTACATAGCGATGTGACTATCGTATGATGGAAGCGATCATTCATGATGTTCCGAAGGAGGACGACATCCGGCAGATAGCATCAGATATCAGGCTGATGCGTGCGCCGAAGGCCTTCGGAGGACATCGTGCATCATAACGAGAGAAAGCACGACCGCTGCCGGTGCCCTATGTCAGCGCCCCGGTCGTGAGAGGATTACGATTTGAGCAATGCCAACTGGTACAACGTGGATAATGTGTCCAAGGTCTTTCTGGCCTCCTACAACAAACGGGACACACGCTGCATCCGCGTCACCTGCACTTTAAAGGAAATGATCGAGCCGGAGCTGCTTCAGGAGGCTCTGACCCAGACGGTGGAAGCCATGCCGCAGTATCAGGTGCGCATCCGCCGGGGTTTCTTCTGGCACTATCTGGATCCCACGGACGCCATGCCTGTTGTGTCTGAAGAGGACGGCCGGCTTTATCCCCTGTTATACGGTCCCAATCACAAGGGGCTGCTGCATTATAAGGTGTCCTATTACCGATGCCGCATCACACTGGAAATCTTCCATGTGCTGTGCGACGGCACCGGTGCTCTGGAATTCTTAAATGCCCTTGTGGGACACTATCTCAAACTGAAATACCCGGCGGCCCTGACCGCCTACACCCCCACCTCCGCTGCGCCTTTGTACGAGCGGACCCGGGATGATTATGCACAGTTCTTCGACCGGGAAAACACCAGCCATTCGGTGGCACCGAAAAAGCGCCGGAAGGCTTATCGGATCCAGGGGCGTCTTTTGCCCTACGATCAGCTGCAGCATTTTGAACTTCACATGGAAGCGGCCAAAGTGGTGGCGGCAGCTAAGGCGTGCGGTTGTTCCGTCACGGCTTATTTCACGGCGCTTTTTATGCTGGCGATCCAGCGGGATATGCCCACAGCAAAGCGGAAGCGCCCCGTGGCCATTTCCTTGCCCGTGAACCTCCGCCGCTTCTACGGCTCGGAGACCTCCCGCAATTTCTTTAATAATATCTCACTGACCCATACCTTCGACAAACCCATTTCCTTACCGGAACTGGCGGCCCTCATGGACAAAAAGCTGAAGGAGCTGACCTCCGAAGAGGCGGTGCGCTTCCGTATGAATGAGTTTGTGAAGATCGAGCGGCCCATTTACACCCGTATGACACCGCTCCTCATCAAACAGCATGTGGTGCGGCAATTTACCGCTGTTGAGGCGAAGCAGGTCAGCGCTGTGATATCAAATCTTGGTCTGATCCGGCCGGACGAGGCCATCCTGCCCTACGTGGATTATTACAGCATCGGTTGCAGTGCCCCCAATCTTTTCAGCACTATCTGCAGCTTCGGATCGGATCTGTGTATGACGATTTCCTATCCCTTCGTCAACACAGGCGTGCTGAAGGCATTTGTGGATTTGCTGCAACGGGAAAATATTCCGGTGAAACTTGATGCCACGGAGGTGATCACACGATGAAAACCTGTCGAAAATGCGCTATTGAGGTGGGCGGCGACCGGAAACTGTGTCCCCTTTGTCAGGGGACGCTCATCGGCGATGCCACCCCGGCCTTATGGCCTGCCAATACCAAAATCAAAAAACGCAGCCTGCTTTACCGGCTGCAGCTTTATGCCGCCCTCATTGTGGTGGTGCTCTTTCTGTTCGGAGATTTCGTCCTGACGGGACCCGAACCGCCGGCCAAATACATCAGTCTTGTGGTCGCGGCCTGGGTTCTGGCCTTTGAGATTTTCTTAAACCGCGCCCTGCACTGGTCCGCCGTTCCGGTCCGTATCTGGAACCTGGCCTGCCTGGCCGCTGCCATCCTGATGATCTTTACAGGCTGGTATCTGGGTTTTCTGCGCATGACGCTGACCCTGATCATCCCCATCGCCTGCGGCATCCTGCTGATCGTGAATTTCATCTTTGCACTGATCGATCGGAAGGACAATGTGATGGTCTACCTGCTGTGCAACATCCCGGTAGGCCTCTTCCCATACATTGTCATGTCCATCGTGAAAGGCCGCGCCTACCCCACCTGGGCCTGGCGTTACTGCATGCTCATCTGCGTCATCACCATCCTCGGAATCGCCATTTTCAAAGGCAAAAAAATGATGGCTGAGATCAGCAAGCGGATGCATTTTTAGTGAACATGTCATAAATAAAGGCGCTTATGGCGTCTTTTTTTATAAAGTTTTTTATGTAATCACAAATAATTTGTTGTTTGCCTTGGACAAGAATTATGCTAAAGTAACAATGTCTATAAAATTCATAATTGATTTTTACCAGACTGATAGAAATATTTGGAAGTGAGGGTATTGAATGGAACCTTTGATTCAAATGGTTGGAATAACCAAAGAGTTTCCCGGTGTAAAAGCATTGGACAATATCAGTTTTGATATCCTGCCCGGCGAAGTTCACGTTCTTATCGGCGAAAACGGTGCCGGTAAATCAACATTGATGAAGATTCTTTCCGGTGTCTATACACCCACATCAGGTAAAATCATCGCCAATGGCCGTGAATACTCTGCATTGACGACGAAGGATTCCTATAACGAAGGTATCGCCATCGTTTATCAGGAGCTTTCCGTCATCAACGAGCTGTCTATTCTCGAAAACCTCTTCGTCGGCAAGCTGCCGACAAAACGCTTCTGCGGTCTTCCGGTCGTTGACTACAAACTGATGGAAGAAAAAGCCGCCGGCGTTCTGAAAAAGGTCGGTCTTAACCGCGATCCGAAGACTCTGGTCGGCGAGCTCGCCATGCCGGAAAAGCAGCTCTGCGAAATCGCCAAAGCTCTGGTCTCCGGTGCCAAGGTCATCGTTCTTGATGAGCCGACAACATCTCTGACAACTTCCGAAGTTGCCAATCTGCACGATCTGATCCGCAATCTGAGAACTGAGGGCTGCGGTATCGTCTACATTTCTCACAAGATGAGCGAGCTTCATCAGATCGGTGACCGTATCACGGTCCTTAAGGACGGGACCTATGTCGGGACTTATCCGATCCAGGATCTGTCCATCGATCAGCTGGTCACACTGATGGTCGGCCGTGAAGTCAGCGGCACTTATCTGGCTGATCCGGATATCGACATCGAAAGCCAGCCGGTCATCTTTGAAGCCAAAAACATCACCCGTGCTGACGGCAAGTGCCGTAACATCTCCTTCCAGCTGCACAAAGGCGAGATTCTCGGTTTTGCCGGTCTGGTCGGTGCCGGTCGTACGGAATGTATGGAAGCGATCTTCGGTGCTGTGCCGAAGAGCGACGGTCAGGTTTTCCTTAACGGCAAAGAGCTGAAGATCAAAAACCCCTATACAGCCATCAAAAACGGCCTCGGCATGCTGACAGAGAACCGTCGTGAAACAGGCTTCGCCAAAAACTTCAGCTGCAAGCAGAATATTTCTCTTGTTCCGTTCATCAAGACTTCCACGGCCGGTGGCATCGGCGGTCTTCTTGAACTTGGAAATGAAATCGGATGGGCCGAAGAACAGAAAAAGAGCATTGGCATTAAATGTACCAGTGTGAATCAGATGACAACTGACCTTTCCGGTGGCAATCAGCAGAAAGTCATTCTGGGCAAATGGATGGCTGCCGAATCTGAGGTCCTCATCTTCGATGAACCGACAAAGGGCATCGATGTCGGCTCAAAGGCTGAGATCTATCAGCTGATGCGCCGTCTGGCCAACGAAGGCAAAGGTGTTCTGATGGTATCATCCGAACAGACAGAGCTGTTAAGTTCTTGCGATCGTATCGCCGTCTTCCGTGGCGGGGAACTTCAGGAAATCCTGAAGAATGCTGATGCTTCCGAAGAAAAGATTGTCAAGATTTCAACAAATGAATAAGAGAGGGATTTTTTCATGAGTAACACAACTGAAAAGACAAAAATAAATTTTGGTACGCTGTGGCAGAAATACGGTACGATTGGTATCCTGGTTCTTCTGTTAGTCGTTCTGGCCGTTTGCAAACCCAGCGCGCTGTTCACAAAAACATCCATTCCGCAGATTCTGAAACAGTCTTCTGTTAACATCCTGCTGGCTCTTGGCGAATTCTTTGCCATCCTGCTTGGTTTTATTGATTTGTCTGTATCCGCCGCCTGCGGTCTGACCGGTATGGTTGCCGCCATGGCCATGGTCAATCTGGGCCTGCCCTGGGTAGTTGCCTGCATCATCGGTGTTTTAACCGGTACTTTGATCGGTGCCATCAACGGTGCTCTGATCAACTTCACAGGTCTTCATCCGTTTATCATCACTTTAGGTATGCAGACCATCTACTTCGGCGTCATGCTGGTTGTTTCCGGTGCTCAGAACGTTTACGGCTTCCCGGCATCCTTCTCACAGTTCATGTCCGGTCAGATTGGTTTCCTTCCGTTCTCGGCCATTATCGCACTGACTACCGCCTTGATTCTCTGGTTCATGACAACACGGACGAAGCTTGGCCGTAACCTTTATGCTTTAGGCGGCAACCGCGAATCAGCCTGGTATTCAGGTATCAACATCAAGCTTCACCAGATGATCGTTTACATGATCTCCGGTACATGTGCCGGTCTTGCCGGTGTTGTTCTTATCGGCCGTCTGAACGCAGCTGCTCCGACAGCCGGTACAGGTTATGAAACATATGCTATCGCCGCTACGATCATCGGCGGCACCTCCTTCTTTGGTGGTGTTGGTAAGATCCCGGGCGTTGTTGTCGGTGGTCTTATCATCGGTATCATCAACTACGGTATGACCGTACTTATGATCGATGCTTCTATGCAGAAGATCGTCATGGGTGCTCTGATCATCATCTCCGTCACAATCGATCACTTTGTTTCAAAAGCTTCAAAGAAATAATTTCATTCACTATTTGCTCATCAATAAATGTCAAAATAATGGAGAATGTCGATGCGGCATTCTCCATTTTATAGAAAGGAAAACTATTATGAAACCGATTATCAACCCGTCTCTGATGTGCATGGACTTCCTGGATATGAAAAACCAGCTTTCTATCCTGAACAAACGCGCCGACATGTATCACTTTGATATCATGGATGGTCACTATGTCCCGAATATCACGCTGTCTCCGGACATTGCCAAAGCCATGGCGCCGGCCGTTGATATCCCGTTCGATTTTCATCTGATGGTGACAGATCCGGCCATGTATCTGCCGATGTGTGAAAAAGCCTGCGCCGACATGACAGCCCGCGGCATCGTCAGCTACTACTGTCCGCACGCCGAAACCGTTAACGGCAGCGCTTTCCGTCTTATCGACCAGATCAAGAAAGCCGGCTTCAAAGCAGGTATCGTCATCAATCCGGAAACACCGCTCTCCATGATCGAAGCCTATATGCACAAGCTTGATAAGATCACCTTCATGAGCGTTGACCCGGGCTTTGCCGGTCAGGCCTTCATTCCGGAGGTGCTTGACAAGGTGCGCGAGGCCAAGAGACTGAAAGAAGAGAATCCGGAGAAATATCACTACATCATCGAGATTGACGGTTCCTGCAACGCCAAGACATTCAAAACTCTGGCCGATGCCGGTATCGAATCCTTCATCGTCGGCACTTCCGGTCTGTTTAACAATGACAAAGACCTGGAAAAGGCCTGGGATATCATGATGGACGCTTTCAACACAGCTGTAAACGCATAAGGAGTTGACAATGGCAAAATCCTATGCTCTCGGTATTGATATCGGCGGCACGAACATCCGCATGGGTATCGTTGATACTGATTTCGAACTGACATCCTTTGAGAGACGCAGTTCCCAGGAATTGCTCTCCGAAAACTCTGTGGAAAACCTTATTGAAGCCACACGCGACTATATAGCCCGTGAAGCTAACGGCCGCGAGATTTCCGGCATCGCCATCGGCGTTCCCGGTGCTGTCAGCAAAAATGGCAGTTTTATTTATTCCGTTCCGTTCCTTCAGGGCCTTCAAGGCATAGAACTTGGCCACATCATGGAAGAAGCCCTGGGCATCCCGGTCTTCGTCGGCCATGACGTCATCTTCCTCCTGATGCACGACATCAAGGAAATGGATCTCGACCCGAACAAAGACAAAACGATCCTGGGCATGTATCTTGGCACAGGTCTCGGCAACGCCCTTTACCTTGACGGCCATTTCTTCAACGGTAAGCACGGTGTCACAGGCGAACTCGGTCATATCCCGCTCTACGGTGTTGAAGATGTCTGTGGCTGCGGCGCTGTCGGCTGTGTTGAAACACGTTGTTGCGGCAATGCCCTGGCCAAGCTGACAAAGGAACTTTTCCCGGATTGCCATATTGGTGATGTCTTCACAAAGCATGGCTCCGATCCGCGTATTCAGCAGTTCGTCAGGGAATGCGCCATCCCGATGGCTTCCGAGATCACACTGCTCGATCCGGACTATGTCATCCTCGGCGGCGGTGTTATCTCCATGCCGGATTTCCCGATCGCCATGCTTGAAGACGAGATCCGCCTGCGCACACGTCATCCGCTTCCGGCTGAAGATCTTGTCTTTATCCATGCCACTGATGGACAGAATAATGGTGTTATCGGCGGCGCAATGGTCATGTTAGACAAATTAAACAAGTTATAATTATACGTTTTGTCAATTGGCATTTTACAATTTCAACAATATAATTATTTCTTGTTAAAGTTCTTGTTTATTCAACAAGCACCTGTTCAACTTGTGTAGAACAGTCATAGTGACTGTTTACAGATACAAAAAAGGAGAAGAAAGTTATGAAAAAGAAAGTACTTGCTACAATCCTGGCAACAGCCATGACTCTGTCTATGGTTGGTTGCGGCGCTAAGGCTGCCGATGAAGCTCCGGCTGAATCAGCTGCTACTGAAGAAGCTGCCGCTGAAGAAGAAGCTGTTGAAGAAGTTGCTGCTGCCGCAGACGGTAAGATCGCTGTTATCCTTAAAACTCAGGCTACTGACTTCTGGGTAAAGATGGGCGACGGTGTCAAAGAATACTGCGACGCTAACGGCATTGAAATGGACTTCTATGCTGCCACAGCTGATACAGATTACGAAGGCCAGCTGGCTATTCTTGAACAGTGCGTTAACTCCGGTGAATATGCCGGTATCGCCATCGCTCCGTGCTCAGGCGTTAACATGATCCAGGGTGTCAAGGCTGCTAATGACGCCGGTATCACAATCGTTAACATTGACGAACAGTTCGACGAAGCTGAAATGACAGCTCAGGGTGCCACATGTGTGGCTTACATCTCTTCTGATAACGAATCCATCGGTTACATGGGTGCTGAATACCTTTGCACTCTGATCGATGAAGGTTCAGAAGTTGGTGTTGTTGAAGGTATTGCCGGTAACGCTTCTTCTGAAGCTCGTGCCGCTGGTGCTAAGGCTGCCTTCACAGAAAAAGGCATGAACATCGTAGCTGACAAAGCTTGCGATTGGGATATGCAGACTGCCCTTGATGCTGTTGCTGCTTGGCTGACACAGTATCCGAACCTGAAGGCTATCTACTGCTGCAACGACGGCATGGCTGCTGGTGTTCGCCAGGCTGTTGCTAACGCCGGCAAGACTGGTGAAGTCCTTGTTTGCGGTACTGACGGTGATGCTGATGCCATCGAAGCTGTTGAAGCTGGCAATATGACTGCTACAGTTGCTCAGGATCCGGCTGGTATCGGTGTTAAATCCGTTGAAATCCTGATGGATGCTCTGGCTAACCCGGACAGCTACACACCGTCCGCAGCTCCGGAAAAAACTCCGGTTGATGCTATCCTGGTAAAATAATTGACCTGAAAGCTCAATCATCTTAAATGATGAAGAGCCAGTGAAAAATGATTCATTTTTCACTGGCTCTTTTTTTTGTCCCACAAACATCATGATATTCGATTAATACGATTGATAACTCATCAATCGATACACATCCTCCCGTCTGGCGGACAGAATCGGCAGCTGCACCCGGATACGCTCGCACTCTGTAATGTCAATGTCCGTGATCTTGCCGCCGGCGCGCTCATCCATTTCACTGACAACATCCCCCCAGGGCGAGGTGATGATGCTGTGCCCGTAGGCCACGTAGCCGGCCTTTTCATTCCGGGCGGTACAGGTCCCCACCATAAAGCATTGATTGTCCAGCGCCCGGGAGCGGAAGTTCAGCGTCCAATGGGCCGGACCGGTGGTCATGTTAAAGGCCGCCGGCACCAGAATGACCCGCGCCCCCTGCTGCACCATGAGCCGGGCCAGTTCCACAAAGCGAATATCAAAGCAGATCATGAGACCCATTTTGCCAAAGGCTGTGTCAAAAACCGTCACCTCATCCCCTGCGGACAGGGAATCAGATTCCTTAAAATGCTGCCCGCCTTCAATGGCGATGTCGAAAAGATGCATCTTCCGGTGGTGTGCCACCTCACGCCCGTCAGGATCAAACATATAGGCGGTGTTGTAAATCCGCCCTGCCGCATCCCGTTCCGGGATGGATCCGGCCTGCAGCCAGATGCCGTGCTTACGGGCAAGGTCGCTCAAATACTGCCAGGAGGGGCCGCCCTGCTCTTCGGCATAGGCTGCGAACAGCTGCGTGTCGTAGGGGCAGGTGAACATCTCTCCCACCGTCACCAGGTCAGGTTTCTGCCCCCGGAAAGATTCAAGCTGAGCCGCCAGGCATGCCAGGTTGGCCTTTTTATCGGTGCTTACCGGTGTCTGAAGTTGTAAGATTCTCATCGTTATGTCCTCTTCTTGCGCGCAAAGCCATTTTCACCGTTATTGTTTGGACATGTCTCTCGACTCAACCGATTGGCTGCTCCTGTTCAACGTTGATGGCGCATACTTTACTTATCTGTCGCATCAGATTCACCCGGCGTCTCCGCGAAGGTTCTCTCCGAAATAACATACCGCGGCCGCTGTTTCGTCTCCATGTAAATCTTTCCGATGTATTCGCCCATCACACCGAGGCAAATGAGCTGCACGCCGGACACAAAACAAATGATGCAGGTCATGCTGGCCCAGCCGCTGATGGTTCTGCCAAGGATGGCCATCACGATGGCCCAAATGACCCCCAGGAAGCTGATGGCGGCGATGCCAAGCCCCAGGCCCGTGATCATACGCAGCGGCTTGATGGTCAGACTCGTGATGCCGTCAAAAGCGAAATTGAGCATTTTCGACAGCGGATAACGGGACTCCCCGGCCAGCCGCTCGTGCCGGTCATAATACACATTGGCACTGGAAAAGCCCACCAGCGGCACCAGGCCCCGCAGGAACACGTTGACCTCCTTATAGCCGGCCAGCGCCTCCAGCACCCGGGCAGAGATCAGGCGGTAATCCGCATGATTAAAGACCACATCTGCGCCCATTTTCCGGATCAGCTTGTAGAAAGCCTCCGCTGTCCATTTTTTAAAAAATGAGTCTTTGTCCCGGCTTTTCCGCACACCGTAGACCACGTCGGCGCCGTTGTGGTAAGCATCCACCATTTCCTCCATAACACTGATGTCGTCCTGACCGTCGCAATCGGCGGTGATGGTGATGTCAGCATACCCTTTTTCCTCCATGAGACCGGCCAGAAGGGCGTTCTGATGCCCCCGGTTCCGACTCTGCGCAATACCAAGGAAATGGGCTTCCTGGGCAGCCAGGACCTTGATAATGGCCCAGGTATCATCACGGCTCCCGTCATTAACAAACAGAATCCGACTCTCGTCTGATATTTTTCCCTTATCGATCATCCCCTGCAGCGCTTCCAAAAACATCGGGGCTGTCAGCGGCAACACCTTTTCTTCGTTATAGCAGGGAATGATGACCACAAGTTTTGTCTGATTCATATTCGGTATTTCCATTCTTTTCTGTCAGGCATGCTCAAGCGCAGCCTATGTGTTTCTCCACATAACCTCTGCATCGACGAACGCCGTGCAAATACCGATTTTCGCTTCCTCAAATGCTGACAGATCATCCTTTTCTAATTATGGTATGTCATAACAAGGCAATTGTAAAGAATGTGTACAGCCTATCGGCATAAAACAACGTCGAAGCCAACTATAACAGATAATCCAAATTCAGACATAATAAGATGCCCCTCAAGCAGCTCAATTCAGCAACCCGAGGGGCAATTTTTTATTTTTGTATTATCTATTGTCTTGCACGCATCGCCTGTAAAGCGGCCGCTGTCAATGCTGCTTTTTCCGGGCAGCCAGCACGAGAATAGCGCCACTGACACCAAGCATGATGAGCAACAGCCAGATTGAAGTGTTATCCCCGGTCAGCGGCATCCCCTGCGCGGGAGATGTCTGTGTTCCGGACGGCTGCGGGTTTACACCGGTATTGTTCGGCTGCGGTGTGTCATTTTCGGGCGGCACAATCGGTGTATTGCCATGATACACATTTTCAAAGGTGGCTGACTGCAGTGACCGACTGTAGATCTTTTTATCGATAGCCTCCGCATCATCCGAATGGAAAATGAAATAGGGGACGGTCGCCCATACCATATCACCGGGTTTTGTATCAAATGTCCCCTGATCATCGAGTATGAAATAGGACGCATCTGAATAGGTCCATCGGCTGTCAGTGCCCGGCACCTGTTTCACCACAACACCGTTTTTCACCAGAGTTCTCAAAACGCGTGAGGGCCCCGAGAAAACCATTTTTCCTTTGTAAATGCCGTCGCCGTTTGTCGTAAATGACGCTGTGAAAGTCAGATCGTCCCAGTAGGAAGCCGGACGTGTTTCGCTGACGGGATATTCCGGTTTCAATGTGAAAATGGTTTCGCCGGGCATCTCTGATCCGTCATGCTTCACCACGATCGTCACAGGAATGGATTTCGTGACGATATTATTGCCGTAAGTTTCTGCCTTCCAGTGAGCGTAGAATGTCACATTTCCTTTCACGGTATCTGACCCGAAATTAACGGGTTCACCGGCCACAGGATCTGTATACCAGCCGTCAAAGGTATACTCATAATAGTCATCCCTATAGGAGCCCGGTTTTGTCGGTACCAGAATGGCGTCACCGTAAGATACCTGCTGTGAAGTCTGTGCGCCATTCGGTTTATTGAGATTATACGTAATTGTAAACTGTTTGGCTTCAGCCTTCCAATGAGCATAGTAGCTGACATTTTCTGTGACGGTGAGCGAGGGTCCGAAGGTCACTCTTTCTCCGCCTTCAGCTGCTGTATACCAACCGTCAAAGGTGTATGTATACCCCTCGTCTTCCGCCTTGGTCGGATCTGCCGGCGGTGTGATCTCAGTCCCATACACAGCATTGGTGCCCGTAGCCCCTGTGCTATCCACAGTTCCGCCATTTCCGTCCCAACTGATATCGAAGCGGCAGGCCACCTCGTAGGGGGTTTCTGTCATTTCAATCCGATTTCCGGTGCTATCAACGTAAACGGACAGCTCATAGGTTGTGCGGGTGGCATCTTTGACGCCTTTCCCCTGAGGTAAATGGTCCTGCACATCTGTCACGGTTACCGTATAGCGCCAGGCCGGCAATTGACCGGGTTCCAACTCGGCAGGGATGTTCTCTTCCGTAATGGCTGTCGGTGTCTGACCTACCGAATAGGTGAAGTCTTTCAGCGGCAGATTAAACTCTGCCACGTGGGTTGTGTCATCATCGGATATTTCGGAGACACACACCATGTGCACCTCCAGATCATCTTCAAGCGCGGTCTTCCAGGCCGGAGCCTGCGGATCGTTGTCATCGGCATAAACAACACCTGCCATGAGACTTATCAACATGACTATACTCAACAGGAAACAACTGAGCCGTTTTTTCATAAAGTATTCTCCTTTCTTTCACAGAATGCGTCTCGCGCCGTGTGTTCGCGGATGCGCCGGGCGGGTAACCGCCTTCTTCTGAATCTATGGCCTTGCCCCATCCTGCCCGACGCTTCATTGGCCGGCAGGGCGGATTCGTCTTCTATGGTCATCGTAACATCAATTCTTTCATTTGCCAACCATTTGATTCATTTTTTTGTAATATTTACGTTATACAAAATAAATCTTCACATAATCTCTCGAACTCAATGGAACATCAAGGCTTGATCCGGCTCATCGGGATACACAAAGTGCCCGCAGGTTGTCACCAAGCCAACCCGCGAGCACTTTCATCGAATCCTTTTGAGAAAAGAATACCCCCGCCTCAGGCTCTTGCCTTTGAAGCGGGGGAATACTTTTTGTCATTTCGTTATCATCACACCTCACCGTGCAAACCGCTGCACCGCAGCTTTCAGCTTGCTCTGTTCGATGGGCTTGGAGATATGGGCGTTCATGCCGCTGGCCAGTGAGGACTTGATGTCCTCGTCAAAGGCGTTGGCACTGACCGCGATCATGGGGATGCTGTCGCTGTCGGGATGACCGCAGGTACGGATCATATGGGCCGCTTCAAGGCCGCCCATGACAGGCATCATCACGTCCATGAAAATCATCTTGAAGGCACCCGGCGCTGAAGCCTTGAAAATGTCCAGGGCTTCCTGACCGTTAAAGGCACTGGTGACCACACAGCCCATCTGTTCCAGGAAGGCACAGATGATCTCCATGTTGAGCTCATTGTCTTCAGCCACCAGGACCGGTACACCATTCAGGTCAATGTCTGCCTGAACCTCTTCCTTCTGTTCCCGAACTTCAGCCACCGGCAGATCCAGTGTGAAATAGAAGGTGCTGCCCTTGCCAAGCTCGCTGTCCAGCAGGATCTCGCTGTCCATCATATGGATCAGACGGTTACAGATAGCAAGCCCCAGACCGCTGCCCTGGCGTTTGGCAGAGGCATTGTCCAGCTGTTCGAAGACGCCAAAGACACGCTGACGATCTTTCTCGCTGATGCCGGTCCCCTGATCCTTAACGGCAAAGTAAAGTCGGGAGATTTGCCTGTCAGCCGCATCATTGTGGCCGGAAGCCTTACCGGCCGCCTCAGCCATAGCCTCAAAGGGTGTTTCCTTCACGATCAATGTCGTCTCGGCACCGCTCTTCGAGTACTTCACCGCATTACCGATGAGGTTGATGAGCACCTGACTGATGCGCAGAGCATCGCCGTGGAACCAGCTGTGGGTCAGCTGAATATCTGTCTTAAAGGTCTGGCCCTTGTCAGCAAACTCGCCGTCCAGCACCGGATGCAGGCCATCCAGCAGCTTGGTCAGATCAAAGTCGGCCTTTGTCAGGGACATCTTGCCGCTTTCGATCTTGGACATATCGAGAATATCATTTAACAACCCCAGCAGATAATCGGAGCTGCTGCGCACCTTCTTCAGACAGTCAAGGCGCACCTCTTCGGACTGTCCCTCCTGAAGAGCGATCTCCGTCATACCGATGATACCGTTCATCGGGGTCCGGATTTCATGGGACATACGGGCCAGGAAGTCTGACTTCGCCTGGGCGGACTGATCATGATGCTCCAGATTGACGCGGTTCTGGATGATGGTGCCGATCTCCCAGAGAAGATCGTAGCTGTCCTTCACCTTCAGCACCTCGGGATCCACCCCCACAAAGAAAATGCTGCCGGAGTAGCTGCCGTTATCGGCCATGGGGAACACAATGCCCCTTGCCGGCCGGATATTCTTCTGGAAAACAGCCGCTGTATCCGTCTGCTCCTCCATGGAGCGAAGATCATGGAGCGCCGCCGCTTCATTCATGCTGCGGTACTCTTCGTCCGTGTAATAGTAAACCGGATCCACACCCTCGGGTGTCTCCGTAAACTGCCAGCAATATTCCACCATCCCGGCCAGGTACTCGCCGCGGAAGGAGGTCACCAGCAGATCCTCAAGGCCAAACCGCTTCTGCAGACGGCGCGCCGTCAGATCCAGGGCCGCCGTCACCGATGCCCGGCGATCCAGAAGATTCAGAATCAGGGAGGCCAGTCCCATCCGATTGATGTAGTCCTGAGACATCACCTCATGGAAGGGCTCAATAGCTTCTGTTCGGAAATGGGTTTCTTCCCACATCACCACAGTGATGTCCCGCCGGCGGGCTTCTCTCAGGGCAGCCTGTACCCGGGCGATCAGTTCATGAGTCGGCTCTGTTGTGGCCTCTGTCATACCGGCACAGAACCGCAGTTCCAGCGCGCTCCGCCGGACGATCGCACCGAAGGCCTCCTGAAGTTTGCTGATCATCCGATGGCTATCATCGGCAGCCGTCCCCGGCAACCACAGCAGAAATTCATCGGAACCGGCGCGGATCAGCACCATTTCCTCCGTGCACACCTGCCGGCAAAGATCAGCGGTGACCTCGGCAAACTCATTTAAGACGACATCACCGAAGGTCAGACCGTAATTCTGAACCGTACGGGAGAATTCACAGATATCCAGCAGCACCAGGACACCGCCGGCCTGCTGACGCCGGGAAATGGCCAGAGCCTTTTCGCCGGGTTTCAAACGGTAGAATTCCGTCACAGGGTCCATCTTCAGGCGGTTTTCCCGCTCCATTTCCAGAAGCTTGATGCTGTTGATATCCCGGGTATATCCCACCACCATGATGTGGCCGGTGGCCTCGTCAGTGGAGGTCTTGCCGGTCACCTCGATCCAGTAGCTTTCCCGGTCAGGCAGCAACAGCCTGATCTGACCGTGAACCTCGCTCTCCTGACCCGCCAGCATATTTTCAAGGAAGGCCATATCCCGGGGCGATACCACCGGCTTCACGATCTTGTCACAAAACTCATTCACGTCCCAGACACCGTCAAAGCGATGGCTGTTGACGATTTCCATGGTGTTATTTTCCTGACGGAAAGTAAAGAACATATCCTGGGAGCTTTCCAGTGCGATACGGTAACGCTCCTTATCCTCGTGCAACTGCTTCTCCGTCAGAATCTCATTTTCGGTCAGATTCTTGACGACGTGATGCAACTCATCGATTTCCTGAATATTGGACGGTTGGAAAGCTCTCAGGCCCTTGATTCCGCCGCGCACACTGTCCATCAGTCGGTAAACCGGTCGGGACACGTAACGCACCACCACAAACATGATGACCATACCCAATGCCGCACAAAGCACGATCGTGGTCAGGATACTGCGATACAGATGATTGCCCAGGCCGAAAATGGAATCCTCTGTCACAAAACCGCACAGTGTCCAGTTTGTATTTTCGTAGGGCACCTTGCCGCCGTACAGATTGAAATCCGACATAACGGCATAAATCTGCTGTTCCCCTACCATGGCATCGCGGACCCTGGCAAGCTCACGATGCGGTGTTTCTTCTAATATAAATTCATCCTGTTCCCGACGAATGGTATCGAACAAAAGACCTTTGCCGGAAATAGCCCGGTATACGCCGTCGCCTTCTTTGATGGAAATGGCGTACCCGGCGTTCTGGTTGCGGTCCAGATCATTGACCGGCAGGAAACCGGTGCTCAGATAGGCTGTGGCGATTTCAGTCCCCAGCACACCGTAAACCTGTCCGTTGAGACACAGCGGAATGGAGTAGGTGATCATGCGATGATTGTCCATGGTGTTGTCTTCCAGAACGAAGGGCATCGCCCAATAGCCTAAATCCATCATATCCGCATCGGTGTTGGCCTGCGCCGCCAGATACGGCGTATAGAAAAAGTCATCCGCCTCCCGGGCTCCGCTGCCCGCAAAGGCAAAGGATGACGCCCAGGCCCGGTCAAGAGCAATGCCGTATTCGCGGGCCAGAGCATTATCGCCCTTCTCAAACAGAAGGTCGGAATTGGTTTCTGTCTTGGTTACAGGATCCGAATCACGCAGGAAAAAGCCTTCGTAATTGTGCGGCAATGACGGATCGGCCGCATTACCGATGATGAGGAACACACCGCAGGAATCATCATCCCGCAGATATCCCAGCATCTCATCGAAGACCCGCCGTGCATAGACGCGCTGCAACGCCTCATTTTCTAAAAAATGAGTCATGGTGACCTGTTCTTCTTCGAGCAGGGCCGCCAGCACATTGTCCAGATAGGTGCTTTCGTGACGCACACTGCTCCACTGGTCCACCATGGCATTCTGCAGGACAACCCGCCGGTTCTCCACCAGGTTGTTGTCGATGTCGACGGCGTTCACCACCATCGTTTCCTTAACCTTGCTGACGAGCAGAACAGAAAACGGCAGAAGACCCTGCAGGAACACGATCAGTACCAGAGGGATCAGAAGCAAATAGGTCAGTTTTGTCTTACGTTGTTTCATCATTTTTCTCCTGTCGGGGAAGGCGGTCCTAAGCGAACCGCCGGCCTGTTCCGAAGCTGCGGATGTCTCATCCGCTCTGATTGCCGCTTTCAGATGAGGCTGTCCGACGAAAATGGGCCGCCAGTCCTCATCCGGCAACTGCGTGGCAATCTGTCTTTATCAGGCGTTGTGAGCGGCACCTTCCAGGGCAGCCACAAACTCTTCATACCAGGCTTCGAAAGCATCGTCTGCGATGTAAGATGCCACAGCCTCATCGCGGGAAACACCGCCGGCCACAGCCTCATCGATGGCGGCTCTGTCAGCCACAGCTTTGTCGGCCAGGTTGTAGTCCAGAACCTTACGGGAAGCATAAGCATTGTTGAAAGACTTCATGGCATAGAATGTCACGTCATTGTAACGCTCCAGCACGTTGGCCAGGCAGTCATGAGCCTTCGGATTCACATTGATCTCCGGTTCAGCGGCGATCTTGTCCACCATTTCCACAGAGTTAGCGTCAAGACGGACCGGCAGGTAAGCGGATTCGCAAACGAAACGCAGATTGTTCTCGGCTGCGGTGAACCATTTCAGGAATTCGCAGGCCGCATATTCATGCTGTTCATCGGACTTGGTGACCGCCATACCGGCACCCTGCTGAACCTGGTAAGCCTCGCCACCTTCCATGATCGGAGCCGGAAGCACCATATAGTCGATGGGTGTGCTGCCGGATTCCAGGACGACCTCATCCGGGAAATACATGGAGGAGGAAGTTGAACCTGTGTAAGCCAGAATGTCACCGGTCTTCACATCGTCGGAACGGAACTTGCCCAGGCTGTTGAAGTGACCCTTCACAAAGGGCACATAGTAATTATCCCACAGACGACGGATGGCTGTCTTATCCGCCTGAATGGTGACTTCGCCATCTTTCACATCGAAAATGTCGATGCCCATCTGTTTCATGGCGATGATGAAGTAGTTGGCCATGGAGTCACGACCGTAGAAGGCCTTGCCGTCATCCGGCACATCCGGTGTCTGAGCGTCTGTCCAATCATAATAACGTTCAGCCACAGCGGTGATGCCTTCCAGAGTCTTCAGCTCATCGATAGTGGAACCGGTGGCTTCGGCGAAGG
Source organism: Lachnospiraceae bacterium (assembly GCA_030526195.1). Classification (GTDB taxonomy): domain Bacteria; phylum Bacillota; class Clostridia; order Lachnospirales; family Lachnospiraceae; genus Chordicoccus. Next base: position 44,793 of record JAUNDG010000015.1, read on the forward strand.
GTACCCAGTCGGTGGCGTTCATCATCATAATCTCTGTTGACTTGGCGACCGGGAAAAGATAGAGAGCGCCGTCATCATTGAAATGGCCTTCCTGAATGTATGACTCAACGTATTCGCTCAGCTCTTCCTCTGTGAAATAAGCATTGAGGTCGGCCAGTTTCCCCTGCTGCTGCACACCGTAAGCTGTGTCGGCATAAGTGGAGAAGAGGTCCGGCATGGGCTGAGAGCCAACCTTCTCTTCTACGGAGTCTGTAATGGCGGTTTCCAGGTCAACAACTGAGCCCTGGCTGTAACCTTCCACATAAATGCCCTTTTCCTTGCCGACGGTGGCATTGAATTCCTGCACCAGTTCGTCAAAAGCGGCCTGCTGAGCTCCGTTGTAATAATGCCAGATTGTCAGGGACACCGGATTGCTGGGATCCAGCTTCACATCGGCGGTGTTTTCCCCTGTGCCGGTGCCGGCACCGCAGCCGGTCATCAGAGACATCAGCATGGCGCCGGCCGTCAGTGCGGTCATCAGTCTTGTTTTTCTCATTTTTTCAGGTTCCTTTCCTCTTTCATAAGCGCACGGCCCCCGGTCTGTCAAAGCAGAAACGCGGACCTTTGGGACGATTTTGTTGAATCGTCAATATTATTGACCTTTTCAGAATTATGTAGCACCCCATTTTAACAAGTTTGTAACAAAAGGGCAACCATCCGAAGTACGAAACCCCATGTTTTCCTGCTATTTTCTACCCTTGTTGTCTGCCCGCATGCAGAGGCCCCCACCCGGAGATTTGTCCCGGCATAGCCTCTAAAACAAAAAAAGACCGCCGCATCGTTTCTGATGCGACGGCCAAAGATTATGACGCCTTGTCTGCTTTCTTGAATTTTCCGTAAATGGTGCCGCAGGCCCGGCTGATGATCTTCACAAGGAACGTGAAAAACCTCATCACAGGTTCTGCCGCGATGGCAAAGACCGCCAGCAGCATGGCACACTGAACGGAAATGCCGGTGATGGCAAAAAGGTCGTTAACAAAATAAATGCACACGGCCATGCCCACCGCGCTCAGGATCAGGATCATGGTCCGGAAGAAATTGAGCGGCTTCGACACGCGGTACAGGATCAGCAGACCCACCACCGCCAGCAAGAGCGTGGCGGCTGTGGAAATATCTGTGGGATCCACCTCAAAGGCCTTCCCGAAGATCACAAGCCCCGCCACCATCAGCGCATCCGTCAGCCCCGCCGGTAGCGCCGCCATGATAACGTTCAGAATGAATCGGCCCTGAATGCGGTTGATGTTGGGCTGCATCGCCAGGAAAAAGCCGGGCATGCCGATGGTGAACATACTGATCAGGGATATCTGAGCCGGCTTCATGGGATAATCCAGCATAAAGTAAATGGAAAACAGCGCCAGCAGCAAAGAGAAAATGTTCTTCACCAGGAACAGACTGGCGGACCGGGTGATGTTGTTCACAACCCGTCGACCCTCGGCCACCACAGACGGTAGTCCGGAGAACTGAGAATCCAGCAGCACCAGATCCGAGGTCTGCGCCGCCGCATCCGACCCGGAGGCCATGGCGATGCTGCAATCCGCATCCTTCAGCGCCAGCACGTCGTTGACACCGTCGCCGGTCATGGCCACGGTATGGCCCGCCTCCTGAAGCGCCTTCACCAGCTGTCGTTTCTGATCCGGTGTCACACGGCCGAACACGGTATAGCGGCTCACCGCCTCCCGAATCTGTCCCATGGTCACCAGGGTGCGGGCATCCACCGCCTGATCCGCATCGGGAATCCCCGCCTTGCCGGCCACTTCCGCCACGGTCAGCGGATTATCGCCGGAAATAACCTTCACGTTCACGCCCTGCTCCGCAAAATACCGGAAGGTATCCGGTGCCTCCGGCCGGATCTTATTGCCCAGCAGAATCAGGCACAAGGGTGTAAAGGGCTTCGTCAGGGCCTGTCCCTCCGGATCTTCCGGATACTGCCCGAAAATGAGGACGCGGTAGCCCTTTTCGCTGTTGGCGGTCACCTGATCGGCGTACTTATCAAAATCATCCCGAAGGACAAATTCCGGCGCCCCGAGCACCAGAGTAGTATCGTCTTCGAAAGTCACCGCGCTGTATTTATGAACAGATGAGAAGGGCCGCACCTGTTTCGCCTTCGCTGTCACATTTCCCTTAAAATGAGCCTTCAGTGCCTTCATGGTGGCATTATCCGCCTCCATGGCCGCTGCGAAAGCCGTAATTTTCTCGACGCAGGCAACCGTCTCGGCATCTGCGGCCGCCTCGGTCACTGTTTCCGTTTCTTTGTCAGGTTCAGTCGCCGTCATCTCGCCGCCGGCTGTCTTCACCATCTCCGTGTTTCCTGACTCAGCCTTGGCAACAGTTGTCCCGGCACTGTCTGTCGTCGCTTTGTTATCAGTATCCGTCACCGGCACAGGGTCAGCCGGCTTTGTCAGGGGCAGTACCCCCTCCACCACCATGTTGTTTTCGGTGATGGTACCGGTTTTATCGACACAGAGCACATCCACCCGGGCCAGGGTCTCGATGCATTTCATATCGTGCACCAGAACATTTTTCTGAGCAAGGCGCATGACACTGACCACCAGCGCCACACTGGCCAGAAGGAACAGACCTTCCGGGATCATACCGATCACCGCTGCCACCATGGAGGTGACACTGGCCCGGAAGCCGGCGCCTTCGATAATGAACTGCTGTGTGAACAAGGTAATGCCGATGGGAATAATGAGAATACCCGCGATCAGAACCAGCTTGTTGAGAGACCGGATCATTTCCGTGGGGGCTTTGGGCTTCTGGCGTTTGGCTTCCAGGGTCAGCTTGGAAATATAGGAATCTTCGCCCACCCGAGTGAGACGGGCGTAGCATTTTCCACCCACAATAAAGCTGCCGGACAGGAGCTCATCGCCCTTGCTCTTTGTGATCTCATCCGCTTCGCCGGTGAGCAGGGATTCGTTGACCTGCACCTGGCCGTCAACCACCTCCGCATCCGCCGGGATCTGATTGCCGGCGGTGAAAATCACCACATCGTCCAGGACCAGCTCAGAGGACGGTATCGTAGATACCTTGCCATCCCGCAGCACACTGGTCCTCGGCGCATTCAACATGGACAGCTTGTCCAGCACCTTCTTGGAGCGCAACTCCTGCACAATACCGATTACGGTATTGGCGATGATGACAATCATAAAGGTCAGGTCCCGGAAGGACCCGGCCAGGATGAGAAGGATCGCCAGGACGGAGAACACCAGGTTAAAGTAGGTAAACACATTGCTTCGGACAATCTCCGACACCGTCTTTGACGGGGACTCCACCGGTGTGTTCACCCGGCCGGTCCGGAGGCGCTTTTGTACCTGTTCGGTTGTCAGCCCGGTTTTCAGATTCGGGCCCATACTTTGGTTTTGATTCATTATTACTCTCCGTTCAAAAGACATATACATACTGTGCACTTTCCCGGCGAACTTTGCAAGTATATTTCCGTGTACACATCTATCTTTTCCTCCCGCACTCTGTCGCAATAATTCCAATGGCTGACTCATAACGCGCTATCCGTTCGGTAACACCTCGGTTCCGCGTTGCTGCATCTCGAAGATTGCCGTTCGTCAAACGAATCCCTTCATGCAAGCAAGAGGATTCTCCTGGCTCATCGGGATAACAAAAAAGCGGACATGCGCCATACTCACAGGGCGCCATGTCCGCTTAACTGTTTCTATTCTTTTTGCTATTGGCTTTTCTTCTTTATTCTCTTCAACACACTCAGATGTACTGCGCTTTGTACCCATCATAGGAGTCCATGGCCGCCTTCAGATCGGCGATAAGATCCTCCGCTGACTCAAGACCGACAGACATCCGCAGCACGCAGTCCGTGATGCCGTTGGCGATGCGCTCCTCTTCCGGCACATCCGCGTGGGTCTGTGTACAGGGATAGGTGAGCAGGGTCTCAACACCGCCGAGACTTTCCGCGAAGGGAATCAGCTTGGTATATTTCAGGATATGTTTGGCCAGCGGCGCACTTTCCACCTCAAAGGTCAGCATAGAACCAAAGCCTCGGGCCTGACGTTTACAGATTTCATAACCGCCGGACCCCGGAATGCCGGGGTAATAGACGTTCTTGACCTTCGGCTCCGCCTGCAGGAACTTCACGATGGCCATGGCATTTTCCTGAGCCCGTTCCATACGGACCGAAAGCGTCTTAATACCTCTGAGCACCAGCCAGCTGTCGAAGGGCGCCAGCCCGGACCCAACGGTCTTGATGATATAACGCAGCTGATCGGAGATATCCTGTCGGTTAGTGACAAGGAATCCTGCAATGGTGTCATTATGCCCACCCAGGAATTTCGTGCCGCTGTGCACCACAATGTCAGCCCCAAGATCCAGCGGATTCTGGAAATAGGGGGACAAAAATGTGTTATCGACGATCAGCAGCAGGTTGTGCTTTTTAGCCAGTGCCGCCACCTTCGCAATGTCGATCACCCGCATCATGGGGTTGGTCGGGGTTTCGATATAAAGGGCTTTGGTATTGTCCCTGATGAGGGACTCGATGGAGGCCTTGCCCCAGTCAATACGTGTAAACGCGATACCATTTTTGGCACTGATGGCATCAAACAAACGAATGCTGCCACCGTAAAGGTCCGCATCCGTGATGATGTGATCGCCGGGCTTGAACATCTCCATCATAGCCGCGATGGCCGCCATGCCACTGGAAAAGGCAAGGGCATCAAGGCCATTTTCCAAAGAAGCCACCACCTTCTCCAGCTGCTGACGTGTCGGATTCTGTAACCGGGAATAGTCAAAACCGGTGCTCTGTCCCACCTCCGGATGGGCGTAGGTGGCGGACTGATAGATCGGGTAGCTGATCGCACCATAGTGATGGTCGTCAGCCACCTCATTTTCTAAATGCAAACATTTTGTTTCAATATCTAACCCCATGAGTTCTCAACCTTTCCATCTCATTCACCTTTTCATCAAGCGGTGAATGATTTATTTCAACAAATATGCTTTAATATCCTGCAAAAATGATTCTGTCTGGTAAGCCTTCAGCTTAGCCAATGTATCCGGATTGGCGATAGCCCGGCCCGGTGTCATGTATTCCACATAAGCCATGGCGCACCAGGTGATACCGCGCAGACAGGTGACCGGCAAGAAGACCTTCACCCGTTCCTCGAGATTGCCCAGGCGGATCCTGTCATCTACAAAACTCCGATAATCCCGCACAAAGGCCTCCACCGTTTCTTCCTTTAAAATGATGTCCGTCCGCCAGAAGCTGGTTGTCGGCGCCAGCATATGACCGAGGTCCTGAGCCGGATCGCCCCAAAGGGGTTTCTCCCAGTCGATCAGAGACACGAAACCCGTTTTCTCGTTCACCAGAAAATTATGATTGTTTAATTCCGTGTTGATGCAGACATTCTGATAGTCCAACGCCTTCATTTCATCGGCTTTCTGATAGGCAAGACCCATCAGTTCCTCGATCATGGCCACCTTGCGGGGGTCGGCTACGGCGGATTGCTTATAGACAGCAAACATCTGCTCGCATTCCTCCAGAATGCCCTTGATCGGATTCCCGATTTCAATGAGCGATTCCGGTGAAGAGATCGGTGTGCTGTGCACATCGGCCAGACAGGCTGCCGCCCGGAAAAGATCCCGCTCATAATCAAGGGGGCGGCCCTCAATAAAGGCCATCACCAGGATCCCGTGGCCGTCAACAGCGCCGCTGTTATCCACAAAAACCGGGACCGGCGTTCTGCCGCTGAATTTGAGCATGTCAAGAGCCTTGTATTCATAACCAATCTGGTTATCGAGATGCATCTGGCTGCCGTAGTTCACCCGAAGCACGTATTTTTTTTCGGTAATCGGGTGTGCGAACACAAAATTCCGATGATACTCACCCTGAGCCAACGGCACGAATGTCACAGGCGCCTCGGCAGGTATGTCCAGCGCTTTCTTAAACTCAGGGCTTTCGCTGTAGGCCGTAATTGTCTTTAATAACTGTTCCATATCATATTCTGAAAGCCCCACAAGTTCTGACCTGTGAGGCTTTTTGATTTTTATTCTTTAGATTCTGATCTTATTGGGATTATTGATGTATTTTTTCTTTTCCTCAAGCTGCTTGCCACCGTTTTCCGGTAAGTATTCAAGAAGCTCTCTCTGAATAATATCATCAATAATTTCCGATGCATGCTTAACCAGCTGTTCGCAGCAAAGTTTGTGCTCCGCGGAGTTCCATTCCACCTTGCTGGTCAGAGCGCGGCAGCACAGAGCCTTATGGGCCTGGCGGAACTTGTCATGCAGTTCATTAACAACCGTAAATGAGACTCTTTCAGACTCATAGTTATGAGTACGGCCGCAAATGAGACTCAGCACCATGGCGGCACCGGTCACAGCACCGCAAGAACAGCCGGATTCACCCAGACCGGAACCAAAGGCCGTGGCGATCTTGTACTGTTCCTCCGGGAATCCAAGATTGTAAGCCTCATTAAAGCCACGGAGAATAGCCTCGCTGCAGTATAAACCGTTCTGGAAATAGCGCAGTGACAGCGCCACAGATTTCGGCAGGTCTGTATCCAGTGTTTCCAGAATCTGCTGATTGAGCTTATTGGTGCCCTGATCCAGATTCTTGGCAAAATCTTCATAGAGCCATGTGGACAGATATCGTTCACCGCTGTCCGGCAGAACGGTCACGATGGTCTTGCCGGCATTTTCCGGCCGTTTGGCCAGTTCAATGGCAGCCCAGACATTGGCGGCACCGGAAATACCGGTCAGAATACCTTCATTTTCTGCCATCAGGTGCGCATACTTGCTGGCATCCTCATCGATGACGCAGAGGATCTCATCCACGATATCCTGGTTCAGGACATCCGGGATAAAGCCGGCGCCGATACCCTGAATCCGATGGGGATAGGCCTGCTTACCTGAGAGAACGGCTGATTTAAAGGGTTCTACAGCCACCACCTGTGTCTCTTTATTATGAGCCTTTAACACCTCGCCGATACCGGTTAAGGTACCGCCGGTCCCGACACCGGCCACGAAGATGTCAACCTTGCCGTCTGTATCACGAAGAATTTCCGGGCCGGTTGTCTTACGATGAGCCTCGGCATTAGCGGCATTTGAGAACTGATCCGGGATCCAGGAACCCGGAATTTCCTTATTTAACTCCTTAGCCTTTTCAACGGAGCCAACCATGCTGGAATAAGCTTCGGTCAGGACGATCTCAGCACCCAGAGCACTTAAGATCATACGACGCTCGACACTCATGGTCTCCGGCATTGTCAGGATCAGACGATAACCCTTCACCGCACAGGCAAAGGCCAGACCGATACCGGTATTACCGCTGGTGGGTTCAATGATGGTGGCACCGGGTTTGATGATGCCCTGACGTTCGGCTTCTTCAAGCATGGCCACACCGACGCGATCTTTAACAGAAGACATCGGATTGAAATACTCCAGTTTGACCAAAACCTCAGCGTCATACGGATTTGTTTTCTTACTTAAACGAACCATCGGTGTATTACCGATCAGTTCAACAACATTGTTTGCAACATTCATAACGGTTCCCCTCTCATTTAACTCTATTTCCAACCGGGTTTAACTCTATTCCCTACTGGGTTAGTATGCTATTAACAATACTCACTCTTGGCGTTCCTGTCAATGTTGATTTTTTACAAATTCCCACTTGCATGGTCGGCATTATTTGGTGATTATTCACCCTCAAATCATTTGACTTCGCACCTGACAGGGTGTATACTGCGTCCATAACCCACTTACCCAGTAGGTATACGGATTTAAAACCCGTGAAACACTATTATTCATATCTGTTCACTTATAACATTTTTATTTGAAGGAGAAAAAAGAAATGGCTCACGAACACTTAACAGTTAACAAGGAACTTGTGGATTCCGCTGCCGCCCAGTTTGGCGAAGGTCTTCACTGCTCACAGATCGTCTTCGGCTATGCCGCCAAGAAGCTGGGCTTTGATGAAGTCGCTGCCAAGAAGATCGCCGATGCCTTCGGTGGCGGTATGTTTAACGGCGAACGCTGCGGCAGCCTGACAGGCGCTATGATGGCTCTTTCTCTGGCTTTTGGTCACTACAATGCTGAAACAAAACCGGACGAAGCCAAGCTTCATGAAAAGAGAATTGAAATCGAAAAGAGATTTAAAGAAGCCTTCGGTTCTCTTTACTGCCAGGATATCATCGGCGCCAACATCGGCACACCGGAAGGTATGGCTCGCTTCAAAGCCGAAAACCTGGCTAAGGATTGCCCGGTTCTGGTCGCTTATGTTATCGAACAGCTTGATGAACTGCTGGAATTAGACTAAAGCATGCTATTTAAGGGACGTTGTAATTTCACAGAATTAGACGCACAGACAGGCCAACATGTTATACGGAAGCATTTTTCGGAAAAGCTTCTAACGTATGATGTGCTTTGGCCTGTTTCCCGTGCCGATGTGGAAGCTTTTGTTCTTAATAAAACAGAAGCCTTGGCTGATGGCAATCCCCATTTTCATCAGCCCCATGTGATCGACTTTGACAAAACGCAGCACACGTTGACGCTGACCTATATCCCGGCAGAGCCCCTCTCCGTTCTCTGCTGTGAAAAGGCTCCGGCAAACACCGGTGTTGGTCTGCCCTCTGTCCATCAGTTGACAGAGCTCCTCCGATTTCTGCATCGGATCAATCACCTGCCTTATGACAGTTTTTCTGCTGACGAAAAACGGCTGCTGGATCAACAGCTTGAGATTGTGCAGTGCATGTACCACAACAAAATGAAGGATATCTGCCGGCCGTTGACCGGGGCGCCCTGGTATTTCTGTCTGGGTGATGTGAGCCTCAACAACATCTTATTTGACGGCGATTGCTTTACACTGCTTGATTTTGAGTGTGCGCATATGGGGTATGCCGGCTACGACATCGGCCAGCTGCTGGGCATGGCCCGCGTATCGGACAGCCTTCTGGCTGAGCGACTCATACAGGCTTTAAAAACAGCTGTGCCGGATGAAGCCGAACGAGCCCTCATCCTGATATGGGCTGACCGGTTTGAGCAGTATTATGCTGCGGAGGGTGCTTCATAACGCCAAACATTTATAAAAGGGATTTCGGGAGACTGCCGATACGGCAGTTCCTGAAATCCCTTTTTACTTTAGTAAAGCGGACACTCGCAATACCCAGAGGACACGCTGTACGCTTCGCTCCTTGCTCGTGAACCGCAGCTACCTTCGGTAGCCCATCAGCAGGGGCTTTTACCCCTGCTGATGCAAGCTTCCCCCGTAACCCCCGCTTAAGACTCTACGTCTTTGAAGCGGGGGAATGCTTGCTGCAGTTCATATTACTTGCGCTTTCTTCCGGGTTCATCATACATATAATACTTTTCTCCGCCACAAAATATCAAACACAAATAAAATTTCAACCAACAGGTTGACTAATTATTCGTTTTGTGATACAAATTCTATAGACCATTGTGGTTTCAAAGAAGGAGGAATGCATATGTTGACAAGTATTGGTCGATTCTTACGTAAATTAAGAATCGACGAAAGAGAAATCTTAAAAGACATGGCTGAAAAATTGGAAGTAACCATTTCATTTCTTTCGGCCGTAGAAAATGGAAAGAAGCACATGCCTGCAGCATGGAACAGCCGTATATGTGAGCTCTATCAATTAACAGAAGAACAGCGAAAAGCTTTTACCACGGCAATCGCTGAAACAGAGGACGCAATAGAGATGAATTTTATCGGCCAAAGCCTACAAAATCGTGAATTGGCTGTTTCTTTTGCAAGAAAGTTCTCAGAGATTAACGATGAACAGGCCGAAGCGATTAAAAATATACTATCAGGAGATAAAGAACAATAATGAATCGTTACAAAGCTGATGCCGTTTCCAGAAATGAGATTCGAAGATTTATTCATACTCTTAAGAAAAAGGTCGGGCTAGAGAATAAACTCTATTTTCCAATTCTTCCTTTTGTAGAGAATATCCTTCCAATCCTCATTCCTGATTTTCAATTTGAAGTTGCCCCCTCCATCGAAATGGGAAATAAGCACGGCGAAACATATCCCAGCAAAAATTTAATCCGGATCCGAGAGGATGTCTATCTCCGTGCTGCTGTTGGTGAAGGGCGCGATCGACTCACAATCGCACATGAAGTAGGCCATCTATTCATGCATGAGGATGACAGCATCGCATTATGCAGATTGGCGCCTACCGAAAAACTAAAACCCTACGAAGATCCCGAATGGCAAGCTGATGCTTTCGGAGGCGAACTCCTTGCATCGTCTTACCTAATAAAAGGAATGAACCCGCTTGCTATATCTATCAACTGCGGAGTGTCTATCTCTGCTGCACGGGTTCAGCTTCGGTCTCTTCGTTAATTTTAAGGAGGTGATGTCCTATGAATGTAAAAAAATAAAACGCGTTGGAAAACTGTTACCAGCAGCTTTTCAACACGTTTCATTCCTCGGAAGTGCTATTGCAAAACCAAGTGTCATTACCTGAAATAATAGCACTTCCTCGTAACTTCATCTATTGGCATTTTGAATAAAAAGCACAATAGCAAACAAATTATTGGCTCGTCAGCCATAAAGTTTACGAGGTGATTATTATGACGAGTAAAGAAATGCGTGAAGATCCTCTCTTCATGCGAAACAATTTTAATCCCGTTGGGAAATGGGGCTTCGCGCTTATCCAGAAACAGGACATTGATCTTAGCAATATATCTCTTATTGCCTCTTCAAACACAAGAGCAAATGATACTCCAAAGAACAGATGTAACGGTGTACATCATTATGTAGATGATTATCGATTCAATGGAGTCTATGACCACCCTGACCGCAGCCTTTCCAGATACTCACAATATCGTTTTCTTATTTCCCCTGAGTACTCTACTTATGCAGACATGGACTTATGGAGACAAATAGAAAGTACCGGCAAAAATCGTTGGGTAGGCGCCTACTGGCAAGACAAAGGGCTCAAGGTTGTTCCCGCAGTCTGCTGGAGTACCCCTAGGAGCTATGATTTCTGTTTCGATGCAATAGAAACCGGCTGTATTGTTGCAGTTGGCATGATTGAATGTAAAACGAGCAAGAAACTCTTTCTCCATGGATATGATGCAATGCTCGAAAGAATCCAGCCTTCTGCAATCATCGTTCTCGGCACTCCTTTCGCTGAAATGAGAGGAAATATCATTCCTGTTAAATACAGTTTCAATGGTAGAGGAGGATGTTAACATGGGCGGAAAAGGAACTTATTCTACCGGCAAATCGCCGGCCTATACATTTGAAACAGTCGGTTTTCTTGATAATGTGAAGGTACTCCGTCCCATCGATCAATCCAAGTCGCTAAAACTTCCAGAAGAGTCGCATACTCCAGGCAACAAATATGTGTTACTTGATAAGGATGGAGTTTTTCACCAGTATCGGGAATATGACGATAATCATAAGGTCGTCTTGGAAATTGGCTATCACCATGAAAAGGCGCTTGGTCAGGGCGATGTATTACATGTCCATATCCACAATAAGCCAGGCATAGAAAACCACTCTAGTGCGACCAAATATAAAATTGGACCAGGGAATCCTTATTATGAAAAATATAAACATCTGTTTGTGGGGGTGAAATAAATGAAAGGTAATACAATTGGCGAGTTTATCGATGATCTGTTAATGATGGGTGGACCGGAGAAAGAATTTATATTTCGCAAAAAATACTATTTCCTTGAAATCACCTATGACAATTCTTCTTGCAATTACAATCTTTGTATTGACGAGTACGATAATACTACCCAAAGAAGCAAGACCTTAACACATACTTATAGTTTTTCTGGGAGAGACTACACCGAATGCGTCAATAAATTTGAAGATGCAGAAATATTCGCTGGCATGACAGTATATCAGGCAGAGCAAGAGATTGAAGTTTTGTTCGGATAACTTCTGACGAGATGATTGCAACGGCTGAGCCCGTGCTCAATCTCAAATTTCCAAAAAATCTGTTGCTATTGAGAATATGTAACATCAAAAACCCGGGCTGGCTCAATGGTTTTTCCTTTGAGCCAGCTCTTTGTTTTTGCTGTCGCAATATAAAAAACTGCCCTCCTGAGAGAGCAGTCTTATACTTCTTATTTACCTTCTTTGATTTTATAGTAATTCTCTGAATCCACACCAATCTCAATGGTATCCTTATCTATGACTCTTTTTGTTGCTCAAGAGAACCACATTTTCTATATGCTCCGTCTGCGGGAAAAGATCCACGGGCTGCATCCGCATCACACGATAACCGGACTTGGTGAGGATTCCCAGATCCCGGGCCAGTGTATCCGGCCCGCAGGAAATATAGACGATGCGGTCAGGACCCATTTTTGTGACCGCCGACAGGAAGTTCTTGTCAGAGCCTGTCCGGGGCGGATCCATCAAAACCACATCCGCTTTCTCACCCCGAGCCGCCATTTCCAGCATGAACCGGCCGGCATCGTCCTGCTTGACGGTCATATTCTTGACCGCGTTATCCTTCAGATTCAAACGGGCATCCCGCACCGCTGCTTTGTTCACTTCCACACCGATCACCCGACCGGCTTTTCTTGAAGCAGCAATGCCGATGGTGCCGGTGCCGCAGTAGGCATCGATCACCGTTTCTTTGCCTGTCAATCCCGCCATCTCGATGGCTGTGTTGTACAGCTTCTCCGTCTGCGCCGGATTCACCTGATAAAATGAAGAGGCTGAGATCCGGAAGGTAAAGCCGCACAGTTCATCGCGGATAAAGCCGGGCCCGTAGAGCACCTGCTCCCGTTCCCCCAGCACCACGGAGGTCCGCCGGTCATTGATATTCTGAACAATGGTGGTGATCTCCGGATGTTCTTTCACCAGAGCCTTCACGAAATTATTCTTGCCCGGGAAGACCACCGTCCCTGTCACCAGCACTACCAGGATCTCACCGGTGGCATAACCCCGGCGCACCAGGACATGACGCATCAGGCCGGTACCCAGATCTTCATCATAGATGTAAAGCTTAAATTCCTTGATCAGCCGGCGCACCGTGGCGATCACCGCCTGAGCCTTCTCATCCTCAATGAGGCAATGCTCCACCGGCACGATCTTATGGGACCGGGCTTCATAGGTTCCGGAAATGATCTCGCCTTTCCGGCCTCTGCCCAGCACAGCGTGCACCTTGTGCCGATAATAAAGAGGCTGTTCCATCCCGATGATGGGCTCCACCTTGCCAAATCGGCCCAGAAGTTTCCGCATATGCATCTGTTTATGCTTCAGCTGCTCCGTGTAGGGCACCTTGGTGAACTGGCAGCCACCGCACTTCTTTGTGAGCGGACAGCCGGCTGCCTCGTCGCAGCCTTCGGGTTTCACGACAGCATTTGCCTTCTGCTGCCATTTGAAATCATCACCCGATTTTCTCACCGGACATGTTGTCTTCTTTGCTGTCTGCTCGCGACCCATTTCTTTCTTTGAATGCCCATTAGCAGAATCCTTATGATCATTCTGAATCTTTGAGCCGACCGGTTTCTTGCTATGATTAATTTTCTTAAAATTACGTTTCCCTGCTTCAGTCATTTTTCCGAATTCCAATCTTGATCTCACCGGCCCACAGCTTCAGCATAAAGCCTTCGCAGGCTTCGAAATTGAAGGCATCCAGGTCCACCATCCCCTCATCCTTTGTCACCACCACAATGGTGTGGCCCAGGAAAGTCCGGCAACCGTCCTTTTCGATCTGCTTGCCGCCGCGAGATGCTACGTGAGCGTAATAGATTTCCGGCATCATGGGACGCTTGAACCCGGCCAGTGACACAGATGTGACGTTCAGGTCCTCACCCGAAAATAGCCCGTCGCTGTGGAGGGTCATGACCACGCCCTGCACCCGCTTCCGCTTGTCATCATTCTGGGGGAAAACAAGGAAATCCGTCTGCAGAATCCCATTTCCGAGAACCCGGTCCCGCATACGGTCAAAGCCGCATTTTTCGCCGCCGACCTCCAGATCAAAAGTAAAGCCGCCTGTCACGATCTTTTCCAGAATCGTGTCATCGGCCGCTGCGATCATTTTCTGAAAACGTTCACTAAATGCCATATTACTCTCCTGTTTCTTCTTTATATAAGATGCCGCGCATCGTGTGCGGCTGTGATTTTTGACTTTCCTGCTTATTATACACGTTGTGCGGTGGAATTTGTGTCTGATTTTTCCTATAATAAAAGCCAGAACACAGAATATGGGAGGTTCCCTATGAGTGATAATAAAAACCGCGATCTTTTTGATGATTTCTTCGGCAGTGTGTCCGACCTTAGCGACAGCCTGAAAAAAACAGCCGATTTCACACAGGACATCGCCAAACCCACAGGCCTTGAGGATACCATCGCCCGCAACCAGGCCGGCATGACCGAGCTCCTTGGCCGGGGTGACAGCCGCCTGAACGACATTGTTACCGATGTCTATAAAGATTTTTTCGGAAATGATTTTGTCGACCGCTTCAACGACAACAAGGGCGCTGATGCGGATACCGCTTTAAAAAATGCCATCACCAATGCCCTTTACGCTCCGGTCGAAAATGCCCTGCCCCGAGATACTGCGGCCCCGGCATCAGACGCTACTGCTTTGCCGGATCAGAATCCTTCTTCCGGCAATCCGGCCGGCCCGTCTGCCGCAGCCGGTGCGGCTCCGTCCGCTGCCGGCGATCAGGCTCAGGCCCGGACCGCCGAGGCTCAGACAGAAAAAAAGCCGGAAAAATCCGGTATGGAACAGCTTGAGGAGCTCATTGGTCTTGACTCCATCAAGCACGATGTCCGGGAGCTGGTGAACCTGGTCAAGATCCAGAAGCTCCGTGAAGAAAAGGGCCTGGCCTACGTGCCCACCTCTCTTCACCTTGTTTTCGCCGGCAATCCCGGCACAGGCAAAACCACTGTGGCTCGTATTCTGGCCCAGCTCTACAAGGAGATCGGCGTGCTCTCCAAGGGCCAGCTGGTGGAGGTGGACCGCTCCGGGCTTGTGGCCGGGTATGTGGGACAGACCGCCATCAAAACTCAGGAAAAGATCAAGGAAGCCATGGGTGGTGTGCTATTCATCGACGAAGCCTATGCGTTGAATAAAGAAGGCCCGGACTACGGTCAGGAGGCCATCGACACCATTCTGAAGGCCATGGAGGATAACCGGAAGGACTTCGTTGTCATCGCTGCCGGTTATACCGAGCTCATGGAACGCTTCATCAACAGCAACCCGGGGCTCAAATCCCGGTTCAACAAGTACCTGACCTTCCCGGATTACACCGCCGAAGAAATGATGGCGATCTTCGACATCAACTGCAAAAAATACAGTTACACCCTCTCCGATGAGGCCCGCACCGCTGTGGAAGCCCTCATCAGGGAACGGGAAGCCAACAAGGGCGAGAATTTCGCCAATGCCCGTGATGTGCGGAATATCTTCGAAGCCATCATCACCAATCAGGCCTCCCGGGTGGCCGCACTGGAAAATCCCAGCGAGGAGGATATCACCACCATCCTGCCGGAGGACCTGTCCGATTTTTCTTGATGGAAGGGGCAACATATGGTTACTCAAATAGAGAAAAGAAAGTCTCCTCCATTATCACCCCAATCAATTCTGTTAGCGAAGCAAGCGATGATCGAACAACAGAAAAACGGTTATGTGACAATCACATGCCCGAAATGTCAAGGACATCCGGTGATCTCGATGACTTCGAGAAGTGAAAGAACTCTGATCAGTTGCCCGTGTGGATATGTAAAAAATATTGACATTAATTTCTAACGACAAAAACCACTTGATACATCATGAGAGGTATCAAGTGGTTTCGTTTTTCTTTTAACTAAATGACATATCAAGGACACGATGTCCGCTTCGCCAGTGGATTTTCTAACCGCTCACACCTCCGGGCTGTCTTCCTTCGGCAAGAGCCTGAAGTAGCGTTTCACCAGAATAGCCACCGGAATCACCGATAAGAGGTAGGCCACCGGCTGGGCTTCCTGAATACCCGTCAGTCCACGGAAATGTTCCAGCACCAGCACCACCGGAATGAACAGAAGCCCGTTTCGGATCGTGGCTGCGATGGAAGCACTCCATTTTTTGCCGGTGCTTTGCATCAGCATTTCCGAGCTCATCAGGAAAGGCAGCACCAACGACGAGAGACACTGCAGGATCAGAGCTCGCTGCGCAATGGCGATGACCTCCGGATCATTTCTGAAAAGCGGAATGATGTGGCCGGAGAAAGCGATCACCACGATGGTCAGAATCCCCATCAGGCACTCCGACAGCTTGAATGTGAAGCGATAACCCGCCCGCACACGGGAATATTTTCCCGCGCCGTAGTTAAAGGCGCTCACCGGCTGGAACCCCTGGCCCACACCGATGGACACCGAATAAATAAAGAAGAAAATCCGGCCAACGATACTCATGGCCGCCACCGCCGCATCGCCGTAGCCGCCGGCCAGGGTGTTGAGCAGGATCGATGTGACCGAGCTCATCCCCTGCCGGATCAGGGATGGCAGCCCCGTGGATCCGATCTGCAGGACCCGTTTCGGCCGCCAGTTCACCATTTTCAAAGAAATCGTGGCTTCCGTTTTGCCTCTTAAATAAGCGGAAATGAGGATTCCGAAGCCGATTACCTGTGAAATGGCCGTGGACAGGCCGGCCCCGGCAATGCCCATGTGGAAGCCCTTCATGAGAATGGCATCCCCGGCAATGTTGATAAGCGCCCCGGCCATAAGGCCCATCATGCCGTAAAAGGCCTTGCCCTCATACCGCAGCAGGTTGTTGAGCGTCAAGGACCCCATCATAAAGGGGGCCACGATGAGGATGTAGGTGATGTAAACCTTCGCATAAGGGGCGATGGTGGGGGTGCTGCCCAGCATCATGACAATGGGATCCAGGAACATGAGGCAGAAAATGAGTTCCAGGATGCCGATAAAAAATGACATGAAAAAGGCGGTGGACACCACCACGGAGGCACTGTGGTCATCCTGATGACCCATGAGGCGGGAGGAAATGCTGCCGCCGCCCTGGCCGAACATATAGGCGCAGGCCTGCTGAATGGTCATGAAGCTGAACACGATGCCCACGGCGCCGCTGGCGGAATTGCCCAGCTCGCCCACGAAGGCGTTATCGACTAAGTTGTAGATATTGGACACCATCATGGTGATGATGGAGGGCACGCACAGACGAGAGATCAGTCTGGACACCGGTGTCTCCGTCATGGTGCGGTATTGAAGTTCGGTTTCTTGTTTCGTCATAAGAAAATGCGGCTTCTATCATGCCGCCATGCTGATGCCTCCCCGCCCCTAAAAACGTAACAGTTTCGAAACGGGAAAAGGCACGTCTGTGGTTCACTGGTCCGGTATCGCTGTCCTCATGAGGGGCGGCGATCTCGATTAACAGAAAAGAACCCCCGCCTTCGTCTCGAAAGATCGGGAGGCGGGGGCAATACTCAATTTGTTGTGAAAAAATGTTGTCAGTTGACAGCACCGCCGCAGTATTCGCAGCAGCCGCTGGCATCCGGTGTTGTGGTGGCACCGCAGTACGGACAGGTCACGGCTGCCTTCGGAGCAGCAGCGGCCATGGCCTCGGCGCGGGCTTCATAGCGGGCATTGAGCAGAGCTTCACGAATTTCAGCCCCCTGCTGAGCACACTGAGCGTAGACGGGATCCATCATGGGATCCGGCTTGTAGCTGTTGGTCACGGTGTTGCCGAGCATACCGCCGGTCCGGGCACGCTGTGCCGCAGCGCCGCGGATGCCGCCCATGTTGGAAGGCTGACCAGGACGTGTCATGGCGTTGAACATGGCCCCCATCGGGCCACCGCCGACCTGACGTTCAATCTGGCTTTCCATCTCAATGGTCTTATTGTTGAGCTGGAAACGGATCACATTGAAGTAGGGGTGGTTCACATTGATGGTGATATAGAAGTTATAGGTATATTTGTAGCGCTTCGGATTGTAGCTGACGCTCTTGCCGTCTGCGCCCTGACGATAGATTTCTCTTTGATCTTCCTTGATCTCCATATCGCAGTTGGTCACATCGGTCAGATCCAGCACATCCGGATTGGCACCCACGATATCTGCCGCATCGGTCACCATGAACTTACGGTTGTCCTCATCGATCAGAATCTTATAACGGCCCTGGCCATAGGATCTGGTGGGATGAAAATCCATCACCTTCGCCTTATTCTCTTCACGGAAGGCCAGCTGCTCTTTGATCTGCTCGATGGTGGTCTGCTTCATACCGCTGAACCAGGGAGACAGCTTCTTGGCGCAGTCATGGCAAAGACCGCCGTCAGCCAGCTTATTGTCTGTCACGATACCCATGTTGCCGCCGCAGACGGAACAGGCTTTCTTACTGAATAAACCCATCGTATTCCTCCTGTATCAGGCGGATGCACATCTTGCCGGAATCCTTATGCTCTCAACTTTGAATGCGATCCGCTTTTGTTTCTGTCGCATGGCTTCGGGGCAAGAGGCTGTCTCTTTAGCGCCGACAGCCATGCGGTCATCTGTCATGTTACTTAAGACACAATATCACTTTCGTTGAAGGGATCGCCGCATTCCGGGCAGAACTTCGGCGGATTCTTCGGATCTTCCGGCTCCCAGCCGCACTTGTCGCACTTGTAAAGCGGTTCGCCGGCCGGTTTCTTTGTGCCGCATTCGGCGCAGAACTTACCTTTGTTCACAGTACCGCAAGTCGGGCATGTCCAACCGGCAGCTTCTTCCGGTTTCTTGGCACCGCATTCCGGGCAGAACTTACCGGCAGCCACTGAGCCGCAGGCCGGGCACTTCCAGCCATTGGCCGGATTCTGGGCTGACCATTCGGCGGCAACCTTAGCCGCATCGGCAACGGCAGCCT
>JAUNDG010000036.1 GCA_030526195.1 Lachnospiraceae bacterium
CCTATTCCGAGTCAAAATATTGATTTTGAGCCAAATAACCACTTTCTTGTGCCATTTTCCTCATTTTTTATGATATGATAGACGCGGAAAATGATTTGTTTCTCGTATGATACATTTTCCTGCGGCGCTTTTGCGCCACACCCATTATAACAGAGAAGTGGCTTTTTCACGAAGGAATCTTTGACATGAAAGACGTGCGTATTATTGAAATCAAGGAAAGTGTCTTTGCCGACAACGACCGGGACGCGGATGCGTTGCGGGCGGAGCTTGCGGGCAAGGGCGTGTTTCTTCTTAATTTAATGTCGGCGCCGGGCTCAGGCAAAACAACGACGCTGACCAGAACAATTGAAGCTTTGAAAGATGAGCTTCGGATCGGGGTCATGGAGGCGGACATCGATTCCGATGTGGATGCCAAAACCATCGCCGCCACCGGGGTCAAAGCGATCCAGCTGCATACCGGCGGTATGTGCCATCTGGATGCGGACATGACGCGCCAGGGCATCAATGCGCTGGGCGTTGAAGACGTGGACCTGGCCATTTTAGAAAATGTAGGCAATCTCGTCTGCCCGGCAGAATTTGACACGGGCGCTTCGGCCAACGTGATGATCCTGTCCGTGCCGGAGGGTCATGACAAACCGCTGAAATACCCGCTGATGTTCGAGGTCTGTGAGGCGGTGCTCATCAACAAGATCGATGTGCTGCCGTATTTTGATTTTGACATGACGCAGGTCGAAGAACACATTCATATGCGGAATCCCAACGCCGTGATCTTTCCCATCAGCGCGAAAACCGGCGAGGGCATCGAAGCCTGGGCCAACTGGCTCGCAGATAAAGTCCGCGGGGCCAGGCAAAACGCCATCTCATAACATAGAATCGCGCAGCTATCACCTGCATCGGGCCCGCGTCATGCGGCCCCTCAAAACATAACATCCCACCCCGAGCCCGCGTCATGCGGCCCTCAAAACATATCACCCCACCCCGGGCCCTCGCCTTGCGGGCCCACACCATGGAGGCATTATGAGCAGAGAACTTGATAAAGAGTTATACCCGGAATACCACTATCCCGAGATCGCCATCGATCACGACGCCCCCTTCCGCCCCGTCATCGCGAAGCTGGGCAAAAAAATCACCGACCGCGTGCCCCAGAAGCTGGGCCTTAAGAAAATCACCCGGGAAGACCCGGAATACTGGGGTCTGGCCGCCGTCCTCACCGACGAAGAGGCGGAGCTGGCCCTGAAACTCGACGTCCGGAAGCCGAAAACACTGCCGGAAATCGTGAAGCTCTCCGGTCTGGAAGAGAAAAAATGCGAGGCTCTTCTTGAGGAAATGTCACGCAAAGGCATGCTGGAGTACAATTGGGAAAATGAGTCCCACACCAAGCAGTACGTTCTGCCCATGTACGTCCCGGGCTGTGCCGAATTCTTCAACATGAACGCATCGGTCCTTAAGGAACATCCGGAAATGGGCACTTTCTTCGAGCGCATGTCCCGTCTGCCCCTTGAGAAAATCACCCCCTTCGTGCCGGAGGGCGGTGCCGGCATCGGCATGCACGTCATTCCCGTGGAAAAAGCCATTGAAATGGAAAATGAGTCTGTGGACCTCGAACACATTTCCTACTGGCTCAGCAAATATGAAGGCAAATATGCCGCCAGCCCCTGTTCCTGCCGCCGCTCCCGTCTGACCCATGACGAAGGCTGCGCCGACGATCCGGAAGGCTGGTGCATCGCCGTGGGTGACATGGCGGATTACATCGTCGAAACCGAAAAAGACGGCCGCTATATCACAAAGGAAGAAGCTCTCGATATCTTCAAGCAGGCCGAAGACAACGGCTTTGTGCACCAGATCACCAATATCGACGGCAAAAACAAGATTTTTGCCATCTGCAACTGTAACGTCAATGTGTGCTATGCCCTGCGCACCTCCCAGCTTTTCAACACCCCGAACATGTCCCGCTCCGCTTACATCGCCTCCGTTGAGCCGAGTAAATGCGTGGCCTGCGGCAAGTGCGTCGAAAACTGCCCGGCGGGTGCTGTGAAGCTTGGCCAGAAACTGTGCGATAAAGACGGCTGCGCCATTTCCTATCCGCGGATGCCCCTGCCCCACGAAATGCCCTGGGGTGAGCACATGTGGTCCGTCAATTATCGCGACACCAACCGCATCAACTGCTACGACACCGGCACCGCTCCCTGCAAAACAGCCTGCCCGGCCCACATTGCCATTCAGGGCTACCTGCAGCTGGCCAAGGAAGGTCGTTACGAAGAAGCGCTGGCCCTCATCAAAAAAGATAACCCGCTGCCGGCCGTTTGCGGTCACATCTGCAACCGCCGCTGCGAAGATGCCTGCACCCGCGGCACCATCGACGAAGCCGTGGCCATCGATGAAGTCAAACGTTTCATCGCCGAACGGGACCTCAAAGCCGAGACCCGTTTCATTCCTGAGAAAATAATTCCGTCTCTCCGGGGCGGTTTCGACGAAAAGATCGCGATCATCGGCGCCGGTCCGGCCGGTCTTTCCTGCGCGTATTATCTGGCGCTGACCGGCTACAAACCCACCATTTTCGAAAAAAATGCGGAGCCCGGCGGTATGCTGCGCTACGGCATCCCCTCCTACAAGCTGGAAAAAGATCTTCTGGCGGCGGAGATCGATGTCATCCGCGCGCTGGGCGTTGAGATTCGCTGCGGCGTTGAAGTGGGCAAAGATGTGACAATCGAGCAGCTGCGGGCCGAGGGTTACAAGGGCTTCTATGCCGCCATCGGTTGTCAGAAAGGTCGGAAACCCGGCATTCCGGGCGAAAATGCCACCGGTGCCATGACCGCTGTTGATTTCCTGCGGGAAGCCGGGGCCAACGAGGGCTTTGCGTTCAGCGGCGACGTGGTGGTTGTCGGCGGCGGCAATGTCGCCATCGACGCGGCTCGGGTCAGCCACCGCTGCACCGATGCCAAAATTTCCATGTACTGCCTGGAACAGCGGGATGCCATGCCCGCCAGCGACGAAGAAATCTCTGAGGCTCTGGGGGAAAACATTTCCCTCAACTGTGGCTGGGGACCGAAGGAGATCCTTGAAGAAAATGGGGCTGTGCGCGGCATCATTTTCAAAAAGTGCACCCGCGTTTTCAATGACGAAGGGCGTTTTGCGCCGGAATATGACGAAAATGATACGGTTACCATTCCCTGCCGCCATGTCATTTTCTCAGTCGGTCAGGGCATCGACTGGGGTCACATGCTGGACGGCCTCCATGTGGAGCTGCGGCCCAACGGCGGCGTGATCGCCAACAAGCTGACTTATCAGACATCCGAGCCGGACATTTTCGCCGGCGGCGATGTGTATACAGGACCGAAATTTGCCATCGATGCCATCGCGGCGGGCCGGGAAGGCGCCATTTCCCTGCATCGTTATGTGCATGAACACTGCACGCTGACCATCGGCCGTAATCGTCGTGATTTCATTGAGCTGGACAAGACTAACATCACGGTGCCGGCTTACGATGAGAGCAAGCGGCAGATTCCGCCCCGGGGCGATGCCGCAGCTCAGGCGAAGACTTTCCGGGATCTGTCCGCAAGCTTCACTGAGGAACAGGTTAAGACCGAGACCTCTCGCTGTCTGTCCTGCGGCGCCTCCGTTGTGGATCCCAACAAGTGCATCGGCTGCGGTGTCTGCACCACCAAGTGCGTGTTTGACGCCATTCACCTGCACCGCGAACTGCCCGGCGCGTCCGTCATGCGGCCGTCCGAGGAGAAGCTCAAATACATCCTGCCGAATATGGTGAAGCAGTCCATCAAGGTGAAATTCCGGAAAAAATCGTAAGCGATCGAGGGCAAGGCCCACAACGCGGCATCACGTTCGCGGACGGCCGAACCGACAGCCCCGTGCCGATATGTCCCGCGTATCAAAACGCATCAACACGGGGCATTTGACCATCGGACCGCGAACGAGTGATACGAGTTAACCACTGCCATGACCGCGGACGATTAATACAGCATAACCACTGCCATGACCGCAGACGACAATCACGCAACAACGGCCGGGAATATCCCGGCCGAAAAAAGGAGTACACATGCACGAGCTTGGTGTCACATTCCACATCATGGATCACATCGAGAAGGTTGCCGAAGAAAATGATGTGTCACATGTCCACAAGGTGGTGATCGAACTGGGGGAGGTATCCACCGTCATCGCCTCTTATCTGCAAAAATGCTGGACATGGGCGGCGAAAAAACGCCCCATTTTCGAAGGCTGCGTGCTGGCGATTGAGACCCTGCCGGCCATCACCTACTGTGAGGCCTGCGAGCAAACCTACCCGACAGTGCCCCAGGGCAAGATCTGCCCCCACTGCGGCAGCGATAAAACCTATCTCGTACAAGGCAATGAGTGCAATATAAAAGAGATCGAGGTCGAATGACCTCGGTCTCTTTCTTTTGCACTATGATTCATTAAGAAAATGAGTTTCTCTCAGGCAAACGGATGTGACTCCCTATTTGCTCACATGAGTCTTTCTTTTTCTCGCAATGACAACACCGGTCAAGCCAGAACCTGCCACTAACAGAAGGCTTAACCACAGCAGAATCGGTGCCTCATCCCCTGTCTTGGGACGAGCCTGATTGGCTGAAGACACCGAAACGTTCTTGATCACGGTCGTCGTTTTATTGACCACATTTGGATTATTCGGCATATCCGGTTTCGTCGGTTTAACAGGATCATCCGGTTTGATCGGTTCTACAGGTTTATTCGGCGTAAATGTCCATTCACCGGTAATAACCGTATCTTCTGTGATGATAAAATCCTCTTTATCCCAACCGGTAAATGTCCACTCACCATAGACCTTCTGACCATCCACAATGGCATAATCCTGTGAACTTGCCAGTTTGTCCGCCACCTCGACCGGATTTTCATACAGGTACACAGTCGGATCCGTCGGCACCGTCACATCTGTCGGAGCGCCATAGACAGGATCATTATTCACCACATAGGTGACACTGTATGTTTTTTCCCACTGGGCATAAAGCACCTGGCTGTTTGCCATCGGCAGATCATTGCCTGCCTCATAGGCTGTTCCTGAACCATCCGGCTGTGTATTCCATCCGATAAATCGATACCCGGGTCTTGTGAACATATTGTCTGCAACAGAAGCCGAAGCCCCTTTGCGGTAAGCCTGTGTATCATACTGATGATCTGTGCTGCCTTCATAGTTGGCATCATAAGCCAACAGCAAGCCGTACCAGATGGCCTTTCCACCCACCTCTGACATCTGGCCGGTCAGGAAGCCCAGATTATCATTTTCTTTCGAAACGAGTACTCCGGTTGTTCTGCCATCATAACGGGTACCTTCTGCTACTTCATAAACAGTGACCATAATATTAGGGTTCCAGGATGCGGGACGTTTGACGGCAACCAGTGTCCCGTCAATAAACCAGCCATAATACGGAACTGAAATGGTATTGAGCGGCACTTCATAGTATCCCTCAATCTTTTCCACATCAACTGTTTTCAGGGCCAGACTGTTTCCATCATTATACAGACGATTCGCCTGAGTGGGATACACCTGCTGACAGCTATTATCCTGGAAGAGATCATCGCCACCTTCTTCTGCCAGATTATCAAACATCATCCCGGCAACGAAAGCACTCCGTCTATCAAGGGCATATACACCCCCACCTTTGCCACCGGCATAATTGTCACGAATCACACCACCGTTTTGAACAACCCAATAGCATGAGGAATAAACAGCGCCACCATCCTTGCCGGCTCGATTGTTGTGGAGACTTGACTCATCATACATATGAAGACTCTGTTCCCACTGGTAAACAGCGCCGCCGTTCTCTTCGGCTTCATTATAAGACATCGACGATGTATCATGCATATGGATGCAGGTATCTTCAGGGCCACCACCGTTTTGACTATAGGAAGCACCGCCAATGCGCGCTGTATTATGATCCACTGATGTTGTACCGTAAAGATGAACAACCGATCTCGTCACATCAATACCACCACCATATTCAGCTGTGTTACGACAGATTGTGGTGTCTGTAATACGCACAAGGGTTGTCCCATCCTTCTCATTGTAACAATCATCAAAGAATAAGCCACCACCATTTCTCTTCGCTGTATTGCTGTCAAATACGCAGTCTGTGATGTTTATGTCAGCGACACTTTCAACAGCCACGCCACCACCATATTGTGATGCTTTATTATTAAGGAACTGACAGCTATTAAGTGTCAGATTGATTTTTTTCCCGCGATTCTTATAAGTGGCATCTGAATCCTCCGCATGTAAACCACCACCGTCAGAAGACTCGTTGTTTTTTATGATACAGCCATTCAGAACGACTGTTGCACCGCCCTCAACGGCAATACCACCACCAGCATTGAACCAGCTGGAATTCACATTATTCTGAACAACTGAATTGTTCATAAGAAGTGTTGTGCCCTGATCCACAAACACAGCCGGTGCTTCAGCACTCAGATTTGAACCGTCAACAGTCACATTTTTGACTGTCAAAGTGGTTTTATCAGTATCAACAGCCTCTGAACTGTCACCGCCGGCAATCCCATTGGCAACGCTCAGGAGAACATCAGTGTAACCTTCCGGTCGAATCAGGCCAAATCCATTCCCGTCGATGATACAACTATAATCAACCTTCACCTCGGCTGTTATCGGAATATTTGCCCCAAGAACAATAACAGGTCTCTTAGCATTTAGGGCACTGATCAATTCATCATAAGTGGTCACCTTATCAAAGTAAAGTGCTGTCAACACAAGATCACTATGAACACGCAGTGTTGATTCTTTTGACACGATGTCATCACCCAACTGCCATCCGTAGAAAGCATCTCCTGTATCGACGCGGTCAACGCCGGGCACATCGACTAATAAGGTATCAATGGCGACACTCTCTGTTTTTGTTGTTCCTTTGTCTTCGAACGTTACCGTAAAGGTTTTATCCGAAAATACGGCGTACAAGGCAGCCTCATTTCTTAAAGATTTAATATCGTCAACCTTCTGACCCAGAGCATCCACCCAATAGAAGAACGCATAGCCCTGAGAATGAACCGGATCCTCCGGGAATTCAAGTTCTGAAGGCACCCCCTCCAGATGCTTCCACAAAGCATCTTCTACATAAAAATCAATACTGACACTGATTTCGGAAATGGTTATCTGTGATGCCAATGATGTTTCCCAATCCACCGGATCCACCTGATAACCCTCAGGAATATTTAATGTAGACGACGCTTCCACGGAAATGGCACAGTCACCTGAAGTATTTGTAAAACTGCCGCCTGTCAGATTGGCTGTCGCCTTGTCCTGTAATTCAAGAGCCTGAACATTCGATGAGAATGAACCACCGCTGATATTGATCACAGCATCATCAGCCGCCAGGATCGTATGATCGGTTGATGTAAAAGTCCCACCTTCAATAGTGACAACTGCATCCGGTGTTGAGCTGTTATTTTCATATACATCAATACAATAACCCGAGTTCTCTGCATTTCCGGCAGAGAACACACCGTCCTTTATGGTCAATGACCCGCCGCACATGTCATCAAAACAATCTTCATCTGTCGTGTATTGACCATTCTCTACTTGAATTGATCCGGCATACAAATAGCAAACCAGCTTCTTGGTATCTGACACAACCGCATTCTTGATCAAAACCTGTCCGGCATTTGTGTTATCAGAGTTACCGACACTATAGATCAGGCAATAATCCGGTTTATACACACCATCCTCAATAACTACCTGGCCATAAACATTTTCGATAAAGTCGACCATCCCCTCTCTTGCCACAGTAACACCGGTACCACTTGTCGATACGATGGTCAGCGTGCCGTAAATGTCATTAAAGACACCATAAGGCATTGTGTTGTCATAGGAAATGTCCATCTGCAAATTCTGAACTGTCAGGTTGCCGGGTTTTGAGACATCAACGAATCCGTTAGTTGTCGTAATCTTATGACCGTTAAAATCCAGAGTCACAGTATCGGCCACATTTATCGTCCCTAAATCCTTCGGCGAATATGTAATATCCGCTGCCAGTGTGATGGTGGCTCCACTCACGGCACTGTCAAAAGCAGCTTTCAAGGCCTCGGCTGTCGTAATCCCGGCCGATTCAGCCAGAAGCTCTGTCTCTTCCGACTGAACCTCTGTTTCCGAGTTGTTGACGTAGCATGTTTCCTCATGCTGATGACCTTCTTGCTCTTCCGACTCGCAAAGAATCTCACCGCCCGGGCAATAGCAGGCATCCCCATGGGTGTGACCTTCATTTTCTGAAAGCTCGCACACAAGATCGTTTGTCACATAAAAGCACTCCGGTAAATGGGTATGCTCATCACTCTCTTCGATTTCACAGACCAACGTGCTTTCATTCCGGAAACACTCCTCTGAATTATGCACATGAGTTTCACTTTCTTCAAGGCCACAAATTAACTCTCCACCGGCACAAACGCACATCTCATCATGGACATGCCCCTCCGATTCAGTCAATCCGCACGCCAGCGACCGATCAGCAGACGGCTCTGATTCGTCCGCCGATACCGTTGTCACATCCGCCGCATTATCATCGGCGTATGCCGGCAGCGAGACCATGCTGACAGTCATACACAGGCACAACAGCCAGCAAGCAAAACGACGCACTTTTTTCATTGTTCTCTTTTCCTCTCTTATTTTATTTGAAAAATTCTTATAAAAAAACAGTCTGATGCATTAAAAACAATGCAACCAGACTGTCATAGTATTCACTGAAGACTCTAAGGCTTTCCGTCCTTGCGTTTCCACAAGTTTGGCATACTTATTATGTTTTTGAATTCCCTACAAAGTTAAGATGTGTTACATGCAAAATCTTACCATCACCCCCCCCACCTGTTAGTCAACACTAACCGCAACATATACAAAAAAGTCCCCGTTATATACAACACATTGTATAACAGGAACTTTATTATTATCAGCAACTCCATTGATATTATTGATGTTATAGATTTCGAAGAACAATTACAATCACATATTCAATTCTCATCACTTTGGTTTTATATATTTGTTTTTTCCTCACTCTTTTAACAGGAAATAGAAAACCCAGCACGTAAAGCGGACACTCGCAATACTCGTTGGGCACGATGTCCGCTTCGTTACTGGCTCGTGAACCGCAGCCACCTTCGGTAGCCCATCAGCAGGGGCTTTTATCCCTACTGATGCAAGCATTCCCACGTAACCCCCGCTTAAAACTCTGCGTCTTTGAAGCGGGGGAATGCTTGCTGCAGTTCAAGCTCAAAGACCGTAACCCACAATACCGCACACGGCCGCGATGAGCACAAGGGCGATCGGTGACAGGCCCTTGCGTTTTGTGCTCTCGCCATTGGCAGACTTGCCATTAATAGCCTTGCCGTTGGTCACTTTGCCATCAGACAGCTGACCATTTGACACTCTGTTATGAGGGACTTCCGTATTCGCTCTCGAATCACGGCTGCCCATCCAGCGGGACCCGAAATAAATCAGAATGAGAAAAAGTGTGATGATGACCGCACGAGAGTCTATCCGTGATAGCCATTGAACATAGTCCGCAGTTGCAACCGATGCCACAGCCGTGGCGGCGTTGCCGGCAGCCCCATTTTTTAAGAACAAATTCCCGCCCATCATCCACACACCGGTGACGAGAATAATCCCCACGATGCAGGGTTTGACGCCGCCAAGGAAGGCGCGCACGTATGGATTTTTGAGGGCCTTCGCCATCACCGCCGTCACCAGCAAAATGATGATAAACGAGGGGAGCACCACAGCCAGTGTCGCCAAGAGTGCGCCGACGATGCCGGCCTGGGAGATGCCCACGTAGGTGGCCAGGTTCACCATGATGGGGCCGGGGGTGCTCTCGCTCACCGCGATCATGTAGGTCAGCATTTCCTCGTCCAGCCAGCCGTGGGTGAGCACAATGTCCCGGATCAGCGGAATCGATGCGTAGCCGCCGCCAAAGGTGAAGCACCCTACCTTCAGGAAATTCAGGAAGAGCTCGAGGTAGATCATCGCGCACCTCCTTTCCAGCCGTCGTCAGGCAACTCCGTCAACGACTGTTGAGCCTCATTGATATTATTGGCCTTTTTCCTATCGGCTGCCAACCCCCCTCTCGTCTTCTCAGATCCAACACCAATCGCATATGCAACAAGACTCACCACCCCGGCAATCAGCATGAGGCTGATGGTTGAGAATTTGATGGCGAAAATATTAATAATCAGCATGGCCAAAGCGGCGCCAATCAGAATCACCCGTGGCATCAGGTTCTGAAAAAATCCATCAGACGCGCTTCCCCTTGAGCGCTTCTTTGATTTCTCCGCAGGGTGATCCATTTTTTTGATCATTTTTACAGCGGCATCAAGAATCAAAATTCCCACCGCCAGCTTGATGCCCTTGAAGGCATGGGCAACCCACGTGATTTCCAGGAAGTTATCGAGGAACAATGCGATCAGAGAAATAATGACAAGGGAAGGCAGGACCATGCCGACGGTCGCCGCCAGAGCTCCGGCAAATCCGGCCTGTTGCTGACCGGCATAGGTGGCGCAGTTGATGGCAATCGGCCCCGGGGTTGATTCAGAAATAACGATGAGGTCCATCATATCGTCGTGGCTCATCCATTTTTTATCTTCCACGCAGGTGCGCTCCACCATGGCGATCATGGCCAAGCCGCCCCCGATCGTGAAGAGACTCACCTTGGCGAAGGTGATGAAGAGCTCCCAAAGACTCGCCTTCCCCGCAGTTTCTCTCTTTTCTCCGGTTTCGCCCTTTTCCGCAATTACTCTCTTCTCCGCGGTTTCTCCCGTCTCCGCAATCACTCTCTTTTCCGCGGTTTCTCTCTTTTTCTGCTTTGTATCACATGTATTCATAGATTTCATAGTTACCTTTTGAAACAAGCATCCCGTTCCTTACTTTTTTCTTCAACCTATCATATCATACTTATCAATATACAGTTTCTGTCTTTTGCCGATGGCAATGAACCCTGTTGTCATGACTTTTCAGAGCCGGCGGGCTCTGCCGAGAGTGGGGTTCCCTGATTGCTTGCCTGATGGGCTGGTATCAGGGAACTGGCGGGTTCTGCCGAGAGTGGGGTTCCCTGATTGCTTGCCTGATGTGCCGGTGTCAGGGAACCGACGAGTCTAATCAGGTGTGGCGTTCCCTGGAAGCTGGTGCGGACGGCCACTTCCAGGGAATGAAAGGGGATACGATTTAAAGTAAGTATTTATTGATAATGCGTTGTATTTCAGCGGTTCCGAGTGGAGAAGCATTTGTCTCCTCTGTAATCAGAAGCGTGTCACCAGGAAAGTACCCATTAGCTTCATAACTCTTTATTAATCTAACGGTATGTCGG
Organism: Lachnospiraceae bacterium; assembly: GCA_030526195.1. GTDB lineage: Bacteria > Bacillota > Clostridia > Lachnospirales > Lachnospiraceae > Chordicoccus. The sequence goes on from JAUNDG010000036.1 coordinate 11,343, forward strand.
GCATAATCGCGATCATCCATCATACCACGATGTTCCCAGTAATAAACCTTTTGTGTCCTGACATTTAATATTGTAAAGTCCGGGTGGATGATGGTGCTCTTATCAAGTCTCAGTGGGAATTCATATTTATAAGGAATCCCTTTTCGCGCCAAGGTGTTGGCTATTGTTAATTCGGATTTTGATCGTACCGCTTCACCTTTTTCAGTGAAGAAAGAAGGTTCGTGATCAAAAAATGTTTTACTTTCAAATGGTTCAGCGGCCCACAGCTTAGCATATTCATCATTGGGATATGTCACCGGTTCAATGTACAATCGCGAGTCTTCCGGGAAACTACTAAAACAGGTCGGGATTTCATTTATTATCGATCTGTATTTTTCCCCGAATGGTTTAAGTAGTGATAATTCTGTATCAAGAAGTGGAAGAACTTTTTCATCATATGCTTTCTGTAAGTATTTTTTTAGTTTTATTGAATCAGAGTGTTTTATGTACCGCCCGCATTTTTGAGTGCTCGCAGATCTGAGATAATGCTGCGTTCGCCCGCGCTTACGTTGAGATATATGTATTTTTCCCGGTGGATAAGAGGCAAGCGTATTTCGGACCTGTTTTTGACATTTTTCCAATTCCGAGATTCTGAGGAAAATATCATCTAATATGCAATTTTGTGGCAACAATTGTTTTTTCAAAGCAAGCATTCCTTTCATAATACTGAAAAACTTCTGGGTAATTGAACCGGAGCCCGGTACATGTGACTCTTCAGAATGTCGGGAAGACACTAAAAATCAACACTATTTTAGGAAAATGGTGTGTTTGGATGTCCAACCAGTGGAAATATTCTGTTCTGGTAATTTGAAATTATACGGGATGTCTTTGCATAAGAATATCGGTATATGTTCACGAAGTGTTTTGGGATTTTTGATTCAGAACATCAAGCCATAACACGATTTACGCGCAGAAATAATAAGATTGGGAACGGAATTGGAAGAATCTGGCAATTTGACCATTTGGCAATAGAAAACATGTGGCTTTTTCAAACAAGTTTGTCGTGCATGTTTTCAGGGAACCGGCGGGCCTAGCCAGGAGTGGGGTTCCCTGGAAGCTTGCCTGACGTGCCGGCATCAGGGAACCAGCGGGTTCTTCCGAGAGTGGGGTTCCCTGGAAGCTTGACTGACGTGCCAGCATCAGGGAACCAGAAGGCCTAGCCAGGAGTGGGGTTCCCTGGAAGCTTGCCTGACGTGCCAGCATTAGGGAACCGGCGGGTTCTTCCGAGAGTGGGGTTCCCTGAAAGCTTTCCTGACGTGCCGGCATCAGGGAACCGGCGGGTTCTGCCGAGAGTGATGTTCCCTGAGAGCTT
>JAUNDG010000016.1 GCA_030526195.1 Lachnospiraceae bacterium
ACGCCCGAGCCCACGATTCCGCCGTCAACAGAGCCGCTTGATGCGGACATCTGAGGCACTCAGCCTGCCAAAACGCTTTACCCAACCCTCAGGTATCGGTAAAGCCGACATAAGCGAGAAAAGGCAGCCTGAACGGCCGCTGACTCATACAAAAAGAACACCCGCCTGTTGGTCAATGACGCAGGCGGGTTTTTTTGTTATTCAGGACTAAACGTGTTGGTCCATTTTGTATGGATTTGGTGCATTGCCGACACAGATCAGCCGATATCTTACGGATGATCAATTGCCGGACATAAAGTTCTCCTGGACGCGGCGATACAGTTCCTTAGCGGCATTATAGCCCATGCGTTTCTGTCTGTGGTTGATGGCCGCCGTTTCCACGATGACCGCCAGGTTACGGCCGGGACGGACCGGGATGGCATGACACACCACTTTGTTCCCTAAATACTCGATGTATTCATCCTCGAGACCGAGGCGATCGTATTCGCGGGTCTTGTCCCATTCCTCCAGTTTGATCACCAGATCGATCTGTTTGGTATTGCGCACATGTTCGACACCGTACAGGGTCTTCACATCGATGACACCGATACCCCGCAGCTCGATGAAATGACGGGTGATATCCGGGGCCTGACCCAGCAGGGACACATCGGACACACGACGGATTTCCACCACGTCATCACTGACGAGACGATGACCGCGGCGGATCAGTTCCAACGCCGCCTCGCTCTTACCGATACCGGAGTCCCCGGTAATCAGAACGCCTTCACCGTCAACGTCCACCAGAACACCATGAATGGAAATGCAGGGGGCCAGCTCATAGGACAGCCAGCGGATGACTTCCGCCATGAAATCACTGGTAGCCCGCTCTGTGGTGAACACCGGCACATGATAACTGTTGGCCATGGCCACCATGTCATCTGTCGGCACGGTCTGTGTGGTAAAGATCACGCAGGGAATGTCCCGTTGCAGGAACCGTTCAAAGGACTGCATCCTCTCCTCTGTTTCCATCTGCATGATATACGTATATTCCACGTACCCGATGATCTGAACACGTTCGTTAGCGAAATGTTCATAATACCCGGCCAGCTGAAGCGCCGGTCGGTTGATCTCGGTGGTACGGATCATGATCTTGTCAAGATTGATTTCCGGCGACAGGCATGTCAACCGCATAGCCTCCGCCAGTTTGGCTAAAGAAACCTCATTTACCATAAGACTGCTCCCTTCGTCATATATCTATCGGACATCCGTGAAGCGGACACGCGCAATATACGCAGGGCACGATGCCCGCTTCGCTGCTTGCTCGTGAACCACAGCTACCTTCGGTAGCCCATCAGCAGGGGCTTTTACCCCTGAATGACCTCTGTCCGATTTCATCCATTATAACACATTCAGTCCTCTGATTCTGCCTTCGGTTGTGTGTTATTTCTGAAAAAATCAAAGACAGACCGGGCCGCCGCCTCGTTCATGCCGGGAACGGCCTTCAGCGTATCCACATCGGCCAGACGAATCTCTTCAATCGTTTTGAAATGCTTCATCAGCGCCCGCCGTCTGGTGGTGCCGATACCGGGAATATCATCCAGTACGGAATGCACCTGTCCCTTGCTCCTTAAAAGCCGGTGATACTCGATGGCAAACCGGTGGGCCTCATCCTGAAGCCGGGTGATGAGCTGGAACACCTCTGCGTGGCGATCCAGCATGATTTCCTTGTTATGAAAATACAGCCCCCGGGTCCGGTGATTGTCGTCTTTTACCATGCCCGCCACGGGAATCGACAGCCCCATTTTCGCAAGGACAGACTCCGCAATATTCACCTGACCGCGGCCGCCGTCCATCATGATGAGATCCGGCAGCCGTTCAAAGCCCTGGGAGCCCTCTGAGGCCCGTTTGAAGCGGCGGGTGAGGACTTCCTCCATGGAGGCGTAATCGTTGGGGCCGATGACCGTTTTGATGCGGAATTTCCGGTAATCTGTCCGCTTGGGCCGGCCCTTTTCATAGACCACCATGGAGCCGACGGATTCAAAGCCGCTGATGTTGGAAATATCGAAGGCCTCCATCCGCTCCGCCGACGGGATACCCAGAAGCTCCGCTATCTGCCGGACGGCGCCGGCGGTACGCAGTTCTTCCCTTCTGAGGCGCTCTCTGTCCCGATTTAAGACCATCGCCGCATTCTCCGCAGCCATGGTGACCAGTTTCTCCTTGATGCCCTTCTGGGGGATCCTGATGGCCACACGGGCGCCCTTCTTCCGGGTCAGGTAGTCGGACAAGAGTTCCCGATCCGGCAGATCAAAGGGCAGCATCAGTTCCCCGGGGATATAGGGTGTACCGGAATAATACTGGGTGATGAATTCCGACAGCAGAATCGCCGGATCCTCCGTCTCATTGACTTCCATATAAAAATGCTCCCGGCCGATGAGTTTGCCGTTCCGGACAAAGAAGACCTGGACCACGCAGTCGGCCTGCAGGAGGTCTGTCTGCGCCGCATCCGAGGCGCTGTTGACAGCAATGGCCATCACGTCCCGGTCATCACCGCCGGTGCCCGTGATCTTCTGCCGCTCCGTCACCTGGCGGATGCTGTCAATGAGATCCCGATAACCGGCCGCCTCCTCGAAACGCATATCCTCAGAAGCCGCCATCATTTTGTCTGTGAGGGACGCAATTTCCTCATCCACATGACCACCCAGAAATGACACGGCCTTCTTCACCTGCTCCCGATAGGCTTCCTCGGACTGATGCCCCAGGCAGGGGGCCTCACACTGCCCGATATGATAATAGAGGCAGGATTCCGTTTTTCCCGGCACGATCTTTTTCCGACAGGGCCGGATCTTATACAGCTTCCGCACGAGATCGATGGTATCCCTGACCGCCGTCACATTGGTAAAAGGGCCGAAATACCGGCTGCTGTCCTTGCGGATCTGACGAGCCAGCTGCACCTGGGGCCAGGTTTCGCCCACGGTCACCTTGATGAAGGGATAGGTCTTATCATCCATCAGCATGGTGTTGTACTTCGGCCGATGCTCCTTGATAAGATTATTTTCCAGCACCAGAGCCTCCAGCTCGCTGTCCGTAACGATGTACTCAAAATGATGAATGCGGCCGATCATGCTCTCGATCTTGGGCCCCCGGGCCGACCGCTGACTCTTCTGAAAATACTGCCGCACCCGGTTCTTCAGACTGACCGCCTTGCCCACGTAAATGATCTCGTCGGTCTCATCATGCATGATGTAGACCCCGGGCTGCGCCGGCAGCTTCTTCAGTTCTTCCTCAATAACAAAATCGTTTTCCATATATGTCATCCTGTGATACCGTATGCTTTCGCTTCAGGCTGACACGGCAAGTCCTGTCGTGTCGAAACCGTTTCCCGTCAATCACACCGGCCTCTTATGCTGAAAAACGGCAGGATTCCAAGAACCCTGCCGTCTGCGGTATCAGTTAAAATCGTTGTTCAGTTCATCGTCCTGAAGAGGTGTGATGCTGTCGCGGATATCCAGTTCCTCCGGCAGATCACCTTCGTCATAGAACCAGTCCTGCTGATCTTCGGAAATGGGTTCCCCGGCCGGTGCGGCGTTCTGAGAAGACACATCGACGTCAGCAGCCTCATTTTCGAAAATGGGCTGAGTGGCTGCCTCATCTGAAGGGGCGTGCCACTTTTTCATTTCCTCATCATCGGCCCGACGTTCTTCAAAACGGCCAACCTTGGTGCGGGTATTCTGAAGGCCTTCCACATCGCGGAAAATGGCCATGAATTCCTTACCGGTGATGGTTTCCTTGCGAATCAGGTAATCGGCGATCTGATCCAGGGATTCCCGATGGGCCCGAAGCAGCTCAAGTGCCTGCTGATAGGCTTTCTTCAGCATTTCCATGACCTCGTGATCCACTTCTGTGGCGGTTTCGTCACCGCAGTTCATGACAGGACGGCCGTCCAGGTACTGATGCTCGACGGAAGCCAGTCCCATAAGGCCAAACTTATCGGACATACCGTACTGTGTAATCATGGCCCGGGCGATCTTGGTGGCCTGCTCAATATCATTAGCAGCACCGGTGGTCACCGTGTCAAAGACGATCTCTTCAGCGGCTCGACCGCCCAGAGACACCACCAGACGAGCCTCCAGTTCCTTCTTGGTGTTGAGGAACTTCTCTTCCTCCGGCACCTGCATCACGTAGCCCAGAGCACCCATGGTTCTGGGGATGATGGTGATCTTCTGAACCGGCTCGGCATTCTTCTGCAGAGCTGTCAGGAGGGCATGGCCAACCTCATGATAAGACACGATGCGACGTTCTTCCTGACTCATGATGCGGTCTTTCTTTTCCTTACCCACCAGCACGATTTCAACCGCATCCAGAAGGTCCTTCTGGGACACAGCCCGGCGACCGTTCTTGACGGCCAGGATAGCAGCCTCGTTGATCATATTGGCCAGATCGGAGCCTACAGCGCCGCTGGTGGCCAGAGCCACGGCATCCAGGTCAACGGACTCATCGATGAGCACGTCCTTGCTGTGGACCTTCAGGATGGCCACACGGCCCTTCAGGTCGGGACGATCCACGATGACACGACGGTCAAAACGGCCCGGTCTTAAAAGAGCCGGATCCAGCACCTCAGGACGGTTGGTGGCAGCCAGAATCAGAAGACCCTTGGAGGCTTCAAAGCCATCCATTTCCGCCAGAAGCTGGTTCAGTGTCTGCTCACGCTCGTCATTACCACCGCCGTAGCCGTTGCTGTCACGACGCTTACCGATGGCATCGATTTCATCGATGAAGACGATACAAGGGGAATTCTTTTTAGCTTCTTCGAAAAGATCACGGACACGACTGGCGCCGACACCGACGAACATTTCGACGAATTCAGAACCGGATAATGAGAAGAACGGCACATGAGCCTCACCGGCCACAGCCTTAGCCAGCAGAGTTTTACCGGTACCCGGAGGGCCTACCAGCAAAGCGCCCTTGGGGAGCTTCGCACCGATGGCTGTAAACTTACCCGGATTGTGCAGGAATTCGACGATTTCCTGCAGGGATTCCTTGGCCTCATCCTCACCGGCCACATCCTTAAATGTGACACCGGTCTCCTGCTGGATATAGGATTTGGCGCGGCTCTTGCCCACGCCCATGAGGCCGCCGCCACCCTTGTTCATACGACTCATCAACAGATTGAAGACGATCATGAACAGGATCAGCGGGATAATAAAGCTTAAGATGGATGACATGATGCCGGACAGCGCAGACGCTTCAGCCTTGGAGAATTCCACGCCGGCTTTTTCCAGACGGGCCGTCAGAGCGGTCTCATCTTCTGTCATGGTGGCATAATAGCTCATCACCGGCTCATTGGCATCACTCTCACCGGATTTCGGTGTGATAATGACAGAGCCTGTTTTCATTTCCACAGAGGCCACAGTACCGTCATTCAGCATGGAAATGAAGCGGTCATAGGTGATCTCTCTGGAATCGGAACCTGAGAAAGCTCCCGAGAAAATGCTCATACAGACCAGACTCAGCAGAATGGCGATCAGGACCATCATCAGGCCATTGCCTTTGCGCGGTTCCTTGTTCTGCGGTGAGCGGTTATTGTTGTTATCGGGCATTCCAAAACCTCCTTAACAAATTCCTTTTATTATAAAGTTTTGGGAGAATGAATGCAAGTCGTGGGCATTTCTTTAAGATATCTTTTAGATTTTGGCTTCCTGCCCATATCCCTTCGGTAACACCTCGATTCCGCTTCGCTCCTTCTCGGTGATTACCGTTCGCCAAATGAATCCTTTCATGCAAGCATGAGGATTCACTTGGCTCATCGGGATAAACAAAACGCGCATCCCGAAGGATGCGCGTTAAGTGTGCGTTAATTTTTAATGTGTGTAATTAGTGAGTTTATGCCGTTTGCACGGCGTTTGGAAAATTATACCAGCTCGAGAAGAACCTTTGTAGCGGCATCACCCGGACGCTGAGCGATCTTCACGATTCTTGTGTAACCACCGTTGCGGTTCACATACTTCGGAGCGATCTCATCGAACATCTTAGCGGGCATATCCACAACCTTTGTGTTTCTCTTGCGGCCCTTACCGGCAGCCGGAACTTCCTTTACCGGATAGAAGACAGCGGCCATTTTACGTCTGGCATGCAGACGGGACGGCATATCTTTCTTGATTTCTTTTTCGACTTCGTCGTAAACGGTAACTTTCTTACCATCGACAACTTCTTTCACTCTCTTGCCTTCGGCATCCTTGCGCGGAACCTTAGCTGTAACAGTGACAGTTTCGAAGTTATCCATTTCTTTAACAGCCATGGCGATAAGACCTTCAGCGATCTTACGGACTTCCTTAGCCTTAGCTTCAGTTGTCACGATGTGGCCATGATACAGAAGAGCTGTAACCTGATTTCTCAGGAGAGCTTTTCTCTGGGAAGCTGTTCTGCTTAATTTTCTATAACCAGCCATTTTAAAATCCTCCTATCGGCGGCACACGGCATCACGCATTTTCAGGCTTACTGATACCCTGCGGACTGTCCGCCATTCATTATTCGTCGCTAGGTTTCAGCTGCAGACCGAGATCTTTCAGCTTGGCGAGGACTTCTTCCAGTGACTTACGGCCCAGGTTACGGACCTTCATCATATCTTCAGAAGTCTTGGAGCATAATTCCTCAACGGTATTAATACCGGCCCTCTTAAGGCAATTGTAGGAACGGACGGAAAGTTCGAGTTCGTCGATGTTCATTTCGAGAACTTTCTCTTTTTCATCGTCCTCTTTTTCAATCATGATTTCAGCAGTCTGAGCTGCTTCTGTCAGATTGACAAATAACTTCAGGTGTTCATTCAGCACCTTAGCAGCAAGGCTGACGGCCTCACGCGGTGATAATGTTCCTTTAGTCCAGACATCAAGTGTCAGTCTGTCGTAATCAGTCTGCTGTCCGACACGTGTATTGGTCACGGCCATGTTGACACGTTCGATCGGTGTGTAAATGGCATCAACGGCGATAACACCGATAGCCATATCGTCTGTCTTAGACTTTTCAGCGCTGACATAACCACGGCCGTTGGTGATTGTCAGTTCCATGTAGACCTTGGAATCACTGCCACCGGAAACGGTTGCGATAACCTGATCCGGGTTCATGATCTCAATGTCAGGATCAGCCTGAATATCGGAGGCGTGGATAATACCCTCGCCTTCGAATTCAATATAAGCTGTCTTCGGTTCATCAGAGCCTGATGAATTACGAATAGCCAGACTCTTCAGGTTCATGATAACCTCGGAAACGTCTTCTTTGACGCCCGGGATTGTTGTGAACTCATGAAGGACACCATCGATCTTTACCTGACTGACGGCTGCTCCGGGCAGAGAAGAGAGCATAATTCTTCTCAGGGCATTACCAAGTGTTGTACCATAGCCTCTTTCGAGCGGTTCAACAACAAAGCGACCGTAGTTTTTACCACTCTGTTCATCCATAGTGATCTTCGGCTTATTGAAATCAAACACTGACATGTCCCTCCTTTACAGCGATTACTTAGAATATAACTCGACGATGAGCATTTCGTTGACCGGAACATCGATAGCTTCGCGTCTCGGAACTTCCTTAACAACGCCGCTCAGATTGTCACGATCAGCTTCCAGCCATTCCGGAACCATACGGCCGGCTGTTGCGGCCAGGATGCCTTCATGACCTCTGTCTTCGCCGTTACCTTTGTAACGAGCTGAAGAACGCTTACCTTCTTTGATTTCGACCTTATCACCGGCCTTAACCTGATAAGACGGAATGTTAACCAGCTTGCCGTTAACAAGAACATGACGATGGTCAACGATCTGACGAGCTTCTCTTCTTGTTCTGGCATAGCCAAGACGGAAGATAACATTGTCAAGTCTCATTTCCAGCATGGCCATGAGGTTTTCACCGGTCATGCCCTTCATCTGGTCAGCTTTCTTATAGTAATTACGGAACGGTTTTTCCAGAACGCCGTAGATGAATTTAGCTTTCTGTTTTTCACGAAGCTGAAGGCCATATTCTGAAACCTTGCGAGAGCTTCTCTTTAACTGTCTGTTAGATTTTTTGTCAATACCCAGGACAGCCGGTTCCAGACCAAGGGAACGGCATCTTTTCAGAACAGGTACTCTGTTTACTGCCATCTATAATTCCTCCTGTATGTGGCTTATACTCTTCTGCGTTTCGGCGGACGGCATCCGTTGTGCGGAACCGGTGTGCAGTCTTCGATGGAAAGAACCTGAAGACCGGATGCTGCAAGTGCACGGATAGCGGCTTCACGGCCTGAACCCGGACCCTTAACAAATACCTCAACAGTCTTCAGACCATGCGGCAGAGCGGCCTTAACGGCTGTTTCTGCGGCCATCTGAGCTGCATAAGGAGTAGATTTTCTTGAACCGCGGAAACCAAGGCCACCGGCAGAAGCCCATGAAAGAGCGTTGCCGTTAGCATCTGTCAACGTCACGATTGTGTTGTTGAAGGATGCCTGGATATGAGCCTGTCCATGTTCAACGTTTTTTCTGACGCGGCGTTTGCCAGTCGTCTTCTTTGTCACTTTCTGTTTTGCCATAATAAAAACTAACCTACCTTCTTATTATCTCTTCAGTTCCACGAATTATTTCTTCTTATTGGCGACCGTATGTCTCGGACCCTTACGGGTTCTGGCATTGTTCTTGGTGTTCTGACCACGAACCGGAAGGCCTTTTCTGTGGCGGATACCTCTGTAGCAGCCGATCTCCTGAAGACGCTTGATATTCATAGCGATTTCACGACGAAGGTCGCCTTCCACAGTACAGGTTGCATCCATAACATCTTTGATCCGACCTACTTCTTCGTCTGTCAGGTCTCTGCAGCGAGTATTCGGATCAACTTTCGCATCTGCGAGAATTCTGTTTGAAGTTGTGCGGCCAATACCATAAATGTATGTCAGGCCAATTTCAACTCTTTTGTCTCTCGGTAAATCTACGCCGGCTAAACGAGCCATCGCAATACCTCCATTTGTTTCTTTTTGTTACTGTTTACGGTTTCCTAAATGGGGTATGATCACATACCCAGCCATGTGTGTGCTCACATGACCTTTCCGGCGAAATGACACGCCGGTTTTAAGCACCTCTCATCGCGATGGTTTCCATCTGCCGAGTTAAAAACCTGTGCAGCCGCGTACAGGTTTGGTTTCGAGGTTAGGACAGTTCAATTAACCCTGTCTCTGTTTGTGCTTCGGGTTTTCGCAGATAATACGAATAGAACCCTTTCTTCTAATAACTTTGCACTTTTCGCACATCGGTTTTACGGAAGATCTAACTTTCATTTTGCCCTCCTTTCCGTAAATAAACGCACTACCGCGCGAGGATAAATTATAGCACCAAATTTACCGGATGACAAGGGGTTCTTTTACTTATCTCGCCAAACAATTCTGCCTTTGCTTAAATCGTAGGGAGAAAGCTCAATTGTAACCTTATCGCCCGGAAGGATTCTGATAAAATTCATTCTCAGCTTGCCGCTGATGTGTGCCAGAACGACATGACCGTTCTGAAGTTCAACCTTAAACATGGCATTCGGAAGTTTTTCAAGGACCTTGCCTTCGACTTCAATGGAATCTGCCTTTGACATATGTGTTATGCCTCCTCTTTCATCTGCAATATCATTTCTTATAAGAGTGTCAGGATCTCAGGTTCGCCGTCTGTGATGACAATAGTGTTTTCGTAATGAGCTGACAGGGAACCGTCAGCTGTTTTCACTGTCCATTCATCATCCATCCATTCGACTTCCCATGTGCCTGCGTTGATCATCGGCTCAACAGCCAATGTCATGCCGGCCACAAGGATCGGACCACGGCGTCTCTGACGGAAGTTCGGTACCTGGGGATCTTCATGCAGGTGTGTGCCGATCCCGTGCCCAACCAGATCTGTCACAACACCATACCCAAAGCTTTCGGCATAATCACCGATGGCTGCGGAGATCTCATGGAGATGACGGTGAGCTTTCGCAAACTTGATACCTTCAAAGAAGCTCTGCTCAGTGACTTCCATCAGCTTCTGAGCTTCTGCTGATACTTTACCCACAGGCCAGGTACGGGCTGCATCGGAATGATAGCCCTTCCAGATGAGACCGGCATCCAGGGAAACAATATCCCCTTCCTGCAGGATACGATGCTTATTGGGGATGCCGTGAACAACCTCGTCATTCACGGACACGCAGATCGAAGCCGGATAACCATTATAATGAAGGAAATTCGGAATACCGCCTTTGTCGCGGATCAGTTTTTCCCCGTAACGGTCAATATCCTTGGTCGAAATACCCGGTTTAATGTAGTCTCTCAGTGCATCGTGCACTTCAGCCAGGAGACGACCTGACTGTCTCATCAGGTCAATCTCCCGCTGTGTTTTGATCGTAATAGCCATATGTTATTACCCCAGAAGGCTCTTAATACCTTCGAAAACAGCGTCCATAGACTGTGTGCCGTCGACGGTTTTCAGAATACCGGCTTTTTCATAGTACTCGATCAGGGGCTGTGTCTGTTCATGATAAACGGAAAGACGAGTCTGTACAGTTTCCGGTTTGTCATCATCTCTTAAGATGAGCTCGGAACCACATGTGTTGCAGATACCTTCCACAGCCGGTTTGTTATAAACCACGTGATAGGTGGCACCACATTTGACACAGGCACGGCGACCGCCCATACGGTTGACAATGTTTTCATCCGGCACATCCACGTTAACAGCGGCATCCATCTTCAGGTTCATACCTGACAGAGCTGCATCCAGAGCTTCCGCCTGGGGAATAGTTCTCGGGAAACCATCAAGGATAAACCCTTCTTTACAGTCTTCCTGAGCGATGCGATCAGCCACCAGATCACAAACCAGTTCGTCCGGAACCAGCTTACCCTGATCCATGTAGCTCTTAGCTTTCTTACCAAGTTCAGTACCGCCCTTGATATTAGCTCTGAAAATGTCACCTGTAGAAATGTGCGGAATCTTATATGCCTCAGCGAGTCTGGCTGCCTGTGTGCCTTTGCCGGCACCGGGAGCACCTAACATGATCAGTCTCATACGTTCTCCTTTCAGAACACACGGATAGGGACTGCCCGATTACCGAGTAGTCCCTTCCGATGATTAATCGTTTAAAAAGCCTTTGTAATTCCGAACGACCATCATAGATTCGGTCTGGTTCACAGCATCCATAATAACGGATACGATGATGATCAGTGATGTGCCACCAAATGAGATACTGGCACCGAACACACCGTTGAAGAACAGCGGAATGATCGCCACAATTGTCAGACCACAGGCCCCGATGAAAATAATATACTTCAGGACTCTGTTCAGATAATCGGAAGTCGGTTTACCCGGTCTCATACCCGGGATAAGGCCACCCTGCTTCTTCAGGTTATCGGCAATTTCAAGCGGATTGAAAGTGATCGATGTATAGAAGTAGGCGAAGAAGATCACCAACAGGATGTAAATGATAAGACCGATGTTATAGATCGGTCTGGCGAAGTTGAACCAGTTGTTCTGGCTCAGGATACCCAGAATCGTTGCCCATACGCCCTCAGTATTTGTCTTACCGGCAAATGCTGCGATAATGCCCGGGAAGGACATCAGTGATGAAGCAAAGATAACAGGGATAACACCGCCTGTATTGACCTTCAGCGGAATGTGGGTGGAATTGCCACCATACATTCTGCGTCCGACCATTTTCTTTGAATACTGAACCGGAATATTGCGGACAGCTTCATTTAACAGGATTACCAGTACAACCATCAGGACGATGATTGCTGCAATAATCACACCGGCTAACACGCCGCGAGCAAGTGTCTTCGTGCTGATGAACTGCTCATAAAGGCTTGTCAGGTTTGCCGGAAGTCTTGAGATGATGTTGATCAGAAGGACCATAGAGATACCGTTGCCGATACCATTTTCGGTCATCTGTTCACCGATCCACATCAGGAATGCGGAACCGGCTGTCAGACAGGCTACGATCACAACACCCTTGACAAAGTTCAGGTCCGGGATAAGACCCTGTCTGCCAAAGCCAATTGTCATAGCGATTGACTCGAACAGAGAAAGACCGACTGTCAGATAACGGGTGATGGCCACGATCTTTTTACGACCGTCTTCACCATCTCTGTGCATTTCCTCCAGAGCCGGAATGGCAATGGTAAGGAGCTGCATAATAATGGAGCTTGTGATATACGGCGTGATGGACAGAGCGAGAATTGAGAAGCTTTCAAATGAACCGCCGGTGAAGGCGTCAAAGAAGCTGAATGCATCGCTTGTCTGAGCCGCAAACCATTCCGAGAATACCGAGCTGTCAACGCCCGGTACCGGAATCTGGGATCCTATACGGATTACCACCAGGCACAGGAGCACAAAAAGCATCCTGTGTCTGATATCTTTAACCCGAAATGCATCCGCAATTGATTTGAACATTAGATTACCTCTACTGTACCGCCAGCTGCTTCAATCTTTTCTTTAGCGGAAGCACTGACTGCGTTGACTTTAACTGTCAGTTTCTTTGTCAGCTCGCCATTGCCCAGGATCTTAACGCCATCCTGAACTTTGGAAATGGCACCGCTTGAAAGAAGTGCTGCAATGTCAACAACAGCACCATCTTCGAAACGATTCAGGACATCAACATTGATAGCTGTGATAGCTTTGCTGTTGCGATCCTTGAAGCCACGCTTCGGCAGACGTCTGTAAAGAGGCATCTGACCACCTTCGAAGCCGATTCTCGGAGCACCGCCTGAACGGGCTTTCTGGCCCTTGTGGCCCTTGCCGGCTGTCTTGCCGTTACCGGAAGATTCGCCGCGGCCGCGACGGAAATCATCTCTTTTTCTTGCACCCGGCATCGGTGATAAATTTGATAAATCCATTGTCATCCCTCCTGTTTAGGCTTCTTCAACCTTGACCAGATGGCAGATCTGCTGAATCTGACCACGTGTAGCTGCATTATCCGGAAGAACAACTGAGGAATTCAGTTTCTTAAAGCCCATAGCTTTGACAGTGGCTCTGTGCTTCGGGATAGCGCCGATCGGTGATTTTACCAGAGTGATTTTCAGTTTCTTTTCCATGTCCGACATCCTCCTTAGCCCATGATCTCTTCTACGGATTTACCGCGAAGACGAGCAACGTCTTCCGGAGTCTTAATAGCCTTAAGACCTTCAAGCGTAGCGAAAACAACGTTCTGCTTGTTGTTGGATCCGAGAGATTTTGTACGGATATTTCTGATGCCGGCAAGTTCGATGACTGCACGAGCCGGGCCGCCGGCGATAACACCGGTACCTTCCGGAGCTCTCTTCAGCAGAACCTGAGCACCGCCGAATTTACCATGGTTGTCATGAGTGATGCTGCCGAAGTCTGTTCTGGCCACGCTGACCATGTTCTTCTTGGCATCTTCACGGCCCTTGCGGATGGCATCCGGAATTTCCATTGCCTTGCCTAAACCGGCACCGACATGACCATTCTTGTCACCAACAACGACAAGTGCTGTAAAACGCATGTTCTTACCGCCCTTAACGACCTTGGTAACACGCTTGATGGTTACGACACGATCTTCAAATCCGTCGTCTCTATCATTATCTCTTCTCTTTGAATTAGAATCAGGTCTCATTAGTGTATCTTCTCCTTCCGTTAGAATGTAAGGCCGGCTTCACGCGCGGCTTCTGCCAGTGCTTTCACCTTACCCTGATAAATGAAGCCGCCGCGGTCGAAGACCACTTCAGTGATTCCCTGATCAACGGCTTTCTTACCGATCACAGAACCAAGCTTAGAGGCAGCTTCAACTGTGTCAGTGTATGCAAGGCCGTCTTTAACATCTGCCTGGAGAGTTGATGCTGAGACCAGTGTCACACCCTTAGTGTCGTCAACAATCTGGGCATACATATGCTTGTTGCTGCGGAAAACGCAAAGTCTCGGTCTTTCGGCTGTGCCTGAAAGATGACCGCGAAGTCTGTAGTGCTTTTTCGCACGAACAGCAGATCTGGATACTTTATTAATCATCGTCTACACTCTCCTTTCTTTACTTTTTACCAGTCTTACCGACTTTACGGCGAATAACCTCGTCGGAATACTTAATACCTTTGCCCTTATACGGCTCCGGAGCTCTCTTGATTCTGATATTGGCAGCGTACTGACCAACAACTTCCTTGCTGATACCCTTGATGATGATCTTGTTGCCATCGACAACAGATTCAACACCTTCCGGATCTTCCATCTCAATCGGATGGCTGTAGCCAAGGTTCAGGACAAGCTTCTTGCCCTGCTTGTTAGCTTTGTAACCAACACCGTTGATTTCAAGAGTCTTTTCATAACCAGCGCTGACACCGATCACCATGTTGTTGATCAGAGTTCTTGTCAGGCCGTGAAGAGATTTGTTTCTCTTCAGATCGTTCGGTCTGCTGACTGTCAGCACATTGTCCTGAATTTCGATAGTCATTTCTGAAGCAAGCTGTCTTGTAAGCTCGCCCTTCGGTCCCTTAACGGTGACCACATTGCCTTCTGCCACATTCACGGTCACACCGGCCGGGATTGTGATCGGGGCTCTGCCGATTCTTGACATAATAGTCCTCCACTTAGATTTTCGGAAGAAGTGCTCTTCTTCTGTTTTCAGTTGATAAATCCGGGAAACTGCCGCAGCAGTTTCCAACGGACAAAAAGTGACTGATGTTGATTACCAGACGAATGCCAGAACTTCGCCGCCGACGTTCTGCTTTCTGGCTTCTTTGTCAGTGATAACACCCTTGTTTGTAGACAGGATGGCGATACCCAGACCGCCAAGTACTCTCGGCAGGTTTTCTGTATCAGCGTAGACACGCAGACCGGGTTTGGAGATTCTCTTCAGACCTGTGATAACACGTGTAGCCTTACCATCTGTATACTTCAGGGAAATACGGATTGTCTTGAAAGAACCGTTATCGACCAGGTCATACTTTTCGATATAACCTTCATCGACAAGGATATCAGCGATAGCCAGTTTCATCTTTGATGCCGGAACATCAACAGTGTCATGCTTGGCAGTATTCGCATTACGGATTCTTGTAAGCATATCTGCAATCGGATCGTTTGTCGTTGTCATTATCGTGACACTCCTTTCTTCGAATTCTTTACCAGGATGCCTTCTTCACACCCGGAATCTGACCCTTATAGGCCAGCTCGCGGAAACAGATACGGCAAATTCCGTACTTTTTCAGATATGCATGCGGACGGCCGCAGATCATGCAGCGTGTATATTCTCTTGTAGAGAACTTAGCTTTGCGCTGCTGTTTGATTTTCATGGATGTTTTAGCCATTTTCTATTCTCCTCTTATTTTGCAAACGGCATATTGAACAGCTTCAGAAGTTCATAGGCTTCTTCGTCAGTCTTTGCAGTTGTAACAAAGACGATATCCATACCGCGGACCTTATCGATCTTATCATATTCGATTTCCGGGAAGATAAGCTGTTCTTTGATACCCAGAGAATAGTTACCGCGGCCGTCGAAACCGTTGGCTTTAACGCCACGGAAGTCACGTACACGCGGAAGAGCCAGGTTGATCAGTCTGTCAGCGAATTCATACATCTTGTCGCCACGCAGAGTAACCTTGCAGCCGATCGGCATACCTTCACGAAGTTTGAAGTTAGCGATAGACTTCTTAGCCTTTGTGATAACGGCCTTCTGGCCTGTGATAGTTTCCATATCAGCGACAGCTGAATCAAGAAGCTTGGCATTTTCTTTAGCTTCGCCTACGCCCATGTTAACGACGATCTTGACGAGCTTCGGCACTTCCATCGGATTCTTGTAACCAAACTTTTTGTTCAGTGCATCGACAATCTGGCTGTCGTACATTTCTTTAAGTCTGCTGCTCACTTGAAATGCCTCCTTTCTCAATCAATTTTTTCGCCTGTAGCTTTGGCGAAACGAACTTTTTTGTCATCTTCGAAACGGAAACCGACCTTAGTCACTTTGCCGTTATGAAGAAGTGCAACGTTGGAGATGCTTAAGGGAGCTTCCTTGTTGACAATGCCACCCTGCTGATTAGCCATGCTCGGTTTCTGGTGCTTGGTGATCATGTTGACACCTTCAACCAGGACCTTGCCTTCTTTGGCATTGACAGCCAGGACCTTGCCTTCTCTGTCTTTATCTTTGCCGGCAATAACGCGAACGGTATCACCTACTTTAATCTTTAATGATGCCATGTTATGACTTCCTCCTATAATGTCTCCGGAGCGAGTGAGACGATCTTCATGAACTGCTTTTCACGAAGCTCTCTGGCGACCGGTCCAAAAATACGGGTTCCCTTCGGTGTATTATCGTCTTTGATGATAACGGCCGCATTTTCGTCAAACTTGATATAGGAGCCGTCTTTACGACGAGCACCCTGAACGGTACGAACGACAACAGCCTTGACGACATCGCCCTTCTTGACCATACCGCCCGGTGTGGCATCTTTAACGGTTGCGACGATCGTATCGCCGATGTGGGCGTAACGTCTCTTGGAGCCACCCATAACACGGATGCAGAGGATTTCCTTTGCGCCTGTGTTGTCGGCGACTTTAAGTCTGCTTTCCTGCTGAATCATGATGTGTCCTCCCTGTTTCCTTACTTAGCCTTCTCAATGATAGAAACAAGTCTCCAGCGCTTATCTTTAGACAGCGGTCTGGTTTCCATAACCTTGACTGTGTCGCCGATACGGCACTCGTTGTTTTCATCATGTGCTTTCAGCTTATAGGTTTTCTTGACGATCTTTTTGTAAATCGGATGCTGTACATGGTCTTCAATCGCTACGACGATGGTCTTGTCCATCTTGTCGCTGACGACATGGCCGACACGTGTTTTCCGAAGATTTCTATCTGCCATAGTTTATGCCTCCTTCTCGACGATCACGGTCTGGATTCTGGCAATGTTACGACGAACGTCTTTGATACGTGCCGTATTATCCAGCTGGTTGGTCGCATTCTGGAAACGCAGGTTGAAAAGTTCCTTCTTTGCGGAGACCAGCTCCTCGTTTAATTCAGAAACTGATTTGCCTCTCAGTTCTTTGATGTAATTATTACTGTTCACTCTTGTCACCGCCTTTATTAGTCTTCTACAACTGCTGCGGATTTGCCGTTAAGACGGGCATCTACGATAGCGTCCAGCTGATCCTTTGTGTACATCTTGCACTTGCAGGGAAGCTTGTGCATAGCAAGACGAAGAGCTTCCATAGCAGCTTCTTCCGGTACACCGGCGATCTCGAACAGAACGCGACCCGGTTTAACAACGGCTACCCAGAAATCAACGGAACCTTTACCGGAACCCATTCGCTTTTCAGCCGGCTGTGCTGTTACAGGCTTGTCCGGGAAAATGTCGATCCAAACCTTACCACCACGGCGCAGGTAACGAGTCAGAGCGATACGGGCGGCTTCGATCTGATTAGATCTGATCCAGCACGGTTCAGTAGCAACAAGACCGAACTGACCATGAGCCAGACGGTTGCCTCTGTTGGCCTGACCTTTCATAGTACCGCGGAACTGTTTTCTGTGTTTTACTCTTTTCGGCATTAACATAACGATTATTCTCCTTCCTTACGGTTTTCTTTGGTCGGAAGAACCTCACCGTTGTAGATCCAGGCCTTAACACCAACTTTGCCATATGTTGTATCGGCTTCGGCGAAACCATAGTCGATATCAGCACGCAGCATCTGAAGCGGAATTGTACCCTCGCTGTAAGATTCCTTACGAGCCATGTCAGCGCCACCCAGACGACCTGAGCAGGAAGTCTTGATACCCTTTGCGCCGGCGCGCATTGTTCTCTGCATTGTGGACTTCATAGCACGACGGAAAGAGATACGGTTTTCAAGCTGGAGAGCGATGTTTTCAGCAACGAGCTGAGCATCACGGTCCGGTCTCTTGATTTCTTTGATATCAACGATGAGCTTTCTGTTGACAAGCTTTGTCAGATCTTTCTTCAGCTCTTCGATGTCTTTGCCGCCCTTGCCGATAACAAGGCCCGGCTTGGCTGTCCAGATTGTGATCTTAACGCGATCAGAAGCTCTTTCAATCTCAATCTTGGAAACGCCTGTGCTGTACAGTCTCTTCTTCAGATATGTACGGATTTTATTATCTTCAACAAGGTATTCAGCAAAGTTCTTGTTCTCTGCATACCATTTGGAATCCCAGTCTTTGATAATACCGACACGCATGCCGTGCGGATTAACTTTCTGTCCCATGTTACTCCTCCTTATTTCTCATCCAGCACGATGGTCAGGTGGCTTGTGCGCTTGAAGATGCGGTAAGCTCTGCCCTGTGCACGCGGCTGGATACGTTTCATAGTCGGTGCTTCTGAAGCATAGCATTCAGCGATGTACAGGTTAGCTCTGTTCATGCCGTTGTTGTTTTCAGCATTTGCGATTGCTGATTCAAGCAGCTTCTTCAGAACGCGGGATGCGTATCTGGGATTGTATGTCAGGATACCGAGTGCTGTTGTTACATCTTTGCCGCGGATGGAATCCAGAACAAAGCAAGCTTTCTGTACCGGTACTCTGGCGTAGGAAAGTTTTGCATACGGTCTCATTTCCCGCTTGCTGTCATTTCTTTCCCGCTTAATTTGGGATCTATGTCCTTTAGCCATAGTTTTTCTCCTTTCAACCTTTGCTCTTATCTGGCGGAACCTTTACCATCCTTAGCTACATGGCCGCGGTAGGTTCTGGTTGCGACGAATTCACCAAGTTTGTGACCAACCATGTCTTCTGTTACGTAGACCGGAACGTGTCTTCTGCCATCATAGACTGCAAAGGTATGTCCCACGAAGCTCGGGAAAATTGTAGAGCGGCGAGACCAGGTCTTGATAACTGTCTTTTCGTCGTTCGCGTTCATTTCATTGACTTTCTTAAGCAGATATTCGTCTGCGAACGGACCTTTTTTCAAAGAACGTGACATTCTTTATCCTCCTCTTATCTCGAGCCGGCACCCTTGCCGTTTCTTCTTCTAACGATGTATTTATCGGACTGTTTCTTGTGAGCTCTGGTCTTGTAACCCATAGCCGGCTTGCCCCACGGAGTTGTCGGGCCTGAGCGGCCGATCGGAGCACGACCTTCACCACCACCATGCGGATGGTCGTTCGGGTTCATAACAGAACCGCGGACTGTCGGGCGGATACCCATATGTCTCTTACGACCGGCTTTACCGATCTTGATCAGGTTGTGATCGCCATTGCCGACAACACCGATTGTGGCGCGGCATTCGATCGGAACCATTCTCATTTCGCCTGACGGCAGACGAAGTGTGGCATACTTGCCTTCCTTAGCCATCAGCTGAGCGCCGTTACCGGCAGCGCGGACCATCTGGCCGCCACGACCGACATGCATCTCAACGTTGTGTACCATAGTACCAACCGGGATTCTGGAAAGCGGCAGGCAGTTACCTACTCTTACTTCAGCTTCCGGACCTTCGACCAGTGTAGCACCGACCTTCAGACCTTCCGGAGCCAGGATGTATGCTTTAACGCCGTTAGCGTAGTACAGCAGAGCGATGTTAGCGCTTCTGTTCGGATCGTATTCGATTGACTTGACTGTTGCCGGCACACCATCGTTAGTGTTGCGCTTGAAGTCAATGATTCTGTAACGTCTCTTGTTGCCGCCGCCGCGATGACGAGTTGTGATCTTACCCTGATTATTACGGCCTGCGTTCTTTGCAAGATGTTCTGTCAGGCTTTTTTCCGGTGTCTTCTTTGTGATTTCTGAGAAATCAGAACCGGTCATGTTTCTGCGGGACGGGGTATACGGTTTGTATGTTTTAATACCCATGATTATCTCCTTATCTTGATTTTTTTCTCACGCTGTTCTGCGTATAAACGGAAGTTCGGATTAAAGACCGCTGAAGATCTCGATATCCTTGCTTTCCTCTGTCAGAGTGACAACAGCTTTCTTTCTGTCAGCTGTGTAGCCCTGAGCACGGCCGCGTCTTTTCAGCTTGCCCGGAACACTGATTGTGTTAACGCGGGAGACCTTTGTTCCTTCGAACATCTTTTCCACGGCTTCTTTGATCTGGGTCTTTGTTGCGTCCGGATGAACGTAGAATGTGTACTTCTTATCAGCCATCACATTCATGCTCTTTTCGGTAACAACCGGTTTCAGAATAACGTCATAATATTTGATGTCTGCCATTATGCGTAAACCTCCTCGATCGCCTTCACAGCATCCTCAGTGATGATCAGAGTCTGATATTTCAGGATGTCGTAAACATTCAGGTTGTTTGTCGGGATCATGTTGATGCCGGCAATGTTACGGCCGGAAAGAACGACGTTTTCGTCACGGCCCTTTGTCACGACCAGAGCCTTTTCAACCTTCAGGTTGTCAAGAACCTTGACCATGTTCTTTGTCTTGATGTTGTCGAAAGCAAGCTTGTCAAGAACGATCAGCTTGTTTTCCTGTACCTTAGATGTCAGAGCTGAGAACAGAGCGGCTCTCTTCTCTTTCATATTCATCTTAAAGGAATAGTCACGCGGTACCGGAGCGAAGATCACGCCGCCGCCTTTCCACTGTGCAGCACGGATAGAGCCCTGTCTGGCATGGCCTGTACCCTTCTGTCTCCACGGCTTACGGCCACCGCCTCTTACTTCGTGACGAGTTTTTGCTTTCTGTGTCCCCTGACGCATATTGGCCAGATGCAGGACAACAGCCTGATGTACTAAATGACTTTTAATGGGAGCGCCAAAAATAGCATCTGCCAGTTCGATCTTACCGACTTCCTGGCCTTCCATATTGAGAACAGATACTTCAGCCATCTGTTTTGTCCTCCTTTCGGGTTCTTATCAGTTCTTCTTAACAGCTTCTTTGATGGTGACCAGAGCTTTCTTCGGGCCCGGAACAGCACCGCGGACAAGCAGAAGATTCTTTTCTGCGTCAACGCGAACAACTGTCAGGTTCTGGATGGTGATGCGCTTGCCGCCCATGCGACCCGGCATACCCTTGCCCTTGTAAACACGGCTCGGATCGGAAGATGTACCGTTAGAACCCTGATGACGATGGAATTTGGAACCGTGAGTCATCGGACCTCTGTGCTGGCCAAGACGCTTGATAGCACCCTGGAAGCCTTTGCCCTTTGAAACAGCTGTGGCATCCACAAAGTCGCCGGCAGCGAAGATGTCAGCTTTGATTTCCTGACCCAGTGTGTATTCAGCAGCATTTTCAAATTTGAATTCACGGACAAATCTCTTGTTGGCAACGCCAGCCTTGGCAAAAACGCCCTTCATCGGCTTAGCGACCAGGTTGTCTCTCTTATCTTCGAAACCAACCTGAACAGCTTCGTAACCATCATTTTCGTTTGTCTTAACCTGAGTGACATAGCACGGACCGGCCAGAAGAACTGTTACCGGTGTCAGAGTGCCGTTTTCGTCGAAGATCTGTGTCATACCGACCTTGCGAGCTAAAATAGCTTTCTTCATTTTGAAGATCCTCCTTACAGCGGATTACCGATATTCGGCAATCATTCTAAATTGGTTTACTTGTTTTTCATCTTGATGTCGATGTAAACACCGGCAGGCATCTCAAGATGTGACAGAGCATCTACTGTTTTCTGAGTAGGTGTCTTGACGTCGATCAGTCTCTTGTGAGTTCTCTGTTCGAACTGTTCACGTGAATCTTTGTACTTATGAACAGCTCTCAGGATGGTTACTACTTCCTTCTTTGTCGGAAGCGGCACCGGTCCGCTCACAGTGGCTCCGCTTTTCTTCAGAGTCTCGATGATCTTGGCTGCTGATGCATCCACAAGGGTATGATCATAAGCCTTCAGTGTGATTCTCATAACCTGACTTGCCATAAAAAAAGTCGCCTCCTATTCGCACTTTTTATAGTACGACAAGTGGTGACTGTACATATCTCCGTGCGTGTCCTTATGACTCGCACAAAATTTTCCGCCAGATATCGGCGGATTTTTGCACAGTGACTTGTCGCCAGTTTCCTAACATGACCTTCGCTCCACGGAGAACCTGCCACAAGGGCAGCAACTTCACGCTTCATAGCTATCATGTCACAGCACAATCTAATATACATGAAACCCCTTGCCAATGCAAGGGGTTTTTGAAAAATATTTATCGTTTTTTTGTGAAATATTGCTTAAAATCGGAAAGCCGATTTATAAGCCTTTTTTCGAGTATTATCGGACCTTCGGGCTTGATCAGATAAGATCTGAATAGTCCAGCAGGGTGACACCCGTATTGGGATCACGGATCAGCATGGGTTCATCACCGTTCTTGTTGGCCTGTTCCTTCAGTTCCTCAACGGTAAGACGCGGAACCGGAATAAAGGTATTATCCTGAACCGGTGCTTCGATCAGTTCTTCCGGAGCATCCGCTTCCGGTGTTTCTTCTATAATAGAAGGAACTTCTTCAACAATTTCTGTCGGAGCTGCTTCAACAGCTTCCGTTGTCGGGGTAGTCTGTTCTTCCAGAACTGAGGCCAGGGATTCGGCATCCGCCACCTTATCAAAGGTATCTGTGAAACCGGAAGCCACAGCCGCTTCTCTCTCAGCGGGCGCAGGTTCTGCAGCCAACATCTCATCGGCAACAGGTGCTTCTTCATTGACAGAGGCCGGTTCAGCTTCATCAGCCGAAGCAGTGGCAGCCACAACCGCAGCACCGGCTACCGCAGCGGCAGCGACGGCACCGGCAGTAACCGCAGCACCGGCATCTTCGTAATCCTCATCATCCTCATCGTCATCATCGTCTTCTTCATAACGACGGGCCTTGCGTTCTTCTTTAGCCTTTCTGGCTTCTTCCTTCCGTCTGGCCTTCTCTTCAGCCTTACGGGCCTTCTCTTCGGCTTTGCGACGTTTCACTTCCGCTTTGCGCTTTTTAGCCGCTGCACGGTCATCTTCTTCGTCGTCCTCTTCGTCCTCGTCATCCTCATCGCCCATCTCGTAACGTTCGCGACGGCTGCGTCTTGAGGGTGTCACATCATCTTCGTCGTCCTCATCATCCTCATCATCTTCGTCATCGTCGTCATCATCTTCGTCTGCCGGTCTTTCTTTTTTCCAAAGTTCGGACAGAACAAAGAAGATGATCATCAGAAGCACAATGAGA
This sequence comes from Lachnospiraceae bacterium, assembly GCA_030526195.1. Taxonomy (GTDB): domain Bacteria; phylum Bacillota; class Clostridia; order Lachnospirales; family Lachnospiraceae; genus Chordicoccus. Next base: position 22,996 of record JAUNDG010000016.1, read on the forward strand.
GCAATGATGATGATGCCTTCCATGGTGTGCATAGCCACCAGGATATAACCGATAAACGGCAGTGTCAGAATGATCTTTGACACGTTATTGCGCAGAACGATGGTCTCAACGGAAGCCGCCGGATCTGTGGCGCTGACAGCTTCATACTGGCCGGTGGCCGCATTTGTTGTGCGGATCACATAGGCATAGGATGAAGCATCCGATTCCTTCAGGATCTTATCGCCCGGCTGAATATCCGATACGTTGATATCCTTGGAATAGGTCACCGACCCGAGGGGCAGATTGGTCTGGATCGCCTCGGTATCAATGATCGTCGTGGTGATACCGGCCAGGGGCGGCACGATAATGGCCACAGCCGATAAAATAGCTACGATAATAAAAATGTTAACAATGGCTTTTAATACTTTAGACATTGACAGACTCCTCGCAGAATAAATTCTCATACCATTCTATCATTCTGAGCTCTTAATGTACATATGTTTTCTGCTGTTATCTTTTTCTTAATTGTGTATACCATGTTTCAGATCGGCTATACGATCGTCTGTGCCGCAGTCCGGACACGGACGCACTCAACACATCCCGGCCGCCGTGTTCTCCGCCACAACAACTGACCTCAGACAATAATAAAGCTCCGGAGGGCCGCTGTCTGTCAGCCCGTTCCGGAGCACTTATCTTCTTTTTCAGATTTCTTTCTGTGTGAGGAAGGCTTCAATACCGGCCACGGCGGCTTCCTCATCTTCGCCGTTTGTGATGATCGTCACTGTTTCACCGTAATCAAGCCCCAGCGCCATCATCCCCATAATGCTCTTGGCATTCATTTTCTTGTTTTCCATCTCTACATGAATTTCACTTCTGTAGCGACTGGCCACCTGAACCAGCATTGCTGCCGGTCTGGCATTGACACCACGTTTCAGTTTCACCGTGATTTCCTTTTTTTGCATGCTATTTCCATCCTTTATCTTACTGCATTGGCAGGCTTACAGCTCACCGCCTGCTCTTAATATATCTGCCGCCTCCTGAAGCTTCCTCAGGCGGTGGTTCATACCCGATTTACCGACCGGCGGGTTAAGAAAACTTCCCAGCTCGGTCAATGAGGCATCAGGATAAGCCAAACGAATTTCGGCAGCCCTCACCAGGACAGGGCTTAAATGATCAAATCCGCCGTTTTCCTGCAAAAACTGAATATCTTCAATCTGTCTGTGGGCGGCATTGATCGTTTTTTTCAGGTTAGCTGTCTCGCAATTGACCTGGCGGTTAATGGAACCTCTCATTTCCCGCATGATGCGAATGTTTTCGAATTCCATCAGGGCCAGATTGGCCCCCATCAGCCGCAACGCCTCTGCGATGCAGTCAGCCTCCTGAATATAGACGACGCTCTGGTTTTTGCGTCGAATGGTTTTGGCCGGCAGTCCCATTTCCTGAAGCACGGCCCTTAAGGTATCCGCAGCCTGTTCTTCTGAGCAGACCACTTCAAGATTATAGTAGCGATTGGGATCGCTGATGGTCCCGCCCGCTAAAAAAGCGCCTCTGAAATACGAGCGCTGACAGCAGCTGCGCTTGACCGCATCTTCAGCCATAACGCTGTTTTGCAGTCTGGCGGCTGTGGCCCGGTCCTTGATGGTGATGAGATATGTCTCCCCCTGATCGAGGCCTTTGCGCTTTTCTTTAGAGGTGAATACCCCTATATTAAATGTATTGTCTGATATTGTAAAGAACTTTCGTGCAATTGCTTCTATTTCTGTTTGAAGAAGGATGATTTCAGGCTCCCCATCCTTCATCCGAAAGCGGATCGGCGATACATCCAGCATAGCTTTCAGCTCCGCTGTGAGGCAATGTCGCCCCTTCGCCATATGCCCCGCCAGTTCCTGTTTTACATCTGATGAAAATGACATGTCTTATGGTCTGCCCTTTGCTGCGCCGTCCTTCAGAATGTCCATGTGCTCTATCTTGCAGGCGCAGCCCTTAATCTTTGATAAATGGTCATAAAGCTCGTTGGCGATCACAACCGAGCGATGTTTGCCGCCGGTACAGCCCACAGCAATAACCAGACTGTTTTTCCCCTCATCGATATAGTGCGGGATCAGGAACTCCAGCATGTCCTTGAGCTTATCCAGGAATACATTCGTCTGTTCGTACTTCATGACGAAGTCACGGATGGGCTTGTCATTGCCGGTCAACGGCCTTAACTCTTCAATATAGTAAGGATTCGGCAGGAAGCGCACATCAAACATCAGATCGGCAAAAGCCGGCGCGCCGTATTTATAGCCGAAGGTACACACGGAAATGACCAGGTTGCTGAAGGGCTCATCCTTCTGGTAAATCCCCTCGATGACCTTGTTGAGGTCCCGGGTCAGCAGATGGCTGGTGTCGATGATATGGTCAGCACAGTCTTTCAAAAATGAAATGCGCTGGCGCTCCAGTCGAATGCAATCTATAAGCCCCTGACTGCTACTGCGCAGCGGATGGCTGCGACGTGTTTCCTTAAACCGACGAACGAGAACCCCGTCCTCTGCGTCAAGGAACAGGATGCTGTAATCAATGCCCTCCTCTTTGAGCTCCGCCAGACCATTTTCGATGGTCTGAAGGCCGCTGAGGTTGCGGATGTCAATGCCCACAGCCACATGGCTCATAGCCGGATCATTTTCCCTGGACACCAGCTGAACAAAATTCTTCAGCAAGGCGGCGGGCAGATTGTCGACACAAAAGTATCCCAGATCCTCCAGGAACTTCAATGTGGTTCTTTTGCCTGCACCGGACATACCGGTAATGATTTCCAAACGCATAAATCTTCCTCAAAACTCACCCAGGAAACGCACCTCAGGCTCCAGTGTGACCTGATCCCGGGCCCTGACCTGCTTTGTCACATACACGATCAGATCGTAAATGTCCTGTGAGACGGCATCGCCGCTGTTGATGATAAAGCCGCAATGCTTTTCGGATACCCGGGCACCGCCAATCTGATAACCGGAAAGGCCCGCATCCTGAATCAGCTTGCCGGCAAAGTAGCCCTCCGGCCGCTTAAAGGTGCTGCCGGCGGAGGGGAAATTAAGCGGCTGCTTGTCGCGGCGTTTTGCCGCCAGGTCATCCATCTGAGCCCTGATTGCTCCGGCATCACCGGCGCTTAACCGGAATTCCGCAGCCAGAACGATGTCGCCGTTTGTCTTGGCGGCACTGGTGCGATAGCCAAAAGCCATATCTTCATTGGAGCGGGTCACAAACTCGCCGTCAGCTGTGAGTACATAAACCCTTTCAATGACCTGCCGCATTTCACCGCCGTAGGCACCGGCATTCATAAAGACGGCACCTCCCAGATTGCCCGGGATACCGGCAGCAAATTCAAGTCCTGTCAGAGAAGCCTCAAGGGCGGCCGCCGCCAGCGCGGACAGCTTGACCCCGGCCTCTGCCAGAATAGTCTGGCCATTGACCGTCACACGGCTCATGGCACTGCCGATCTCGATCACCGCGCCGCGATAGCCCTGATCGGATACCAGAAGATTACTGCCGTTGCCGATGATAAAGAAGGGATAATCTTCTGCCTTCAGGCAGGCTAGCAAAGCAGCCAGGGCTTCCGGTGTTTCGGGGATGGCATAGATATCAGCCGGTCCGCCGGTACGAAAGGTGGTGTGGTGCTTCATGGGCTCATCCGCCAGAACGCGGATCGGCTGCCCAAGCGCCTCAATTGTCTTGATCATATGACACATAAAGATGTCATGCCTTTCTGTATAAAGCTCGTAATCTTTAGAGACGGATGCCGGTCGCATGTCGCGGCCGGCCCGTAAGAAGCGAAATCGCCGCCCCCTATACAGGGTCGTCTTTCGCTTTATTGTTTATTGTTGAACCCAAATCATACATCAAATGATTGATACAGGTCAGGTCCGCCGACAGCAAAGCCGTCATTTTTTATATAGCCACAGGCAAAGCTATGACGATTGCCAGCCTTATCAAGCCACCTTATTGAGCCGCCTCTTCCGGCACTTCCGGTGTCTCCGGCTGTTCGCCGCCTTCGGGGGCTCCGCCCTCTTCAGGCGCCGCCGGTTCAGGGGCAGGTGCCGGTGCTTCCGCAGCCGGTGCGCCGGCCTGATTGCTCATGTAAAGCCGGGCATTTTCGGCACGAGTCGTATCCGGATACAGATCGATGATGTACTGGAAGTTGGCATCCGCTGCCTGAGTGTTGCCGCTCAGACGATAAGCGTGAGCCAGGTAATTGAGCACATCGTAATCGGAAGAATCCACGGCCTTGGCTTTTTCAAGCTGGTCGATGGCATTGGCATAATCCTTCTGGTTGAAGGCTTCGATACCTGTTGCCTTGTACTGCGCCAGCAGCATGGTGCCGGACTGCAGGAATACATAATCGTAAATGGGTTTGGCTTCATCCGCCAGAGCAGCGGCATCCACCTCGGTGATCTCGGCTGCTGCCGCGGCATAGTTCTGACTGTCAATGGCATAAAGCGCATTGAGCAGATGCTGATACGCCATGAGAGACGCCGTAGCATTGGAGGTCTCGTTGTGAGCATTTTCTTTAGAAGCCTCAGCTGCCGCCACATCGTTCTGTAACTTTTCCAGTTCCGCCGATTTGTCAGCCAGACGACTGGAATACTGCGCCACCTTCTCATTGGCCGCCTTATTGATGCTGCCGATACGGGCCGGCATCACCAGGAAAATGACACAGGCCACACCGATGACGATACCGAGGATGATATTCCACAACACGATCCCGCCGGACCGTGCCCGCAGGGCTGCCGGTGATAAGACGGTTCGTGTCGCCGTCATATCATCCGCATCTGTCAGCTGATTGGCCAGATGACGTTTTTCGCGGTTCGTCCAGAAGGAGAACCGGGGCTCCAGGGATGTGGGGGTACCGGTCTGCTCATCCACCTCCCGCAGGAACCGCAGGGTGGTGGTGTTGGTCCGGTCGATACGGGCCGCTTTTTTCAGCAGTTTCCGGGCCTTCTCATACTCTTCCTTCCGGATGTACAGCAGCGCCAGCAGATGATAGCCCTTGATGAGCTTGCTGTTCTGAGCCAGGATCTTCTTCAGCTGGATCTCAGCCATATCCTCATTGCCGTTGCCGCAGTTTTCCAGAGCGATATTGTACTTCTTGATGGTCTGGTTGATGGTGTTGAGCCGGTTGGCGTCGCGTCTTAACGCATCGATATACTCGGACGCGATATTGTCATCCGGCTGGATATTTTTGGAAATGACCCATTCGGACAGCGCCGCCACCACTTCGCCCGTTTCAAAATAAACAAGCCCCAGAAGGTTACGGGCCGGAATATTTAATTTGTTGAATTTAAGGCTGCGTTTCAGCTGGTCGATGGCACCGGACAAATCCCGGATGCCCGCCTTTTCCAGACCCTGATTGTAATAGAGCCCGGACAGGACGATGGCCTGCTTCTGAACAGACAGATCACAGCCGCATACAGGGCAGTAAACCGATGAATTCACCAGTTCCTCGCCGCAGTTCATACATTTCATGAACGCTGCTTCCTTTCACTGTCTGAGGTTTCCTCAAGCATTTCCTTAAGGATATCGATAACATCCGTCAGATCCCTGGCGTAAATGGCGCCTTCGGCTTCATCCACGTCAAGGCTCGGTTTGAATTTTTTCAGTTCTTCTTCAAAATTGATCATTCTGATTCCTCTGATCTTCGTTTAGCCCGATCAGGGCTTTCATCTCTCCCACCAGATAAAGACTGCCGATCACAAAGATCGTCCCGTCTCCTCTGCGGGCGAGGGCTTGATTCAGGGCGTCAGCCGCACCATCGCAGGGAACAGCCGCCACACCATTTTCATAAAAAAGTCGGCACAGATCCTCAGGCTCTGCACCACGAGCACCTGCCACCTTCACTGTAAAGGCTGCCGTCACCGGCACTTTTTCCGTCAGCATCCGCAGCATCTGCGGGTAGTCCTTGTCCCCGGCCGCGCCGAAAATGACAAAGATGTCGCCGGTCAGTTTCATGGCCGAAACCGCCTCCGTAAAGGCTGCCATGCCATCGGGATTATGGGCCCCGTCGAGATAGAGACGGTCCGCCGCTTTCTCCATACGGCCTTCCCACTGCGTGCGGGCCAGAGCCGATAGCTGCACCTTTTCGGTGAGTCCCCGGAAAAAGTCAGGATCCTCTTCCTTCAATACCTCGGCGGCCGTCAGTGCCAGATGGGCATTGGCCGCTTCGTAGGGCGCCGGGAAGGGAATCCGACAGATCAACGCTTCCCCCTTAGTCAGATGGGAAAATGTGAGGCCATCGCCATCCACCGTCTCGATCCGATAAGCCGCCGGATCCGCCGGCACACTCTGACAGCCAAGACGCCGGGCCGCCGCCTCAATGACCGCTGCCGCTTCCTGATTATGGGCGTCATAGACCACGGGACGACCGGCCTTGATGATACCGGCTTTCTCCGCGGCAATTTCCGGGATCGTGCTGCCAAGATAAGCGGTATGATCCAGGGCAATATTGGTGATCACGGATAATAAAGGAGCCTCCACCGCATTGGTGGCATCCAGGCGCCCGCCCAGTCCCGTTTCCAGGACCGCGATTGCCACACCGGCCTCCTCAAAAACCGTCATCGCCATCAGAAACAGATATTCAAAATAGCTGGGGCCGGGCTCGCCCTCCTCTTCCAGCGTGCGCACCATGGTCGCCACCCGCTCATAGGCCTTCACAAAGGCCGTCTCACTGATGGGACAGCCGTCGATCCGGATGCGTTCCCGGGTCGTCACAAGGTGCGGGGAAATGAAAAGCCCGCAGCGCAGACCGCTTTGCTTCAGCATTTCCGCCAGAAAGGCACAGACAGACCCTTTTCCGTTGGTGCCGGCCACATGAATGAGGCGACACGCTTTATCGGGAGACCCGAGGCGCCGAAGGCAGCCCCGGGTGTGCTCCTCAGAATTCTTTTTGGCAAACCTGACCAGATCCTCGATCCGGTCGCAGGCTTCTTTATACGCGATAGGCATTCAGCTGTTCTTCCAGTTTTTCCTTCATAGCCTTGTACTTGGCCAGCTTGTCGCGTTCGGCAGCCACCTTGGCTTCCGGCGCCTTGTTGACGAAGTTCGGGTTGTTCAGCATGCCTTCGCATCTCTTGATCTCGCCGTCCATCTTCTTGCTTTCAGCTTCCAGACGGGCGATCTCCTTTTCCTTATCCACCAGTTCATCCAGCGGGATGTAGGTGGTGGCGGTTGATGTGACAACAGAGACCGCATCGGCGGCGATACCAGTCTTGTCGCTCTGAACGGTGACGGAACGGGCAAAGGCCATCCGGTTCAGGGAACCGAAGGTGGCGGCGATGGTCTTAAAGTCTTCGACAGCTTCCGCATTGGTACCCACGATCACCAGGTCAGTCTTGACGGAGGTCGGTACATTCATGGTCATACGGATATTACGGATACCCTTGATGACTTCGATGTACTGAGCCACCAGGCTCTCATCCTTCGGGAAGGCACGATCTTCACTGTACAGCGGCCAGGCGCTTGTCATGACGGTTTCTTCTTCCGGATGAAGTGTGCAGTAGATTTCTTCTGTGATAAACGGCATATAGGGATGCAGCAGCTTCAGACCGTCGGACAGAACAGTTGTCAGAGTCCAGACAGCAGCATCAGCGGAGGCAGCGGCCTCGGCGCTCTCATCGCGGGCGGCCAGACGCGGCTTCACGATCTCGATGTACCAGTCGCAGAATTCATCCCACAGGAAGTCATGGATCTTCTGAACGGCAATGCCCAGTTCATACTTGTCCATGTTTTCGGTTGTTTCTTTGATGACCGTATTGATACGGGACAGGATCCAGCGGTCAGCCGGCAGCAGAGCGGCGGCATCCGGTGTGGAAAGTCCGTTCTCCGGCATGTTCATCATGATGAAACGGGAAGCGTTCCAGATCTTGTTGGCAAAGTTACGGCTGGCTTCCACCTGTTCCCAGTAGAAACGCATATCGTTGCCCGGGGCGTTACCTGTCACCAGGGTCAGACGCAGGGCATCGGCGCCGTACTTGTCGATAACTTCCAGTGGATCGATACCGTTGCCCAGAGACTTACTCATCTTCCGGCCCTGGGAGTCACGGACCAGACCGTGGATCAGGACATGATGGAAGGGGCACTTGCCGGTCTGCTCGATACCGGAGAAGACCATACGGATGACCCAGAAGAAAATGATATCGTAGCCTGTGACCAGCACGTCTGTCGGATAGAAGTAATCCAGTTCCGGTGTCTTGTCCGGCCAGCCCAGTGTTGAGAAAGGCCACAGAGCGGAGCTGAACCAGGTATCCAGAGTATCCGGATCCTGTGTCACATGCTGACCGCCGCAGTGCGGACAAATCTTGACGGCTTCACGGGAAACGGTGGTCTTACCGCAATCCGGGCAGTCATAAGCCGGGATCCGGTGACCCCACCACAGCTGACGGGAAATACACCAGTCGTGGATGTTGTTGAGCCAGTTCATGTAGATTTTGTCAAAGCGTTCCGGCACGAAGGTCAGATCGCCTGATTTCAGAGCATCGATGGCACCCTTGGCCATCTCGTCCATCTTGACGAACCACTGCTGCTTGACCATCGGCTCGATGGTGGTGCCGCAGCGATCGTGTGTACCGACGGCGTGAGTATGGGGCACGATCTTCACCAGAAGGCCCAGAGCCTCCAGATCGGCCACCATAGCCTTACGGGCTTCATAGCGGTCCATGCCGGCATATTTGCCGCACAGATTGTTCATGGTGGCATCATCGTTCATGATGCAGATTTCTTCCAGGTTGTGGCGTTTGCCCACCTCAAAGTCGTTGGGGTCGTGAGCCGGTGTGATCTTCACGCAGCCGGTTCCGAATTCCTTATCAACATATTCATCGGCGATGACCGGGATCTCACGATCTGTCAGCGGCAGCTTCAGCATCTTGCCGACAATGTCTTTATAACGGTCATCCTCCGGGTTAACAGCCACAGCGGTATCACCCAGCAGCGTTTCCGGACGTGTGGTGGCGATTTCCACAAAGCGGCCCTCTTCGCCGACCACCGGATAATTGATGTGCCAGAAGGAGCCGTTCTGATCTTCATGCTCAACCTCGGCATCGGAAATGGTGGTCTTGCAGACCGGGCACCAGTTGATGATCTTGGAGCCTTTGTAGATATAGCCTTTTTCATACAGGCGAATGAAAACTTCCTGAACAGCCTTGCTGCAGCCCTCATCCATGGTGAAGCGTTCCTTATCCCAGTCGGCTGAAGAACCCATCTTGTGCAGCTGATTGATGATACGGCCGCCGTATTCTTTACGCCATTCCCAGCAATGCTTCAGGAACTCATCACGACCGATCTCATCCTTGTCGATACCCTGTTTTCTTAAATGGTCGATAACCTTGACCTCTGTGGCGATGGCGGCATGGTCTGTGCCCGGCTGCCACAGGGCTTCATAACCCTGCATCCGTTTCCAGCGGATCAGGATATCCTGCAGTGTGTTATCAAGAGCGTGACCCATGTGCAGCTGGCCCGTGATGTTGGGCGGCGGCATCACAATGGTAAACGGTTTTTTATCAGGATTGACCTTAGCGCTGAAATAACCGCCGTCCAGCCATTTCTGATACAGGCTGTCCTCCAGGCCCTTCGGATCATAGGTCTTTGCCAATTCTTTTCTCATGAGTGAAATACCCCTTTTATGTTAAATTCTGTCTCATAGTGAGCAGTTTATTTTTCAGTTCATTTTCCATATTGCGCAGCTCGACTTCAGCCTGAGCTCTCTTCTCACGGCCTTCGTTCTGGATACGGGCCACTTCATCCAGTGTGGAAATGAGTGTCTCGTTGGTATGGCGCAGTGTTTCCATATCCACAATGCCCCGTTCGGAGGCCTGTGCCGTCTCGATGGTGGCCTGTTTCAGCTTGTCTGCATTGGACTGCAGGAGCTTGTTGGTCATAGCGTTGACCTCAGCCTCCGCCTTGGCGGCTCTGGTGGAATCCTCCAGGCCCATGGTGATGAGCATCTGGTTCTTCCACAGCGGGATGGTGTTCACCAGGGTGGAGTTGATCTTCTCCACCATCATGGTGTCATTGCTCTGGATCATACGGATCTGAGGCGCTGTCTGAATGGAGACCATACGGGTCAGTTCAAGATCATAGAGCTTCTTTTCAAAGCGGGTGATCTGATCCTCCATATCTCTGGCAGCCTGCGCATCCTCGGCCAGACCTGAGGCCTGTGCCTTGGCCTTGGCAGCCGGCAGTTCCTCATTGATGGCCATTTCCAGTTTCTTCTTACCGGCCAGGATGTACATGGTCAGTTCTTTGTAGTAAGCCAGGTTGGTGGCATACATCTTATCCATGATGGCCACATCCTTCATCAGGACCAGCTTATGCTTCTCAAGGGCCGCCACAACCTTCTCCACGTTACTGGAAGCCTTGTCGTACTTGGCCTTCATTTCCGTCATGCGCTTCTCCGGCTTCTTGAAAAGAGAGTGGAAGAAACCGCCCTCTTCCGCATCCGGATCCACATCCTTCAGAGTCACGATGACGCTGCCCAGCATATCGCCCACTTCGCCCAGGTCACGGGTCTTGACATTTTCAAGAGCCGCATCGGAGAAATCGGCCATCTTCTTCTGGGTGCCGGCGCCATACTGAATGATGGCGTTGGTATCGGCCAGATCAATCTGCTTCGCAAATGACTCGACCTGCTGTTTCTCACTGTCGGAGAGCATGGAGTCATCCACTTTAATGTCCTTCAGGACTTCCTTGCGTTCCTCCTGCACCGGAGCCGGATCGCCGAAGCTTAAGGTCGGGGCTTCCGGAGCGGCTTCAAAGGCAAAGGCGCCCTGCTGTAATTCGCTGTTTAAAGTTTCAACTTCTTTCAGGATATCATTTTCATTTGCCATGAGGTTTCCTCCTGTATCGTGAGGGTGCATCCGGCACCCCTGTCATGTGAACTTATGAATAAAGCGGATACCCGTACCCCCCACATCGGGCTCTGCAGCTTTGAAGCGGGAGGATGCTTGCTATCGTTCCGTTTTGTGAAACTGCAGGACGGGTTCCTGCTCGTGCTGCCGGATCTGTTCATTCAGTTCCTGAAGGGTGGGCCCGTTCTCCCATTCCCCCTCCGGCATCACTTCCGCATTGAGTTCGCCGGGGGTAAGCCCCTGCTGTCTCATGACGGTCTTCATAACGGCGATGTCCGAGGACAGATCCACCGCATCCGCTTCAAAGAAGCTATCCAGCAGCTTTTCGAAGGCGGTGTTGATGATGTCGAGAGAATTCTCGATCTCTGCCCGGGCTGTCTTGATATTGTCCCCCTGCACCGGCTGAGCGCTCAGCTCCCGGTAAGCTGTCAGCAGCTTATCCGTGGTGGGCAGGTAATAATCCATCAGCATGTTGAGCCGACGCCCCAGGGTCGGATCTTTTTTCACTTCTTTGAAAATACGGTCCACGATGAGCTCCATGTGGCTGAGCTTCTCTGTGATCACCGGATCCGGAATGGCGTCGTTGTGCGCCCGGATCTCCTTTACATAACGGCGACCGTTCTTGATCATGGTCACCACCTCGGGATCGATACCGGCAAATTCGGCATCCGCCTCGTCCCGGCGCTTCTGCTCTGCTGCCTTGTCCTCCTGGATGTTGAGATACTGACGATACATCTCATCCGAGGCCATGAAGGTCTTCTCATCCGCATCAAAGTGCCCCTGAGGGAACACCTTCTGCTGTGTCAGCGCCTTCAGTTCTTCCACTGTCTTTTTTTCAGAAAGATTCACCGCTTTGGCCAGATCCTTCACATTGGCGTAATGCTTATCGCCCAGAACCTTGATATACTGACTCACCCGTTTGGCTTTCCGGCCGCCCAGGAGTCCGGCGATGCCCGCCGCCCCCGCTGCCAGAGCAGGGATGAGGAGTGTGCCGCCCACCAGCTTCAAAATGCCGCCGCCCAGTACCATGCCCAGAAGACCCGGAATCCCCATGACCCCAAGGCCCACAAAACCGGCGATGGTGAGCAATGTCCAGCCCGTGGTGGAGGGCTTTTTGTAAAGACTTGTTGTCTTCGTCTTCGCACTTGTGTAACGCTGAGCACTTTGCACCTTCTGCCCGTAGGCCGCGCCGGTGCCCTGCGGCATGTTGCCGCTGTTCCAGCTGTTGCCGTAACCGGTGTAACGACCGTTCCCGTTATAGGCCGGCCCCCGGTTTGACGGTCCGCTGCCGCGCTTTTGTCCGTCCGGCTTCTGCGTGCTGCCGCCGGGCTTCACCTGCGGTCCGCTGCTCTGCGGTCCCCCGGCAGTCCGGGATGACAGGTTCGATTTATCAACATTTTTGAAAATGTCCCCGAGCTCGCGGCTCAGGCCCAGGAAATCCTGCCGGCTGACAGCTTCGTCAACCGCATCTATCGCTTTGGAAATACCATCCAGTACATCATCGATCATACTGTCACCTTCTTTTTAAGAAAATGGTGTTCCCGGGGGCCGTTCCGTTCCGGCCGTTCCCCCGCTGCGGTGACCCGGCTAAACGGTTCCGGGGCCGGCAGCGCCATTTTCATAAGCTTACATATAGAAAATGATAATACCGGCAATAATGAGGATATTGCCGAGGATCTTCTTCCGGGTAATCTTTTCCCCGAAGAACACAAAGCTTAAGAATACCACCCAGATATTGCCGATGGATTCCATAACCGGGCCGTTTTTGTATTCCACACCCTTGGAATAGGCGTAGATGTTCATGAACATCCCGAGAAACATGATGAGGTAGCCCCCGATGACCTTGATATTCAGGTACTCCTTCAGGAAGCTGCCGTGCTGCTCCATGGCGCTCTTCTTCAGCAGAATCTGCGCAAAGGAAGCAATGGTTGAGGACAGGGCGATCACCAGGATCCAGGGATTAGCCAGCATCGCTGTTCACCAGTAAAATCCCGACGAAGATCACCACAACACCGATGATATTCTTGACCGAGATCCCTTCCCCAAAGATCAGGCATGCCCACAGCATTGACCAGAAGATCGCAAAGGCCCTGTTTGCATATGCGATCGACAGATCAAAGCGTTTGATGATCTGCTGCCAGAATAAGGCGTAAAAACCGAGGCAGCACACCTCCAGAAAAATCCATAAAAGCCAGCCGAAAGAAAAGGCTTCATAATTGGCCGTCATCTTGGAACAGATGCCGGAGCCGGTGTAGACGATTACCCCTGCCTGAATCATCAGCAGTGATAACAGGGTGATCTTTTTCTTTTCGGGCTGAAGCTTTTCAGTTGTCATATCCGACATTAAGAACACTTCCCCCTTTTACATACTACGATACATCATATCATAGAAACGATAAAATAAAAATACTTCTCCTCCCAACATCAAAATATGATACACTCAAAATCAGACAGGCCCTGCTGCGGCAGGCTGCCATATTATGTCAATCGGAGGACTATCATGACAGAATCAATGGACGATTACAAAGACTTACTGGACGCCACATTCCGCGTCATCAATGAAGGTGACCTGGTCTCCTGCACCGTTGTGGGCATTGCCGACACCGAGGTGACCGTGGACTTAAACTACAGCTGTGCCGGCGTGATCCGCGGCGATCAGCTCAGCGGCGACCCCTCATTTTCTATCAAGGCTGACATACAGATCGGCGATACCTTTGATGCTGTCGTGATCCGTCAGGATGACGGCCGGGGCAATCTGCTGCTGTCCAAGAAAGCTGCCGATGAGGAGCTGTCCTGGGATCGCTTTGCGAAAATGATGGATGAGAAGATCGCCGTGCCGATGAAGATCACCGAAGCGGTCAAGGCCGGTGTCATCGGCTATGTGGAAGGCAGCCGTGTCTTCGTGCCCGCCTCCAAGATCGCGCTTGAGTTTGTGGAAAATACAGAGGACTGGGTGGGCAAGACCATTCCCGTCCGTTTCATCACCGTGGATCCCGAAGAGAAGCGCCTGGTGGCCAGCTCCCGGGATGTGCTGCGGGACATGGCCGCTGCCGACAAAGCCCTGAAGATCTCCAATCTTGAAGTCGGGCTTGTGACAGAGGGCAAGGTGGAATCCCTGCAGCCCTACGGTGCCTTTGTCAACATCGGCAACGGGCTCGACGGTCTGGTTCACATCTCCCAGATCACATCCATGAAGCGCCTGAAACACCCGAAGGAAGCACTGGCTGTGGGTGACACCGTGAAGGTAAAGGTCATCGCTGTGAAGGACGGCAAGATTTCCCTGTCCATGAAGGATCTGGAGGAAAAGGAAGCCGAAGAGATCACAGAAGAAACCGTGGAAATCCCGGAAAGCGAAGACCTGACCATGAGCCTGGGCTCTCTTCTGAAGGGTCTTAAACTGTACTAATCAGGTGTCATTTCACCGCACGATCAGATATAGAACTATCGCAATTAGAGGTCGGCAACCCATGCCGGCCTCTTTTTTCATGCCCACCGATCCGTCTGTGACCCCCGCCACTATGGGCTTAAAGCATCGATGCGCGGCTGTCAGGCGCATCATCACTGTGACCCCCGCCACCATGGGATTAAAAAATGAGCCGGCCTTAAGCCGACTCATTTTCTAAACATATTCAGGATTACAGATCCAGGGGCGGAGCACCCTTCCGGCCATGGCAGTTCTTATACTTCTGGCCGCTGCCGCAGGGACAGGGATCATTGGGGTAAACCTTACGCTCCTTGCGCACCACCTGTTTCGGGGCGGCTTCTTCGCCGCGGTTGGTGCTCATGGGGGTAGCGGTCTCCTCTCTTTCCGCCTTCTGTTCCACGCGGACGTGGTACATCAGACGCACACAGTTCTCCTGGATGCCGTCTGTCATCTCATCGAACATTTCGAAGCCGATGATGCGGTATTCCACCTTCGGGTCCTTGTTGCCGTAGCTCATCAGGCCGATACCCTGACGGAGCTGTTCCATATCGTCGATATGAGTTGTCCAGCGGGAATCGATAACCTTCAGCAGGACCACGCGTTCCAGTTCACGCATTTTATCCGGATCCGGGAACTGAGCTTCCTTTTCTTCGTAAAGGGCATTGGCCTCTTCGATCAGCTTTTCTGTCAGTTCTTTCTGAGACAGGCCGGCCACAGATTCCTCTGTCAGCGGAGCGATCGGGATGATGGCACCCAGTTCCTGAGTCAGGCGGACCGGATTGGCCCCTTCTCTGTCCTCATCACCGAAGGCCTTCGCCACATAACGGCTGATGACATCATCCTTCATTTTCAGGATGAGTGACTTCATGTTCTCACCGTCAAGCACGCGGCGCCGTTCATCATAGATGATCTCACGCTGGTCGTTGTTGACGCGGTCATATTCCAGAAGGTTCTTACGAATACCGAAGTTGTTGCTTTCAATCTTCTGCTGAGCCTTCTCGATGGCGCTGGAGAGCATCTTGTGCTCCAGCTGCTCGCCTTCCGGCACACCCAGGGTTTCGAAGACCTTGATCATACGCTCGGAACCAAACAGACGCATCAGATCATCTTCCAGGGAAATGTAGAAGCGTGATTCGCCCGGGTCGCCCTGACGACCGGAACGGCCGCGGAGCTGATTGTCGATTCGTCTGGACTCATGACGTTCTGTACCGATAATCCGCAGACCGCCGGCAGCCTTGGCCACATCGTCCAGCTTGATATCGGTACCACGACCGGCCATGTTGGTGGCGATGGTGACGGCACCGGCTTCACCGGCATGGGCAACGATCTCAGCTTCCATCTCATGGAACTTGGCGTTCAGCACGTTATGCTGGATGCCTTCCCGCTTCAGAAGACGGGATACCAGTTCAGAAACCTCAATGGTGACAGTACCCACAAGGACCGGCTGCTGTTTGGCGTGAGCTTCCTTGACGGCCTCCACCACAGCCTGATATTTTTCTTTCTTTGTCTTGAAGACGGCATCGTTATCGTCGATACGGGCCACCGGTTTGTTGGTGGGGATGCAGATAACGTCCATGCCGTAGATATCACGGAATTCCTGCTCTTCTGTCAGAGCGGTACCGGTCATACCGGCCTTCTTGTCGAACTTGTTGAAGAAGTTCTGGAAGGTGATGGTGGCCAGTGTGCGGCTCTCCTGTTTAACCTTCACATGTTCCTTGGCTTCAATGGCCTGATGCAGACCGTCGGAATAACGGCGACCCGGCATGATACGGCCGGTGAAGCTGTCGACGATCAGAACCTGGTCCTCCTTGACCACGTAATCCTGGTCACGGAACATCAGATTATGGGCTCTCAGCGCCAGGTCCACACCATGCTGGATTTCCAGATGTTCCGGATCTGACAGGTTGTCAATGTGGAAGAACTGCTCAACGCGCTTCACGCCGTCGGCAGTCAGGGTCACGATCTTATCCTTTTCATTGACGATGAAGTCGCCGGTTTCGGTGATTTCTTCGCCCATGATGGCGCTGATCTTAGTCATTTCACCGGAAGCCTCGCCGCGCTTTAACTGGCGGGCCAGGATATCGCACACCTCATAGATCTTTGTGGATTTGCCACTGGAACCGGAAATGATGAGCGGTGTTCTGGCCTCGTCGATGAGGACGGAGTCGACCTCGTCGATCAGGGCGTAATGCAGGCCTCTCTGAACAAGACGCTCTTTGTAAATGACCATGTTGTCACGCAGGTAGTCGAACCCGAGCTCGTTGTTGGTCACGTAAGTGATATCGCAATTGTAAGCCTCACGGCGTTCCTCCGGCTTCATGGGCTGAAGGACACAGCCGACCTTGAGGCCCAGGAACTCATGCACGCTGCCCATCCACTCGGCATCTCGCTGTGCCAGGTAGTCGTTGACAGTCACAACGTGAACGCCCTGGCCGTCAAGAGCGTTCAGGTAGGACGGCAGTGTGGCCACCAATGTCTTACCTTCACCGGTTTTCATTTCAGCAATACGCCCCTGATGGAGGATGATACCGCCCATAAGCTGCACACGGAAATGCTCCATGCCCAGCACACGCTTGGCAGCTTCACGCACAACCGCATAAGCTTCCACCAGAAGATCATCCAGTGTTTCGCCATTGGCCAGACGTTCCTTAAACTCCACTGTTTTATGCTTTAATTCTTCGTCGGACAGCTTCTGCATCGCCGGACGAAGCGCTTCGATCTTATCGACAGTCCCCTTGATCCGCTTGATTTCGTGATCAGAGTGGGTACCGAATAATTTTTCTGCAAGACCCATAAAAAAATCAACCTTTCTGTGCTGCCAGAATTTGCAGACAGCCGATGTTATAATACCACAATCCTCTTACCAAGGACAATGAAAGTTTTATTAACTCCCGCGACACAGGAGCGACTCTCCATTTCATCAATCGAGTAGGTGGGTATTCTCCCACCTACTCGCTATCCCTTCGGTAACACCTCGATTCCGCGTTGCTGCATCTCGGTGATTACCGTTCGCCAAATGAATCCCTTCATGCAAGCATGAGGATTCACTTGGCTCATCGGGATAACAGATAAAGGTGTGCCGCACCTCAACGGTTACGACACACCTCTAATTAAACTTTTTTAGAAAATGGATCTGCCTCCTGCTCTAAGGCATCGCATCCGCGCCTTAACCGCATGAAGTAACAGAACTTATCTTGACGGTTCGATCAGACCGAAGGTACCGCCCTTCCGTTTGTAAACCACGTTCACATCGCCTGTTTCCGCATTGCAGAACACAAAGAAGTCATGCTGCAGAAGATCCATCTGAACGCAGGCGTCCTCCGGATACATGGGCTTGATGTCAAAATGCTTCACACGGCTGATGACCACTTCTTCATTTTCCTGATCGTAGTCATTGTCGATGAAGGCCTGCTGGAAGTCAGTGTTATCTCTGTTCTTGCTGATGAGTTTTGTTTTATATTTTCTCAGCTGGCGTTCAATGATCTCTTCCACCAGATCGATGGAAACATACATATCACTGCTGACCTGTTCAGAGCGGATGATCCGACCCTTCACAGGGATCGTGACCTCGATCTTCTGACGTTCCTTTTCGACGGAGAGTGTGACATTGACCTGTGTGTCTCCCACAAAATACTTCTCCAGTCGACCCAGTTTGCTTTCCACTGCTGTACGAAGACCCTCTGTTACATCCAGATTCTTTCCGGTGATCACAAATCTCATACGCATACCTTCCTTTCTGCCGGATCAAAGCCCGACATGGATTTTTATCGGCAGGCTTCCAGTACCTTGCGGTAATCCATCTGCCCGCCAAACAGAGATAAGGCGGACCCGATGGTGATGTCCAGTCTTCCCTCTGTTTTTTGACGAATGCCGGCGATGTCCTCAAATCCGGCAATGCCCCCCGCGTATGTCATAGGGAAGCCTTTGACGGTATTGAGCAGATCGATGAGCCCCCAGGCCGGACCGCCGCCCAGACCTTCGGCATCAATGCCGTGGATGAGGAACTCGTCGCAGTCCTCTGTCAGAGATTCCAGCAGTTCCCGTGTCAGCGGGGTATCTGTGTACTTCTGCCAGCGATCTGTCATGATGTAATAATCATCGCCCTTGCGTCGACAGGAAAGATCCAGCACCAGATGTTCCTTTCCCACCGCGCGTTTCATCTTATCTATATTTTCTCTCACAATACGCCCATCTGTAAAGCAAAAAGATGTGACAATCACGTGAGAAGCACCATTTTCTATATAAAATGAGGCATTATCGTCCCGGATGCCGCCGCCAACCATCAGGCCGCCGGGATAAGTCCGCAAAGCCAGCAGTGCCTGGGCCTGTGTCGCCTCAAAAAATGGGGAACTGGCCGGATTCAGCAGGATGACGTGGCCGCCGGTAAGGCCATCCTTCTGAAAGAGATCGGCAAAAAAGGCCGCATCCCGTTCCGACACGAAATTCTCCTTTGCGGAGTCATGCGTATCAGTCAGGGAGCCGCCTATTATCTGCTTGACTTTTCCGTTATGAATATCAATACAGGGTCTGAATCTCATCTCTTACCCGATCACGTCCGACATGTCATAAAGGCCCGGGCCCTTGGCAGCCAGGAATTTGGCGGCCTGGACAGCGCCCTTGGCAAAGACGGCACGTGAATAAGCCGTATGCTTGATCTCGATGACCTCATCATTGCCGGCGAAGATCACATTGTGAACACCGACCACGGTGCCGCCTCTTAAAGCAGACATACCAATCTCGTTGGCCGGTCTGGGGTCGTGACGGTCACTTCTGTCATAGCAAAGGTCCATCTTGCCGTCGGCGGCTTCTTTGACAGCATCGGCCAGCATCAGCGCTGTGCCGGACGGAGCATCGACTTTACGTTTATGATGCATTTCCATGATCTCGGTATCAAAGCCTGCCGGGTTAAGCACTTCTGTAGCCTGCTTGACCAGCTTCAGCAGAAGGTTGATGCCCAGAGACATATTGCCGGATCTTAAGATCGCCACCTGTTCGGAGGCTTCCCTGATCATGGCGACCTGCTCATCGGTCAGACCGGTGGTGCAGATAACCATGGGGATGTTCCGCTCTGTGCCGTAAGCCACCAGGAGGTTAACGGCCTTGGCGGAAGAAAAATCGATGATAGCATCCGCCGGTTCAGAACACTTGTCAAAGCTGTCATAAACCGGGAAGGACAGTTCATCGGAATCTTTGATATCGATACCGGCCACGATCTGAATATTCGGGTCGGCTTCCACGATCTCGGCGACCACGCGGCCCATATGACCGAGAGCGCCTGTTAAAATCACACTGACCATTACAGTACCCCGTATGCCTTCATGGCTTCTTCAAGAGAGGCTTTGTGCTGCGGTTCCAGTTCTGTCATCGGCAGACGCGGTTTGCCGGCCTTATAGCCCATAAGGTTCATGGCATGCTTAACCGGGATCGGGTTCACCTCGCAGAACAGCTGCTTCACCAGCGGAATAGCCTTCAGCTGCATATCCAGAGCTTCTTCGGTACGACCTTCCAGGAAATGCATCACCATGTCATGTGTCTGACGCGGTGCCACATTGGCCAGAACGGAAATAACACCGATGCCACCCAGAGCGCAGATCGGCACGATCTCATCGTCGTTGCCGGAGTAGATATCCAGGTAACCGCGGCTTAAACGAGCCAGCTCGGCAATCTGGGAAATGTTACCGCTGGCTTCCTTGATGCCAACGATGTTTTCCACGTTCTTGCCCAGGTAGGCAGCAGTTTCCGGCAGAATGTTGCAGCCGGTACGGCTCGGTACGTTGTAAAGAATGCAGGGGATCTTCACGGCATTGGCAATGGCTGTGAAGTGAGCGATAAGACCCTTCTGTGTGGCCTTGTTGTAATACGGTGTGACCAGAAGCAGGCCGTCGACGCCAACCTCTTCGGCTTCCTTTGACAGCTGGATACCGAAGGCTGTGTCGTTGGAACCTGTGCCGGCGATCACCGGAATGCGGTGGTTCACCTTGTCAACAGCGTATTTGATAACCTCGAGGTGTTCAGCCTCTGATAAAGTGGCAGATTCGCCTGTTGTGCCGCAGATGATGATGGCATCTGTACCGCCGGCGATCTGCTGTTCAAGAAGTTCACCGAGAACTTCGTAATTGACATCACCGTTTTCATGCATCGGTGTAATGATCGCTACACCTGAACCTTTGAAAATGGACATGGTTTTTCTCCTTTATTCTCTCACTATCCTGACGTTCGTCTCATTGACAATCGACTGTTTTCACAAACCTAAACTATACACAACTCATTTGAAAATGTCAATCGGCGGTCACCGCCGTTCCTGTGTCTGCCGCAATCCGTTTTCAGACGGTTTTCGCCGGCACTCTGACAGTCTGCCGAGGAATTTCCGATGCTGACACAGGCGTGGTCTACAGGTTATTCATGGGTTATATATGGCCTGATTATATCATGAAGAATATTTACAAGAAAACTGAAAAGTGCTATATTTTCTTGGTTAGTCAGAAAAGACATAATAATAAGTAATGATTGTGGCGGCCCGTCGGGCCCGCCTGATGAACATGATTGAAAAAAGATGAGGTAAAGACAGTATGAGTCAGATCGCAAGAGAGGATATCCGTAACGTCGCCATCATCGCCCATGTTGACCACGGCAAAACCACACTGGTGGACGGTATGCTCAGACAGAGCGGTGTATTCCGTGCCAACCAGGAGGTTCGTGAACGTGTCATGGACTCCGGTGATATCGAACGTGAAAGAGGCATCACCATTCTTTCCAAAAACACAGCCATCAATTACAACGGCATTAAGATCAACATCGTAGATACCCCCGGCCATGCCGATTTCGGCGGCGAGGTGGAACGTGTTCTGAAAATGGTCAACGGCGTTATCCTGCTGGTTGACGCTTTCGAAGGCACCATGCCCCAGACAAAGTTCGTGCTGAAAAAAGCACTGGACCTGGACCTGCCGGTCATCGTCTGCATCAATAAGATCGACCGTCCGGAAGCCCGTCCCGAAGAAGTCGTGGATGAAGCCCTGGAGCTTATGATGGATCTGGATGCTTCCGATGAACAGCTGGACTGCCCCTTCCTCTTCGCTTCCGCCAGAGAAGGCACCTGCGTCCGCAACTTAGGCGACGAGGCTGTGGACTTAAAGCCGCTGTTTGAAACCATCATTGATTACATCCCCGCCCCCACAGGCGATCCGGAAAAGGGCACTCAGGTCCTCATTTCCACCATCGACTACAACGAATATGTGGGCCGCATCGGTATCGGTAAGGTGGACAACGGCTCCATTTCCGTCAATCAGGATGCCCTCCGCCTGAACTTCCATCATCCGGAGCTGCGTGAAAAGGTTAAGATCAATCGTCTCTATGAATTTGACGGTCTGGGCAAGGTGGATGTGAAGGAAGCCGGTGTGGGCTCCATCGTGGCTATTTCCGGTATTGCCGACCTGCAGATCGGTGACACCATCTGTGTGCCGGAAAATGAGGTGGCCATCCCCTTCCAGAAGATTTCCGAACCCACCATTTCCATGAACTTTATCGTCAACGATTCACCGCTGGCCGGTCAGGAGGGTGATTACTGCACCTCCCGTCAGATCCGCGAGCGTCTGCTCAAGGAACTGAACACCGACGTCAGCCTCCGGGTTGAAGATACCGAAAGCACCGACACCTTCCGTGTCAGCGGCCGCGGTGAGCTGCATCTGTCAGTTCTCATCGAGACTATGCGCCGTGAGGGTTATGAATTTGCCGTCAGCAAGGCTGAGGTTATTCTGAAGAAAGATGACCACGGCCACAAGATGGAGCCCTGCGAAATTGCTTACGTGGATGTGCCGGAGGAATTCACCGGTACCGCCATCAGCATGCTGTCCGAACGCAAGGGTGAACTTCAGGGTATGAGTACCCTGTCCGACGGTACCACCCGACTGGAGTTTGCCATTCCCTCCCGCGGCCTCATCGGCTTCCACGGTCCGTTCCTGACCGCCACCAAGGGCACCGGCATCATCAACAGCATTTTCGACGGTTACATTCCGTACAAGGGCGAGTTCACTTATCGCCGCAACGGCTCCCTCATCGCTTTTGAGGACGGTGAAGCCGTTACCTACGGCCTCTTCGCCGCTCAGGAACGTGGTGCTCTCTTCATCGGTCCCAACACCCGGGTTTACACCGGTATGGTCATCGGCGAATGCGCCAAGCCGGAAGACATCGAGCTTAACGTCTGCAAGACCAAGCATCTGACCAACACCCGTTCCTCCAGCGCCGACGAAGCGCTGACTCTGACACCGCCCCGCGTGCTGTCTCTGGAACAGGCCCTGGACTACATCGATACAGACGAGCTGCTTGAAGTCACACCGAAGAGCCTCCGTATCCGTAAAAAGGTTCTGGACGGCAAGATGCGCCGCCGTATGTCGGCCAATGCCAGATCCTGATAGCTGCCAAAACTGAATCGTGATTTAACCAACCGGCAGGGAATAAACGCCCCTGCCGGTTTGCTTTTATCCAGCGCATATTTTGTATATCTCATGCCCTGAGACTTCAGGGCCGGTCTGACTGACAGCGAAAAAACAGCGGAAGAAAGGTCATCGCCTCTCTTCCGCTGTTTGTTGTCTTCGAAATACTGGATTTACAGCACTTCCACCAATTCGATGTGGAAGTTCAGTTCTTTGCCAGCCATCTCATGATTGGCATCGAAGGTGATGGTCTCATCATCCTTAGCTGTCACGGTGACCGGGAAGGTCTGGCCGCCCATGCCCTGAAGGTAAACCTTCTGGCCCACAGACAGGGTTTCGGAGCCCGGCATCTCAGCGATCTTCACATTGATGATGGCTGCCGGATTCACCGGACCGTAAGCTTCCTCCGGCATCAGATGGATGTCGATGGATTCACCCACTTCCATGTTGGCTACAGCCGCATCATAACCTCTGATCATCATGCCGGCACCGCAGACAAATTCAAGGGGTTCGCCTCTGTCATAGGAGGAGTCAAACTGTGTGCCGTCATTGAAGGTACCTCTGTAATGGGTCCGGCAGGTCTTGCCCACGTTCTTCCCTTCGATGCCGCTCCCCTGGCAACCACAGCCACCGCCGCAGCCACAACCACAGCCACAGTCCTCTGAATCATCACTGCAGCCACAACCGCAACCGCAATCATCATCGGCTGACGCGCTGTTGCAACCACAACCACAGCCGCAATCATCATCGGCTGACTCACTGCCGCAACCACAGCCACAGCTGTCATCGTCGTGGTCATGATGATGGCAATTGACACCGGCACTGACAAGCTCACCGCGCAGGTAAGCGGCCACCGCATCATCTGTATCACCTGTCACACCGGAGCAAACCTCAACACCGCGATCATCAAGCGCCGCCTGAGCCTCGCTGCCGATACCACCGCAAATGAGCACATTAATGTTATGAATCCCCAGCAGGCTGGCCATGGCGCCATGACCGCTGCAGTTGGCATCGATCACTTCAAAGGAACGGATCTTGCCCTCTTCCACTTCATAAATCTTAAACTGCTTAGCATGACCAAAGTGCTGGAAGACCTGGCCATTTTCAAAAGTAACCGCGATTTTCATATCGTATCCTTTCTATATGAATGGGGCTGCCGTCCGAAGACAGCAGTCCCATAATGTACTGTTTTTTCTGTTTTTCAATGTCCGGGGTGTGTCAATCGGACACTCGCAATACCCACAGGGCCTCCTTATGACGGCTGACCGGTAAAGCAGGAATAGGACTGCCCCGGCTGAAGGGTGACACCCTTGATGGCCGCCAGTTCACTGACTGTTACCATATGATAGCCCTGTCTGGCCAGCTCCGGCACGATCATCTCAACGGCATCCGCCGTCTGCACATAAATATCATGCATCAGGATAATGGACCCGTCCTTCACTTCGGAAATGGCTGTCTCAAAGGTGGACTGGGGATCCAGTGTGGACCAGTCCAGTGTGTCCACATCCCACAGGATCATGGGGCGATCGATAACCGCACGCACCGTGTCATCAATACCGCCACCGGTGGGCCGCATAAGACTCGGCTTCTCGCCGATCATGCTCACCAGATAATCATCATTCTGCTGCATGACCGTGGCGATGGTTTCCGCATCACTGCCCTTCAAAATGGTGTGGTTCCAGGTATGGGAACCGATTTCCATGCCCTCGGCCTTTGTCCGCTTCAGGGCATTGCGGCAGGTATTGTCCACCTCCGCCATTTCACCCACTACGAAGAAGGTGGCCTTGGCATCATAAGCTTTTAAAGTGTCGAGAATCCGGTCCGTATCCCAGGAGGGACCGTCGTCAAAGGTCAACGCCACATACTTGGCTTCGGCATCCGGCTGATAAATACCGGTCTCACCAAAGCATACATAACGGCCGTCCGGCAGATGCTGCCAGCCCGTCAAAGCGTAGCCGTCACTGTCAAAGTAAAACTCCTCACCGTCGATGGTCTTCCAGCCACCGATCATTTTCTGACCGTCCTCTGTCTTATACCACCAGCCGCGATCATCAAGATTCCAGCCCACATCACCGGTATCGGCATTCTGATAAGATACCGACTCACCGGTCACGGTTTCAGCACCGCTCACCGCACCACTTTCAGTCTCACCGCTAACATCAGCTTCCGCTGTCATCACACCGGTGTTTTCCTGGGGTTTTGAACCCGTCTGCGCCCGCAGCGGGGATGTGGCAAACCAGAGAACCAGGGCCACGGCGACAACCAAAGCCACCGCACCGCCGCCCATCATCATCCGGCGTTTTTTGATCAGTTTCTTCTTATGGGCACGTCTCGCCAATAATTCACGTCGTGTCATTTACATGTACCTTTAAAGCGCGTCACTGACCTGCTTCAATGACCCGCTTTACTCCTTATTAATAATTTCGATTATACTCCACTCATACTATAATACTTTCGCTTCCTGTCATTCAAGAACAGATTGAAAAAAAGCGGAGACCTTTTCGTCCCCGCTTTTCTCATTATGCGTTGTGCGTTGATTATGTGAAGCGTCTGATCGCGATGATACGCTTGCAATCAGCGGCTCTGTCATGTGTGATACCCCAGGCGGAACCTTTGGCCTCAACGATCATGCCGTTACCGTCGTAAATGGCGACGTGACCGGAATAAACGATGATGTCACCCGCTCTGGCTTCAGCCAGTGAACCGACTCTCTGACCGGCACCGGCCCAGTAACCGGAGGTCATGTAACCGCCGCTGTAATGGCCTGTGGCCCGCAGGACCTGCCATACGAAATGGGAGCAGTCAATGCCGTTTGTCAGTGAATTACCGCCCCAGACATAGGGGTTGCCCAGCCAGCGGCAGGCAAATTCAACGATATCTTCACCTGAACCACCGGAGGATACCGGCGCATCGGAACTACCGGCTGAGGCGGCTTCCTTTGCGGCAGCTTCAGCCTGAGCTCTGGCGGCTGCCTCTCTGGCAGCGGCTTCCTCGGCAGCGCGTCTGGCAGCCTCAGCCTTCTCGGCTTCGATGCGATCCAGTTCAGCCTGCTGCTGAGCCATTAATGCTTCGATCTGGGCAGCCTGCTCTCTGGCGGCTGAAATCTGGTTAGCGTAATCAGCGTTGGCCGCTTCGGCAGCCTGCAGCTGTCTTTCCAGTTCTGCCTTCTGAACCTGAAGTTCTTCTTCCTGAGCTTCCAGCATAGCCTGCTGATACTCAAGATCGGCCTTCTGTTCTTCCAGCTGTCTTTCTTCTTCGGAAATGAGGGTGATGGTGTCCTCATAGGCTTTGAGGGCCGCTCTGTCGGCATTTTCCAGCTGAGTGGTGTACTCGGCTCTGTTCAGGAAGGAGGACAGATCGGACACCTTCAGCATGATGGTTGTCCAACCGGCGATACCGCCATTTTCGTAAATGTACTGGATACGGTTGACCATATCCGCATACTGACGGGCCTTCAGGTCCTTCTGCTCTGCCAGCTCAGCTTGTGTGGTTTCGATGTCGGCCTGAGTGGTGGCGATCATGCTCTTGGTGAACTCGATATCACTCTCAGCCTGTGAAATCTGAACCATCAGGTCCACCAGGTCCGCATTGACACTGGAAATCTGGGCCTGTACGGCAGCCTGCTGCTGTGACAGTGAATCAAGCTGTGAATAGGTGTTGTCAAGCTGAGAAGCCGCCTGAGCCTGCGCGGCTCTGATATCATCTTCTTCATCAGCTGCGACAGTCGTGGCTGAGCCCATAACCAGGGTCATGGCCAGCATAAGACTGAATAATCTTTTCTTCATATAAATCCCCTTTGATTCATTAAGCGACGCCAGAAAAAGAGCCGCTTATGACGATGCATGATGAATCTTAACATATCTCACCGCATTTATCAAGCATTTGAGGCTAAATTATTTCATAATTGTTACAAACTAATTCTCTTTTGTAAAATCCGTCCATCCTGAGCATGCCAAATAAACAGCGTCTCCCACACACCCTATGGCAGGTCATGCCATACCGGGTACACCATCCTCTCCGCAGTTCATCACACCCAAAAGTGGCACAACAGGCTAAACTATGCTAAAATTGTGGTTCAGAGGGACATATTATATGGAAAGCAGACAGGATCTGACAAAGGAATTGCTGGCGGGCTGCTTCAAGGAACTGATGCTCAGCCGCCCCTTTGAAAAGATTACAATTAAAAATATAACCGATAAAGCCGGTCTGATCCGGCCGACCTACTACAAACATTTTCAGGACAAATACGAAGTGCTGGAATGGATCTTCATTAACGAGATCGGTGACGAGGCCGAACTTCTTATTGAAAATGATCAGTTTATGGATGCACTTCTTCTGATTTTGAGGCGCTTTGAAAAGGACGCTGTCTTTTATCGCAAAGCCTTCAAGATTCCCGGTCCCAACGGTTTCCGGGATGTGCTGGAACAGTATCTCACCCGTATCTTTGAACGAGAACTGGAGCAGGCGGCGGATCCTGATCTGTTTCAGGGCTATGCCACCAAAGCACGCACAGCCCGCTATCTCATGCACGGACTCATTTCCCTGCTGGAGGACTGGCTGTTTGACCCCAATGCCTGTAGCCCCGACGAATTCTGCCGTTGCTACCGTTTTCTGGCCAACGACCTGCGGGCTCATGATAAACCAAACATATAAAAGCGGAGGTCGAGGCCTCCGCTTTGTTGTATCTTCTATACTTATTATTCACTCTCTGTCAGTCAAAAAGTGCCGACAGGTTCCGCCGCTCTCCTGCCGCGCCCTATCGGTGATCTTGCATCTGTGAAGTATCTCCCAGCGCCAGTTCCCGGATGGCCACGGCCACGCCGTCCTCTCCGTTGGCCGGCACAATTCTGTCAGCCATAGCCTTCAGTGTGTCTTCGCCGTTGGCCACCGCTGCGAAGATGCCGCAGTGCCCCACCATATCGCTGTCGTTGCCACTGTCTCCCAGAGCCAGGATCTCATCATTTTCGATACCCAGGCGCACCGCCAGAACATCAAGGGCCGCCCCCTTGTGAGCCTCGGCACACCCAACCTCCAGGTTGATATTGCCCCCGGAGACCATGTGCAGCTCATTTTCGAAGGGACGCAAAACCTCACGACAAGCCGCCTCGCCGATGAGCTTCCCATTGTCATCATAAGGAAAATTCACGGTGAATTTCTCCACGTCCCGCCCATTTGATCGGGTAAACTCATAAAGATCGTCAACACTCACCCGGTACTGCCGATAGTAACGGCGGGTGGCATCATCCGGTGCCATCTCAATGGCCCGTTCCATGCCCTCCCGGGACACATAGCCCACACCATCAATAAAGACCATGACCACGTAATCCCCTGCGACCAGTGTCTTCAGGATCTCCAGCATCAGGGCATTGGGAATCAAAGCCTCGTGGATAATCTCATCCTTCTCAAGGTCCACAATAACAGCCCCGGATGCCGCTGCGATATAGCGCACCCCCGGCAGGGAGCGGACATTGTCCGGAATCGCCCCAAAGGGCCGGCCGGTCACCGGCACAAAAGAAATGCCGTGGGCAGCTGCTTCTGCCACGGCCTTTCGGTTATTGTCGGAAATGTTTTTCTGATCATCAAATAAGGTGCCATCCAGATCGGAGGCGATCATTTTAATCATTTGTTTTCCTCTCTCACCACACCATAAAATAGTGTGTCATGATGTCGATACCGCCACAGATGACCACCAGGCCACCCACCAGTACCAGATAATGCTTGCCGGCGCAGCCCATCCAGTAGCCGGCGCAAAGACCTGCCACCGTGGCGATAGCCGTTGTGATCACAGTGGCCATGGAAATCGCCACCAGGGATACCGGCAACAGGGCAAAGCTCACACCCGCCAGAACGGCATCCAGCGATGTGATGAAGGCCCACAGGAACGCCATTTTGTAATTCAGCTTGCCTTCGATCCGTTCTACGATCACTTCATTTTTCTTAAGCAGGGCCTTGATGATCATGTAGATGCCAAGACCAAAGAAAATGCAGGCCGCGGCCACGATCCAAAGGCCATTGAGCGGACGGACAGACAGCGGAATACTCGCCACCATGCGCCCCAGCAAAAGGCCCCCCAGCTGAAAGCCGGTGAAAATGAGCAGAAGCTTCAGAACAACGGTCTTCTTCAGTTCTGCCATCATGGCGCCCCGCCACAGCATATAAGCAAACACATCAAGGGCCAGCCCCGATGCGATCAAAAATACTTCCCAAAGTCTCAACCACATAAAACTAACAATCCTTTTCTTTTTCGCGTACCCCCGCAGTATATCACGAGGCCTTTCTTCTATAAAAGAAACAATCCGGCGGAAATGTTTCTTCCTCAAAAAATAGTTTGCATTTTTTCATCAGAGTGCTATAATAGTCGGTGGAAGCTTAGCTCAGCGGGAGAGCACTCGCTTCACGTGTGAGGGGTCGCAGGTTCAAACCCTGTAGCTTCCATTCCAAACCGAAACCTCTTACGGGGTTTCGGTTTTTTTATTTTCACGGCGCACAAAGGAGGGCCCTATGTCCAACGCACGTCCTGTTACCATCAAGACCGGCATCTCCGCCCGCTTTATCGCGGGCGTTATCCTCACCTTTATCGGCGGTGTCTTCACGTTCCTGACCATTGCCATCGGCGCCATTTTCAAACTGAAGCATGTCTCCGCCGCCCCCTTCCTGGTGATCTTCAGTATCATCGGAATTCTCTTACTGGTGGCGGGTATTGTGCTGCTGGTGGACAGTCACCGCAAGAAGAAAGCCCTGGAGGCTGTGGTGGCCAACGGCATTCTCCGGTACGGCTCCAACCCCCATGTTTTTACTGACAGCAGCATGACCATCAACGGCCAGCATCCCTACGTGGTGGAATGTGACTGTTTTGCCGAAAACGGCTCTCTCCTTCGGGTCAGAAGCCGGAACCTTGTCACCGACCCCACCCCCTATCTGGAGGGCCGGCCGATTCCGGTCTACTTTGATCCTCAGAATGCAGATCTTTACTATGTGGATATTGACAGCTTACTGCCGAACCGGGACTGATGTCCCGGTTTTTTATGTGCCGGGCAGACAAAAGGCACCCGGCCTTTGAACCCAAAACCTGCCGACCGTACAGAAACAGGCGGGCGAAAACAGAGCGAAAACAGGGCACCGAAAACAGATGCCGTAAACCGAAAATAATTCTGTCTGACCAGACAATCAGGTGTATAATGGAAGAAAGTCCGGTCACACCGGCAAAGGAGGAAAATGTTATGAACGCAAATGTAAAGGAAATCCTGTTATCACAGATTATGCAAATCGCCACCATGAGCGATATGCCCAACGTCGTTCCGGTAGGCCTCAAAACCGTCACTGATGACGGCAAGATCATCATCGGCAATGTCATGATGGTGAAGACCGTCGAAAATGTCAAAGCCAACGGCATGGTTGCCATCTCCTGCGGCGACTACGCCACCAACACCATTTACGAAATCAAAGGCAGTGCCGTTTATGAAGAAGATGGCGACAATCTGGCCATCATCAATAAGGTCGCCGAAGACAAAGGCATGCCCTTCCGTGCCAAAGGCGCCATCGTGGTGACCCCCTGCTGCATCACATCCATCGCCCCGGGCCCGGACAACAACAAAGAGGTTGACTGGAGATAAGCCTCACGATCTGCGCTTTTCTCAACACACATAAGCGATTCATCGGCAACTTCGCCGAAACCACAAGAGCGACTGTCCCAACGGACAGCCGCTCTTATTTTATGAAAATGTGTCTGTTCATGCCTCGGCTTATTTATGAGCCGCCGCAAATTCTGCGCAGGCTTTGCTTTTGTTTTTCGAAAATGAGGCTGTCTCACGCCTCACTCATCACCACACAGCCATCTTCTGTCTCTTCAAAAGGCGTTTCAAAAAATGCTTTTTCCGCCCGGATCAAAGACTCCAGGTCCGCTGCTCCCGCCGTTTCATAGGGGGAATGCATGGCGAGCTGCGCCAGCCCGATATCCACACTCCGCACCGGCACCCGGGTTGAGGCAATACTGCCCAGGGTGGAACCACCGGCCATATCCGACCGGTTGGCGAAAGTCTGATAGGGCACATCACACGTGTCACAGAGCATTTTGAAAATGGCCGCCGACACCCCGTCGGTGGTGTAACGGTGGTTCGCATTATACTTGATGACCACGCCGCCGTTCATCACCGGCCGGTTCACCGGATCCGATTTCTCCGGTGCCGCCGGATGCACCGCATGGGCATTATCGGCCGATAGCATAAAGCTGGCCGCCACAAGACGCCGATAACCGGCTGCGGATACGCCCATGGCTTCTGCGATCCTCACCAGGGTATCCGCCAGAAATGTGGCGCCGGCCCCCTCCCGTGTGCTGCTGCCCACCTCTTCATTATCGAAAATGGCGTGGATCGGCACCAGACCGTTGTCCGGTGCCTCCGCCGGATCTGAGGCCAGGAAAGCCGTCAGAGAGGCGTACACACATTCCAGATCATCCAGTCGTCCCGAGGAAATGAAGGCGCCTTCCGCCCCCCAGCGGATCCCCTTCTCACAGGGGTAGAGATAAAGATCCTGACCGATGACAGCCTCAGCGCTGACGCCGGCCAGGAACGCCATTTTCTTAAGAAATGAGCCCTTGGCAGAGGCATCGCCGTAGAGGGGCAACATATCCTTCTGCACGTTGATCTTATACCCGTCGTTGGCCTCCCGGTTCATATGGATGGCCAGGTTCGGGATGACAAAGAGGGGTTCTTTGGCGTCCACAAGCACCGTGCGGAGACCCTCTTCTGTCTTCACAATGAGGCGGCCGGCGCAGGATAAGGGCCGGTCAAACCAGGGGGCACAGAGCATGCCGCCGTACTTTTCCACATTGAGACGCACGTAACAGCTGTCTGCCACCTCCGGCTCCGCCTTGATCTTAAAGAGGGGAGAATCGCTGTGGGCCGCTGCAATGCGAAAGGCCTTGAGCGTTCCGGCAGGCAGGCGGAAAGCCAGCAAAGAAGACCCGTTCCGGGTCACAAAATACCGGCCACCCGGGGTAAGCTGCCAGTCATCATTTTCTGAAAGGGCGGTGTACCCCGCCGCCTCCAGAGTCTTTTTCATGTTGGCCACAGCCTGATACGCCGTGGGGCTTTCATCAATAAAGTGCAGCATGTCCTCGACATGATCGTATCGTTTTTCTGTCATGGTGATCTCCATTCGATGATTTCTCGTAAAGCGGACATGCGCCATACCCACAGGGCAGGATATCCGCTTCTCTTCTTATTCTTTAAAACGCAAACAGCGGAGGCCGAAGCCTCCGCTGCTATTATACCTTATTTTTTATGAATCAGAATTCAAATTCGTTGCCCGGGAACTGCGGTACATTGGCCAGACCCGCTCTGATGTCATCATCTGTGGGGATGTAGTCGCCCATCTTGCCGTCGTTGAAGGCTTCATAGGCATACATATCGAAGTAACCGGTACCTGTCAGACCGAAGAGGATGGTCTTCTCTTCGCCTGTCTCTCTGCACTTCACAGCTTCGTCGATGGCGGCGCGGATAGCATGTGAGCTTTCCGGAGCCGGCAGGATACCTTCGCAGCGAGCGAACTGTTCGGCAGCCTCGAAGACGGAGGTCTGTTCAACAGCGCGGGCTTCCATCAGGCCGTCATGATACAGCTGAGACAGTGTGGTGCTCATACCGTGGAAACGCAGACCGCCGGCATGGCTCGGTGACGGGATGAAGCCGCTGCCCAGTGTGTACATCTTTGCCAGCGGGCAGATCATACCGGTGTCGCAGAAGTCGTAAGCGTAGACACCTCTTGTGAAGCTCGGGCAAGAAGCCGGTTCAACAGCGATGATGCGGTAGTCTGCTTCGCCGCGGAGCTTTTCGCCCATGAACGGGGCAATAAGACCGCCCAGGTTGGAGCCGCCGCCGGCACAGCCGATGATGATGTCCGGCTTGATACCATATTTATCAAGGGCAGCCTTGGCTTCCAGACCGATGACTGACTGATGCAGCAGAACCTGATTCAGCACGCTGCCCAGCACATAACGATAGCCCGGATCCTTAGAGGCCACTTCAACAGCTTCGGAGATAGCGCAGCCCAGGGAACCTGTGGTGCCCGGATGAGCTTCCAGAATACGACGGCCGACCTCTGTATCCATAGACGGAGACGGTGTGACGTTGGCGCCGTAGGTTCTCATGACTTCACGACGGAAGGGCTTCTGTTCATAGGAGCACTTCACCATGTAAACCTTGCAGTCAAGACCCAGGTAAGCGCAGGCCATGGAAAGGGCTGTGCCCCACTGGCCGGCACCGGTCTCGGTGGTCACACCCTTGAGGCCCTGCTTCTTGGCGTAATAAGCCTGAGCGATGGCGGAGTTCAGCTTGTGTGAACCGCTGGTGTTGTTACCTTCGAACTTGTAATAGATCTTGGCCGGTGTTTTCAGTTTTTCTTCCAGACAGTAAGCTCTGACGAGGGGAGCCGGACGATACATCTTGTAGAAATCACGGATTTCCTGCGGAATATCAATGTACGGTGTGGTGTCATCCAATTCCTGATGAACCAGTTCTTCGCAGAAAAAAGCATACATCTGTTCGGCTGTCAGCGGCTCATGAGTGCCCGGGTGCAGAAGCGGTGCCGGTTTGTTCTTCATATCGGCACGCATGTTATACCATTGTGTCGGGATCTCATTTTCATTCAGGTAAATTTTGTAGGGAATCTTGTCGAAGTTCATAACGGTTTCCTCCTTGGAAAATGGTCTGGTTGGGGATCTCGACCGTTTTGGGAAATAAAAAAACAGCCCTATCCCAGTTTTAAGTCTGCTGGGACAAGAGCTGAACCAAATCAAATCTCCTGCGGTGCCACCCGGCTTGATTCCAAAAATGAAATCCACTTACGGCATACAACCATATGCCCTGTTTGTTCACGGAGTGTCATCTCCGTCTTCCCTACTTAACCTTATCGCCGATATCTGATAAATCGTCAAGATTGTTCAGGTCGCCCTCAGAAGCCCATTTCCATACGGGAGGTCTGCTGCAATTCCACCATCTGCAGCTCTCTGGAAGAACTCTTATCGCATGTACTTTTCTTCCTCAACGGTTTTGTTGTGGTTATTCTATTCCTCGGCAAGGGGTTTGTCAACACGTAAATTCTATCAAAAATAACTGACAGGAAGACCGTATTATTCATTTTTCATATCACATTGCACAAAACACCCGCCGGTTTCGAATCCGACGGGTGTTCTAAAAGCATAGTCTGAACTTGTCAGCCTCAGTTCTTGAAGCTGTGGATCGGTGCCGGGATACGACCCTTGCGGCTGATGAGGTTGGCGCAGCCGTAGCGGTTCACCGGCATAACCGGCGCTGTGCCCAGAAGGCCGCCGAATTCGATCATGTCACCGGCCTTACTGCCCTTGGCCGGGATCAGACGGCAGGCCGTTGTCTTCTGGTTCACCATGCCAATGGCCATTTCATCCGCGATAATACCGGAAATGGTGGTGGCCGGTGTGTCCCCCGGAATGGCGATCATATCAAGACCGACGGAGCAGACACAGGTCATGGCTTCCAGTTTTTCCAG
>JAUNDG010000003.1 GCA_030526195.1 Lachnospiraceae bacterium
CCTGATTCTTGCTTATCTTGCTTCATCGCAGGGAACATCGCCCTCTGACGGGCCAGCATATTCCCTGATTCTTGCTTCTCTTGCTTCATCGCAGGGAACATCGCCCTCAGGTGAGCAAAAAAGAAAAAAGACAGAAAAAAAGAGATCTTTGCGGAGATCTCTTTTTTTCTGTCTTTCTTTTATGAGGGGGGAGATAGTGAGTGGTCATCACTAATCTGTTAAATAGAATACAGGGGAAATGTGTTCCGAATATGTCCTCACTCGAAAGAAAACATAAACTTATAAAATAAACATAAACAATTGCTTAAGAGAACGAAAAATGAGTCATCGCCCGGCCTATGCTTTTGACCACAAACCGGCTGACCTTGGTCGCCACAAAGGCCACCACCACCAGCACCACAAAGTAAATGGCAAAGAGCACGTACTGATGACGGGCGCTGAGGATACCGCCGGCGTATTTCACCATGTAGTCCCCGATCAGCGCATGATGCAGGAGGAACATGGCAAAGGACAATTCAGACAGGCGTACAATGAGCCGGTTCACGAAACCGATGACACACTTGCGGCCACTCTTGCCGAACTTATTGGAAGCCACCACTTCCTTTTCAGCCAACGCATCGGGAGATTCGCACTCCGCTCCTCTCGCGCCATGAAACCGCTGCCCCAACGAAGTCACGCTTTCAAAAAGGAACAGCAGGAAAATGAATCCTGACACGCCCATGAAGATGCTCACGATCAATTCATGCATCGGCAGCGGCACCAGGATGGTCACGAGAAATACCGCGCCACTCAAAACGATCGCCGGCACAACCACTTTCGGTTTATAAAACGCCTCGCTCCTCTGCCCACCCGGATACAGCCCACGGCACAGGAACATACCCAGCAGCACCTCCGGGATCCGCATCACAAAGAAATGCGTCCGGGACATTTCAAACGGATAATAAAGATTCAGCAACACAAAAATAATCGTCGTCACCGCCACCGTCACAACCGGTTTCTTCAAAACACCCAGCCGGAGCAGCGGATACACCAGGTAAATGAGCACGATACAGCCCACAAACCACTCGCCCACGAGATACTGAGTGGACACCACCTCGTTGAGATACCCGTCCATCCCCAGCAGAGTCCAGATATAACCGGAAGCCGTCCCGCCGGGATCGCCGTGCCGAATCACATAATAATAGATAAAAATGAAGGCATAGGCCGTGTAAAACAGCGGATAAATAGACAGCCACCGCTTCTTATAAAATGGCCAGAGCGTCAGCCCCTTCTCCGTGGTCAGCATCAGTGATGCCCCCGACAAAATGAAGAAAAATGACACCCCGAACATGGCCACATTGCCGCCGGGAAAATCCATTAAGAAAATGTTCGGGCCGTCGATGGACTGCGCATACCGGAACTGATTCCAGTGAAAAACGATGATGGCCAGCATGGCCAGAACCCGGATATAATCCCAGGCGTAAATGCGTTTCTTTTTCAAACCATTCGGTCCTTTCGCGACTGTACATCCTCTGTGTCTTCACATCTGAAGATCACTGATAACAGAGAACTAACTGCTGAAGGGAACACATTGACTCAGCTGTCGTCTTGTCATTCTGTTTCAGATGAAACGGTTCTTCTCATGGTCATAAGCATAGCCAACCATGGCCAGCTTTGAGGCAATCTCATTTTCATCAACCATAGCGGCCGCAGCCAACTCCGCAAGGGACGGGAAGTTGTCCCGCAGCTGTGTGTTGACGTAGCTCAGTAAAATAATCGGATCCTTCGGTAAAGTCATTTTTAAAACCTGCTTTCTGTGTATTCTCGCATCCGTGTATCGGCATGTGCCATACCGAATGTCTTTCATTTCATCAATATTTGAGTCACTCGATCATAGCCTGATCATAAATAAAACACATCGGGGCCGATGCCTCATTTTTGAAAATGGGGCTGTGTCAGGCACCGGCGGCCAGGGTCTTCACGGCAAAGTAAATGAGGATCAGGGCGCCCAGGACGATGCGGTACCAGCCAAAGACTTTGAAGTCGTGACGGCGGATGAAGTTCATCAGGAACTTGATCACGAAGAGGGACACCACGAATGCCACCAGCATACCGACAAGGAGGAAAAGCACCTCTGTCCCGGTGAAATGGAACCCAAACTTCACCAGTTTGAGAAGGCTGGCGCCGGCCATGACCGGAACAGCCAGGAAGAAGGTGTATTCAGAAGCCGTTTTGCGGTTCATGCCCAGCATGAGACCGCCGAGGATCGTGGCGCCGGAGCGGGATGTGCCGGGAATCAGCGCCAGCACCTGGAACACACCCACCAGAAGGGCGGTCTTCCATGTGATCTGAGAAATCTTCTCAATCTGTGCTTCGCGATTTCGGAAATGGTTTTCCACCACAATAAACAGCACACCGTAAATGACCAGCATGAGAGCCACCACGACATAGTTATAAAAATGTTCATCCAGCCAATCGTCCAGGGGCAGGCCAATGATGATGGCCGGCACGCAGGACACAAAGATCTTAAGCCACATGTTGATCTTGCGCGGCGACATGACTTTGGCGATGCCGGTGCGGTTCGGGTCCGGTTTGTGGAAGGGCCAGAGGCGCTTGAAAAACAGCAGGACCACCGCCAGGATGGCGCCAAGCTGAATGACCACCATGAACATTTCCTTAAATTCCGGGGACACATTCAGTTTCACAAATTCGTCCAGCAAGATCATGTGGCCGGTGGAACTGATGGGCAGCCATTCGGTGATGCCCTCCACGATGCCCAGCAGGATAACCTTTAAGATTTCTAACATGATGTTGTCTCCTTTTGATGGTGCTATTGCGAGGCACCACAAATCTCTCATCAGATATGAACAATACAGGCACGTGTACGCCCCCAGGGGGCACCGTGTACACTTCGCCCTTTATACGAAAGCCATAACTCTCTGCAACAATTAATTGGTCTATTGAAATAGCTTTCCCGGCAGAAAAATGGCCTACCTTTCTATTATAATGCATGAACTCATTTCCGTCATTTGTCGTATGAAACTTTTTCCAAAAAAATGAGAAAAAAGTGTTGACGGACGCCTCCTGTGATGGTAAGATACCTTTTGTCCGCAGGGGTGGCGGAATTGGCAGACGCGCAGGCTTCAGGTGCCTGTGGCAGCAATGTCGTGTGGGTTCAAGTCCCATCCCCTGCACGAGGGATCATCGCGAAAGCGATGGTCCTTTTCTTTTTTTCCGAAGCCAGATATCCACTTATACCGGGTGACCTGATATGTTGTATTTGGCGAAAAAAGGTGTTGACGGGGATACCGAAAAATGCTATTATAATCGTTGTCCGCAGGGGTGGCGGAATTGGCAGACGCGCAGGCTTCAGGTGCCTGTGGCAGCAATGTCGTGTGGGTTCAAGTCCCATCCCCTGCACGAAGGATCATCGCGAAAGCGATGGTCCTTTTTCTTTATCAAAAATAGGCGTTATCAGGCAAAACGCATCGAAAAAACCGCCAGTCCCTTGAAAAAATGAGGGCTCCGGCGGTTTTATGTTATAAAAAGCGGACACGTGCCCGGAAGGTTACGTGTCCGTTTTGTCATCTACTCTTCTTTTGAAGTAATTGTCGCAGTCAAGCCGCCCGGTTTTGGATCCAGTCAGCGATCGCATCTGCGGTTATCGTCTGCTGCTCTTCCGGGGTTATGGTGGCTGTACCATCGCCCTTCTGCTCACCATAGGAACCAAAGTAAGCATGACAGCCGCCGGCGATCTCTATTTCCGTTAAATCAGAGGATATGAAGTTCTTGTTCGCCTCATACTTCTCCCGATTCATCACTTCGTCTTCCCTGCCGTAAATTGACAGTACCGGCAGCTGATCCTGAGACAAATCCTTCGTTGAATAAGCTCCCAGAAGAATAAGGCCTTCGTACTCATCCGGGTTCTTGGCCACATGAATGGCCGCTGCGGCACCACCAAGAGAATGGCCGGCCATGTACCAGTCTTCTATCTCTGAGAATGCCTCTTTGAAACCCTTGGCTCGATTGGTGTCCAGGATAGCCAGATTGCCGGGCATGGGCACCAAAACCGCCGTCATGCCTCTTTGGGCCAGTTTTTCCATCAGCGGTGCATACGCACTGCACTCCACCTTGCCGCCGGGATAAAAGATGATCCCGGTCCGGGCAGCATTATTTTCATAAGAAGGTTCGAAAATGAGGGCCGCTTTATCGCCGGTGGATACGGTGACCGTTTCCACCGGATTTTGGAGGCTGTTGTCTGCGCTCTCATCCGCCCGATAAAAAATGTTCAGGTAAATGACCGCGATCGCCATAAGAGCGATCAGGATCACCACCAGTATTTTCAGTGCTTGACGCGATTTCTTCATATATTAATCATCTCTTTTCATGTCTGTCCGCCGCAGTTCATGAATCTTCTTCACCAGTTCTCCCAGCGCCACAAAGAAGGCCCCCAGGAAAATAAAAAGGTCCGCCACATTATAGACGAGCCTTGTGAAGTTCTTCCCCACTTTGAAGCGCAGGAAATCCGTCACATGGCCGCGGGTGAGGCGGTCGTTGAGATTCCCCAGGCCGCCGGCCAACACCAGCGTGCTGCCCAGACGCAGGAAAATGTTATCCTTCCGCCATTTATAGATCAGGCTCTGCACAAATGAAAGAAAGGCCATGCCGGCTGCCATGACCTTAACAAGACGCCGGCCGCCAAAATAGCCGCCGGCTGTCCCTTCATTATTGATTCTTTGCAAAGCCATTTTGCCTCCCGGCAACACCTTAAGGTCGCCATTTAAGGGAAGGCGCGCTTCGGCCAGGCGCTTGGTGATATAGTCGGACAGAAAAGCCAGACATCCGATGGACGCAATCTTCATCTGTTCTCCTTATCGTATCTGTCGATCATGGTCATCAATAGCTGTCAAGAGCATCGGACAGCCGTATCAATCTATGATCGATCATATTTTTTCAAGCTTCTTCTGAAGTCTCTGCCTTCTCAGCTTCCAGAGTCGCCTTGGCCTCTTCAATGGCATCCAGGACCTCCGGATGAATTTCCGGTACCGGTGCCTCGCCATCCTCCACCGGGATGTCGAACACAGTCGGAGCCGGGGCTTCTTCAGCCGGCGCTTCCTCAGCCTTCACGATTTCCGGCAGTTTTGTGCCGCAGTGACCGCAGAAAATAGCATCTTCTGTCTGTTCCTTCCCACAGTTCGGGCAGAAACGTTCGCCCTTCAGATCGGAAATGTTAGCCTTCAGGGCTTCCACTGTCCGTTCATGTGCCAGGATGGTGTCCAGCATGGCCTTCACATCCGGGCCAAATTCCACACCTTCCTTATACTGAGCCAGAACCAGCTCACCAACAGCTGTGCAGGATTCCTTGATGGCCTTGTTTTCGCCGGCAATCTGCATGTTCAGCTTCTGAACCTCCACAAATACAGAGGACTTATCCGCTGCCTGCTGCGCTGTCTCTGAAATCTTCTTACCGATTTTGCTGAAGAAATCTTCTGCCATAATGTTCCCTCCTATGTAAATGTCATGCGACAGCACCATCGACTCGATGCCTATGTTCCGTCGCTACCCTTTGTTCTATTGTTGTATACCGTGCCATTTTCTGAAAATGACCCATCGCAGCCACTGCACCATTTTCTAAAAAATGAATCATCGCTGCCACCGGTTTCATTTTCAAAAATAAGCTATTGCAGTCCATTCATGTCTTGCGGAAACAAGC
Source organism: Lachnospiraceae bacterium (assembly GCA_030526195.1). Classification (GTDB taxonomy): domain Bacteria; phylum Bacillota; class Clostridia; order Lachnospirales; family Lachnospiraceae; genus Chordicoccus. The sequence goes on from JAUNDG010000003.1 coordinate 5,693, forward strand.
TCAGCACTGGCCGCGCAGGATAATGCGGGGGCCGCCGGTGCCGTTCACATAGGCTTCGGTGATGATCACCTGGCCAATGTTGTCGTCCTTCGGAATCTCGTACATGATGTCCAGCATAAATTCCTCGATGATGGCACGCAGAGCGCGGGCACCGGTCTTCTTTTCCTTAGCCTTGCGGGCGATGGCACGCAGGGCGCCTTCTTCGAAGTCCAGCTTGACCTCGTCCATGGCCAGCAGCTGCTTGTACTGCTTGAGGATAGCGTTCCGGGGCTCGGCCAGGACACGCACCAGCATCTCTTCGGTCAGGTCCTCCAGGGTGGTGATCACCGGCAGACGGCCCAGGAATTCCGGGATCATGCCGAACTGTCTTAAGTCCTCGGAAGTGACCTTCATAAGCAGATTCGGGTCATCATCGTATTTATCCTTCAGGTCGGCATGGAAGCCGATGGAAGATTCCTTTGTCAGACGTTCCTTGATGATATCTTCGAGAGCCGGGAAGGCGCCGCCGCAAATGAAGAGAATGTTGCGAGTGTTGACCATTTTCATGGGCACCATGGCATTCTTGCTGCTGGCTCCCACCGGAACCTCGATCTCAGCGCCCTCCAGGAGCTTGAGCATGCCCTGCTGGACCGCTTCACCGCTGACGTCGCGCTGATTGGTGTTCTTTTTCTTGGCGATCTTATCGATCTCGTCGATGAAGACGATGCCGTGCTCAGCCTTGGCCACATTGTTGCCCGCCGCTGCCAGCAATTTGGAAATGACGCTCTCGATGTCATCACCGATGTAACCGGCCTCCGTGAGGGAGGTGGCATCCGTCATAGCCAGAGGCACATCCAGAAGACGTGCCAGGGTTTTGACAAGATAGGTCTTGCCGCTGCCGGTGGGACCGATGAGCAGGATGTTGGACTTTTCGATCTCAACGCCTTCCATCTCCGGATCCGGAATGTGCGGATGCTCTAAGTCAATGCCCTCTTCCTTTTCCTTCTCTGACTCAATGATACGCTTGTAATGATTATAAACCGCCACGGAAACGACCTTTTTCGCCCGTTCCTGGCCCACCACGTAACGATCCAGTTTTTCCTTGATCTTGTGGGGCGGCGGCACATTTTTAAGTTCAAATTTGACCGGTTCTTCTGTATCCTCCTGCACGTCTGTCATGGGCATGAAGCCGCCAAGGTTGGACAAATCCAGTGTCATGTGGGGAATGTTCTGCAGAAGGCTGCCCAGATCGAAGGGGTTGTTCTTCACTTCATTCATGCTCTTCTGCATGCAATCCTGGCAAATGCACATGCCGGGCATCATTTCAATGATCTTGCCGGCCACACTTTCCGGGCGGCGGCACATGCTGCAGATCTTTTCCTCTGTATTCTTTTTCTCATCAGTGGTGTCATTGTTGTCGTCTTCAGGCACCACTTCGAGATAATCCTTTGTCTGATCGTCGTTCATATATCATTTCCTTTTTGGGTTTAGTCCCATTCATTATAACACTCAGACGAAGCCAGACAAGTGAACATTTTCTAAAGCGCCGGTGAGCCAAAGCTGCACCGGCGCCCACATCTCATTGGAGGAGATGGCGCCTCCCGCACCGCGAAAATGGTACCGTTGGCGCTGTATCATTGTAAAGCGGACACTCGCAATACGCTATGCTCCTTGCTCGTGAACCGCAGCTACCTTCGGTAGCCCATCAGCAGGGCTTTCCCTGCTGATGCAAGCATCCCCCGTAACCTTCACTTTAAAGTCTGCATCTTTGAAGCGGGGGAATGCTTGCTGCAGTTCAGTTCCCGAAGGGCAGGCTGAAGGGCCAACCGCTGAACGGGTTTTCAAAATACTGATCGTTCTGACCGTTATTGTCTTCGGGACTCGGCGCAGCCTCAGCATTACCGTCGGAAGCCTGACCATTTTCCTGAGCTCGGGCCTGGGCACTGGCTTCAGCCTGAGCCTTGGCTTCTTCTGTCCAGGCGGACAGGTTCACCGTGATATAACTGGTTTCGAAAGCGGTGCCGGCTTCGTTAAGGCGCAAGACCGTCATCTGAACGGACTGGCCGCTGGGATAATAACTGATGGCATCCACCAGGTCATTGGAAGTGGCCACCGGATAGCTTTCGATGGAGGAGACGATGTCGCCCACCTGGATACCGGCTTCATCGGCCGGACCGCCGGCTGTGACTTCTGTGATGTAAGCGCCTGAGGGATAACCCTGAGCCACATAAGATTCCGGTACGGTGACGCATGTCACACCCATGTAACCCCGCTGTTCATCGGCCACCTTTTCGCGATCGGTGCGGTTCAGGATGCCGTTGATGAAGCTGTTCACGGTGTCTGTGGGGATGGCATAACCCATACCTTCGACAGATGTTGAGTTGTATTTGACTTCGTTGATGCCGATGAGTTCGCCGTACATATTGATAAGGGCGCCGCCGGAGTTACCCGGATTGATGGCGGCATCCGTCTGGATCAGCAGATGGGCCACGCCGTCAACGACGACCTGACGATTGAGGGCGCTGACGATACCGGTGGAAACGGACTGGCCATAGCCCAGGGCATTACCGATGGCCACAACCTGCTGGCCAACCTTACATTCATTGGTATCACCGATGCTCATCACGCGGACAGCATCGATGGTTTCTGCCATCATGGATTCTGTGGGAACAGACAGAAGGGCAAGGTCTTCGGCCACATCATAACCGATGACTTCTGCCGGGACTGTTTCACCATCCACAAAGGCCACTGTGATTTCGCTGGAGCCGTCGATAACATGATAGTTCGTTACCATGAGGATCCGATCGTTGTCGGCTTCGATGATGACACCGCTGCCGGCACCCTTTGCGGTGTAGGATTCTGTCTGACCGGTGAAGAAGGACTGGCTCTGCTGAACTTTCTGGGTGGTGATGGATACCATGGACGGCATGCAATACTCAGCAATCTGTTCCACGTTCATGGCTTCACCGGTGCGTTCGATGCGGCGAGCGGCAAAGCCGTCGCTGTCATACAGAGCTTTCTTATCTGTATCGGCTTCTTCGGTGATTTCCGGTACATCTGAGAATCCCGGAATGCCGCTGGGTTCATCCTTTGCTTCACGGCTATCGGATACTGATGATTTTGTCAGACCCAGCATACGGCTGCCCACATAGGTGACGCCGGTGAAAACACCGCCGGCCACGGCGGCGCAAACCGCTGTGATAAGGATGATGGTCAGAGCCATTTTCAGAGGAGACTGGCGATGACCGGATTTACCGGCATCTTTTTTCCGGCTCTTTTTCACCCGACGGCGATTCGGTTCCGGATCACCCGGCATGGCTGCACCCGGCCCGCGATGTGTGGGCGGTGTGCCGCCGTTATTATAGGATGCCTGCGGGGCACTGTAGTTTGCTGTCGGAGCGCTGCCGGTGGGGCTGCTGTATGTACTGCCCGGGGCGCGATAGTTGGCACCTGATGTCGGTGCTGCAGCCTGCGGCTGCGGAGCACTGTCACTTGAAGCCGGGGCCTGCGGCTGCGGAGCACCATAGTTTGAGGCAGGGGCCTGCGACTGCGGGGCACCATAGTTTGAGGCAGGGGCAGCTGCTCTTCTGGCGGCTTCAGCCCGCTCCGCTTCACGGCGGGCATTGTAGGCCAGAGCCTTACGCTTAACTTCATCAATATCGATGTTTGTCTGACCTGACTGGGATGTCTGGCTTGCCTGACTTACCGGCGTTGTCTGATTTGAATGGTAAGTCGTATTGGCATCGACATGGGGCATCTGAGTATTGGCGGAAGCATCTGATGGGGTTGATGGAGTCGAGTTATTGTTTTGATTAAAGTTATTCATGTATTCATCTGCCATAAGAAGCACCTTCTTTCTTAATCTGGTAACAGAATAACTGCCATTTGTGACGGGTTTGTGAAACGATAACACATTTTTTTCTTCTTTTCTGTCCAGTAGCTAATTTTTTCTGATTGGATAGCATCTTTCCCGCCACTCACAGCTTGACTGTCTGTCCATTAGCCACATTTTCCCGATGGGACTGCATCTTTCCCGCCACTCAGAGATTTGAAACAAAAAAAATCACCACCTATCTTGCAATAAGCAGCGATTTCGATAAAGTCATATTGAACAATCTTTTTAGGCTGATAGAGAAAAACTATGTCATTACATATTGAACAGATCAGCATGTGTTCCGGTATCAACCAGCGTTAATGTCAATACCCCATCATCTTTCAGATAAATCAATAACCAATTCGGCTGAATATGGCATTCCCTAAATCCTCGATAATTCCCCTTCAGTTCATGATCTCTATACTTCTCCTCCAAAGGAATATCATTTTGAAGCTTAGTCACCACTTCATCCATCAACGCAAGATTTAACCCTCTCTTTTTCGCAATTTTCAAACTTTTCTTGAATTTGCCAGTGAGAATCAAATCATACTTCATGCATCAATATCCTCCATCGCTTCCGAAAAGCTAACGTATCTCTTTGCATCAGGATCTTTACTCAAGATTCTTGCTTCCTCCATAGCACTTATCACTTCTGCTTTGTACTGTGGAACAACAACCTCAAACGGAAGCCCGCCTCTGAGGACGCACTGCTTCAGAAATATATTCATGGCTCCTGACATATCCAGTCCTAACTGAGAAAATAATTCTGTTGCCTGCTTTTTTAAGTTTTCTTCTATTCTAATTTGTGTAGGAACTGTAGCCATAGTATAACCTCCTCATAATGTATAACTCTCTCTCTTTTTCATCATATACAACCATCTACCCATTGTCAACGTTTTAGTTTACATTGTATTGCAAATAGAATATGATTCTTAATCACAAGAATTGCCGTTAACCAAACGCAGACCGTTTTCGCTCGTAAAGCGGACACTCGCAATACGCTTCGCTCCTTGCTCGTGAACCACAGCTACCTTCAGTAGCCCATTAGCAGGGGCTTTTCCCCCTGCTGATGCAAGCTTCCCCCATCCCCCCGCTTAAGACTCAGCGTCTTTGAATCGGGGGAACGCTTGCTGCAGTTCAAAGAGTCAATAAAAAATGACGGCTGATCAATCAACCGTCACTTTAATATCCCAGTATTCTTTATTTAAGCTGAAGGCCCGCACAAGGAAGTGCGGCAGGCGTCGGTACATCTTCCCAAGCTTGAAGCCCAAGAGCTTGAAAGCACTCTGCATGTAGAGGCCCGGAATCTTATGCTGGCAGTCCATCTTTTTCAGGTAGGCCGCGGTGGCCTTCACCAACTTCTTGCCTTCGCCCATGGCGGGAACGCCCTTGAAAATCTCCGGGTGATCTGCCTGGGACACACCATTGTCAAAATAACGGTGGAACTGCTCCCGGCAATTGTAATTGTGAGAATGATACACCATGGCAGAGGCGACATAAGCGATAGCCATGCCGTCGCGGATAGCCCGACCGCCAAAGATCATGTCCTCATTGAAAATGCTGGGAGCCTGGAAGCCACCCATTTTCACATAGTAGGACCGGTTGTAGGCCGCACAGACATTGGAACAGAAATAAGTCTTGATGCCATGCTCAGCCATATCGCTTTCCCGGTAAATGTGGGACTCATCCGGATAATTGAAGCGGCGGGTAAACTGTTCCACCATGCTGCAGCCATCCTTAGGCAGCTGGCGGGCATAGGCCGCCACCACATCAGGCTTTGTGAGGGCCATAACAAGACGACCTATCAGAGTATCATCCGCCGGCAGCGCATCCTGTGTCATGAACATCAGCACATCCGCATTGGAGAAGCCGGCGCCCATGTGGCGTGTACCGGCATGATCAAAGCGATCCTTTGTGATGTGGAAAACTTCCACGTTATCAAAATCTTCTGTGAGATCCGCTTTCCAGTAACGTTCCTCTGTATTAATGATCAGGATATGATCCGGCCGATGGCTCTGAGCCTCCAAACGGCTGATCAGTTCTTTCAGTTCCGCACCCGGTTTATAGGTGGGAATTACAATATCTACGGTGGGCTGCATACGGTGTTTTCTTTCTGCTTCTATGATAAACTCCGAATCAGAAGGCATCGCTTTAGCCGGTTGCTCTTCTGATTCTTTTTTCTTACTGTTACTCGTTTTTCATCGCTCATCGAACATTTCCCCATAATCATGGGGCAAGGTATACGATTTTCGATTTGATGTCATTTTTTTCGCCGCAGCGATATCTCGTTGCCGCGTCTTGCCATTATACCGCAGGGGAAGAAAAAGTACCATACTCGCAAAGGCGGGAATGGTACTTTTTTAATCGTTTTTTGTTTGTGTGTTATCGGATGGTGTCGGCTTCAGAAGCAGCCAGCTCGGTCTCATCACTGATCTGGGCACCCACTGCAGCGGACTCGTCAAAGCCGGAAGCCTCTGCGATGTAATCGCTGTACTCCCAGACGGTACCTGAGGGTGAGTAGTTCATATCCTGGAACAGGAACTGATGAAGCTGGGTGACATTCTGGGCCAGCGTGATGGGCACCATGAGCTCCGGATTGACATACTGGGATTCTTCGCGGAACACGAAGGGGAAGCCTGCTGTGTCAACGATGTCATAGTAACCGATCATCTGACGTGCCATCTTGATGATCATGGCGTTGGACAGGTTGGTGCGGCAAAGCGGGAACACATCATTGATAACCGCTTCCACACCGGCAATACCGGACTGGCGCACCTTTTCGATGATCTTCATGATGACCAGACGCTGTCTCTGGGCACGCTTCATATCCTGACCCGCTGTGTAACGGATACGGGAATAGGAAACAGCCTGAACGCCGTTAAGTGTGTATGTGCCGGCAACCTCCGGCAGCGGATCGAAGGCCATGCCTGTGACAGCCGATGTTTCCTGGCTGTAGTTGTTGACATGAACCGCTTCCTCCTGACTCAGATCGATGGTGATACCGCCGATATCGTCAACCATGGTGGCCAGAGCCTTGAAGTCAACGATGAGGTAATCCGTAATGCTCAGGTCAAGGTTTGTGTTGATCATGGACAGACACTGTGTGATGGAACCCTGGCAGTAAGCATCGTTGGCCTTGGTGTATTTCGGTTCGGCCGGGTTGGTGTTCAGCATCGTGTCTCTGTAAACAGACAGAAGGCGCACCTCACCGTTATCGTTGTTGATGCTGCAGATGATCATGGTATCGGAGTTGCAGTAATCCGGATCATCATAGTCACGGGCGTCGATACCCAGCAACAGGATGTTGGTGTAACCGGACATAACCTTGTCCACCGCCGCTTCCTGATTAACGATGACATTGTCCACATCCTTATCAGGGTTATACACCTCCTGAGTCTGGCTTGTGACCTCCGGCGCCGTGCCCAGTTTTCTCAGACTGGAATTGACCTTGGCGTAAACAAACACGCCGATGATGAGAACCAGCAGAATTGCGATCTCAAGTGAAAAGAGAATGATACGACGTCTTCTCTTCTTTCTGGCCAGTGCTCGTTTCTTGTTTCTTTTTCGTCTCAGATACTCTTGGTACTCGTAATCCTCGCGCATAATACTCCTTTAATACGCGTTCTTATTGACGAAGCCCTTGAAGAAAGTCAGGAACAGGATCTTAATATCAAGACCCAGTGTCCAGTTTTCAATATAGTAGAGATCGCATTCGATACGCTTCCGGATGGAGGTATCGCCGCGGTAGCCGTTGACCTGAGCCCAGCCGGTAAGACCCGGACGGACCTGATGCTTGACCATATAGCGCGGAATCTCTTCCTGGAACTTCTCAACAAAGAACGGTCGCTCCGGACGGGGCCCGATCAAGGACATATCACCCTTGATGATATTGATGAACTGAGGCAGCTCGTCCAGACTTGTCTTTCTCATAAATTTCCCGAAGCCGGTCACACGGGGGTCATCCTTGACCGTCCAGGCCGTCTTCTCTTTTTTCTCATCCTGCACCACCATGGAGCGGAATTTGTACATTTTAAATGTTTTGTTATGCAGACCCACACGTTCCTGTACGAAAATGAGGGGTCCGGGCGCCGTCAGCTTGATCATGATCGCGCAGAACAGCATGATCGGGGAGGACAGGATCAGGGCGATCGTGCCTCCGACGATATCCATCAGACGCTTCACCAGAGCCGGGAAAGTGTTTGACAGAGGGACATAACGAATGTTGATAACCGGCAGACCCAGCACATCCTCGGTATAAGGACGGGTGGGAATGATGTTGCCGTAATCGGGGACAAACTTGGTGTGAACCCCGGATTTCTCACACAGGTTGACGATCTGCTCCAGCCGATAGTATTCCGACAGGCCCAGTGTGATGGTGATCTCATCCAGATGATTCTCAGGCAGGATGATCATCAGGTTGTCGATGCTGCCCAGAACCTTGATGCCCTTGTACATGGTACCGGCATCCACCTTATCATCCAGAATGCCCCGGATGTTGAGCCCCCACTGAGGATTGGCTTTGACGCGGTCGATGTACTCTTCCGCTGCCCGGCTGTAGCCCACCAGAAGCACATCCTTCTGATTGATGCCAAGCTTCCACATTTTCTTCAGTGCCTGCCAGACGAACAACCGCACCGCAATATCTATGACGGTATTAAGCACATAGAACATACCGATCATGTTGCGGGACCAGTTGGGCTGGTTCACCAGGTACAGGATCACCAGGAACAGCAGGCCGCTGATGATGTTGGAAAAAATGACACCGGCCATATCATGGCGCCGACCGCCCATCCGGTCATGACGATACAGATTGAAGGCCGAATACAGGATCAGTGTCCCGCACACCACGATGGGCAAAACCGCCACATAAAGAAAGAGCGGTACAGCTTCAAACGAGTGCCTGAACAGACCGCTTCGGAATCTCAGATACCACGCCAGCAGATAGGTGGCGACCATGATCGCCCCGTCTATCAGGACCAGCAACCGGGTGAAATATTTTTGATTTTGTTCGATCAATGTCTTATCTCCGGTAGTGTATTATCTTAACATTATCTTTTGACACTATACTACAACTCGAAAATTGTCGCAAGTTTTTCGGGCCAACCCAAATTGTGAAACTTTAATAAAGAAAATGAGGCTGCAGCCCCATTTTCTGGATAATTTCATCGAAATTGTCGGTTTTGTGCGGAATTTTGTACCCGCCGGTCAGCAAAAAAATGCTGCTGCACGCCGCACAATTGCAACCCACAGCTCCCACTGAATCTTCAGATAGTGGGGCAGGTTGTGCCATTTAAACCGCACCTTCCGGCCTTCCGCTTTTCCCTGACGGGACAGGGCAAAACCCTTCCTGACCCCGGCGATGTATTCTTTTCCCCAACCCTTCCGGGCAAAGAAAAGGGCTTTCACCAGGAAACCCGGCACCAGAAGCGGCAGGTTCACGATGACCTGTAAAAGCGGCATATTCTTGCCGATGATGTAAACAGAATTGCGTGAGCTGTTGCGCACCTTAAAGAGGTTGTAAATGGAGCCGCTGGAGGCACTGCCCACGTGGCGGACCAGCGCCTGCGGGGCATAGACATTGCGGTAGCCTGCGATCCTGGCCCGCCAGCCGATGTCCGTGTCCTCAAGATACGCAAAATGATTCTCGTCAAACAGTCCGATCTCATCCAGGATACATTTTCGATAAATGGCGGCGCCGGCGCAACAGGAAAACAGATTCCGGGGCCGGTTGTAACGGTCGCCGTCCTTCTTGCCCTTCCCCCGGGCAAAAGCCCAGCCCAGCGCGCAGTAATAATTGCCGGCATCGTCGATCACCGAGGGATCCTGCATCGACACCATTTTCGCCTGAGCGGAAAAAATCCGGGGATCCGCATCCATGGCGGCGGTGAGGGCCCGGGTAAAGTCCGGATCCACCACCGTATCATTATTAAGAAGAATGACGTAATCCTGTTCCTCAGAGGCGGTAATGCCCGCATTGACCGCCCCGCAGAAGCCGGTGTTGGACTCGAAGCGGATCAGTTCAACCTCCGGATACTCCTCCGCGAGGAGGCGCAGCGAATCATCCTCGGAGCCGTTGTCCACCACAATGACCCGGGGCTTCTCCCCGTTCTGCAGGCGCACAGCATCAAGGCAGTCCCGCAAGTAGACTGCCCCGTTGTAATTCGGTATGACGATGGAAACACGTGATGTCTGATTCATGATATTACGGTCGAAGGGAATAATTCCACTTCTTTAAAGAAAGGTTTTTGTTGTAATTGGGATCCCCATTTTTTAAAATGTCGATCCACTCGGTCCGCATGTACTCGATTTCCTCCTGGAAACGGCGGACCTTCTCCTCGCTGTCCTCCGGCCCGCGGCTTAAGGATTCGTCGTGGTAGAGCTCGGCATAGGGATCGTAGACGATCCGGTAACCGGCCCGGCCGATCTTAAGACACAGATCCATGTCGTTGAAGGCCACGGCCAGCTTCTCCTCGAAGCCGCCCACTTCACGGAAAACGGCGGTCTTCACCATCATGCAGGCCGCGGTCACAGCGGACAGGTTCTGAATGATGGAAGCCTTGTGCATGTAGCCGCTGCGGCTCCGGGCCAGGCCCACGAACATCGCGCCGGCCACACCGCCGATGCCGATGACGCACCCGGCGTGCTGGATCGTGTCATTCGGATAATAGAGCTTGGCGCCCACCGCCCCGGTATCGGGCCGACGGCACATACCGAGCATTTCCGTGATCCAGTCCGTGCCGATATCGCCCCGGACATCATTGTTGAGAAACAGAAGGTATTCACCCCGGGCCTGTGAGACCCCGAGGTTATTGATGGCGGAATAATTAAACCCGCCCTCATATGTGACGATACGCACCCTGGGATCGGCCTTCAGGTCCTCATAAAGGGCAAATGTCTCCGCCTCGGTGCTGTTATTTTCCACGATGATGATTTCAAGCTCATCATAATCCGCCTTCTGAAGGGAGCTCACGCAGGCCTTCAGCGCCGCAGCGTGATCTTTATTCGGAATGATGACGGAAATGAGGGGCCGGTCGGGCACCGCGTAGCGCACCCGATAAAACCCGTAGTCCGGCAGGAGCGTCACCTCACCCTCAAGACCCCGACGCTTAAGCTGGGCTTCAATGGCCCGCTTGCCGGCCTCATAGGCGTAAAGCTTGCTCATGGGATTATCGGCGGTGGACGCCTCATGGGTTCGCCAGTGATACACAATCTCCGGCACATGGACGATGTTTGCCGCCTTCTCCGTCATCCGCAGGATAAAATCATAATCCTGAGCCCCGTCAAAGGCCGGGTTCAAGGGCGGTTCATCGCCGATGAGCGTCCGTTTCACCACCAGAAAATGGGTGATGTAATTGTTGGATCTTAAAAGATCCGGGTTAAAATCCGGTTTAAAATGGGGCTGCAGATGCTTCTTCAAATCGGCTGTCACCTTGTCTTCATCTGTGTAAACAAGGTCTGCCCCCTTCTTGCCGATGGCCTCCGCCACCCGGAACAGCGCCTGGGGGGCCAAAAGGTCGTCATGGTCCATAAAGCCGATATAATCACCGGTGGCCATGGCCACGGCGGCATTGGTATTTTCGGAAATACCGGCATTGTTTTCCAGTCTTTTGTAAATGATGCGGCTGTCGGACGGCAATGTCTGCAGCACACGCTCAACACTGTCGTCATCGCCGGAAGCGTCCGCCAGACACAGTTCCCATTTTCGATAAGTCTGTACCTGAAGGGAGTCGATGAGTTCCCGGAGGAACTTCTCCGGTGTGCGATACACCGGCACCACCACGGAAATGAGGGGCTCGCCGGGGATCTGCGTCTGCCGTTGCCGTTCCAGCTCATGCTCATCGGGACAATGGGATCTGAACCAGGGATCGTAGGGGATCTCCTCCGGCTCCAGACGGTCCCGGACATGGATCCAGAACTCTTTCCAGCCGAAATGCTTCAGATAGCGCCACGCCTTTTTTAATTTGTAGATGCCTGACATGCTGTTGTTTTCCTTTTTCTGTATCTGAGGGCACAAAGGACGGCCAGGATCACCAGACCTGCGGCGCTCATAAGGGCGCCTTCCTTCAGCAACGGGCAGGTGTAGGCCAGTCGAATAGTGTGGGTGCCGGCGGTCAGCGGAATGCCTTGGAAGCCCTTATTGGTCAGGACCACCGGTGTCTCAACGCCGTCCACATAGGCCTGCCACCCATCTTCGTAAGGATAACCGGTGAACAGGAGGCCATCCTTTTTTACCGTCACCTCAACCGCGATGGTGTCACGTGCCGGATCGTCTGCGAAGGTCATTTTGGCTGTGGTGTCCCGTTTGTCATAGTCCACCGCGGCTTCCATGACCCCCTCTTCCTTCTCACTTGGCACGAGGGTCACATCGTCATAGAATGTCATGATGCTCTCCACGGTATCGCTCTTGTAGATCTCGACAGAGCCACAGACACCGTAGAGGCTATAGCCGGCCGGCACGTGATCGCCTTCGCAATCCTCCCGATCCAGCAGAATGTATTTCACACCGTTAAGGGCTGCTTCCTTACCGTTGTCCACGCCCTCTTCAAAATCAAAATGGTTCTGGTCCACGTAATGAATAGAAGGCCAGTAAGTATCCACGTAATCAATAATGTACCGGTTCTGAGTGGAGTTGTAGACGCTGACGGACCGATAATCCTGCAGCAGCGCGTCCATGCAGATGGTGGAGCCGTACAGCTTTTCGATGCGGTAAAGCCCCGGATCATTGTCGCGGATCATCTCAAGAGCCGCCACCGTGTCCTCATCTTCGATACCTGCAAAATAGGCATCGTCCTTTTCAAGGGCTTCACGACTGGTGAAATTCCCCCAGGCCTCCGCCCCCGCGTTGATCATGAGACACAGCATAAGGCCGGAGAAAACCATTTTCTTCCAGATCTGATTCTTTGCGGTTCTGTAAATGATGATGCCGATGGCCAGGCACACACCCGAAGCCAACAGCAGCAGCATGACCCGGCGGGATTTGTTCCAGGGCATTAAAATGATGATGCCGTAGCGCCAGATCATCACGCCGGCTCCCGCCACGGCGCCCAGGATCAAAGCGATGAGGCTCAGCTTCTTCTCCGTCATGATGTGATGGAGTGTGAAGGCCGCGATCAGCAGGAAGTAAGGCATATAGAGGAAGGTGTATCTTGAAAATGGGGCTGTGAAACCGTTCAGGATGACACCGGCCGCCGGGAAATAGAGCCCCGCTGCCGCCAGCACCATGAAAATGACCTGCAGCACCTTCGCCTTAAGGCTTGATTTCTGCGTGGGCAGCAGACACACATACTGCGCCAGCAGAACAATGAAAAGTCCCGTAAAGAACATGCACGGGGCTTCGTAATAGTTGAGATACCCGTCGAAGACATTCATGCCCTCGCCGGTCCCCGTCAGGAGACGGTCCAGGAGTGTGCGGTAATACACCTCCGGATAGGCTGTGAAAGCACCGGACAGACGCCCCCACAGACTTAAATCAGAGGCCAGACGGGAAGACACGTTGCTGATGGCCGCATAGGACGGCAGCAGGGAAATGCCCCCGATGAGAAGCCCCACGATCATGGGCCAGGCACAGCTGACCGCCCGGCCGAACGCCATTTTCAAAACGAAGCGCTGACGCATGATGACGCGGAAAATGACGTAGAAGGCGGCGCACAGCAGCATCATGTAAGCCAGATACATACTGTTGAGCACGCAGACGGCACTTGTGAGGATCAGAGCGATGTAACGCTTCGGATCCCGAAGCACCCGCTCGATGGCCCACAGAAGCAGCGGGAAAATGACACAGACCACGCCGAACTGATAATGCTGCCCCCAGATGAGAAGGAAGCCGTTGAAGGCAAACATATAGGAAGCGATGGCCTTGGCTTTTTCATCCAGTTTGAAAACCGAGAGGAACACATAGGCTGAGAAAGCGCTCAGCAGGATCTCCCCGATGTACCACCAGATGATGAGCTTCGGCAATGCCGCAAAGCCAAACAAAGCCCCCACTGCGTAGAGAATAATGAGCAGCGGGTTGAACATGTTGAGCATGTACATGTTGGCCCCTAAGCCGTAAAACTCATTCCACATAGACCAGTCGCCCGCCCGCAGTTTGCTGATGATGGTGGCATACTGGGTCAGATACTGCTGGCTCGTGTCGGAACCGATGTCCTCAAACGCCATCACCTCATTACCGAACACATAGTAAGAGAAGGCAATCAGACAGGTCACAAACACTGCCGACAGCAGGATCAGAATTGTTTTGCGGTTTAAATGTGTCAGTCTTTCCTTCGACATGTGGTGCGTGCCTTTCCGCGTGAAATCAAATTAAATTATTATCTTTAAGAATGGCGACATAGCGTTTCAGCGCATCCTGCCAGGTGGGCAGCGGTGTGAAGCCGTTCTCTGTGATCTTGGAACGGTTCATCCGGCTGTTGAACGGACGGACAGCCTGAGCGCCGTACTCAGCAGACGTGCAGGGATTCACCGTCACATGATCGGCGCCGCCCTCCTTCATGATGGCGCAGGCAAAATCATACCAGGAAATGTAATCGCCTTCGTTGGTGACATGATAGATACCATACTTATCTGTTTCCATCATATCCACAACCAGACGGGCCAGGTCATAGGTATAAGTCGGTGTCCCGATCTGATCGTTGACAACACGCAGCGTGTCATGAGTCTTGGCCAGGTTCAGCATAGTCTTAATGAAGTTCTTGCCGTTAACACCGAAAACCCAGGCGATACGCAGAATATAGAATTTTTCAAGGTTATTCTTCACAGCCTGTTCGCCCTCAGCCTTCGTGCGGCCATAGGCACCCAGCGGATTGTAGGCATCATCCGGCTCCCAGGGACGTGTACCCTGACCATCGAAAACATAATCCGTTGAGAAATACATCATCGGAATGTCCAGCTCGCGGCAGACCCTGGCGATGCTCTCAGTACCGCCGGCATTGATCTTTCTGACCAGATCCTCGCACTCCTCTGCCTTATCAACAGCTGTCCAGGCTGCGCAGTGGATGACAGCATCCACACCGGCCTCTGTGATCACCCGCTTCACTGCGGCATCATCTGTGATATCCAGTGACACATAGGGAGCTGTTGTGACAGCTGTGCCATCCTGCGCACCGGCATAAGCCGGAGCCAGATCGGTACCGACAGCCTCATGACCTCTTTTGATCAGCTCGTTGACAACATCGTGGCCAAGCTGACCGGCAACACCCGTAACGAATGCTTTCATCTTGTTTTCCTCGTCTTTCTTTTTTGTTATTTATGTGAGCATGTCCCGAGCCATGTGCTTCCGGGACACGCTTCCGCTCCGCTCCTCGTGCAGCGGTTGTAACACGCTCGCTACGCGACCGTTAACAACCGGCCTCGTCGAGGGTCCCGTCACCACACAGGCGCGGACCATGCTCCATGACCGCCTTCAAAAATGGCAGCCGATGAATACGGCGATTCATCCTTGTTTCAGTCCCGCTGCATCTGCTCCGAAACATGCTTCCGCTCCGCTCCTCGTGCAGCGGTTGTAACACGCCCGCTTTGCGGCCGTTAACAACCGGCCTCGTCGAGGGTCCCGTCACCACACAGGCGCGGACCATGCTCCATGACCGCCTTCAAAAATGGCAGCCGATGAATACGGCGATTCATCCTTGTTTCAGTCCCGCTGCATCTGCTCCGAAACATGCTTCCGCTCCGCTCCTCGTGCAGCGGTTGTAACACGCCCGCTTTGCGGCCGTTAACAACTTTGGGGATCAGTTGTGCTTCAGGGAGAAATCCTGCGTCACCATGGAGAAATTCGGGTTGTAATACGGATCCCCGTCGCGGAGAATCTCCGGCCATGTCTTCTGGAAATAATTCATCTCCCGCACAAACCGGTCAAACTTCTCCTTATTCCCCTTATCAAGCCCACGGGACTTAGACTCATAGTGATACAACTCACAATACGGATTGTACACAATGAGGTATCCGGCCTTCCGGATCTTCATGCACAGATCGATATCATTGAAGGCCACCGCCAGCTCCTCTGTGAAGCCGCCGATCTCATCAAAGACAGACTTCTTCACCATAAGGCTGGCCGCCGTACAGGCTGACAGATCCTGCTGGCAGATCACCCGGTGCTGATACCCGGTCTCACCGCGATTCTGGTTCACGAAGGCATGGCCGGCCACGCCGCCCCAGCCCACGATCACGCCGGCATGCTGAATCGTATCATCTTCATAATAAAGAAGAGAGCCGCAAGCCGCCACATCATCCCGCTGGCAGAAGCCCACCAGCTCGCCGATGACATCATCGCTGATAAATTCCGTATCGTTGTTCAGGAGATAAAGATACTCACCCTTAGCCTCACGGGCCCCGAAGTTGTTGATGGCGGAATAATTGAAGCCCGGCTTATCCGGCTTGTAGACCACCACCCGCACACGAGGATCTTCTTTCTGAATCTTCTCGTAGTAATCCCAGGTCTCCTGCTCTTCGCTGTTATTTTCAATAATGATAATCTCAAGGTTTGGATACACCCGCCCCCTGTCGATGCTCTTGAGACACTTATCAAGGTCAGCCGCGTGATCTTTGTTGGGGATCAGCACAGACACCAGCGGTGTCTCCGGCCAATGATAAATCGTCCGGTAAAGGCCGGGATACCGCCCCATTTCCACCTCACAGGGCAAACCGAGCCGCTTGTAATGAGCCTCCAGTGCCCGCTTGCCCGCCTCAAAGGCGTACAGCTTGCTTTCCGGATTGGCGGCGGTGCTGCCCTCGAAGAAACGCCAGTGATAGAGGATCTTCGGAATGTGGTAAATGGCCTTGGTGGCCTCGGTGCAGCGCAGCACGAAATCGTAATCCTGAGCCCCGTCAAAGGCCGGATCCAGAAGCCCCACCCGATCAAGCAGGGTGCGCTTCACAGTGGTCAGATGACAGATGTAATTCACTGACCGCAGGAAATCCGGATCGAAATCCGGCTTCAGGTTCGGCTGCATGTATTTATCACCCACGCCGATCTTGTCCTCATCGGAATAAATGAACTCCGCATCCGGATTCTTGCGGATCACAGAGGCATTTTCATAAAGGGCGTTGGGGGTGAGCAGGTCATCGTGGTCGCAGAAGGTGATGTAGTCACCCTGGGCGGCGGCAATGGCCGCATTGGTATTTTCCGCAATGTGGAGCTGACGGTTATTGCGCACTGCCTTGATGCGCGCATCGCTCTTTTCAAGCTTGGTCAGCAGCTCATTAAGCGGGCTGTTCTCATCGCTGCCGTCGGATAAGATCAGTTCCCAGTTTTTGTAAGTCTGGGCCTTCACGGAGTCCACCAGCTGAACCAGGAATTCCTCCGGTGTCTTATACAGCGGCACCACGATGGAGAAAAGCGGCGCCGGATCGAAATGATCGGCTCTCTGCTTAGCCAGCACCCGCTCAGAGGGCAGATGCTTCTTGATCCATTCGGCGTAGATCACCGGCTTCATGGCCGGATTGAACAGTTTATCCCAGCTCTTTTTCACCAGAGCGGAGAAGCCGTAATACTTGAAATACTCACGGCCCTTCTTGGTTAAATGCTTCAGCCGGCGGCTCTTCACCGCGGCTTTCCCGGTCTTAAAGGTCCGGGTCAGGGAAGCCTTTGATGTCTTAAATGTCACCGTCACCTCACCCTGGGGGATAGGGCGCAGCTCAATGTTGAACCCGCAGTGGTCATCCACTTCGCACTCATCAAAGAGGCTCACCACGTCGATGCGCTGGTATTTTTCCGCCTTGCCCGCCGGCACCTGACCGGAGGCATCCTTCACCTCCAGAGTCACCGGCTCATCGGCCACAACCCAGCCCTGCAGACGGAACAGCCCGTCCGCTTCATTGACGGCATAATCATCCAGGAAGTACCGGATCGGCCCCATTTTCTCCTTTAATTCGGAAATGGTGATCTCGAAGCACAGCCGGCGTTTCTCTTCCGTGCAGGCATAGACCTTGAGCCGACGGTGCTGGTCGATGTCCGCGGGGATTCGGAAGCAGGCCAGTGTTTCGGCACCGCCGTAGCGCTCATCCACATTTTCGGTGATGGGACGCATCTCCGGATCAAACCGCTGACCATCCAGGAATGCCTGCAGCTCCGTCCGGGGCGCCAGCCAGCCCCGCAGGATATAAAGATCCTGTTCAGTCATGGAAAACCGGTCATTTTTAATCAGAAATCCATTGTTGATGATCATAACTCTCCTTATCCTTCCGCTTCCTGACGCATGTCGGAAAGGGCGGAATGATGCGGCGGGATGGTGCCCTTCAGGACATACTCCGCAGCATCCAAATCAAGATTGGCATTAAAGTAGGGATCCCCGTCGCGGTAGATATCCGGCCAGCGTTCCCGCAGGCGCCGGGCCTCCCGCATCTGACGTTCGTGCTTGGCGGCGTCGATGTCGTCGCTCCCTCTGGACAATGATTCATAGTGATACAGGACGCAGTTGGCGTTGTACACCACCAGGAGATCCTTGTCTCTCACCTTGAGGCACAGATCCACATCGTTGTAGGCCACGGCGTAGGATTCGTCGAAGCCTCCCACATTTTCAAACACATCCCGGGGCATCATCATGCAGGCCGCAGTCACGGCACTCACATCCTGGTTCTTCACCACACGGCCGAAATAACCGCCGTTGGTGCGCTTCTCCAGATGGCAGATGTGACCGGCAATACCGCCGATGCCGATGACCACACCGCAGTGCTGCAGCCGGTCATCCGGGTAATAAAGACGAGCCCCGCACATACCCACATCCGGGCGCTGGCAGTAGCCCAGCATCTCCTCGATCCAGCGGTCTGTGATGACCTCTGTGTCATTATTTAAGAAAATGAGGTATTCGCCCTTCGCCGCTTTGACAGCGAAATTGTTGATGGCTGAATAGTTGAAGCCCGGTGTTTCCGGCTTGTACACCACCACCTTCGCCCGGGGATCTCTCTTCTTGAGTGCCTCATAATAGGCAAAGGTCTCAGCCTCGGTGGAATTATTTTCCGCGATTACGATCTCGAAATTCTTATAGGTAGATTTTTCGAAAATGGAGGTGACGCACCGATCCAGCACATCAGTCATATCCTTATTGGGGATAATGATGGACACCAGCGGTTCGCCCTGGATCTCGTAAATGGTGCGGTAAGCGCCGTAATCCTCGGACAATTCCACCCGAGCCGGGATACCGGTGCGCTTATAGTGATTTTCGATGGCACGACGGCCATTTTCATAAGCATACATCTTGCTTTCCGGATTACCCGCGGTGGAATCCGGATGAGCCCGCCAGTGATACAGGAACTTCGGCACGTGACAGATGGTCCGGGCCGCCTCGCAGCAGCGCAGGATGAAATCGTAATCCTGAGCGCCATCAAAGGCCGGATCCTCGCCGCCCACCTGATCCACCACACTCTTGCGGACGCAGAAAATGTGGGTGATGTAATTGTTGGTGCGCAGAAGGTCCGGATTGTAGTCCGGCTTGAAGTTCGGGCTGTAGAAGACCTCCTGATTAAGCATCTGCTTATCTTCGTCTGTGTAGACGATGTCCACATCGTCGCTGCTGTTTAAGGCCTTCACGATTTCAAAGACCGCATTGAGCTCCAGGGTGTCATCGTGGTCGGACAGCATGAGGAACTCACCGCCGGCCATGGCAAAGGCTGCATTGGTGTTGCCGGAAATACCGGTATTTTCCTCCAGTCGCTTATAGATGACCCGCTTGTCAGCGCCGTATTTTTCTTTGATCAGCTCGCCCACCGCATCATCGGTGCTCCCGTCAGCCAGACAGATCTCGATCTTTTCATAAGACTGATGGACCAGCGTCTCCATGAGCTCCACCAGGTAATGGGCCGGTGTGTTATACAGCGGAATACAAATGCTGATGGTGGGTTCATAGGGGAAATGGGTCTGCCGCTGAGCCGCCAGTTCTTCATCGGTCACCCGATGGTCATGGAACCAGTCATCGTAGCCCGCATTGTCGAAGGCGAAAATGGGATGGGCATTTTTGAGCCGTTCCGCTTCCCGCTCCTTCTCTGTGAGGCACACGTGCACTTCCTCGGGCATGTAGCCGGTCTCATTTTCAAATTCCACGGTGATCACATCGTGAGTCAGTTCCTCCAGGGGCACGTTAATGGAGAAGCCCGCATCGAAATTGCCGGTGAGCTTCAGCTCATCCAGCACGTCCTGACGGGGATACCACTGCACCTCTGAGGCAATGATGCGGCTTCTGTCCCGTACCAGAATGGCCGGGGTCACCATGTTGGCCAGGTCGAAGGCCCAGCCCCGGATCACCAGTTTGTTTTTCCGGTAGGTCACGTTGTCGATGTTGTGATACAGCAGACTCTGCTGCAGGGTGAGCTGCGGCCGCAGCTGGGCAAAGGGATCCCCCTTGCCGGCGGTGGTCAGCACCTTCCGCATAAGGCGGGTGGAACTGTTGCCTTCAATGCGGGCAGTCAGCTCATTTCTGTCAATGGCATTCCGATAGAGACGATCGAAACGCTCCTTGAGTTCACGGTATTCTTTCTGTAAGGCCTCGTAGGCCTGCTTGTTATCTGATGACATATCTGTCTCCCTGTGCGGATTCTATCATCTGTTTTGCGGCGATTCCCGCCGGCATCGTCTCTTAATCACGGTCGATGCGGGGCATGCCGCATGTTTTGTGTTTTAACTGATCAACGGCGAAGCGCGATTCTGTCCCCACCGTCATCACCGGTTGGTGAAGACTCTGCGTCTTTGAAGCGGGGGAATGCTTGCTGCAGTTCAAATCAGGAAAGTGGCACGCGCACGTGTCCCCGCGGATCTTCGATTTCCAGCATGAGGCCCTTGCGGCCGGCGCCGCCGGACACACGGATTTCAAAGCCGGGCGAAAGGAAGGGATCACCCGAAAGCGCCGCGATCACATCCGGCCGGTCATGGCGGGTCACGCTGATGCCAAGGGGCTCGCCGTCACCGGTGGTGATGCGCAGCTTTTCCCGGCCAAAGGCCTTGTTCAGCACCCAGCCCTTCAGGACGAGGTCCTGACCCTCTGTCTGTGTTTCGTCGATATGGTAGTGGATATCCGAGCCCTCAAGCGGCAGTTCGGGACGGAGCTGTGACCAGACGCCGGACAGGCCGCCCTTCAGCTTGCCGTAGCCCTTCATGAGCTTTGTCTGAGACAAGGCCAGGGCCGCCTCGCTGCGGATCTCCAGCTGATCCTCGTCAAAACGGATCCGCTCGTTGAGCTTCTTCCGGTCCGCCAGAAGCGCGGCATTTTGTTCCGCATAACCCACCAGCTGGTCCCGCATCAGGGCGCCCAGATGGTACACGGTGGGAGCGGTAAACTGTTCCACATGGAAATGGATCTCCACACGGCGGGCATTCATCGGCCAGCCTGTGAAGGCCAGGTCCGTCTTATCCCCCACCAGCACGGCCATCCGGCCGGCCAGTACGGCAGCGTGGCTTAAAATCTGAATATCACGGCTGTCTGCGCCATCCACCTTCAGGCTGTCGATGATGACGGCCCGGGGTTTTTCATCGAAGGTGAGCCGGACCATCCGGTCACGGGCACCATCGAGAAGAAGGACGAAAGACCCATTTTCGTCAGAATCACACATCACGGCGCCGTCACCCACCGGAGCTTCGAAGATACTCTCCGCTGCGGTTTCCATTTTCACAGAGCACACGCCTGTGACGGCGGGATTCATCAGCTGACCGAAGGGTCTGAAGCCGTAGGAAATGTCGGGATACAGCATGCGGAGCGGCTTATGGCTGCCGTCCACATAGGCCTGGAAGCGACGCTCCATGGCATCGCACAAAGCCCGGTCCTCCGGGGAAAGACCGGCCATCTCATATAAGGTCTCCCCGATGCGCTGCTCCAGCATCATATCCGTGCCGATGAAATAGTGCACAATGCGCCAGAGGATATAAGCCACCGGCACCGGGAACAGGAATGTCCATTCGTAATCGATGACATGCCAGCGGTCACCATCCACCACGATGTTGGCCAGGATCATGTCAATGTTGGCGGCGGAGACGGCAGGACGGCCGGCAAAGGCTTCCGCCGGGCCGAAGACCTCTGCGAAATCTTCCGTCATCGCAAATGAGGTATCGGCTGTCTTTTTCACTTCCGCCAGATAATCCGAAAATAAAGCCTTCAGGGCCTCATCATTTTCGTTCATAGCTCCGGCCATGTCGCCCAGGTTCTGCCCTTCAAGGAATTCGAAGGCAATGCCATTTTCGGTGCGACGGGCTTTGTTGGCCAGAAAACGGGTGCCCTCATAAAGACGGCTGAGCGCCTCATACCGGTCCAAGAGGCCCTCCACATGGGCAGCGGCGGCCGGCGAGACAGCGCATTTTTGTACAAATTTTGTCCCGTCTGCTTCCTTGACAATGTCGGTGCGGATCATCAGCTCGGGCCGACGATCGTTTGAGTACTTGCTGTATACGATCATGACTCATCACCTCCGACAATCACCAGATAGGAGTTTGAGAAAACAGGGAAAAGACCGGCATCGACCGTCTTCTCGAGAGCCTTTCCCTCGTCGAAGAGCAGCAGTCGTTCCCGGTCGAAATTGCTGATGAAGTTTTTGAGTTCCCCCTTCTTCGGGAGGTACTCATCGGAATACAGCACCAGGGGCAGCTTGTAATCCGGGAAGGGATAATACCAGGTTTCGGCCACGAGGCCTGCTTTTTTGAAAATGGTTTCCAGCTCGGGACGGACAAAGGTCTCGGCCCGGCTGTCGCCGTAATAACCCTCGATCCCTTCAAAGAACCGGCCGCTGTGATCTTCCGTGGCGCCGGCCCAGTACTTCATACCCATGCGGTTTTCGATGGCAATGACCAGACGGCCGCCGGGTTTTAAATGGCCCTTGATCTGCTTCAGAAAATCCACAAAGGGCTCATCGGAATCAATGTAGTTGCGCGCATATTCCAGCACACCGATGAGAGTGATCACATCGTAATCCGCCGGCAGCTTCTTTTCCACATCCTGGAAATTGCCCAGCCGGATCTCGATGTTGTCCTTGTCCTTCTGACGATAGGCGTTGATAAGACTTCGCTTCTTTGACAGCTCCACGCAGGTAACGTGACCGGCCTTCTCAGCCAGAGCACCGGTGATGGCCCCACAACCGGAACCGATCTCCAGCACCTTTTCACTGCCCGTCATCGGCAGGAATTCCAGAATGTTTGTCCGAATATGAGAAAAATGATACAGCACGGCCCAGTCGGCCCGTTCCGCGATCACCTTGTTGTAATCCTCCGGTGCTGTATGCATGGCAATATCCAGGAGCACGTCCTCGATCTCACCATCGGAATAGAGGTCCTGACCCGGATAATCATCCAGGTTGAGGACCACTTTGCCAATGCGTTCTTCCATAGATCAATCCTTTTCCTTCACGGCGGCTGTGACCTTTGAGTTCATGTCGTAGAAGCCCACCGTGTTCTTGGTTGAGATAACCGTGATGTTCAGAATGTCATAGAGGCGATGGAAAACTCTGAAATCGCCTTCCATATAGCCGGTGCAGCCGAAGGACACCAGGTATTCACCACCCTGCAGGTTCATATCCTGATCGAAGGTGATCTCCACCACATCGCCGGCCTTCATAGGCTTAAGCGGTGTGTCTTCGTACATGGTGTTGGTGCCGGTCACATCCGTGCCTTTAAGGGTCTTGATGGTGTAGGCAAAGATCGGCTCGTTAACATCCGAATTAAAGCGCACCTTCATCTTGATGGTGAAGGGCTTGTTCTTTTCCAGACTGCCGGTGACATTGCCGTTGGCGTCCATGGTGAGGACCTGAATGATCTCCGCCTGTTTTTCGCCGTAGCTCACCGTGTTGGGATTCATGGGGAGACCGCCGGTTAAGCTGTCATCCGCCTTGATCTTCTCTTCCGTCTTCTGACGGATGCTTTCCGCGGCCTCGGCATCGGTGGGTTTCTTTTCCGCCTCTTCTGCCGGTGCCTCTTCGGTCTCTTCCTCATCGTCCAGGTTCACCAGGAGCTTCTTGAAGAGATCCACCATGGCCTGAGGTGCCCCCTCGGCCCGCTTTACGCCCTTATTGAGCAGGACGACGCGGTCGCAATACTTGGAGATGCTGCCCAGGTCGTGGCTGACAAAGAGGATGGTCTTGCCCATCTTCTTGAATTCCTCGAACTTGTGGTAGCACTTGGCCTGGAAGAAAACGTCGCCGACGGACAGGGCCTCGTCAACGATCAGGATCTCCGGATCGATGTTGATGGCCACCGCAAAGGCCAGACGCACGAACATACCGCTGGAATAGGTCTTGCAGGGCTGGTGGATGAAATCACCGATATCCGCAAAGGCCAGGATGTCATCCAGACGGGCGTCGATTTCCTCCTTGGAGAAGCCGTTCATGGTACCGTTGAGATACACATTTTCAAGACCGGTGTATTCCATGTTGAAGCCGGCCCCCAGCTCCAGAAGCGCCGAGATGCGGCCGTTGACCTTCACCTCGCCGGAGGTGGCCCCCAGCACGCCGGTGATAATCTTCAGAATCGTGGACTTACCGGACCCGTTGGTGCCGATGATGCCCACGGTCTCGCCCTTTTTGATGTCAAAGCTCACATCGTTCAGGGCGTAGTGCTCTGTGTAGCGCTTTTTACGACTCAGCCCCAGAGACTCCTTGAGCCGGTCTGTGGGCTTGTCGTACAGTTTATAGATCTTCGTGAGATGCTCGATGGAAATGACGGCTTCGTTGCCGCTCACATCCGGTCGCTCATCCACGCCATTTTTTAATTCTTCACTCATAACACTTTCCTTACAGGACATCGGCGAAATGAACCTTCAGCCGTTTGAAAATGGTGGTGCCGATGACAAAGAGGATCAGTGTCACCGCCCAGAAATAGACCATCTGGCCCAGATCATGCCAGAACCAGGTGTGGCCGTAGATGGCCTCCCGGTAACCGTTGACGATGTAGTACATGGGATTCAGTTTGAAAAACCAGTGCCACTTCGGATCGATGATGCCGATGTTCCACATGATGGGGATGGTCCAGACGCCCACCTGCAGCACGATGTTGATGATCTGTGTCAGGTCGCGGAAGAAAATGACGATGGCACAGGTGCCGTAGACGATGCCGAGACCAAACACAAACATGGCAAAGAAGTAGTACACCACCTGAATGGCGTAGGGCCCCGGATTGATGCCGTAAAGCACGGTGATCAGGATCGTGATGGCCACGAAGAAGGCGTGGACAAACAGGGCTGAAATGGCTTTCACCATGGGCAGCACGCTGATCTTGAAGACCACCTTTTTCACCAGGTAGCTGTATTCCACCAGGGCATTGGTACCGGCGTTCATGAAGTCCTGGATGAAGAACCAGGGCACAAGACCGGTGACCAGGTAGACAACGAAGGGCACGTTCATGACGGCGCCGCTTCGGAAGCCCACGGAGAACACAAACCAGTAAACCATGATGGTGACGACCGGCTGCACAAAAGCCCAGAAGATGCCCAGATAAGAGCCGGCGTATTTTGTCTTGAAGTCATTGACCGCCAGCTTGAAGATCAGATGACGATTCTGCATGATCTCAAGGGGCAGTGTGAGGAGCTTCTTGCGGAACAGCAGGAAAGCCAGCACCACCGCATCAAGCAGCACCAGCGCCAGGACCTTGGTTCTTAAGGTGCTCGCATCGGAATCAGCCACAGCCTGACTGGCTGGCGCTGTTTCCGGCATGGCGAAAATGACATAGGGATCGCCGGCCCTGGCGGACAGGACAAGAGCCCCATTTTCCGCTTCTACGGCGGTCATGTCGTGAACCTCAAGGGGTTCCCCCAGATCCTCAGCCTGCCAGTCGGCAGTCATATCCTTGTAGGACACGGACATATCGCTGATGGTCCAGATGGCTTCCTGATCGCCCGGATCGAGACGGATAAAGCGCTGACCGGCACCGATGGCGGCTTGCGCCTCAGTCTTTGCCGGCAGGAAGCCGATGACCGGCTCACCATCCTCTGACAGAGCCACTGTCTGTTCGGCTCCGTTGACAGGATCATAGGCGATGCCGGAGCTGTTGCCCTCGACCCAGGAATCGGCATAATCGGAATAAAAGATCTGCAGATTGCCGCCAACCTCCGAAGATACCGTCAGGTGCAGATCGACGGTGGGCAGCTTGTAGGTGTGCCAGTTAAAGATCAGCACATTGGCTGCCACGGCCAGGATCAGCAGACACAGGCCGATGAGTTTTGACTTTCTGTTCATTATTTACCCTGTTTACTTTCTGTGTAAGCCTTGATGCCTTCCCATTTCTGGTCCTTTTCGGACAGAATGAGTGCCATATCTGCCGGGATCGGCCATTCAACGCCGATATCCGGATCGTTGTAGATGAGGCCGCCCTCATCGTTCGGATGATAGAAATCGGAGCACTTGTAGCAGAATTCAGCTTCATCGGACAGAACCACGAAGCCGTGGGCAAAGTTCTTCGGGATGAAGAACTGCTTCTTGTTTTCAGCAGACAGCTCAACACCAAACCACTTGCCGTAGGTCTTGGAACCTTCACGCAGGTCGACGGCCACATCCCAGACAGTACCCTTGACCACGCGGACCAGCTTGTCCTGCGGGAACTCTTTCTGGAAGTGCAGACCGCGGAGAACGCCCTTGCGGGAGGAGGACTGATTGTCCTGCACGAACTCAACATCGATGCCGGCTTCCTTGAAATCGTTGTAGTTATAGGTCTCCATGAAATAACCGCGATTGTCACCGAAAACGGTGGGGGTCACGACTTTGAGGCCTTCAATTTCACATGTTTCAACTGTAATCTTACCCATTTGTTTGACTCCTTTTCTAAACATTTACGTTTTTCTGTCTGTAAAGGGATTTTTACTGTTATTTCAAAATATTTCTTATCAGACAGAAAACGTGCCCGGGGCACGTTTCCTGTCATAATTCGCGGTCTTCGACCGTTAGATTGTCTTTATAAACCGTTGGCGATCTCCACCAGGTGCTGACCGTAGGCAGTCTTCAGCATCGGCTCAGCCAGCTTCAGCAGCTGATCCTTGTCGATGAAGCCCTGCTTGAAAGCGATCTCTTCGATGCAGGAGACATAGATACCGGTTCTCTTCTGGTAAGCGGCCACGAAATCAGCAGCGTTGAGCAGCATGTCGTGGTTGCCTGTGTCAAGCCATGCAAAGCCGCGGCCCATGATCTCAACTGAGAGCTTGCCGGCCTTCATGTACTCTTCGTTCACTGTGGTGATCTCAAGCTCGCCTCTGGCGGAGGGCTTGATGTTCTTGGCCACGCGGACGATGTCATTATCGTAGAAGTAGAGACCCGGAACGGCGTAATTTGATTTCGGGTTGGCCGGCTTCTCTTCGATGGAGATAGCCTTACCATTTTCATCAAATTCAACAACACCGAATTCACGGGGATCCTGAACATAATAACCGAAGATGGTGGCGCCTTCTTCTCTTTCGGCAGCACGCTTCAGTACGTTCGGGAAGTCCATGCCGTAGAAAATGTTGTCGCCGAGGCACATGGCCACTTTGTCATCGCCGATGAATTCTTCACCGATGATGAAGGCGTCAGCCAGACCTCTGGGCTGTTCCTGAACCTTGTAGGTAAATTTCATGCCAAGCTGTTCGCCTGTGCCGAGAAGATCTTCAAATACCGGCAGATCGCGGGGTGTTGAGATGATCAGGACCTCACGGATACCGGCCAGCATCAGAGTTGACAGCGGATAATAGATCATCGGCTTATCATAAACCGGCATGATCTGCTTGCTGATAGCTTTTGTCAGCGGGTAAAGACGTGTGCCGGCGCCGCCGGCAAGAATAATACCTTTCATGGTGTCTCCTTAGCCTGATGCTCCCGGCATCAGGTGCATTTTTTAGAAGGATCAGCGATCCTTGTACATATCTTCGTAATAGGACTGATAGTTACCGGAGGTCACGTTGGCCATCCAGTCTTCATTTTCGAAGTACCACTTGATGGTCTTCTTGATGCCTTCTTCGAAGCAGGTTTCCGGATACCAGCCCACAGCGGCCTTGATCTTGTCCGGAGCGATGGCGTAACGGCGATCGTGGCCCTTACGGTCTGTGACGAACTTGATCAGGTTCTCGGAAACGAGGGCCTTTCTCGGGTCATCATCAGCCAGCATTTCCTGCAGAGTATCCAGGATGATGTGGATGATCTGAATGTTCTGTCTTTCATTGTGGCCACCGATGTTGTAGGTTTCGCCCAGAACACCTTTTTCCTGAACCAGGTCGATGCCCTTGCAGTGATCTTCAACATACAGCCAGTCACGGATGTTCTTACCATCACCGTATACCGGCAGATCCTTGCCGTGCAGCGCGTTGTTGATAACGAGCGGGATCAGTTTTTCCGGGAACTGATACGGGCCGTAGTTGTTGCTGCAGTTTGTGATGTTGGCCGGGAAATGATAGGTGTCAATGTAAGACTTAACAAGGAAGTCAGATGACGCCTTGGATGCTGAATACGGGCTGTGCGGATCGTAGGGTGTTGTCTCCCAGAAGAAATCTTCCAGGTTGTCCAGTGAACCGTAAACCTCGTCTGTGGAAACATGAAGGAACTTCTTATCTTCTTTATAAGAGCCATCTTCATTTTCCCAGGCAGCCTTGGCGGCATTGAGCATGGTCAGTGTCCCCAGAACGTTTGTCTTGACGAAAACATCCGGGTTCTTGATGGAACGGTCAACGTGGGATTCAGCGGCAAAGTGAACAACGCGGTCAACATCATTTTCTTCAAAGATCTTGTTGATGGCGTCGCTGTCGCAGACATCGGCACGAACGAAGGAATAGTTGGGGTTACCCTCCAGATCCTTCAGGTTTTCAAGATTACCGGCATATGTCAGTTTGTCGACATTGATGATACGGATGGTATCGCCGTATTTCTTGAACATGTAATGAATATAGTTAGATCCTATAAAGCCGGCACCACCGGTTACAACATAGGTTCTCATGGCATTCCTCCAAATAAATGATAGTTTAATTGCATTATTAAGAATATTATAACAAAGAATGAATTTTATGGCAAGAAACTCCGTATTGTCCTTGCAAACCCTTCCTCCGGTGTGATCACCGGCCGCCAGCCCAGGGACAGCAGTCTGTCGATGCTGCGGATGGAGGCTTTTTTATTGGCATTTTCTTTATAAGCCGCATCCGGTGTGCCGAACACCGCTTTCACCGGCGTGGGGGCCATGGCCGCGATGCACTCCGCCAGATCCCGGATCCGCCGGATGCCGTCGTTGTTGGTGACGTTGTAGGCAGCCCCATTTTCCCCTTTCAAAAGGACGGTGTAGTAGCCCAGCACCGCATCGGAGGCGTAGATAAAAGCCCGGGAAGCCAGACCGTCACCGGTCATGACAATATCCCGGCCCGCCACCGCATCCGCCACAAAATCGGCGAAGACCCGGCCGTCATGCTGAAGATCCATGGTGGGGCCGTAGGTGTGGGAGGGGCGAACGATACCGGTGCGGAGACCGCAGGGGTTTTCCGGCAGTTCAACTTTATTGTCGTTAAGAGCACCCGCCGCGTCAGGTGTCCGGTCGTCGAGCACCTCTCCTGCGGCTGCCGGATTGGCACCGACCGTAGTCGTGCTCGGGTCTGCCCTCTTGCCGGCATAGGATTTCGTGAGAAGTTCCCCGAGGCGTTTGCTCAGGGCGTAAACGTTGCGGGGATCGTTCATGGTGACGGTGCCGCCGTCCTCCTCTTCGATCACATCCTTTTGCAGCACACCGTAGACCTCACCGCTGCTGACGAAAAGAAAACCCGTGGTGTTCTTGCGCAACGCCATTTTCAAAAGCGATTCTGTGGCGCTCACATTGGCGGCGATGACCGCCGAGGGGTCCGTGAGGTAGGACCGCGGGTTGGTGGGGGACGCCGCGTGGATAATGTAATCCACCGGTCCGGTCGGCTCTGTCATGGTTGCCGCATCCTCGTAGACCGGCACAAAATAAGGCTTACCCAGCCAGTCGCCAAACCGCTCTTCCATGCGGCGGCGGTTGCGGCCCAGGGCCAGCACCCGGCAGTTGAAGGTCGGATCCTGTTCATTTAAGAGGAGTAGCGGGTAGACCATGTAGGAGGCCAGCATGCCATAGGCGCCGGTCACCAGGACGGTCTTGTCGCGGAAATGGGACCAGTCCACCATGGGGGAGGTCAGCATTTCCTCAATATCCTGTCTGATAACGTGATTCATAAATGTGTAGCCTCTGGTTGTGTCCTTTGATCTTTCTCGCGGTCTGCGCGCTCATGGCAGGCTCTCACTTCGCATTCTGATCGCGGACTCTGATTTTTTATTTCAGACGGAGGGGTGAGTCCGGCGCTTGTATCTCGATGGCGCTGCGTTATCCGCTGCGATGTTGATGCGCCGGGCGTGCGGCTGTTATGTGCCACTGCCGTCACGGCTCCGCTACCTCGATAGTAGCACAGGGTATGCCGAGGGGCAATGTATTTCCGAAACCACAAAACACATGGAGAATCCTGCATTTGACGGGGATAGGCGGTTGAAACCATTTTCGAAGAATGCTAAAATGACTTGATATTACTTTTGCAAAACGAGGCCTTTTATGATCGAATTTAACATTCCTCCCTGCATTGACACAGCATTTGATTACATGGCTGACGCCGTCCGCTCACATAAGATCTGCGGCGACGGGGCCTACACAAAAAAATGCTCGGCATTTCTGGCCGATAAACTGCAGGTCCCGTATATGTATCTGACCCCCTCCGGCACGGCTTCTCTTGAGATGTCCGCCATTTTGTCGGAGATCAAACCGGGGGATGAGGTTATCCTGCCCTCCTACACCTTCTGCTCCACAGCGGACGCTTTCGTGCAGAGAGGCGCCACTCTTGTCTTTGTTGATATTCGTCCCGACACACTGAACCTGGACGAGACAAAGATCGAGGAGGCCATCACCGACAAGACCAAGGCTATCGTGCCGGTGCATTATGCCGGTGTAGCCTGCGAGATGGATACCATCATGGAGATCGCCCGCCGTCACAACCTGTATGTGGCTGAGGATGCGGCACAGGCCATCGGCTCCACTTACAAGGGCCGGTATCTTGGCACCATCGGCGATTTCGGTTGCTTCAGTTTCCATGAAACCAAGAACTATTCCATGGGCGAAGGCGGTGCCTTCTGCTTCAATAATGAAAAGTTCCGGGATGCCGCTGAGATCTGCCGCGAAAAGGGCACTGACAGAAGCCAGTTCTTCCGCGGCCAGGTTGACAAGTACACCTGGCGTGATTACGGCTCATCTTATCTGGCCAGCGACCTGAACGCCGCTTATCTGTGGGCCCAGCTGGAAGCCTACGATACCATTTTCGATGACCGCATGGCTTCCTGGAATCGCTATCAGGAAGGTCTCAAACCTCTGGCCGAAGCCGGGTACATCGAACAGCCGGTGATTCCGGAGGGCACCACACACAATGCTCATATGTATTATCTGAAGGTCAAGGATATGGAGACCCGCCAGAAGCTCATCGCCCATCTGCGAAGCGACGAGATCCAGAGTGTCTTCCATTACATCCCGCTCCATTCGGCCCCGGCCGGTATCAAGTTCGGCCGCTTCCACGGCGAAGACCGTTACACCACAAAAGAAAGCGAACGCCTGATGCGTCTTCCGATGTATTACGGACTGACGGAAGATGACACCGCAAAGGTCATCGAGTCCATCAAACGTTTCTTCTCATGATGAATGATGACACAGGCGATGCTTCGGCATCGCCTGTTCTTGTATGATCACGTTCCGATGCCCACGGGTTTCCCGGCTCAGCCGTCAAGCTGTCGGCGGCATCGGGATTTAGCTTCATTGTTGCTTTCCGATGCCCAATAGTCTCTCGGCTCAGACATCATGCTGTCGGCGGCATCGGAATCTTGCTTCTTCATCACTTCCGATGCCCACTGATCTCCCGGCTCAGCCATCAAGCTGTCGGCGGCATCGGGATTTAGCTTCATTGGCGCTTTCCGATGCCATTTATCGCCCCCAAAAATTTGCGGGCATCGGAAAATAGCTTTACACCGCAATTCCGATGCACTTTTCACCCCCTTATAAGCAAGGGCGGCATCGGGATTTAGTTTCAAAAGGATTTCCGATGCCGGCACCTCAAGATGAGGGCTCTTTTATACATCGGAATGGAATGAAATCAAGAATCCCGATGCCCGGCTTTTTTTCATAGGTCATTAGGGCATCGGAAACCTGATTCACAACTACTTTCCGATGCCCGCCGGCCCTGTGGCCAAGCCATCACACTCACGCTGGCATCGGAATCTTGCTTCTTCACTACTTTCCGATGCCCGCCAGCCCTGCGGCCAAGCCGTCACACTCACGCTGGCATCGGGATTTACTTCAGGAGGTTTTTATGATGACCACCCCCGATGTTGTCACCACACCGGACCACACCACGCCCCCCGCCGGGGCTCCCGCCGGCACCGCTGCCACCCCCGCGGGCTCCGCAAGCAAGCCCCTGTCATCCCGCTGGGCAATCATCTGTCTCTTCGGCCTGACCAATCTTATTTTCTGCATCCTCTACGGCCGTTTCATCCTGGGGGATGTCTACATGTATGCGGATATCGGTAATGATTCTCTCTCATCCAGCTATCCGTTGCTGGTGATGCTCTCCCGTCTTTTCCATGAAGGGGGCTTCACGGCCTACAACCTGACCAACGGTCTCGGCACGGACATCACCGCCCTGTGCCTGCAGTACGTGAACCCGGTGAAGCTCATCATGTTGCTCTTCCCCACTGCGGCACTGCCCCAGGCGATTCTGTTCTCCACCTTTATTCAGGTGAATCTCCTGTCATTATTCGGGTGGATCTTCTTCAAGGCCCTGCTTCTTGACAAGACGACTTCGGGTAACAGCGGCTCCCTCGGCAAGACAGCCACCCCGGCGGGCACGAACACTGCCGTCCTTCCCGGCACCGACCGCACCCGGGCTTTCATCCCGGTCATCCCCACTCTCATCTGGACCTTCAGCGCTTACGTGGTCCTGTGGGGTCAGAATTATTCCTTCCTGACCTGCATCCTCATGTTCACCATGATCATGGCGCTCCTTGAGCTCTACCTGCAGGATGCCTCCCCGAAGAAATGGCTCTGGTTCATTCCCACCACGGCCCTCTTCCTGATGTCGAATTACTATTTCCTTTTCATGACAGCCATCTTCGCCGCGGTCTATTTCATTTTCCGCAGCATTTTCACCCGGCTGCCGGTGAAGGCTTTCTTCAAAAAACTGGCCGTTCTGGCCGGCATGGCGATCATGGGCTGCGTGATGGGCTGCGTATCTTTGCTCCCCATTTTAAACAGCGTGCTCTCCAGCAACCGGTTCGACCGTCTGGCAGAAAATGCCGCGCAGACATCAGCTGCGCCTTCCATGTTCTACGGTCCGCGAGCCATGCTGACCTTCCTGGGCCGGCTCTTCTCCGCCAACACCTTCGGTCCCGGCTCTGGCTACACCGGCTTCGAGAATTATTATGAAGCCGCGGTGCTTTCCGTCTCCGTCCTCTTTATCTTCGCGCTGGTCTTCCTGATCCTGCGCAAGAGCACCCGGATCCGCGCCCTCGGTCTCCTCATCCTGTCCGTGGTGCTGCTGGCCATCCCCCGGGTCTCCACCCTGCTCAACATGAACGCCACCGCCCAGCGCTGGAGCTTCATGCTGTGCTTTGCTGCCTGCATCGTCATCGGCATTTTCGTGAAAACGATCCTCACAGAGGACTGCCGGAAAACCATTTTCCCGACCCTTATTATTGCGCCGCTCCTGTCCGCCCTGTGCCTTGGCCTTGTGTACCTGGGCGTCCGCCGCGGATATTATCAGCTGAGCCCGAAGCCCGTGGCCATCTGCATGGGGATGTTCCTTCTTTTTGAAATGGTTCTGCTCGTCGGTCTCATGCTGCGCAAGCGGAAAATGCTTCTGCCCGGGATCCTCGTTGTTCTCACACTGGAGCTCATTTTCTCCAACTACATGACCATCAACGACCGCATGTATCTGTCTCAGGAAGCCTTCTATCACGCCTTCTACAACGACGGTTCCGGGGATGTGATCGACACGGTGAAGACCGCCGACACGGACCTTTACCGCATCGAAAATGACCGGCAGACCGATCCGGCCCTTTACGGCATCACCGCCCAGGCGCCCTACATGTTCGCCAATGAAGGCATGGTCAATAACTTCAACAGCCTGAGCATTTACAGCTCCACGATTCCCGCCTCCCTCACCTCCTACGGCAATGCCTATCGAAGTGAACTGGGCCGCAGCAATTTCTTCATCGTGGATTTTAACGATTATTACACCTTCACCCTGCTGGGCGGCCGCTACGCCTTCGGCAACAAGGACAACCTGTTTGTGGCCAATGCCGACGGCAGTCTCTACGATGACGGTCCCGCAGCCGGCACCAACATCGTCGTCAAAAATGCCAACGCGCTGCCCTTCGGTTATCTCTACGACGAGCTTCTGACCGACAGTGACCGGACCGCCATGGATGCGCTGACACTCATGCGCGCCTCAACCCGGGCCGTCTTCGCCACCGATTCGTCCGATGAATCGAAAATGAGTCTGCCTCAGACCTATGATGCTTCGACCGCTCCCGCGGAGAGATTGATTCCGCTCGCTGATTGCATTGAAAAGACAAATGACTGCGAGGTTTCCGTCGAAAATGGACAGCTCACCGTCACCGCCACCGGTGTGGATCCTTACATCTGTTTCATCCTGCCGCCTTATGACATGCGGCAGTCACTGTTCCTGACCCTGAGCAAGGCCGGTGATGATGCCCAGCCGCTTCAGTTATTCATGGCCACCACCGCCCATCCGGATATGGACGGCCGGCTGTGCCGGGATTACACCCTGCCCGATGATCGGAGTGAAGCCGTCATGGCCATGCCGGAGGGCCTCACCAACCTGCGAATCGATACCGTCCCTGGTTCTGTGATCACCTTTGATCTGGCCGCTTTCCATGTGGTGGACAGTGTTGCCGATTTCAAGGAACTGAGCGCTTCGCCGGTGACCGACATTTCCTATCAGGAAAATGGCCTTACTGCCACCTATCAGGCGGTGGCTTCTCCGGAAACGGACAGCATCCTCTGCGTGCCCTTCCCCTACAGCGGCAACTGGACCGCCAAAGTGGATGGTGCAAGCACAGAAGTCCTCAATGTGAACGGTGGCCTCACCGGCATCCACTTGACCCCCGGCACCCATAACGTGACCCTGATCTATTCCCCGGCCCACTTCGGTGCCGCCGCCCTGGTCTCCCTCATCGGATGCCTCGCCTTCATCATCCTGTACGTTGTGGTCCTGCGGAAACACCGCCGGCAGGCACACATCACAGACTGATACCTGATGCATAGGCCTGATATCTGATCTTGTTCAAACAAAACAATACACCCGCCGCGCCCCTTGTTTGCAAGGGATGCGGCGGGTTTTATCATGTCATTTTTGATTTTTGCATTACAGCGGCACTTCCATCCAGCCTTTCCGACCGGACAGGTAGTTGGTTAACATAACGCCCATGCGAACAATTTGCGTAGACGGTAATTCAGAACAAACAGACCCCGTTGCCGGCAGTTCGGCGCAAACGGTGTAACCGCAGCATTCCAGATGCTTATGGAAGAAGCGCTTGGTGCGGGCCACGTCCTCGCGGATCAGGCGGCGGGTATCGGTTTCATACCACTGCCCCTCTGCATCACAGAAGACGAGGGAGATCCGGCTGTAAAGATGCTCATGCTCCTTCTTAAGATAAGCCCAGCCGGCGCAGCGCATAAGGCCGTCAAGATTCTCCTTGATATCCATGCTGCCCACCACAGCCTCGCGATTGAACGCAGGATCCGCCGTGGGATCAGGGATCCGGCGGCAGGTACGGATGGCTTCATGACGCCGTTCCACAAAGATATCATCGGTCTTCCGATAAAGCTGTGTCTTACCGTCGGCCCGGGTCAGCAGGATGTTGACCTCGAAGGCATCCGCCATCTGAAGGATCGCCGGATCCACCGCGCAGGTGAAGCCCACCCGATAGGCGTGCTCATCCACGTTGTCACGGACATCCTCTCGCAGCGTCTTCTTTGCCTTGATGCTGAAGAGCAGATCCTCGCACTTCAGGATCACATCCACCGCACTGTCATTATCGGCAAAGCCGTCATCGGTATGATACCAGCCGCTGATGATGATCTGCGGCCCGTAAATGATGCCGTCAATGTTGTAATCAAAGGGCACATGGCAGGATGCCTTCGGTTCCCGGATCACTGTCACCGGATAATCGGCCCGCCAGTCCTCCGGCAGCCGGAGGGTGAAATCCGTGGTGAGATCCGACAGATTCGGATTGCTGAAGGGATCGCAGCCGGCACACACCGGATGGCGTTCCGCCAGGAGACGCCGCTCCCGATAAAGCGCGATGGCAGCCTCATCGGAAATCACCGCCTTCTCATCCTTTTCCGGTCGGTAGGTGTAGAGGCCCACATCGTTGCGGATCGTCTGATAGAGACCCATTTCATAAAGCTTCAGACAGAAATCGGTATCATAGAACAGACCGGGTTCAGCTTCATCAAAACCGCCGACGGCCCGATATTTCTCAGTCGCCACCAGCAGCGCATCGGCGCTGACCGCCAGATAATTGTATTCGAGACGGTTGCGGTTAAAGTACCACACCAGCTGATCCTGCTTGCCCGCCAGCACCGGCATGGGGCCGAAACGCTGGTTGATGAGGCCGTCGTGACGGATGATGTCCGTATCCGGCTTCAGGAGCTTGGCCCCCACCGCCCCGATATGGGACAGGCCGGCATGGCCGGTCATGAGGGACAGCCACTCTTTGTCCACAACCTCGATGAGCTCACTCAAGAACAGCAGATAGTTGCCGGAGGCCTTCGCCGCACCGACATTTAAGAGGGCCGGGATGTGAGAGGTATTGCTTTCGGTCAGCACAAGACTCTTCTCTTCTGCCAGATCCTTCACCAAAGCGCGATCTGCCTCGGCGAGGGGACCGGCGGAGAGAATGATCTCGAAGGCCGGCATGTCCGTGTATTTGAAAATGGATTCTACGCAGCGCTTCACGCTTTGGCCGTCACTCACCGCGATGACGATGCTGACTTTGGCCCCGGGATCCGGTTCATAGACCAGATGGTACTGATAGATATCCCTCAGGTAAGTCACCTTACCCTTGATGCCGCGGCGCTCCAGCATTTCCTCTTTCATGCGCCGCATGGCTTCCAGCGCATAGGGCTTGGCCTTCGGACTGGAGGCAATGGAGCCCTCACGTTCGCGCCAGTAATAGAGCACCTTCGGGATATGGGCCACCCGCTTGTTGTCGGACAGTTCCATAAACCGCAGGGTAAAATCGTAATCCTGAGTGCCGTCAAACTCACTTCTGAGCATGCCGGCCTTGAGCACCAGACTCCGACGATAAGCCGCCAGATGGTTGGTGTACATAACACCGCTGAAGGCATCCGGTGACCAGTCCGGTTTGAAGAAAGGACTGTGACGCCGCTTGCCGTCCTCGCTCAGCTTGTCTTCGTCGCTGTAGATAAAGTCGATTTCCGGATTCTCCAACAGAACCCGGGCCATTTCATAAAGCGCATTCGGCGCCAGCACATCGTCGCAGTCGGAGAAGACGATAAAATCACCCTTGGCGGCTTCAATGCCGGTGTTGGTGGCTTTGGAAATATGACCGTTCTCTTCTCTGAAAATGACGGTCACATGCTCATTGTCTTCATAGCTGCGGAGCACCTCGCCCACGTTGTCCCAGGAGGAGTGGTCATCCGACAGAATGAGTTCAAAATTCTGATAGGTCTGCCCCAAAATGGAATCGATGCAGGCCCTGAGAATATCGTCGGCCATGTTGTAAACCGGCACCACAACGGAGAAGAAAGGCGCACCCTCGGACACTTTTGCGGTGATCACCCGCTCGTCCATGGGCTCCTTGCCCTCATTTTCCCGGATCCAACGGCCGTAGGCATCCTCCGGCGGATTCTCCCGCAGGTCTCTTAAATACGCAGCCGTTCCGGCGCCGTAAAGGGCTTTATCCCGTTCAAAGCGTTCTTCCGGCGTCATGTCCCGCTCCGCCTCCAGCATATCGGCCGGCGTCTCCAGACTGTACTTGCCGATGATGATGCGCTTCAGGCGATCCTCCACATCCGGCCGGCGCACCAGACCCTGGGGCCAGTAAAGCTCCCGGTCGGGGGCCTCCTGATAGTCGGCCAGAGACATTTTCGCCATGTAATTGACCTGATTCTTGCGGGCCGCGAAGCCGTCCACGTTGGGCAGGTCGCCGATCATCACAGCCTCCTTGGCTGTGGGCTTCATAACAAGACGCTCGATCCCTGAGTAGGCATTGTCATCGCTTAAGATGATGCCATAGGCATCAAGAAGCGGTGTCACTGTGCGGACATAATCCGTCAGACCGGCCAGGATACGGGTCTTGTGGCTCTCGTCATTCCCCATTTTCTCAAAAACAGGGCCATTTTCATCGTAATACCAGACGGATTCATGGGGCGCCCCGAAGAAGAGCTCAAAGAGCGCCACGCAGTACTGCACCTTTTCCTGAATCGTCTTGCGGTTGTTGTAATCAAAAAGATAGGACTCGAAGGAGGCTTCCTTGAGCTGGGTGCGGGCCTTCTTGTTGTCCATGATGCCGATGTAGGCAAAATGGCGTGTGCCGTTATCGGGCAGCAGGCGTATCAGGCGCTCCAGGAAATACTGGGAGCTGCCGTTCCAGCCACAGTCAAAGAGCAGCGCCTTGCTGTCTTTCAGGCCGAGCTTGGTGATGTAAGCTTCGGCCATAGCCCGCTCCTTTGCGCAGTGCTGCAGGAACATCTCCCGGTTGAGGTCGTAAAGACGATGGACCTTCTTCTTGTCCTCATCGTCCTTCACCACATCGTCAAGGGAGGTCAGACCGCAGTCTTCAATGCCCTGCCAGTCCTCATTCTCCATCTTAAGATAAGCCAGGATTTCCCGGACCGTCTGCCCCACGGTGAAGGGCGGCAGGATCTTATGGGACTCCTCGTCAAGTTCATCAATGCCGGCCAGGAGAAGCGCCCGGCGTGACATATAGAAATAGTCAGAGGGCAGATCCGTCACATCAGCCATGAGATGCTGCAGATTATAGCCATCACGGGCCAGATAATAAATATGGTCGTAATCACCGGCCTTGATCACCTCGCGGAACCAGGCCGCGATACCCGTATACAGCGGACCGCCGGCATAGCAGCCCAGGTTATACCAGAAATCGTCGGAGCCGGCACACAGATAACGGGCGGCACCCTTGTCAAAACAGGTGGTGTTGGCCAGATCATTTTCAAAAGGCAGACGGAACGGCACATAGTGCCAGCTCTGCCAGCCGGCTGCCGCTGCCATCTCCACATCATCAATCTCATTATCCCCGATGTGCAGGATCTGACCGGGCGCCACGCCTTCAGCCTCTGCCACTTTATCAAACAGATCACCGCGGAACTTCGCTGCTCCCCTGTCGGCGGATACATAAACCGCCGCCATACCGGTATAACCGCAACCTGCCAGGAGATCTCTCAGCTGGGTCTCGTGCAGATACATGTCGCTGGTGATGATGACACGCTTGCCCTCGGCCAGCGCATACTCGAAGATAGTCTTCATTTCCGCATTGGCTCTTAAAACGGCCTTTTCCGCCGCCAGTTCCTCAGCCATAACCGCTGCCCAGTCCGCTTCAAGACCGCTTTCCTCTGAGAGGCACGCATAAATCTCCTCCAGATCGGCATGGGGCTTCCGTCCCGCCTTCATGACCTTCTCACCGGCCTTCATCTGACAGATATCCCGTTGCCCGGCAAAACCCGGGAGACGGAGTTTCTCTTCCATCAAAGCAAAGACATCCTTCGGACCGCCCACCAGACGCATCACCAGGGTGTCAAACATATCAAAGGAAATGACGGATGCATCTGCGATCCGTTTTTTCAACTCATTCCAATCGTTTCTCATATCGCTCCTCGCCGCCCGATAGAGGGCGGCATAATCGTTGGCCTGCCATTAATCCTTTTTATCATCCACCGGAAAGTTCAGCCGTTCCTCTTCCACCACCAACGGTCGATTCAACACGCGGGTGTTTATGGACAGGATGTACTCGCCCAGAAGGCCGATGAAAAGAATCTGCACGGCCCCCAGGAAAAACATACCGATCAGCATCGGTGCCATACCGGCTTTAAACATATCCCAGAAAATGAGTTTCAGCACCAGATACACAATGCCGATGAGGGCTGAAATGCCGGCGATGGCAATACCGGCAAAAGTGGCAAAACGGAGCATCACCTTGGAATAGGATGTGATACCCACCATAGCCACATCATACAGGCTGTACCAGTTGTTCTTGCTCTTGCCTGCCCGGCGATTGGGACGGGAATAGAAAACAGAGGCGTATTCAAAACCAAACTCGGCGATCATCCCCCGCAGGTACGGCATGGGGTCGTGAATATCACGGACCACATCCACAAAGGCTTTGTCCAGAAGGCTGAAGCCGGTGAAATTCTCAATGTGACCGATATCAGTGATCTTCCGCAGCAGCTTATAGTAGCAGCGGCGCACCCAGGCCATAAACCGGCCTTCCTCGGTCTTCTCTTTAATACCCAATACCAGCTTATAGCCCTCTTCCCACTTTTTCACGAACTCGGGGATCAGAGTCGGCGGGTCCTGGAAGTCTGCATTGAGACGGATCACGCAGTCACCGTAGGCTTGCTTGAGCCCATGGACCGGTGAGCGCATCTGTCCGAAATTCCGGGCATTGAAAATGGCCTTTACCTTCGGGTTCTCCTTGCAGATTTTCCGCAACAACGCCTTGGTATTGTCCTGGGAATGATTGTCGATGTAAATGATCTCGTAGTCGTACTGCGGCAGCTGCTCTGTCATGATCTGCACGACCGTGTCTGTCATCGCCTCCACATTTTCCTGTTCGTTATAAGTGGGGATGACTACTGAGATCAGTTTCTTCTTTTCCGGTGTCTTGGTTTCGTTCATGTCTGTTGTCCTGTTTGTCACAGAATTCGCAGCGCTGATAGCCAAAAGCCGCAAACCTGTGCTCATCTGTCTTATCTTTCTTCTCTTGTATTCTCGTCTATGCCGCTATCTGATAGCCGCCCTTCAGCGCTCCATCTCTTCTTTCGTCAGCGGAATCGCCATATTGGCGGCCAGTTCCTCCCGTGACAGGAAGGGGGCCATATCTTCAAGGGGGGCCGACACCATGGTTCCGTCAGCCAGCCGCCGTGAGGAGGCCTTGGGTTCTGTGGCCTGAAGCGGTGATACCGCCACCCGGCAGATCATGGGCCGGGGCAGTTCCAGCGCCGCCTTCACATCTTTTTTCATTGTAGCATTGGACAGGCACTCTGCATAGGTAAAGCCAAAGGCCCCGGCGATCTTCTCAAAATCCGGGAAGCCCAGATCGCCGCTTTCCGGACCGATGCCCACCGGCTCTCCGCCGAAGAAATTCTTCTGGGTCTGGCGGATGGAATGATAGCCTTCATTATCCATAATGAAGATCCGCACCGGCAGTTTGTGGGTGGCAATGGTCTGCAACTCCTGCAGGTTCATCATGATGGAGCCCTCACCGGTGACCAGAGTCACATCCTGGGGCTTCACCTCTTCTTTCAGACCGCTGCCCATGGCTTCATAAGCCTCCAGTGTCATGAAATCATCTTCTTCATATTTTTCAACAGCGCAGCCCACCGCCGCCGGCAGATCGTAGCCCATGGAGGCCGTCTGGGAATTGGTGATAAATCGCTGATTTTTCTTCGGTTTGAAAGCCTGTGTGCCGGCCACCCGGGATGTGCCGCAGCTGCCAATCACCACTTCGCCGTCCGGCAGAAGAAGGGACAGGGCATCATAAAACGCATAGATATTGCCCCGGCCGTCCGGCATCTCTTTCTTCATCTCCGGTGTCACCACCGGATATGTCATCTTCCATTCACGGCAACGATCGGACCAGGCCTTGGCCTCCGGGCCGTTAAAGAGGGGTGTGTCTTCGCTATAACCAAGCTCCTCCAGACGGAATAACAGCTTGATGATGAGATCCCCCGCATCGCCGATCACCGGCAGATCCACGTGAAGATTGGGTTTGCGAAGCTCGGCCTCATCCACGTCGTTCAGGATGGTGTAAGCCTCACGGGCCCAGTCTTTATAAGCAAAACCGGTCTGGCTTAAGCTCTGACGGCTGCCGATGGAAAAATAAACATCCGCATTCTGAAGGGCAAAATTGCCGGGCCGTCCCGCCGCCACACCGCTCACCCCCACATAAAGGGCGTCGATATAGGGCAAAAGGTCAACAGAGGACGCCCCCACGGTAACCGGGATATTGAGCACCCGCACCAGCTTACGGAATGCCTCCGCCGCACCGGCCAGACGCACACCGGCCCCGCCAAAGAGCACCGGGCGCCTGGCTGTTCTGATTTTTTCAATGATGAGATCCACCATATCAAAGGCGATATCCGCATACCAGCCTGCGTTGGCATCGGAAAGCCCCTCAAGATCCGTCCCGGGATCAAAGGGCCGCAGAGCCTCCGGATCGATGTCGGCCGACTGCATATCCAGAGGAATATCCAGCCACACCGGTCCCGGCCGACCGCACTCTGCCAGGTAAATGGCTTTCTCCAACGCGCAGCGCATGTCTGTCTTATCCTCGATCATCACCGCATACTTGGTCATGGCCTTGGCTGCCTTGGTGATGTCAAATTCCTGAATCCCCATGGTGCGGATATCAAGACCGGTGGAACGGACGGTGACCGCTGTTCTCACCTGGCCGGAAATGACGATCATGGGGATGGATTCCATCCAGGCTCCCAGCACACCGGTCATGGCATTGACCGCTGCCGGTCCGGAGGTCACACAGACCACCGCCGGTTTGTTGTGCAGACGGGCATAGGCCTCCGCCGCCATGGCACAGGCCTGCTCATGGTGCTGATACACACAGGTCAGATCCGGATGATGGCCGAAGGCATCATTTAAAAACATGGCACCGCCACCGGTGACCGTAAAGACCCGGTTGATGCCCTCCTCCGCCAGCGTATTGGCGATATAATCCGCAGCTCTCATCATGTTCTCCTTTAGCACAACAGGCCTGTCATCCGAAAATGAAGGACAGACCTGACTCATTTTTATAAATAGGCTTTGCAGTGATTTTCACAGACCATGGTCTTGCCGGACTGCTGAATGGGCAGGTCCTCCACATAATGCACCGTGATCTTAGCGTCATCACCCAGATATTTCTTATAGGCTGCCACAACGGCCGCCTCATCGCAGGCCGCCCGGTCCACCGGATTGAGATACAGGTCGTAAGCATCCACCTCTGTCTGGATCATTTTGGCCTGACGCAGCATACCTTCAAAATTCAGCAGCACGTTCATGAACACGTGG
This sequence comes from Lachnospiraceae bacterium, assembly GCA_030526195.1. Lineage (GTDB taxonomy): Bacteria > Bacillota > Clostridia > Lachnospirales > Lachnospiraceae > Chordicoccus. The sequence continues at coordinate 48,776 of JAUNDG010000003.1, forward strand.
ATGGACAGCGGTTCACCGGCAGTGTTATAAAGCATTGACCCGCGGCGGCCGTAAATCTCCGTGAACTTGGCGTGCTGACGGCCCTTCTCATCGGTCCAGCGCTTGATTTTACCGGTATCACCGGTGTCATAGCGGATCATGGGGAAGGCTCTGTTGGAATAATCCGTGACCACGATGCGGCCAAGCTCGCCTTCCGGCACCGGCTCATCGGAGGTCAGGGACAGGATTTCCACCTCATAGTTGAAAAGGTCGATGGTGTAGTCATTTTCGTCATTGAGAGACACGGCCACAAACCCATTTTCATTATTGCCGTAGGAACGGACCGGCACGGTCCGGAATACCTTGGCGGCCAGTTCCCGGGTGGAATCCGGCATGGCCTCGCCCATGGTGAAAATCATTTCCACATCCCAGCCGGTGGTGTCCACCTTTTTCCGGTCCACATAGCTGCTGAGGGCCGTCAGGGCTGAAGAATACATCACGAGGCACTGGATCCGCTCCCGCTTGATCCGGTCGCAGATGGCCTGAAGGGCCTCGTCACCCATGTTGGAAATGTCATACATCATGAGATTATTCTTAAAGGAACGGAAGGCGGAAATGGTGTTCTTGCCCTTGATCCAGGCTCTGAATTCCGCCCGCTTCATGCCGAGACGGAAACCGTTCAGTTCCATAACGGACATGAAGTTCATGAAAACATGGTCCATTTTCCGGGGATCCGCCAGCACCGTAAAGGGTGTGCCGGTGGAACCGCTGGTGGATAACTTCGCCAGTTTCTCCCGCATAGGCTTATACTCATCGCTGAGCACGCCCTCGTAATGGGCGATGAAATCCCCCTTATTCTGAACCGGGAAATCGGTCAGGCTCTCATGATGGGGCAACTCCCGATAGAAAGCGCAGTTTTTGGCCGCATAGGCCAGGATCTTTGCCTTCCGTTTTGCGGCCAGTTCCGGATTCACGCCTTTCACGATAATCTGTTTGTTGATCTCTTTTAATTTTTTCTGACGGTTGCCGTGGAGCAGATCCAGCGCATTGAAGGCTGTCCGTCTTAATACTTCACCTGCCTGCATGGTGTTCCTTCTATAAATAACTCTTTGATCTATGGTCATAACAGCCGCCCCCTTGTCAGATCAGCTGTCGGATACGTTTTTTTTGCCTGTTGCCCTGAAGCTCTGAAACCTCCGGGCACCATCAATTTGTTTTCTGCCGCCCGGCCATCACAAGCCCCAGCACCAGCACCGCCAAAATCCGCAGCGCATTGGCAATCAGCACCGCATTGGAGAAGCCCATCAGCGTGCCGCCCATCATGGCGAAAATCAGCAGCAGCACGATCACAAAATGGGCACACTGAAGGCCCAGCTGCCATTTTTCACTGGTGAACGTAAGCACGATGATGAAGAGATACGCCGACAGCATGCTGAGGATCTGGGTGAGGTTCACCACTGTCACATAAGGCAGCACATCCTGATAAAGCTCGGCGTAAAACAGTCTGATGAAAATGGGTGTGCCGATCTGGCACAGCGCAAAGAAGACCGCCGCCACCAGAAGGCCGATCCCGGCATATTTCATAAAACTCTTCCGATCGATTCTGACCTTATCCTTTGTGAGGTAGGAAATGAGGATCGTGTTGATGGGGGCGATAAAGAGCACCAGGGTTTTCCCGATGAGGGACACCACATAGTAATGGGTCACCGCCGTACCGCCCAGGGTGTTGTTGAGCACCAGGCGGTCAATATTCAGTGTGGTGTTGGTGACAAAGTAGGATGCCACCAGAATGGCCCCCTTCCCCAGCACCAGAGAAAAATTCGGTGACCGGCGGAAGAACTGTCTGAAAATCCCCCCGGTCACGGACACATACACCAGCGCCGCCGCTTCACCGATGAGGAAAATGAAAAACCAGCTGCCCCCCAGGCGGTAGAGGCCGTAGCCCACCAGATACCCCAGGGAAATGAGCAGGTAGTAGATAAAATACCGTTTGTAATTAAGGCTCAGCCGGTATTCCGCATCCCCGTAATACCGGAAGATGGTCACCAGCAGAAGGAGCGCCGTCAAAAGATAGGTCAACGCCCCGGCCAGAGATGCCCGTGAGAAAATGAGGGCCGCCGCGATACCGATGGCTGAAAACAGCAGGATCGTACAGTCGTAATCCCCGTTGGACACGTCGTGATCCCGGCGAACCACCAGACGGCCGGTATTTAAGGCCTGACCGATGGAGGGCCCTAAAATGCTCACAAGACCGGTGATATACAACACCGCCCCGATGGCCTCAGCCCCCATTTCCGCCGTCAGGCGGGGGAAAATAATAAGCTGGAGCACGCCGTTTAAGACAAGTGCTCCCGCTATGGTATAAATCGTATTGCCGAAAATGGATTTCTTCTTATTCATAGGTCCGCAGGGCGCCACCCTGCCCGGCCGGCATTATCGTCCCTTGTAAGCGGGACAGATGTTTTCGATGTATTTGCGTTTGCCTGAGGCCAGCACCGGGATCTCGTCCACAAAGACCACGTCGATGTTGGCATCCTCGCCCAGAGTGGGACGGATCCGGCCCAGCATATCAGCGATGTCCATCTTGTCCTGATCGCCGTTGAGCCGCAGCTCGTAATCCTTCACATCCTTCTGGATAAAGCGGAACTGGTCCACACCCGCCACATCCCACATATTGTTGGTGATGAGGTAGGGGGTCACCGCCCGCCCCTTCGTGTCATAAATAAGGTCCGACCGCCGCCCGTAAAGCTCCTTTAAGAAGAGCCGGAACCGGCCGTCGCCCATGTCCTCATGACAGGCCACCGCGGTGTCGCCGTTGTCATAGCGAATCACCGGGAAGGCATAATTGGTGAGATCCGTGATGACGATGCGGCCAAGCTCCCCGTCCTCGGCGGGCTCGTCGCTGTCCATTTTCAGGATCTCGTAATAATAGCTTTCGGAATTGATGTAGTAGGCCTCATCCTCGTCATCCGTCTGGACCCCCATGATGCCATTTTCTTCATTGGAGTACCAGGAGCGGACCGGGGCATCGAAAAGCTCCGACAACATGCGGCGGGTCCCCACCGGCATATTTTCGGAAATGGGGATCACGGAGGAGATCCGGAATTTCTTCGGATCCACACCCTGCCGTTTGATGTAAGCCCCCAGCTCACCCAAGGCGGAGGCGTAGCCCACCAGGCAGCGCACCTTGCCCTTTATGAGGAGCTGCGTGATCTCCTCCAGACGTTCATCCTTCAGGGAGGAGCTGTCGATCATCATGGAATTCTCCATCATGAGGCGCAGCTTGCTTTTCTTCACATTGTTGACCCACACCCGGACGAAGGCCTGCTTCTGACCGATGAAATAGTTGGCCAGGGTGCCCATGAAAATGCTGTCCGCGGTGTTGCTTGAGGCCTTTTCCTTATTCTGGATCATGGCAAAGGGGGTCCCGGTGGACCCGCTGGTGCTCATGATGCGGTTGCCTTCAGCCCCTTTGTAGCGGGAAGACTGGAAGGCTTCATACTGTTCTTTGAAAATGGTTTTGTTGACCACCGGCAGATCCTGAAGCTCCGCCCCGGGGCCGTAGGGCTTATAAAAGTCCGTGGTGGCCACCGCGTGATCGATGAGCTGCCGGATCCGGGCCTTTGTGTCAGCCATTGAAGTGCCGATGCGATAGGCCGTCTTCACCTGTTCAAAACGGTTGCCGATAAAGCCCCCCTTCCGCTTATCCAGCATGAAGAAGGCCTTCCAGCGCAGGTTTTCCATAAATGATCCGGTGGATTCTCTCACGTTTTCGTTCTCCTGAATATCATTTTCTTGCGTCAATCTTGTCCTGCTGCCGCACCCAACAGGTCTTCCGACCGTTGCCGCCTGACGCTTATTGCGCGATAAGCGACACTGTCACAGCATGTCCGGCGGCTGTGTCGGCTCTCTTGCAATTCAGCGCAGCGCAGCCTTAATGGACGCTGCCATGCGGTCCAGCATGGCCTCTGTCATACCCGGGTAGACCCCTACCCAGAAGGCGTTGTTCATAATGGTGTCGGTGTTGGTGAGATCCCCCACCACCCGGACCATGGCCTTCACCTGCTCATCGTCTGTGATGCAGGGATGACGCAGCAGGTTGCCCGCAAACAGCATACGGGTCTGGATGCGATCCTCTTCCAGACGGTTCACGATGCGGTCCCGGTCACCGGCCTCACGGCAGGTGATGAGATACCCGAACCAGCAGGGATCGGCGTTCTTTGTGGCCCTGGGCAGAATGAGACGATCTTCCGTGCCTTCAAGGGCCTTTGTCAGATACGCGAAATTCTCCCGGCGACGGGCCGCAAAGGTCGGGAATTTTTCCAGCTGAGCGCAGCCCACGGCGGCCTGCATATCGGACACCTTCAGGTTGTAGCCCAGATGACTGTAGACATACTTGTGATCATACCCCACCGGCAGTTCGCCGTACTGACGGTCGAAGCGGTGGCCGCAGAAATTATCACGGCCCGGCGGACAGATGCAGTCACGACCCCAGTCACGTAAGGAACGGACGATTTTATGAAGCAGGCCGTTGTTGGTGTAGACGGCCCCGCCCTCGCCCATGGTCATGTGATGAGGCGGATAGAAGCTGGAGGTGGCGATATCACCGAAGGTACCGGTGAAACGTGTCTCGCCGTTTAACGTATAGCGGCTGCCCAGGGCATCGCAGTTATCCTCCACCAGCCAGAGATTGTATTTTTTGCAGAAGGCCAGCACCGCTTCGATATCGAAGGGATTGCCCAGGGTGTGGGCCATCATGACGGCCTTTGTCTTCTCGGAACGGGCCGCCTCCAGCAGGGACACATCGGCGTTGCCCTCCGGAATGGTCACATCGATGAAGACAGGATGGGCCCCGGCCTGAATGATGGGGGCCACAGTAGTGGGGAAACCGGCGGCCACAGTAATGACCTCATCCCCCGGCAGGATTCGACGCTCTTTCAGCAGCGGGGATGTGAGGGCCATGAAGGCCAGCAGGTTCGCGCTGGAACCGGAATTTACCAAAGACACATGGGACACGCCCAGGTAGCGGCCGAATTCCTTTTCAAAGGTATCGGCATAGCGGCCGGCGGTCAGCCAGAAGTCAAGAGAGGCATCCACCAGCTTTTCCATATCATCCGCATCGTACACGCGGGAAGCATAGGGAATGCGGTCCCCCTCTTCGTAGGGCTTTTTCGCATGAAAATGCTCTGCGTAAGCCCGGGTCATTTCCAGGATCGCCTGACGGGCTTCCTGCTCTGTCATATTGTCAAACATCAAAATACTCCTTAATCTGCTGATCCAGCACCTCTCTCACAGAGCGATGCTCGTAACGGGCCAGTTCCATCTCGGCTGTTTTGTAAAGACCGGTCTTCACATCCCAGCGTGACTGCCAGCCCAGCAGTTCCTTGCTTTTTGTATTATCCAGCATAAGGAAGGCCGCCTCGTGGGGACCTCCGTCGCTTTGATTGATCCAGCCAAGATCGGCCCCGGGCTTCAGCTCATTCCAGGCGGCGCAGAAGGCATCCGCCATGGCACCGGCGGTGAGGCAGTCGCTCTTATCCGGCCCGATGTTGTAGGCCCCGATAAAGGCCGGGTCCTCCCACTGCTTTTTCGCCAGCAAGAGGTAGGCTGACAGGGGCTCCAGCACATGCTGGAAGGGCCGGACGGAGGCCGGATTCCGGATGATCACGGCAGCACCGCCGAAGGCAGCCCGCACGCAGTCCGGGATCAGACGATCCTCGGCATAATCACAGCCGCCGATCACATTGCCGGCCCGGGCTGTGGAGATAGCACAGCGGCCATCAGCAAAAAATGATTTCCGGTAGCTCTGCGTGATGATATCGGAGCAGGACTTGCTGTTGGAATACGGATCAAAGCCGTTTAAGGGATCCTCTTCCTTAAAAGCTGTCTGCCCGTCATTATTTTCATACACCTTATCAGTGGTGACATTGACTAAAGAACGGACGCTCTCACACCCCCGCACCGCTTCCAGAAGATTGACGGTGCCCATAACATTGGTCTCAAAAGTAAGATGCGGTTCCCGGTAGCTTAAGCGCACAATGGGCTGAGCCGCCAGATGGAAAACGATCTCCGGCTGAGCCGCCTGCATCGCCCGGCACAGGTGCTCTTTATCCCGCACATCGCCGATGATGGAGGTCATGCCCTCCGCAATATCCGCCAGCGCAAATAAAGACGGCTCTGTGGGGGGCTCCAGTGAATAACCGGTGACCGTAGCCCCGGCCAGTGTCAGGATCCGGGCCAGGTACGCGCCTTTAAAACCGGTATGGCCGGTGAGAAAGACTTTTTTTCCTTTATAGAATGCTAACAGATCGCTCATCAGTCCCAAACCTTCCAGGGTGCTTGATTGGTGTTCCACAGTTTTTCCAGGGCTTCCTTTTCACGCAGAGTGTCCATGCACTGCCAGAAGCCGCTGTGCTTATAGGCGTTGAGCTCGCCGCTCCGGGCCAGTTCTTCCAGCGGGTAACGCTCGAAGATGGTCTCATCGCCTTCAATATAATCAAAGACAGAGGGCTCCAGCACCATAAAGCCGGCGTTGATCCAGCCCACGTCTTCCCGTGTCTTTTCACGGAAATTGGTGACGATGCCGTCCGGTGTGATATCGAGATTCCCGAAACGGCCCTGGGGCTGCGCACAGGTCACGGTGGCCTTCTGGCCCTTTTCCTGATGATACTTTAAGAGCTCCGGAATGTTCACATCGGCCACGCCGTCGCCGTAGGTCAGGAAGAAGGGTTCATCCCCGACGAAGGGGGCGATCCGTTTGATGCGGCCGCCGGTCATGGTGTTAAGACCGGTATCCACCACCGTCACCTTCCAGGGTTCGGGCTGTTCACGGTGAATGATGACTTCCTTCTTGCCGCTTCTGAAATCAAAAGTGATATCGCTGCTGTACAGATAGTAATTGGAGAACCATTCCTTGATCACATCCTGCTTGTAGCCGCAGCAAATAATAAATTCGTTGTAGCCGTAAGTGGAGAAGATCTTCATGATATGCCAGAGCATAGGCTTGCCGCCCACCTCGATCATCGGCTTCGGTTTTAAATAGCTTTCTTCGCTGATACGTGTGCCGAAACCTCCGGCCAGAATGACAACCTTCATTGTGATGCCTCCTTATTCTTGTGAAATGGTCAGACAGCTTAAGATCCTGTCCATAACAGCTTCAATCTCGCGTTCATCGTCGGACGCCATGATCACCTGACCGATCCGGTCCGTGCCGTCCTTCATCTGATAAACCTTATCCCCCACGCCGTAGTCCAGGGAGAAATCAATCCCCTCATCCCGGATGGCCTGAAGGCCCGCTTCGTCAACCGCGGTGATCACCCCGGTGACGGGGCTGATGAGGAGCCGCCCCATGCAGGGCACAGCTCTTGTCGGTGTAAAATCAAAATCCTCACCCAGGGCGGTGTGGATCATACCTTCGTAATAATCCATGCCGGTGTAAATGGTGATGAGCTCCGGAATGGTGGTGGCGCCGCACCGGCCGCCGGCTTCGATCACGGATACCGTGTCCTCACCGGTCACAAACACATCGGCGTTCACTGCGCAGTTGTTAAGCCCCGTGGCCGCCACAATGGCGTCGAACTCCCGACGAATGGCCGCCTGCAGAGCCTCATTTCCTTTAAAAGGAAAGCTGTGGCCCGCCGGCACCGTGCTGTGGGCACACCGCGCCACATGCTTATCGTGGGGGAGGCACAGCACCGTTTGGCCGTGCCGCACAAAACCGTCCAGCCCGATCTCGTACCCCTCCACCGCTTTTTCCACGATGAGGTGGTCCGTGTGGGTGGCGGCCATGGCGTAGTCAAAGGCCTCTTCAAGGCCGGCAGGGTCATTTACTTTGGAAATGCCCCGGCTGCCGGACACATCGCAGGCTTTCACCATCACCGGATAACCGATGCGGTCCGCCGCGTCTTTGGCCTCAGCCAATGTCTTCACCACCGAAAATGGTGAGGTGGACACTTTCCCGGCAAAGGCAGTTTTCATATCCGCCTTGTCGGTGAGGCGCTTAGCCGCCTCGGCGCTGATGCCGGTAAGGCCCAGCGCATCGCACACCGTGCCGATGGTCTTCATGGCCACGTCCGTACCGGTGGTGACGATGCCGTCAATGCCCTCCTCCCGGGCCGCTGCCAGAATGCCGGCGGTGTCCCGTGTATCGTATTTTAAAACCTTATCCGCCAGTGCGAAGCCGGGATAGGGCCCGTCCACACTGACAACTATCGTATAAAGGCCCATGTCACGGGCTTTTTTAATGAGGGGCACCTGGTAGATGCCGGCCCCCAGGATCATCAGTTTTTTCACAGATTTACCTTCTCACGCACAATGTACTGAGGCGTATTGTTGATGGTCAGCATGATCTTCCCGATGTATTCCCCAATAATGCCCAGTACCAGCAGCACCAGCCCGAAGAAGACCAGCAGGATACAGATGGTGGATGCCCAGCCCACGGTAATGGAGGGCACCATCAGCTTCCGGATGAGGGTCACCAGGCCCGCGATGAAACCGACGGTGGCCATAACGATGCCGCAGACCGAAGCGATGCGCAGAGGCACCACCGAATAGTTGAGGTAGGCCATCCACAGACGCAGCATCCGCTTGAAGGTGTAGTTGGATTTGCCCACCTCCCGCTTATGATGCTCCACCACCACATTGCCGATGTTGTGGGTGCTGCGGTAGAAAAGCCCGTCCACATAGGGGTTAAAGCTCTTGTATTTGATGACCTCGTCCCGCACAGCCCGGGTGATCAGCCAGAAGTTACTGGACTGGATCTCCTTCGGACGGTTGAGCAGGATCTGGGATGATTTCTTGTTGAACCAGCTGGTGAGGTTTTTGAGAGCGCCATTTTCATGATGCTCGTACACACCGTACACCAGATCGTAGCCCTCTTCCATTTTCTTGATGAGCTTGTAGATCTGAGAGGGATGGGTCTGAAGGTCATCGTCCATGCCCAGCACCAGGTCACCCTGGGTGTAGTTCATGGCGCACATCAGGGCGTTGTGCTGACCGAAATTCCGCATCAGGTTGATGCCGTGGACATTGTCATAAAGACCGCCCAGCCGCCGGATCTCCTCAAAGGTGCCGTCACGGGAATTGTCATTGACCAGCACGAATTCGCAGTCATAGCCCGGGAAATTCTCGAATTCCCGCATGACCATTTCCACGACCCGGCCAATGGTCTGCTCCGAGTTGTAGCAGGGGATAACGATTGAAACAAGCATATTTACTCTTTCTCCGCCAGATAATCAAAATGAAGTGGCAGGCCGCCGGTGTGCAGGAACAGCACGCGGCTGTTCGTGATGCCCCGGTCCTTCAGATACTGTTCCATACCCAGGAACGCCTTGCCGGTGTAGGTGGGATCGGTGGGCAGGCTGTAGGCCTTAAGACACCGATCGATCACGGCCTCCACCTCGTCGTCATAGAGACCGTAACCACCCTTGTTGTACTGTGTTTCCAGGTGGATCATCGGTGCGATGCGTTCTCTCATCACCTCCGACCGATCACCGAAATAATCCATGATGCCGTCCATGAGCAGTCCGTAGGCCCGCTCATAGGTCCGGGAGGAAATGGAGATGCCCACGATGGTCCTTTCTTCGCCCCGTTCCATAGCCCCGGCAATGAGCCCACTGTAGGTGGCGCCGGTGCCGTAGGGGGTGACGATCAGATCAAAGGTCTGCCCTTCTCTTTCCTCAAAAGATGCGATCTCGCCGTATGCGGCGGCATAAGCCCGGGCTGCCGTGCCCTCATTGCCGCTGCCGGTGCGATCACCGTAAATGTAATAGGGCTTGTGCCCCTGTGCTTTCAGCATGTCAAAAGCCTTGTCCACGGTTTCCGCGATGGCTGACTTGTCACAATCCAGGATCGGCACGCCGCAGGACCGGATAAGCGCGCTGTTAAAGGGCTCCCGCTCACTTGTTTTGTGCTCCTCCGTGGCGATCATCAGCCCCGGAATGCCCTCGATGCGGCAGATCGCCGCCAGGACACGGCACAGATTGGACCGTCTGTCTCCGTAGAAAATGAGGCTGTCGGCCCCCTTTGCCTTCATGTCTTCCACAAAGGCCCGGGCGATCCTGACCTTGTTGCCCCCATAAGAAAATGGCAGCAGATCGTCCCGTTTCACAAAAATCTCGTTGTGCCCCTCCGCCGTGGTATAGACCGGCTGGATGGGTGTCTCAGGAAAATGATGCATCATCTTCTGTTCTGTCTTTCACGTTCTCTTTGCTGCTGACGTTTCAGTTGACGGCGACGTCTTCTCTTCTTCCGCTGATTGGCGCGAAGGGCCGCCATCACAATCAGGAAAATGATGAAAAGAACGATAAGGCCGCCCAGGATGCCCAGCACGATGAGCAGCGGGTTGGTGTGTTTTTCGACCTTCAGTTCCGGATTAAAGGTGGCATTGGTCTTATGCTGAGTGGTGGTCATGCCCTGTTCCGCCTGAGCCGCTTCATACTCGGCCTTGGCCTTGGCATCCTCCGCACTCATATAAGTGGTGCCCACCTTGTGATCGGCGTAAGCATAGGCCGTGGTCATGTTGCCGTTATCATCCGTAAAGGCTTCACCGGTGAGATCCGCCACAGCCGCGCCCTTGGGCACTGTCACATAACCGCCCTCTGTGTAGAATTCACGCTCCGGCAGTTCCAGGTGCTCGAAGCAGTTAAAACCGTAATCATAAAGTTTCCGGTGATCGGTGGCCGCTGTGCCGCCGTCCGCGGCCCGGAAGGTCACGGCGATCAGAGTGATACCGTTCTGGGACACCATGGTGGCCAGTGTATTGAGCGCATCATCCGTGTAACCGGTCTTACCGCCGATGATGCCCGGATAAGCGTAATCCGGGTTGACCAGAAGCGGGTTGTGGTTATCGAAGGAGCGGGGATCGGCCGTCATGTTGGTGGCCGGGATCGTGTAGCTGTGAGTCCCCGCGATGGTGCGGAACGCTTCATTTTTAAGAGCCGCCTGGCAGATCAGCGCCATATCATGGACAGTGGTCACATGATCCGGATCCGGCATGCCGCAGGCATTGTTGAAATGGGTGCCGGTGCAGCCCAGTTCTTCCGCCCGGGCGTTCATCATAGCCACGAAATCCTCAACGGTGCCCCCGATGTATTCGCCCACCTGAGTGGCCATATCGTTGGCGGATTTGAGCATGGTGCCGTAAAGGAGCTGCTCCAGGGTGAAGATCTCGCCCACCTGGGTGTACAGGTTGGAGGAACCGCCCACCGCATAGGCTACGCCGGTCTGCGTCATGGTGACATTGTCCGCAAGATTCCCCTTTTCCAGTGCCAGCAGGGTGGTCATGATCTTGGTAACGGAAGCGGGATACATGGCCCGGTCCGGATCCTTGCTGTACAGCACGGCATTGGTATCGGCATCCATTAAGATAACGGATTCCGAAGCCGTTTCCGGGCCGGTGGGCCAGGCGGCGGCCGCCTGTAACGGCAGCACAGCACTGCCCATGAGCATCACGGCCGAAACGGCCGCTGCCAGAGTTTTCTTAAAAAATGATGTGAATCTGTTCATAATACCTTATTCCTCAAGTCCCGATTCTACTGCCCGGCACATACCGGCCAGGGCTTCTTCTTCGTCCACACCGCTGCAGACGATCTCAATCTCATCGCCCTTCCTTACGCAGGCGCCCAGAATAGACAGAATGCTCTTGGCATTGGCTGTGGTGTTGTCATGCGTAAAGGTGATCAGGGATTCGTATTTGCATGCTTCACGGCTGAAAAGAGCCGCCGGTTTCAGATGAAGACCGGTTTCAGTGATAACAGTCACGCGCTTACTGACCATAATAGCCTCCTTATGACTGCGGCACCGTGCCTTATGCTGCTTCCAGCTTCACGGACACGGTCACCGTCTGTGCTAATGAATAATTATCCGGCAGGGTCACCACCGCATTCAGCGTGTGGCTGCCCGCTTCCAGGCCGGCACAATCAATGGAAATGCTGATGTTTTCGATGGCCAGAGATTCCAGAGCCGCATCGGACCCTTTCACGGCCACCTCAATATCATTTTTATCAAACAGAACCTTCAGGCCCTTCGGCACATTAAGCAGTGTCACCTGCTCGGTGGGCACATGGACCGCGGTGCTGTTGTAAGGCAGGATATCCACAGAAATGACGATGGCGCCGCTGGTGCCGCCGGTGAGATGAAGGTCACCGGGCAGAAGGCTGCTGAAATCATCAATACGGATATCAAAGCCGTTCTTCTTACCTGACACATCAATAAGGCTCGGATCCAGCACGATCTTGTTGCCGGCCTCCTCGATGGCCCGAAGCTCGTCCTCGCTGCCGGCCACCGCCACCTCGGCGGGCACCACAGCGATATTTTTCACCTGATAGTTAGCGGCGGGATGGCCGGTGTAGCCTTCCACCGTCAGTTCGACACCGGTCACCACCCGATAGAGGCTCACATTGACCACCATACGGGAGATGTCACTGTCAAATCTAAGATATGACATCTGGGTATCGGTGAGCGCCGAACCATTCTTGTCATAGATCACCACGTTGCCGGAGCGCACCGTATCCTGAGCGATGCCGGACACATCCACGGTAGCCTGCACCGTATCGATGATATCCAGGATCGAGCCCGGACCGGAAATGGAGATGGTCTCCTGCTCCGGTGTGAGCTTCGCCACTTCATAACCGACAGCCGGCTTGGTGTCGCCGGTGTCGCAGTTCACCAGGAAGTCGCGACTCATCATTTCCTCCAGATCGATGCGGGCGGTGCCGGGGATCGGTGTGATCTCCGCCAGAGTCACCCCGGGAGCGGCCACATGGATCGGCACCTGGATCGGTGAGGATTCCATGGACACGATCTCCGTCAGATCGATGCGGGCGGTAATGGATGAAGGTGTCATGTTTTCAACGGCGGACCGGTTACCCCGGACACGCACGCTGATGGTGTCAAAGCCTTCCCCTAACCGGTAGGATTCGCCCATACTTTCAATGTAGGAGCCGTTTTCCACCATCAGGGGGACATTATAGATGGTCCGGGTTTTCACCGGATCGTTCACATTGACGATGATGAGCCAGAGCACAATGGCAATGACTAAGGCCAGGCCCTTCAGGCCGGGGTTATTAAGCATTATTTTCTTCATGATCACCCCGTCCTCTCTTCCAGATACTGCGTCCGGATTTCTGTTCAGACATACGGAATGTCTGGAGACGATGCATTTTCTCACGAAGATCGCTGATGGAAAGCCCGGTATCCAGGCCGCCCTCATAGGCACAGGAAATGATGCCTGTTTCCTCCGACACGATGATGGTAAAGGCATCGGAGACCTCGCTGATACCAAGACCGGCTCTGTGACGGGTACCCAGACGCTTGCTGATGCGGGTATTATCCGACAGCGGCAAATAGCAGGTGGCGGACAGCACGCGGTCGCCGCGCATGATGACGGCCCCGTCATGGAGCGGTGTATTCTTTTCGAAAATGTTGAGCAGCAGCTGGCTGGTGGTGACACCGTCGATCTCGATACCCGTATCGATGAATTCATCGAGGTGAATGTTCTGCTCGATGACGATCAGGGCACCGGTCTTGACTTCCGCCATTTCAGAACAGGCACGCAGCACCTCGGTGATGGTCTTGTCGGAAAAGAGTTCCCCGCGGCCCGTCAGGCCGTCACGGAATAACATCTGCAGGAAATTCCGGTTACCTAAAGATTCCAGCGCCTTTCGGAGTTCCGGCTGGAAAATGATGACCAGCGCGATCAACGCCACGGAACCCACGCGGGCCACCAGCCAGAGGATGGTGGACAGACGCAGCACAACAGCCAGCACAAACAGGAACAGCAGAAGAAGAATACCTCGCATCAGGCGGTAGGCCCGGGTCGTCTTCATCCATTTCATGATGTAGTAGACCCCGACCGTGATGATCAGGATTTCCACCACATCCGTGATGGTGACCCGCGGGATATAGATGCGGGACAGGAGCCCGCTTAAGAGCTCAATGAGTCTTGTCACTTTCTCCCCTCCTTCTCACAGGGTCCTCAGATCTCCATGCGGTCGATGCCGGCATTTTCGGCGATCTTATTCATCAGTGCCTCTTCTTCAGCCTCTCCGTTCTTCGGTGTTTTCACCGAAACCTTCGGGATAGCTTTCACATAATAATAGTAGGTGTCATCCTCGAACTCCAGATACTCTGTCCGGCGGTAATCCACATCGAACAGGAAGAAGTTCAGCACCAGGGCCGCCAGGATGGTGACGATCACATCCGGCACAAGACCGGCGGGTGACGCTGCCCCGTTGGCCAGGGATGCCCCGGCGATCATGAGCAGAACATAGACGATCGGTCCGCCGACAGCCGCAATGGTCCGGCTGTGAGGCATAGACAGCTGACGCAGCATAAAGACCACCACGAAGACACCGCACAGCACCACCAGATGAAGAGCCATCTCGTCCCGGCCGAATACACCGGTGGCGATGCCCTGAACACGGGCTGTCAGATCATTACCCACGGCCATCGTCCCGTTGGCCAGTTCTGTCAGTGTTTTGAGGAGGTAATACACCACCACACCGCAGCCGATGCCCATAATGGAGGACAGGCGGGACTTAAGCGCCGCCAGCACCGGCACCAGGCACGGGAAGCCCAACGTCATGGACATGGGCACCAGCACAATGAGAATCGCGGACTGGGGGGCAAAGCGCAGGAAAAGCGCCGTTAAGACCAAGAGCACCATAGCGGTGATGGCCACCGCTTCAAGGCCGATGGACCAGGCCAGCCCCACCGCCAGGATCCCGGCAAAGATCGGGATGGCGGTCACAGGCAACACCGCGGACAGGCAGCCCAGCACCAGGATGAGGAAATTGTTGGAAAAGAACCCTTCCCCGCCCAGGAAATGCCGCAGCACCCCGTAAGTCGCGACAGCCAGAACAAATTTCAGAATCACATTAAGCAGGAAGGCGGCATTGCCGTAAAAGCCCTTCAGGCCTTCCCGCATACTTCTTAAAACGGTCATGATGCTTTCTCCGTTGCTTTTTTCAGTCTTTTAAGCTCCGCTTCATAGGCGGCGGTACTGCGTTCCGCCTGCTGATACCGATGAAGCCCGCGGCCCACGGTGATCACCAGATAGACCGCCAGCACGGCGGCATACCCCACCAGGATCCAGGTCACCAGACCGATGATGTCGATATCGTTGAGGCGCTCCATAAAAGCGGTCAGGTTACCCAGGAAAATAAGGAGCACCAGAAGGATGTAGCCCACGGTGGTCATAAAGAAGGTTCTGACCATGGACAGCACAACATAATCCCGACAGGAATAGCGCCTGACAGCCAGGTCTTTTCCGCCTTCGCCGTTCTCATACGCGGCCAGACGGATCATCGATTTTACGCGATTTTCGTCAATCATGGCATAATCCTTTCATTTAAGCATACATAATGTTATTTTAGCACAACGCCTGCCCCAATGCAAACCGTGAGGACGCTGACAGAAGCGGCTCCCCGGTCCAGAAGCACCCGGCTCACAGCGTCCGCCGTGGCCCCTGTGGTGTAGATATCATCCACGATAAGCACCCGCCGGCCGGCCACCTCCGCCGCCCCCGGTCCGAAGGCCTGCCGCATGGCTCCGGCCCGCCCGGATCGGTCCATGGTCTTTAACGCACCGGTCTGTCCCCGGCGCACCACCGCCCCCGTCACCACCGGCAGTCCCGAGGCCTTTGAGAGCCCTTTCGCCAGCACATCGGCCTGGTTATACCCCCGCTTTTTCAATCGATCCTCATGAACCGGCACCGGCACCAGCACCTCGCTCCCGCAGGCTCTCATATAAGACCCGGCCGCAAGGTACAAAAATCGCCCCCAGGCAAGCCCGATATGCGCCCGCCCCTTGTATTTGAGCCAGGACAGACTCCGCCTCATCCGGTCATCGTAAAGGAGAATCCCCAGCGCCCGGTCGAATTCATGATGCACCCGCCGGCAATCCCCGCACAGGCTTTCCCCTTCGGAAATGGGTTTGCTGCACACCCGGCAGCGCTTCCCTTTGATAAGGGGCAGGCCCCCCCGGCAATTTGGGCATAACAAAGTCTCCCCCTTCACGCGGTGATCACACAGCGGGCAGCGGGAGGGATACAAAACGGGCAGGATCTTGCGGCCTGCCCGTGTCAACTTTTCATATTGCATTGCAGCTCCTTTCGGGAGCCTTCTTCTCAGTCTTTTCTATAACCGCCGGTTTGGCGGCACCTCATGCCGGTTCTGTCCGCAGCCCCCCATTTACTGACGCTGTTTTCCGACCGACATTGGTCGCTATATCAGTCCGTTGGTACTGTGGGAGGGCATCTCCGGCACCAGTTCCAGGATCCGCTCCGCCAGGGATGTGTACCGACGGCGGCGCAGCCGGTTGTCGATCATGGTCCGCACCGTCTCTTCTGCCCCCATGATCACCAGGCAGTTTTTCGCCCGGGTGATGGCGGTGTAGAGGAGATTCCGGGTCAGCAGCATGCGGGGCCCGCCCAGAAGCGGCAGGATCACCCCGGGATACTCACTGCCCTGGGATTTGTGGATGGTGACGGCATAAGCCAGTTCCAGTTCTTCCTGGAGATTGAAGGGATATTCCACCGTCCGCACCCCGTCGAACTCGATGATCATCAGGGAGGCATACTCATTGATCTCACGGATGATGCCCATGTCGCCGTTGAAAATGCCGACACCCCGATCCACCGGGATGTTGTAACGGCCGCGAACCTCCCATTCCAGCTGGTAATTGTTCTTGGTCTGCATCACCTTATCGCCCTCCCGGAAGATCCGGGTGCCGAAGGCGTGCTCCCGTTTTGTTTTATCCGGCGGATTGAGCTCCTGCTGCAGCACCTCATTGAGATGCTCCACACCCAAAACGCCCTTTTTCATGGGGCACAGCACCTGGATATCCAGCGGATCCGCCTTGGCATAAGCCGGCAACTTCCCCTTGATGAAGCCTGCCATCTGCCGGATGATAACCTCCGGATCCGACCGGCGCAGGTAAAAGAAATCCTCGCTCTTGGTGTCCAGGGTAATCTGCTCTCCGGCATTGACCGCGTGGGCATTGACCACGATGTCACTCCCCTGAGCCTGCCGGAAGATCTTTGTCAGACGCACGGTGGGGAAAACCCCCGCCTTCAAAATATCGCACAGCACTTCCCCCGGTCCTACGGAGGGCAGCTGGTCCGCATCCCCCACCAGGATGAGCCGTGTCCCGTCGGCCACCGCCATGAGCAGGGCGTTCATCAGGGAAATGTCCACCATGGACATTTCATCAATGATGACCACATCCGTTTCCAGTGGGTTCTGTTCGTTGCGGCCGAAGCGATAGGCATTGTCACCGCCCTCCGCCATGGCCCCGGGGCCCAGTTCCAG
Source organism: Lachnospiraceae bacterium (assembly GCA_030526195.1). Taxonomy (GTDB): domain Bacteria; phylum Bacillota; class Clostridia; order Lachnospirales; family Lachnospiraceae; genus Chordicoccus. Next base: position 66,064 of record JAUNDG010000003.1, read on the forward strand.
TAACCGGTGGATAGTGGAAGCCTCGTAGCCGGTGGCCTCCGTCATGCGACGGGCCGCCCGGCCGGTGGGGGCTGCCAGAAGGAAAGTGAGCCCCGCCTTTTCGAAATAGCGGATCATTTCATTGATAGCGGTGGTCTTCCCGGTGCCGGGACCGCCGGTGAGGACCATGAGGCCCCGACGAGCCGCCAGCGCCACCGCTTTTTCCTGTTCCTCGTCAAGTTCCATGCGCCGGTCTTCTTTGAGAGCCTTCAGCAGGGCCTCGATCCGGGGCTCATCGCTGTCGCACAATACGTTCAGCCGTAACAGACGGCTGGCGCAGTTAAGTTCCAGATAATAGTTGGACCCGGCATAAACCGCCACATCATCCCCGGCCTTCTTTAAAATGAGTTTCCGCTCAATGGCCAGGTCGTCGATCACCTTATCCAGCTGCTCCGCCGGCGCGCCTAAAAGTTCCGCCCCCTTGGCTGTCAGCACCTGACGGGGCAGATACACATGGCCGTCCTGGGAGGCCAGCAAAAGCACATACAAAAGACCCGACCGGATCCGGTACTCGGAGCTTCTGTCAAAGCCCATGCGACCGGCAATCTCATCGGCGATCTTAAAGCCCACGCCGTCGATGTCCTCCGCCAGACGATAGGGATTATCCCTGAGCACATCGTAGAGCTTTTCCCCGTAGGCCTTGTAAATCTTGACACTGAGGGCCACGGTGAGACCGTATTTCTGTAAAAACATCATCGCCCGACGCATGGCGGACTGCTCCGCCACGTGTGAAGCGATCTCCCGGGCTTTCCGCTCGGAGATGCCTTTGATCTCCGCCAGACGCTCCGGCTCCTCATCAATGATGCGCAGTGTGTCATCGCCGAACTTCTTCACGATTCGGGATGCCAGTACCGCCCCGATGCCCTTGATGGCCCCGGAGCCCAGATACCGCTCGATGGCTTCCGCATCCTCCGGCACCTTCACTTCCATGGCGGTCACCTTAAACTGACGGCCGTAGGCATAGTGTTCCTCAAAGCGGCCCGTCAGAGCCACGGTTTCACCTTCATTGATAAACTGAAAAAAGCCGACACAGGTCAGCTCTTCTCCGTCCGAAATCAGAGAAAACACGGTGTAGCCGTTATCCTCATTTCGGAAAATAATATGTTCGATATACCCTTCACGGGACAGGCTGGTTTCGTCGCCCATGTTAATCTCCCAGTATCTCCATCATATCCACATAGCGGCCTGTACCTTCAGCTGCGGCCTCATCCGGACGCTCGGCAGTCATCACATTGATGCCGGTGCGTTCGCTGATGAGTTCCTCAAGCCCCTGCAGCAGGGAACCGCCGCCGGTGAGCACAATGCCCCGCTGGGCAATGTCTGCCGCCAGTTCCGGCGGTGTCTTTTCCAGCACGCCGTGGATAGCTTCCACAATGCGATTGGTGTAATCAGACAGGGCCTGACGGATTTCTTCAGAGTTGATGCTCACTGTCTTGGCCAGACCTGTGGTCACACTGCGGCCTGTGATACTGATGGTCTCCACATTGGGGCGTCTGGCCGCATTGCCGATGCGCATCTTGATCGTCTCCGCGGAGCTCTCATCGATAAAGAGGCTCTGGGTCCGACGAATGTAACGGGAGATCACCTCATCAAAGGTACTCCCAGCGATCTTCAGGGATTCCTCGATCACCGTATCCCCCAGGGAAATGACGGCGATGTCAGTGGTACCGCCACCGATATCCACCACCATATTGCCGAAGGGCTTGGTGATGTCAATGCCGGCCCCGATGGCTGAGGCCACAGCCCCGTCCACGATGGTCACATCCCGCGCCCCGGCCTGATAGGAGGATTCCTCCAGCGCCCGGCGCTCAATGGAGGTGGTACCTTTGGGCAGGCACAGGCTCACCGACGGTTTTCTGAAGGACCGCCGCCCCATCGCCTTCATCAGAAAATGGTGCAGCATGGCTTCCGCCAGGGCATAGTCGGTGATCACACCGGTCTTCAGCGGCCGGATGGCCACGACAGAGCCGGCTTTATGCTGCACAGCCTGACGGGCCTCCTCGCCGAAGGCCACGATCTTGTCATTATCCTTGTCATACGCCACAACGGACGGTTCCTTGATGATAATGCCCTTTTCTTTTTTATAAACGCAAAGATTGGAGGATCCCAGATCAATGCCGATATCCGTTAAGGCCATGTTTCTCTCCTTTATACTGCCGCGGCGGCAGGCACGTTGTTCACTCTATCAAGGCCACCGTCATCCGACAGCCCTGTTTGTATTGTAGTCCATCATAAAACCGATGGAAATATCATTTTTCGAACCATTTTCACCGGACCGCTGCCCGGGTAACCGCCGAAACACTTCGGGACCGGCAGATTCATTTTCATAAAAATGGTTCTGCTTTCGGTTTTTATTTTCTGAGGTAAGGCGCCACATAATGGCCGGTGTAAGAAGCCGGATTGGCCGCCACCTCTTCCGGTGTGCCTTCAGCCACCACGGTCCCGCCGCCGGAACCGCCCTCCGGCCCCAGGTCGATGATGTAGTCGGCGGTCTTGATCACATCCAGGTTGTGCTCGATGACCAGCACGCTGTTGCCCTTCCCCACCAGACGGTGCAGGATCTCCACCAGCTTGTTCACATCGTCAAAATGAAGACCGGTGGTGGGCTCATCCAGGATGTAAATGGTGCGGCCCGTGGAATGACGGGACAGCTCCGTGGCCAGCTTCACACGCTGGGCTTCACCGCCGGACAGCTCTGTGGAGGGCTGCCCGAGACGCACGTAGGAAAGCCCCACATCGTACAATGTCTGGATCTTGCGGCGAATGGAGGGCACGTGCTCGAAGAACTCCAGCGCCTCCTCCACCGTCATGTTGAGCACATCGTAAATGCTCTTGCCTTTATACTTACATTCCAGTGTTTCCCGGTTGTAACGCTTGCCCCGGCAGACATCGCAGGGCACGTACACATCCGGCAGGAAATGCATTTCAATCTTGATGATACCGTCACCCTGGCAGGCTTCGCAGCGGCCGCCCTTCACATTGAAGGAAAAACGCCCCTTCTTGTAACCCCGGGCCTTGGCCTCGGTGGTGCCGGCAAACAGGTCGCGGATCATGTCAAAGACCCCGGTGTAGGTAGCCGGGTTCGACCGGGGTGTCCGGCCGATGGGTGACTGATCGATGTTGATGACCTTGTCCAGCTGGGAAATGCCCTCGATGGCCTTGTGCTTCCCGGCCCGTTCCAGTGACCGGTTAAGGTCATGGGATAACCGCTTAAACAGGATCTCGTTGACCAGAGAGCTCTTGCCGGAACCGGACACGCCGGTCACACAGCACACGCACCCCAGCGGCACGTTCACATCGATATTTTTCAGATTGTTGGCCGCAGCCCCCTTGATCGTCAGGAAGCCGGTGGGCTTGCGCCGCTCCGTCGGCACCGGAATGGACCGTTTGCCGGAGAGGTACTGGCCGGTGATGGACTCCGGACAGGCCATGATGTCCTCCGCCGTCCCCGCCGCCACCAGACGACCGCCGTGCTCACCGGCACCGGGACCGATATCCACCACATAATCCGCCGCCCGCATGGTGTCCTCGTCGTGTTCCACCACGATGACGGAGTTGCCCATATCCCGCAAATGCTTCAGGGTGGCCAGCAGCTTATCGTTGTCCCGCTGATGGAGACCGATGCTGGGCTCGTCCAGAATGTAGGCTACACCCACAAGGCCGGAGCCAATCTGGGTGGCCAGCCGGATACGCTGGGCTTCACCGCCGGACAATGTGCCGGTCATCCGGGACAGGGTCAGATAATCAAGGCCCACTTCCACCAGGAAATGGCACCGCGCCTTGATTTCCTTCAGGATCGGCGCCGCAATGGTTTCCTGCATCTCTGTCAGCTGCAGGCTGTCAAAAAATGACAGGGTTGCCGTCAGCGGCATTTCCGTCAGGTCAATAATATTTTTATCCCCCACCGTCACGGCCAGGGAGGTCTCCTTGAGCCGCTGCCCGTGGCACTTGGTACAGGGGGTGATGCGCATGTATTTTTCATATTCCCGGCGGGAATACTCAGAACCGGTCTCGCGATAACGCCGGTTCACATTTTCGATAAGACCTTCAAAGGCCACGTCGTATACACCGAAGCCTCGCTGGCCCTGATAATGAACCTTCACCTTTTCGCCCTGAGTGCCCTCGATAAGCACTTTTTTCACCTCATCGGGATAATCCCCAAAAGGCGTGTCCAGATCAAAATGATAGGTTTCCGCCAGGGCCTTTAAAGTGGCATTGGTGAAGCTCCCCTCCTCGGCGCAGCTCTGCCAGCCCGTCACCGCGATGGCGCCCTTATTAATGGAAAGGCTCTGATCCGGGATCATGAGGTCCATGTCGAAAGCCATTTTATAACCGAGACCTGCGCAGTCCGGGCAGGCCCCGAAGGGATTATTAAAGGAAAAGCTGCGGGGTTCGATCTCCTCCACGCTGATGCCGCAATCCGGACAGGCAAAACTCTGGCTGAACTGCAGAGTGTTGCCGTCCATGGTGTCCACTTCCAGCAGACCGTCCGTGAGATTCAGCACCGTTTCCACGGAATCCGTGAGGCGCTGCTCGATCCCCGGCTTCACCACCAGACGATCCACCACGATGGCGATGTCGTGCTTCAGGTTCTTATCCAGGGCGATCTCCTCATTGAGATCGTAAAGACTCCCGTCCACCAGAACACGGACAAAACCGCTCTTCCGGGCCTGCTCCAGCACCTTTTCGTGACGCCCCTTCCGACCGCGCACCACCGGCGCCAGCAGCTGAATGCGGCTTCGCTCCGGCAGGGCCATGACCCGGTCCACCATCTGATCCACGGTCTGACGGGCGATGACCCGCCCGCAGTTGGGGCAATGAGCCGTGCCCACCCGGGCAAATAGCAAACGCATGTAATCATAGATCTCCGTCACGGTCCCCACGGTGGAACGGGGGTTCCGGTTGGTGGTTTTCTGATCAATGGCGATGGCCGGCGGCAGCCCCTCGATGCTCTCCACATTGGGCTTTTCCATCTGGCCCAGGAACTGACGGGCATAGGAAGACAGAGACTCCATGTAGCGTCTCTGGCCTTCAGCGTAGATCGTCTCAAAAGCCAGGGAGCTCTTGCCGGACCCGGAAAGGCCCGTCAGCACCACCAGCTCATTGCGGGGAATGTCCACACTCAGATTCTTCAGATTGTTTTCACAGGCTCCGCGAATGCGGATAAACGGTTTCTTATCCTTCATAATATCCTGTCGTCTGTGTAAATTGCGTATCATTTTATGTAAACTTAGTGATTGTCGGGCGCCAGGTCTCTTCCTTTTCTGAAATGAGTTTGCCGGGCGCCACTACCTTTTATTCTCGGAAATGACATATCGGGCACCGCTGCCTCATTTTCTAAAAAAATAACAGCATCGGATGTCATCAGCCTTCGTCTTTATGCTCTTATAACAGGAATTCGGCCATGACGCGGTTGCTCACGTCAATCCCCCGTTCCGTGAGGAAAAGACGGCCCTCCGCCTCGGCCATGAGACCCTTGGCGATCATGTCATCCGGCAGGGAACCGTAGATGTCCCGCAGGGATGTGCCGAATCGCTCCGCAAATTCCTCAAGGGAAACCCCTTTTGTCAGGCGAAGCCCCAGGAACATGAATTCCTCCATGCGGTCCCGCACCGTCAGCACCCGGGCATCCCGCATCAGGCTTTCCGGATGCATACTGGTGTCAAGGTAGGTTTCCAGGGATGTGGTGTTGCGCCACCGGGTATCGTCGCACAGGGAAGAGGCCCCGAGCCCCAGGCCCAGGTAATCTTCGCCGGTCCAGTAGCGACTGTTGTGCCGACTCTCAAAGCCCGGTTTCGCATAATTGGAAATCTCATAACGCTGATAACCGGCCTCCGCCAGCAGGCTGGCCGTGGTCCGGTACATGGCGCGCTCCGTATCCTCGTCCGGGAGGTCGAGAGACCCATTTTCATAACGGGTAAAAAATGGGGTGCCCTCCTCAACGATGAGGCTGTAGGCACTGATGTGCTCCGGCTGAAGTTCAGCGGTGAGACGCAATGTCTCCTCCCAGTCCGCGGCGCTCTGGCCGGGCAGGGCGGACATAAGATCCACGTTGATATTCTCAACTCCCAGCCGCCGCATATGGGCGAAGGTCTTGAGGAAATCCTCCCGGCTGTGGATGCGGCCCAGGTCCTTCAGTTCTTCATTTTTCATAGACTGAAGGCCCAGTGAGAGCCGGTTGATGAACCGAAAAATAAACCGGTCCAGACCTTCGGAGTCCGTGCCGGGGTTCATTTCCATGGTTACCTCGGCACCGGGCAGCACATCAAAGGCATCCGTCACCGCGGTCATGATCGTATCAAGACAATCGGCGGGCAGACACGTGGGGGTGCCGCCGCCGATAAAGATGGTGTCTACCTGCCGGTCACGCCGCTTTTGGGCGGCCGTTCGGATCTCCCGGACAAGGGCGCGGGCGTAGGCACGCCTGACGTCCTCGTCTGCCGGAAATGAGAGAAAATCGCAGTAGGCGCATTTTCTGACACAGAACGGGATGTGCAGGTAGAGACCCAGTGTATTATTCTTCATCCAGTTTCAATACATTAAGGAAGGCATCCTTCGGGATCTGGACGTTGCCAATCTCACGCATCTTGCGCTTACCTTCCTTCTGCTTCTCCAGAAGTTTCTTCTTTCGTGAAATGTCACCGCCGTAGCACTTGGCCAGAACGTCCTTCCGGACCTGACGGACCGTTTCACGGGCAATGATCTTGGAGCCGATGGCAGCCTGGATCGGGATATCGAAGAGCTGACGCGGAATCTCTTTTTTCAGCTTTTCGCACATCTTGCTGCCCCGCTCGTAAGCGTTGGGGGCAAAGACGATGAAGGACAGGGCGTCCACCGTCTCATGGTTCACCAGGATGTCCAGCTTGATGAGCTCAGACCGATCATAGCCGTCCAGCTCGTAGTCGAAGGACGCGTAGCCTCTTGAGCGGGACTTCAGCGCATCAAAGAAATCGTAAATGATCTCGTTGAGAGGCAGCCGGTATTTGAGCAGCACGCGGTTGGTGTCCAGGAATTCCGTACTGATATAGACACCGCGGCGCTCCTGGCACAGGGTCATGATGGGGCCGATGAATTCTTTTGTTAACATAACATCAGCCTTCACCATGGGTTCTTCCATGTACTCGATTTCAGACGGATCCGGCAGGTTGGACGGATTCGTCAGCTCGATCATGGTGCCGTCGGTCTTATAGACCTTATAGATAACGCTGGGCGCGGTGGTGATCAGATCCAGATCATACTCACGCTCCAGACGCTGTGTCACGATATCAAGGTGCAGAAGGCCCAGGAAGCCGCAGCGGAAACCAAAGCCAAGAGCTGTGGAATTTTCCGGCTCGTACTGAAGGGCCGCATCGTTAAGCTGCAGTTTTTCAAGAGCATCCCGCAGGTCCGGATACTTGTCAGACTGGGCCGGGTAGACACCGCAGTAAACCATGGGCTGCGGTTCCTTGTAGCCGGGCAGGGCTTCTTCCGCCGGGCGGGCAGCCTCTGTGATGGTGTCACCCACACGGGATTCCCGCAGAGCCTTGATGCTGGCGGTTAGGTAACCGACCTCGCCGGCTGTCAGCTCGTCGCAGGGGATGAACTGACCCGGGCCGAAATGACCCACTTCCACCACGTCAAATTCAGCGCCGGTGGCCATCATTTTGATGCGGGTGCCGCGCTTCACGCGGCCGTCCATCAGACGGCAGAACACGATAACACCCCGATAGGAATCGTATAATGAGTCAAAAATAAGCGCTTTAAGCGGTGCCTCCGGATCACCATCCGGCGGCGGCAGCTGATTCACGATGGCCTCCAGCACGTCGTGAATGTTAAGGCCTGTCTTGGCTGAGATTCTGGGTGCTTCAGAGGCATCCAGACCGATCACATCTTCGATCTCCGCAGCCACTTCATCGGGTCTGGCGGAGGGCAGATCGATCTTGTTGATAACCGGCACGATCTCCAGATCGTGATCCAGTGCCAGATACACATTGCCCAGTGTCTGGGCTTCCACGCCCTGGGTGGAGTCAACCACCAGAATAGAGCCGTCGCAGGCGGCCAGGGAACGGGAGACCTCATAATTGAAATCCACGTGTCCCGGCGTATCGATCAGATTAAAGATGTACTCCTCACCATCATCTGCCTGGTAGACAGTCCGCACCGTCTGTGCTTTGATCGTAATGCCTCTTTCGCGTTCCAGGTCCATGTTATCCAGAACCTGTTCCGACATTTCACGGGCCGTTAACAGACCGGTCTGTTCGATGATCCGGTCGGCCAGTGTTGATTTGCCGTGGTCAATATGAGCGATAATACTGAAATTTCTAATATTCTTCTGATTCATGATTTCCTTATTATAGCAACCCCTTTATTCTTTGACAACGAGTCAATTTTTATCAGCGCCGTGACCGTTTTACGCCGTCATTCCCGCCGACCAAAGCCATCATCCCGCATCTCCTTCACCTTGAGGAACCGGCCGCATCATTTCACAGAGATGTCACCCCTCAAAAATGCACAGGCGACGCCGCCAAACACCCCATTTCCTCGGGAAATAGACGAAAAGCGGGAAAAACCGCACAAATACAGGAAAAATGATTGACACAGCCCGCCGATTATCCTATGATTATCTGCGTGCCTTTGTTTAAAGGCATGAGTAGTAGATTGTTTTAATGGAGGTAAGAATTTTGGCTAACATCAAATCAGCTAAGAAAAGAATTCTTGTCAATCGTAAAAAAGCTCTGCGCAACAAATCTGTTAAGTCTGCCGTTAAGACACAGATCAAGAAGTTAGATAGCGCCATTGCAGCCGGCAACAAAGAAGCCGCTGTTGCAGAGCTTTCCAATCTGCAGAAGGTTATGAGCATGGCAACATCCAAGGGTATCATCAAGAAGAACGCTACTTCTCGTAAGATTTCCCGTATGGCAACTGCTGTCAACAAGATTGGCGAGTAATCATCCTGTCAGAGAGATTAACAGTAATTCAACGGATAAACGGTCGGGCAACCGGCCGTTTTTCACGTCCTCTTCTGCCTGAAGACAACGCTCGGTCAGAGCGACCAGATCCTTTTCGGGCATCGTCCGCACCACCCCGGCCAGTCTCTTGACAGCAAAGGGCGGCATACCAATAACCTTGGCCATTTCACCTTCGCCAAGGCCTTCTTTTTTCATTTTTGCGATTTCCGTCATCTGCTTAAACTGACGCCCGATAAGGATCAGGATCCGCATCGGGGCTTCTTTCAGTTGCAAAAGGTCAGCATAAAGTGCCAGTGCCTTCTGTCCGTTTCCGGCAGCTACGGCGCTGACCATATCAAAAATCTTATTCTCAATTTCGCGGCCTGTCAGGGCTTCGATATCTTCTCGTGTGATCACATCCCGGCCTTCGGTATAGGCCACCAGCTTATCGATTTCCAGGGCGATATGGCCCATATCCTGGCCTGTTCGACTAAGGAAATACGCCATGTCATCCTGGCGAATCTGACGACCGGCCCGCATCATCATGCCGCCGGCCCATTTTTCCAGTTCTTTTTCCGTCCGGTTCGTGAATTCCACCACATAGCCATGCTTCTGCACAGCCTTATAAAGACGACTGCGCTTATCCACCTCATTTTCGACAAAGACAAGGGTGGCATAGTCCGGCACCTCGCTCATGTAAGATGCCATTTTCTCAGCGCCACTCTTGAAGAAGCCGCTGTCCCGGATCACCAGAAGACGTCGCTCCGCAAACATGGGCATGGTCTCGGCCTGGTCAATGATCTCACCTTCCCGAATATCCTTCCCCTCATAGAGCGTCCGATTCATGCTGTCGGATTTCGGTAAAATGGCATTACAAAGATCCCGCGCATAGATGCTGCGCAGGTAGGTTTCCGGCCCGTAAAGCAGGTAGGACCGTTCAAAGGTTTCTGTGGCGATGTTATCTTTCAAATGTTTCATGGGGTCTATTATACCGCAAATGGGCGGCAGGTCGCAACGTGGGCAAAGTGTTATCGAGTCAGTCATGTGCCATTTCCAAAATGAATACCGAAAGACAAGTGAATGAGCCGTTGGCGTTATTGCCCGGGCTCATGGGCTATAAACATGGGATGTTGTCATCAACGCCTGAGTGCCCGGATACAATAACAGGCATCTGTTGCCGTCAGTGCCGCAGTCTCCCGGACAAAATCAGAGGCTACCGCAGGATCTTCGGATCTTGCAGCAGCCCCTGTCGGGCATTTATTGTATTATGTTAACTATTCATTGCATTTTTCCTTCAATACTTCTAATACTCAGCAGCTTTAAACGAGGAAATGCTTGCCGATGTTCAGCATTATGAGAAAAACAGGGCCGACCTTTCGGTCGACCCTGCGCACGTGACTCACTGTCACATAGTGTTTTGTTTTGCAAAAATGGCTTTTATTATTTCTGAGCAGCGAAGTCTTCAACAGCCTTACGCATTGCCAAAATGTTAGCCAGCGGGCTGCCGGCCGGCAGGTCGCAACCTGTGGAAAGAAGGAAGCCGCCGCCATTTTCTCTGCCGAGGTTCAGCAGTCTTGTAGCTTCTGCATAAACCGCATCCGGGTTACCCAGCAGCATCTTATCAGCCGGGCTCAGAGAACCCATCATGCAGATCTTGTGATCGGCTCTCTTAAGCATGTCACCCATATCGACCATAGAGTCAACGGAGAATGTCTTAACGCCAAGATTGGCGACTTCTTCAACACGTTCACCGGCATTGCCGCAGATGTGCATGAAGAGCGGTGTGTCAAGATGTCTCAGTTCCAGGAATTTCTTGTAAGCCGGAACAGCAAATTCTTTGTATGTGTCAAGGCTGATCATATCGCCGGAGGCTACCGGATCGGCTGTGGCGATGATATCAGCGCCGCATTCTGTGTAATAGTCGGCCAGGATAGCGATAACGCGGGAAGCGAAGTTGAACAGTTCATCAACGCCCGGTTTCTTCTTAGCCCACATTTTCATGAAGGGAGCAGCGCCCAGCAGTGTGGAAGCGGCTGTGAAGGGAGCTGTTACGAAAGTCACGATGGCTTTTTCGTCGCCAACCAGTTTCTTAACAAGCTTGTTCTGCTTACCCATAGCCTGGACGATCGGGTTGGAAAGCAGTTTATCGCGCAGCTGATCTTCTGTCAGATCCAGCGGCAGTTCGTCATATTTCTTGACAGCAGGCAGTGTGGAAATGGTGGTGCCGATTTCCTTCAGGTTGGCTTCGCTGCCGAAGGCTGTGGCCCAGGCCATCCAGGCGGATGTACCGGAGGTGATCACGTCACTCTGCATTTCCTGGAAATGATCGTAAATCATCTTAGCACCGCAGTCATCCAGAGCATACTGTGTTTCATAGTTGATGCCTTCTTCTTTGATAACCCATGAAGAGCCGTCCAGCACGTAGCAGGGATTCATATCCACTTCGTCAAAATTTAAAGCTGCAAACAGTCTTTCCTTCGGTGATAACTTCATAATAACAATCCTCTTTCCTCATAAATTTGGGATATATTCAGCCGATACAGATGTTTAGTTCCACTTTCAGCCACTTATGGATGACTTTGTTACACATTCATCCTTTCATTACCCTCCTTTATTGTAGTGATTTCAGATGGTATTTCAAGAGTTTTTGGCACTCCCCCACTACTTTTGTAGGTTTACCTAAAAAAAGTGTTTTGAGTCTGTTAATTCTACCCATCCAGGTAGGATATAATTCCCAAAACGGTCGTTTTGGATTCAGCATGTTGACTATAGTCGTTCGCCAAATGAATCCCTGCATGCAAGCATGCGGATTCTCTTGGCTCATCAGGCTAACATAAAAAGGACTCCGTCGAAACGGAGTCCTCTTCTCATGTCACTCTTATGTGATTTAATCAGATTACGGCCATCAACCCTTGCTTCTGTCGAAGATTTCGGCATCAGCCAGCGGGCCTGTGGAGATCTTGCGCGGTTCTTCCGCCCAGACCTTGTCGTTCATCATCAGGTTTTCCATATCTGTGAGCAGATCCAGAGAACCATCGTGGAAGCCTTCGTCATAGCCTGTGTTCAGGAAAGCATCAAGCATTTCGATAGCGATCCATTCACCTGTTGTCTTGCCGCCCATAGCCAGGATGTTGGCATTGTTGTGACGACGTGTCATAACAGCATCATAGGTGCTGCTGCAAAGACCGGCACGGATACCGCGGAATTTGTTAGCGGCCATGCTGATGCCGATACCTGTGCCGCAGATCAGAAGACCGCAGCGAGCTTCGCCGGCAGCGACAGCCTTAGCTACCTTGGCAGCGAAGAACGGGTAACGTGTGGCTTCGATATCCGGGTCATCCTCGGAACCGCAATCCACATACGGAATGCCCTTGCCTTCCAGGTATTCGATGCATTTGCTCTTCAGATAGAAGCCGGCTGTATCATTACCGATGTAGACAGGTTTTGTGTTATCGAAATGTTTCATAATCTATGCCTCTTTTCCGGTCCGCCCAAACGGACCTTTATGATTCAGACAGATGCCGGCTTATGACAGACGGGCATCCTGTCCAAAATTACTCGTTAACGATGGCGATCTTGAAGCCGTCCATACGGATGTTGGTTTCCATAGCTTCGTTGATCTCATCAAGTGCAAACTTGTGAGATACCAGTTCGCCGACCGGATAGCCCTGCTTGGAAGCTTCTTTCAGCATTTCCATAGCCTGCAGCCAGTCTTTTGCCTGATATGTCCAGGAGCCGATAACCTTGATTTCCTTGTTGCAGATGTCAAGATGCGGGTTGTAGCTTGTCGGGCCGTTGTTGACGAAGAAGCCCAGTTCGCACATGCTGCCGCCGCGACGGACATAATGCCAGATAGTAGATGCAGCCTTCGGAGAACCTGTGCACTGGAAAGCCATCTCGGCGCCCTTGCCTGTAATTTCCATGACGCGAGCTTCGGCATCTTCTTCCAGGAAGTTAACAGCCCAGCGAGCGCCCAGTTTTTCAGCCATAGCCAGTCTCTTCTTGTCGCCGTCAACAGCGATGATGTTACGGACACCCATTGTTCTGACAGTTGTCAGCAGAAGGAGACCGATCGGACCGCAGCCCTGAACCAGGACATACGAATCATGTTTGAAGTTGAAAATCTGTTTAGCCTGTTCAACAGCATGAACAACAACAGCAGCCGGTTCGATCAGCAGACGGCTGTCAAGTTCCGGCATATCGGATACGTTGAAGATAACGCCGCCGGCATTGATCTTGATGTATTCGCCGAACCAGCCGTTGAAGTAATGATCTTCACCCGGCAGAAGACCGAAGATTTCGCCGCCATCGCAAAGATGGATGTGAGCCGGATCATTCTTGCAGGTATCGCAGACACCGCAGGGCTTTAAGCCTGTAACGATCTTATCGCCAACAGCCAGCGGCTTGCCGGAAGCGTCTGTTGTGACATTTTTACCGATGGCCACGATTTCACCTGTGCCTTCATGGCCCAGCTGAACCGGGATATAGCCAAACGGATCACCTTTATATTCGTGAACGTCAGTACCGCAGATACCGCAGCCTTCAACCTTCACCAGTACTTCATCATCATTGATCTGCGGAACCGGCAGTTCAAGGACATCAATTTTCTTTTCGCCTGTTAATACGGCAACTTTACCTTTTTCGGGATACATATTTTCTCTCCTTTTCGTAAGCCTGATAATGATTTATCAGCATCTTGAATATTTTAACACTCAAAAATATGTGACTCAAGTTGCCAAATGTATGATTATTGAGCATCAATATTCGTGCATTTTGATGAATGTATCCGCATTTTCAGTTGACATAAATCAAACAAACAGTCATTCCCCCGCTTAAGACTATGCATCTTTGAAGCGGGGGAATGCTCGCTGCGGGTAAAGCGGACACTCGCAATACGCTTCGCTCCTTGCTCGTGAACCGCAGCTACCTTCGGTAGCCCATCAGCAGGGGCTTTTACCCCTGCTGATGCGAACTTCCCCCGTAACCCCAGCTAAAGACTCTACGTCTTTGAAGCGGAGGAATGCTTGTTGATGTTCAAGTATTCAGACCATCACCCGGCATACATCACGCCGTCAAAGAGTTCCTCTTCGGCCACGCCGTTCACCTGATACGGGTAGTCGCTGTGGTCCGGATAGAAACGGTAGGTGGTCTTGTTCGGATCCATCATCTGCGGATCGAGCACCTGATAATAGTGGTAATCTTCATTGCCCACATCTTTCACTTCGTCCGCCCCGATGATCTGAAGATCCACCCAGGTACTGCCGTCTGTTCTGGCAAAAGCCATAACGGTCCCGGCCGGAATGGTGTCCGTTCCGATCACATCACCGTTGCTGTCCACCACATCACAGGTCACATCCGTCTTGGCCTTCAGCGCATTGCCGGCTCTGAGCAGATAGTAATCGGCGACAGCCTTCGGTTTGCCATTTTCATGATCATAGATCATATAGGTGGACTGGGTGCTCAGCATATCGCAGCGCCCGGACAGCCACATGTAGGAAGGATCTGTCAGCGCGTAGATCCCGGCTACGCCTTCACTGATGTCATCTGTATTGTCGCCACCCTTCCACCAGCTGGCCATACCGGCACGAGTCACATCATCCGGGTCATAAATCAACGTAGCCAGGTCAATGGACCGCATGAAACGGTAATCATCCTCACCGCTTTCAAACAAATACATGAAATAGTGCCCGTCAGCCCGCACCACATAGGCATCTGCGTTGTAGGTGTCGTCATCGATGATCAGTGTCTCATCGTCGACATTGATGTGCCACCGCATATAATAGCCGCCATCCGCCATGGTCATACCAAGGCTCACCGCCTCCTTTGTGCCGTCATTGTCCACATCCACCTTAATCTTCTGATAAGGCAAAAGCGGCATCACATATTCATCGGCTTTAGTCCGACAGTAAGCCGGTGCAAAACCATCAAATTCATCAAAGCCGATCCGAACAAGCTGTTCACCGGCGGCATAAGAGGCAATTTCTCCGGCGGCGATATACACCGTCATACCCTCGCTGTCCAAAGTGAAGGGATAGCCATCCGGTGAAGACAGGTCATACTGATTAAAATAGGCCACCGGATCACTCATCTGTGCATAGGCATCCGGGAAATCTTCCTGAAGCTTCTGATCCAGAATGTCCAGGAATCCGTCCACATCCGTCACCACATCCTCGATAGCCAGTGCACTACCGGTCTGCGCATCAAGAGTGACCGTCACGTATGACGTGTTGGGATGCGGGCCGCCCAGATAGAAATACTCCTCGTAAACCATGCTGAAGACCTCTTCATCAGCCCGCATGACATAAACGGTGTCCTCATTGGTGAGATAGGCCTCGCCTTCCGGCGCCGTCCCTTCTGCGGCCATACTTTCGTATTCCGCCAGCAATTCGTCAAAATAAGACTCCGATGAGCTGGTCATCATCTCATTGACATCCGCCAGACTTTCCACAAACCGGGGCATAGTTTTCTCTGTCCCGCTCTCGGCCTTCACAGCATAATAGGAAATCCGGGCTTTTGTGTTGTAATTAACCGGATCCCAGGATGTTTTATAATGGTTTTCCAGAATGATCTGGGGATGCTCCGAAGAGGCCTCTTCCGTCATCATCGGTTCCTCCGCCACATCAACCGGATCCTCCTCCGGCACCTCGGCCTTTTCTGCCTCATCAACCTTCTTGCCGGCCGCCTCCTTGACGGCCTCCGCCAGCTCCTTCGAGCCCGACTGCACCATTTCCTTTGCTTCTTTGATCTTGTCGATGTAGCCGCAGCCACCCATCATGGGCACCACCATGGCGGCGATCAGTGTGGCCGCCAGCAACCCTCTTATCTTCATAGACTCCCTCCGTTCTTTGTCGAGTTCTTCCGCCCGACCTGTTAGATTGGCTTCCTTGTGTTATGAAACGGCTATCCTCCGCCGGAATCAGCCGCCTCAAGAATTCAGTCATTCGTTATGTCCTCATCGTACAATCTGAAATCATTTCTGTAAAGTCAGTATTGTTTGCAAAACTCACTTATTTGCACTCGCCGGCCATCCGTCAGAATCGTCAAAGCTCCGCTGTCCTTTGTCAGAAAAAGTGTCGTCCTCACCGCCGTCAGCCTGTCCAGCACCTCCTGATGGGGATGGCGGTAGCGATTGCGCTCTCCTGCGGAAATGAGGGCGACGGCGGGCATCACATTTTCTAAAAAATGCGCCGTGGTGGCGTATTTGGAGCCATGGTGAGCGACTTTGAGCACCTCTATGGTCCTTTTCGAAAATGGGGCTGCTGACAAGCCTTTCAGCAGATCTGACTCCCCTTCGCCCTCGCAGTCCCCGGTGAGCAGGCAGTCGAAATCCTCGTAGGTAAGAAGCGCCGTCAGGCATCCCTCATTATCGGAGGTGTATATCTTGTGCGGCACCGGTGTGAGGAAAGACAAAGTCCCGCCGCCTGAAAATGACAGAGCATCGCCCTGCCCCGCGACAAGAATGGGGATGTCCAAAGCGCGCGCCGTTTGGATCAGGGCGGGCAGGTCGGAAAGCGTGGCACTTTGTGGCTGGATTTGAGCAACTGCGTTCGCGGTAGTTTGTGTCATGAGCTGTGAATTGGCAGGCTCAGCAGCACGGGATAGGGATTGCAACGCAGACGTTTCCGCCGACCGGGGTACGATCAAAGCCCCGATGGTCATGCCTAGATCCCCGTCTTCCATCGCCGCCAACAGTTCTTCAATGCCGTTCACATGGTCCTCATCAAAATGGCTCACGATAAGATAATCGAGATGCCGAACACCCCGAGATTTCAAAAATGGCACAAGGCGCTTTTCACCCACTTTTTTGACAGAGGAGGACCCGCCATCCATAAGAATGGTCTCCCCCGCCGGCATGGTGATGAAAAGGCCATCCCCCTGTCCCACATCGAGGCAGGTAACGGACAGGGTTTTGCCGATGCCCAAAGTCGACACCCGGGTGGGCACCGCCAGAATCGCCACGAGACAGGGCACCGCCAGAAGGTACAGAAACCGTTTGGGGCTGTTGCCTTTTCGGATGTAGAGACAGGTGCCGACCAAAAACACCCCTGTGAAAATGAGACATTGCCAGACAGCAGGGCGGCCCAGTGTCAGTGTCATGGGGAAAAGACGGCCCATTTTCTCAGGGAAAAAGCGGTAGAGACCGGCAAGCCCCTCCGCCGGGAAACGCCACCAGGGAGCAGATACCTCGGTTGTGCCATAAGGAATGTTGCCGGACACCGATGCCATTGCCCCATACAGGGTGCTGCCGGACATCGATGCCATCGCCCCATACAGGGTGCTGCCGGATACGGGTGCGGTTGTGCCATAGAACAGGCCGCTGACAACCGATAGAATCCCCATCAGCAAATCTCGCAGTCCCCGGGCCAGCAGGGCAAAAAGACCGCTGCCAAGGAGAAGCGGCAAAAGCGGCACCAGCACCAGGTTGAACACCAACCCCCAGAGAGGCATTTCGTAGTAATTGCGCAGTATAAACGGCAGCATCCCCAGCTGCAAAATGAGAGCCAGCCCTACCTTGCCGGTTCGGGAGCCGAAGGCGATGCACAGGATGGAAGCTGCAAAGGACAGCTGAAAGCCGGTGTCTGCGATATACGCCGGGCGACCGGTTAATATAAGAAGAGCTGCCAGCGCCGCACCGGTGGGGGCATCCGCCGGACGGCCCGTGATGCGAGCCCCCATGCCGTAAGCAAACATGATGAAGGCCCGGACAGTGGACACCCCGCAGCCGCAAAGAAGGGTGAGAAGTCCCAGAGCCAGGGTGCTCACAACAGCTGCCGGGCGGATGCGGAAACCCATTTTCCGGAGCAGGCTGTAAAGGCCCATGCCGGCCAGGGATAAATGGAGGCCGGACACCACCAGAATGTGGGACAGCCCCGCGGCGCGAAACAGAGTGCGGTCCTCTTCGGAAAGTTCAGTTTTATCGCCCATGAGGATGGCCTTGAAAAGCCCTGCATTTTCTGCAGAAAATGTCCGATCCGCCAGGCCTGACAGGTACTGCTTCAGACGACGAAAGACGGTGGTGATCCGGGCCTTGAGGGAGGGCGCATCCTCTGTCAGTCGGGTGATGGCCGGGTGATACATGGTGTAGCGAATGCCCCGGATCCGCTGATAAAGGTTGTTGTCGAATTCGCCGGGATTGCGAGGGCCCGCAATCTCGGTGAGGGTGCCTTCCAGGCGCAGATACTGCCCGATTTCGAAAGCACTATTTCCTACTGCCACCCGTTTTGCTGCAGCTGTGGCCGGATAGCACAGAATGCCACTGCCCAACGGTTCTGCCTGTCCGTCGGCGAGCCGCACATAGCAGTCCTTCACCGTGAGGCGCAGGGTCTCTTTGCTGTCATCAATGGCCGCAATGCAGCCGGCGACCGTCACTAAGCCCGATGTCATTTCCCGCTCCACCGCTGCCGGACAGCGATCACGGAGCACCAGGGTCGGGTCACAGATAAAGAACAGCATCAAAACGGCCGCCAACAACAAGGCGGCCGCCGGAAGGGGCGCACAATACCTTATGAGATTTGAAGGCCGTTTTATCTTCATATCGCTCTCCCAGGAAACAGGATAAAATCGTGATATTTCCCGTAAAATAGTGAAAACCTGCCACAAGGCAGGTTTTCAAAACACTCATGATCATCATGAGATTCTATGTAGTTTTTTGGAAAGACGGCACGCCGAATCTCTTTGTAGCCCGTCCTTCATGCCGATAGCTGATGCTCATTTTTATCTTCGGCATCATATGATCACTCCGGTATATCCTCGGATACGGGTTCAGGCTCCGCACCCTGTTCGACTCCCGGCTCTTCTTCCGCCAACGGCTCATTTGCCTGATCCGGTGTGGATTCCGGCACCGACTCAATCGCCTGATCCGGTGCATCTTCCGGCAGTGGCTCGAGTGTGGGTTCCGGCGTCGGTTCTTTTGTGGGCTCCGGGGTCGGTGTTGCTTCCGGTTCCGTCGCCTCGTCATCCTCCGTTTCCGCCGGTTCCTCAGGCTTGTGGTGATCGGTCATCACCAGTTCCTGATTCATCTCAAAGTTCTGGGCCAGGTCGATCTGTTCCTTAAAGACCAGACTGTTGACACCGTTGATGGAGATCTGAACCTTGTCCACTTCGCAGTTCCGGATAATGGAATTGACAATGGAATAAATGATCACCACCGGATCGATCTGGGACTGCGCCAACCCCAGGCTGTCGCCAAGGTTGACATAACAAACTCGATCCTGTGAGGTTACCGACAGGATCTGGGTATCCGCCGGCAGTGTGGCGTAATGCCCTTCCGTCTTCGGGCCCCGCACCAGACGTTCCACGATGGCCCATTCCAGTGACTGATTGCTGCTATAGTAAATGGAGCGTCCCTCCGGCAGCAGCATGTGGCCGTTCACATCGGTAAAGTAAAGGGTCACATCCTTATTGATGTAGTTGTTGACCTGCTTCGCCGCATTTTCGACGAAGGTGTTGGCGCTCATACGCCCCACCAGCTGTCCGTTGGCATCCACCAGCGGTTCGCCCTCCACGTCGAAGAAGACATAACTCACATCCGGCAGCTGGGTCAATGTCCGCACATAACCGGAGTGAATCAGGATCTCGGCAAACTTCTCCAGCTGATAGTAACCGGCGGAGAAATTGAGGATCACCATGTTGTTGGCAAAGCTATAGTCGAGCAATGTGACATATTCCGGCAGAAGGGAGACCAGATCCTTCTGACCGGGATTCTGACTCAGTTTGTCCAGGCAGAAGGCCACCGCTTCGTCAGTGCTCATGCCCTCCAGTGACACCTCCACCCGCTGCAGACGCAGGCTGTCGGCAGACCGATAGTAGAGATAACAGCCGTCCGCCGGCTTGACATCGGTGTTAAGACCGCAGCCGTCCAAGGTCAGAAGACCTATGAGAAGACTCATTGTCAGCAGAAGACTTAAGATGCGCCAAGTGGCTGACCTTTTCCGTTCGTTACGCATTTTCAGTCACCTTTTTATCCTTTCCGCCATCAAAGGCCAGCGGGATCCGGACTGAGAAGGTGGTGCCTTCGCCCGGTGTGCTGTAAATGCTGATGTTGCCTCTGTGAAGCAGGACCGCCTGACGGCTGATCCAAAGGCCCAGACCCGTACCTTCGATCTCACGGGAATGGGACACATCGCCCCGGTAGAAACGTTCAAAGATCTGTTCCTGCTGCTCCTCGGGGATACCGATACCGCAGTCGGAAATGTTGACCACGAAGGTCTTCTTGTCATTTTTGAGTTCAATGCGGACCCAACCACCTTCCAGGTTGTATTTCACCGCATTTTCGATAATGTTCTGAAGGGCTGTGGAAATCTTCAGTTCGTCCACCTCAGCCTCCGTCTTCGCATCGGCCTCCAGGATGAGGCTCACATGCTTAAGATCCGCGATGGGAATAAGGCGATGCACGATCTGCTCCAGAAGGCCACCAATATCCACCTTGGTGATATCAAGCTGGCCGGCCTTCCGGTCCATACGCACCATATCGAGAAGATCGGTGATGATCCGGTTTTCCCGGTCGATCTCCTGAACGATGTCCTCCATGAATTCCCGGTACATTTCCACCGGCACATTGTCCTGAGCCACCAGAGATTCCGCCAGAACCTTCATGGAGGTCATGGGGGTCTTCAGCTCATGAGACACATTGGACACAAAGCTGTTGCGGGAATTGTCCACATTTTTGACACGGGACAGCATGGTGTTGAACGCATCGGTGATCTGCTGCGTCTCCGTGTAATCCGGCACGGAAATGCTGTCCTCCGCGTAGCCGTCCGTCATGTCTTCAATGGCTTTGGTGACACGATGGAAGGGCTTCACCAGAACGGCGGACAGGAAATAGCCGCCAAACAGCACCAGCAAACACACCAGCAGAATAGCCGCGGTGCCCACCCACTCCATACGTTTGGCCGTCTGAAGGATTTCATTGGTGGAAATGGCGGCGACGAGAACGCCTTCGATGCACTGTCGATCCTTATCATAAATTGGCTGAAGGATCTCAATGAAATGGTTATCGCTGTCATAGATCGAGGTGGTGCTGCCCTCCAGCAGGCAGTCGATAACCTCTGTAGACACCGATATCCTGCCCGTGTCAAGATCATAGGTATCCTTGACAACGCGCAGGTCGTTGTTGACCACGATGAGGCGGCCGCTGTATACGCTGGACAGAAGTGCCAGCTCACTGTCAACATTGGGATTGTTTGTATCGGCAAGATAGCCCTCGGAAACCAGTGTATCGGCAATGATCTCGCACTGGTTCTGCACATTCACGATACGCAGACTGACAGCACGGTTGACATATCCTCTGATCACGATAAAGGACACGATCAGGGCCGGGATAATGCCGATCAGGATCAGAATGATCATGATCCGGAACCGAAGGCTCTTGAAGAATCTGGAACCTGTTTTGAATTTAACCCTGGAAATAATAACCAACACCCCACTTCGTATGGACATAGCGCGGTTCGCTGGGATTTTCCTCGATCTTCTCGCGCAGACGGCGGATGTGGACATCGACGGTCCGGACATCGCCGGGATATTCATAGCCCCAGATGAGATTCAGAAGGTTCTCACGGCTGTAGACTTTGTTGGGATTGAAGGCCAGAAGCTCCAGCACATCGAATTCCTTGGCGGTCAGATTGACCTCTGTGCCGTTAACAAAGACACGGCGGCCTTCGCAGTCCAGCATAAGACCATCGATTTCCAGGGTCTTCGGGGCTGCCTTTTCGGCCTCGGCCTTTTTGGTCCGACGCAGGATGGCCTTGATGCGGGCCTTAACCTCAAGGATGTTAAAGGGCTTTGTGATATAGTCATCGGCGCCGTATTCCAGGCCCATGATCTTATCCATATCCTCACCCTTGGCGGTCAGCATGATGATGGGCACATTGGAAAACTCACGGATCTGCTGGCAGACCTCAAGACCTGACAGCTTCGGCAGCATCAGATCCAAAAGGATCATGTCATATTCCGTTTCTTTTGCATACTGAACAGCCTCCTCGCCGTCATAAGCGCAGGTGACTTCCATACCTTCCTGTTCCAGTGAAAAGCGGATGCCCTTCACGATCAGTTTTTCATCATCTACCACAAGTACTTTTCTTGCCATCGTCTACTCCGTTCTGAGATCACACGGTGATCCTGTCCTTCAATCTGTTGAAAATGCTCTCTCCGATGCCGGGAACGGCTGTGATCGCCTCCGTTGTGGAAAAGGCGCCGTTCGCCTCTCGATAGGCGATGATCGCTTCGGCCTTGGCCTCGCCGATCCCGCTTAAAGTCATCAATTCATCCCGGCCGGCGGTGTTAATGTTAACTGTCCCGCTGCCGGTGGGCATGCCGGCCGCACTTAGCTGGCCTGATGCCGGTTTTTCTTCATATACCAGTGTTTCGCCGATTTCCGGCACAATGATGGTCTCGCCGTCCGTCAGATACCGGGCACCGTTGATGCGCTTCTCATCCGCCTGCTCTGTAAGCCCGCCGGCATAACGCACCGCATCGCACACCCGCTCGCCTTCCGAAAAGGCATAAACACCGGGCTTTGCCACGGCACCGCAGATGTAGATCATGCCGGCCGCACCGGACACATGGACGGTACCGACATTGGTCTTACCGGACACCTCGTCCGCCCGTTGCAGACTGCCGGTCTCCATCAGATTCTCTTCGGACGCCTCCTGTTCGGCCACCATCGGCGTGCCGTCCGCTGATAAAATGGGGCCGTCTTCAGAACCCGGCGCTTCTTGCCGGGTTGAATCCCCCTCGGATGCTTTCTCCGATCCATCCGCTGACACAGCCTCATTTTCTTCTGAAAAATCCGCGGCCAGAAATGATTGTGCCGGTTGGCTGCAACCTGTGAACAACAGGCTCATCATGAGGCCGATCAGGGCCAAAACCATCTGTTTTTTATATAAAATCAACAATCTGTGTACCTCCGTTTCGGGCAAAAAGACACCCAGGTCCACGTCAGTACACAGATTCCATTTTATCGGAAGGCTATGGGATTGACAAGCCCCTTAGGGCAGACATTTGTCAAGAATAGCCACCGCTTTATCCACATCTTCAGTTGTGATCACAAGGGGCGGCACAAGACGGAGCACATTGCCGCCGGCGGAAATGACAAGGAGCCCTGCGGCCTGAGCTTTGGCGATCACATCGGCCACCGCCACCTCATTTTCGAGGGCCAGACCTCTCATGAGGCCAAGGCCTCTGTGCTCAAGGATGCAGCTGTGAACCTTGGCCAGCCCATCCAGTTTTTCCGCCAGGTAAGCGGCCACTTCGGCAGCCTTTGCCACGATATCATGGGCGGCAAAGAGATCCTGCACAACGGACACCGCGGCGCAGGCCAGAGGGTTACCGCCGTAGGTGGTGCCGTGGTCGCCGGGCTTTAAGGAGCGAGCCGCCGTCTTCTCATTTAATAAGAAGGCTCCCACCGGGATACCGCAGCCCAGTGCCTTGGCGGAGGTGAGGATGTCCGGCTTCACATCATAGTGCTCGAAAGCCCACATTTTCCCGGTCCGCCCCATACCGCACTGAATCTCATCGAGAATGAGCAGGATGTCCTTCTCGTCGCAAAGAGCGCGGACCTCCTTGAGGAAGGCCGGGTCGGCGGGATGAATGCCGCCCTCACCCTGAACAGTTTCCATAAGGATAGCGCAGGTTTTATCGGTCACCGCGGCCTTGACGGATGCAATGTCATTGAAATCGGCAAACTTGACGCCCCCCATCAGCGGCTTGAAGGCCTCCTGATAATGGGGATTGCCGGTGACGGACAGGGCCCCCACGGTGCGGCCGTGGAAGCTGTTGTTCATGGCGATGATCTCGTGGTCCGTATGACCGTCCCGCTCGTAGGCGTATTTCCGGGCGGCCTTCACCGCCCCTTCGATGGCCTCGGCCCCGCTGTTGGTGAAGAAGACCTTCGCCATGCCGGAGGCCTTGATGAGTTTTTCGGAGGCTGCTGCCAGCGGCACATTGTAATAGAGATTTGAGGTGTGGATCACCTGATCGATCTGCGCCTTCAGCGCTTCATCGTAGCCCGGGAAATGGTACCCCAGCGCAAACACAGCGATCCCGGAGGCAAAATCGAGATACTCTTTGCCGTCGGTGTCCTTGAGATAGACACCCTGTCCTGACTCAAGAACCATGGGATAACGATTATAGGTGTGGAGCACGTTGGCCTCCGTCACCTGTTTGATGGTTTCTGTATGCATAAACCGCTCTCCTTTTCTTATGTCTCATCCTGCAACATCAAAGTCCCCACGCCCTTCTGAGTGAAGAACTCCAGGAGCAGGCTGTGCTCCAGCCGGCCGTCCAGGATATGGACTCTGGACACGCCGCTTCTTAAGGCGGCGATGCAGTTCCGGAGCTTCGGCAGCATCCCGCCGCCGGCATTGCCCGCCGCGATGAAGTCCTCCGCCTCCGTGGTTGTCATTTCGGAAATGAGGGTGTCGGGGTCATGGGGATCCCGATAAACCCCCTCGATGTCGCTTAAGAACACCAGCTTGGCCGCTTTCACCGCCTGGGCGATGGCGCAGGCCGCATCATCGGCATTCACATTATAGGAGCGATAATCCTCAGCCCCCAGACCGATGGGGCAGATAACCGGCACAAAATCCTGGTCGATCAGGGAATCGATGAGGGCCGTGTTCACATCCGTCACTTCGCCCACATAACCAATGTCCTGGCCGCCGGGCAGCACCTTTTTCACGGTCCGGAGGGTGCCGCCGTCCTTGCCGGAAATGCCAACGGCCTGCACACCGCACATCTGCATATCCTGCACCAGACTCTTGTTCACCTTGTTGAGCACCATTTCAGCGATCTCCATGGTGGCCTCGTCCGTCACCCGCATGCCGCTGATAAACTGCGGAGTGCCGCCGTTTAATTTCACCCATTTGCTGATTTCCTTACCGCCGCCGTGGACGATAATGGGCTTCATACCCACCAGTTTTAAAAGCGCCACATCGCGGATAACGCATTTTTTCAGTTCCTCATCCGTCATAGCAGAGCCGCCGTACTTGACCACGATCTTCTTACCGTTGAATTCGCGGATGTAAGGCAGCGCCTCACTTAAAATATTGGCTTTCTCGATCCAAAGATCCAGTTTATCGTTCATACTCATATCCTTTCTGACAGGCGGTTATCCCGCCGACCATTCGTCCATTCACCGAACGCTCGCCCCGGGATGAAAATGCCCCAATGCATACCGCACCGGATTTTCTTCCCGAAAACACGCGCCTTACCTGACACGATCGCCTCAGGACCGGTAGTCCCCGTTGATGCTCACATACTCATGGGTGAGATCACAGCCCCAGGCCTTCCCCTCAGCCTCGCCCATATGCATATCACACAGGCACACCACCTCAGTTTCGGACAGGATTTTCGTGGCCACTTCCTCGGAATAACCGGTGGACACGCCATTTTCCACGATCACCAGATCTCCCGCTGCGCTGGAAATGGACAACGTCACTTTAGCCGGATCAAACATCACACCGGAGTAGCCCAGTGCGCACAGGATGCGCCCCCAGTTGGCGTCATGACCGAACATAGCCGCCTTTGTCAGGGATGAGGAAATGACGCTTCTGGCCAGCTGCCGGGCATTGGCTTCCGTATCCGCCCCCACCACGTGACATTCAAACATCATGGTACAGCCCTCGCCGTCGGCGGCCATTTTCTTGGCCAGGGTTTCATTGACGGCATGAAGCGCTTCCTTAAATAAGGCATAATCCTCATTTTCTTCGGAAATGGGGCTGTTGCCGGCCAGACCGCTTGAAAGCAGCAGGCAGGTGTCGTTGGTGGAGGTGTCGCCGTCCACGGACACCATGTTGTAGGTGGTGTCGATGTCTTCCCGAAGGGCCTTCTGCAGCAGGGCCTGGTCGATGGCGATATCCGTGGTCACAAAGGACAGCATGGTGCACATGTTGGGATGGATCATGCCGGAACCCTTGCACATACCGCCGATAATACCTTCTGTACCGTCGGAAAGCACTACCTTCACGGCCACTTCCTTGGACACGGTGTCCGTGGTCATGATGGCCTTCGCCGCTTCATGGCCGGCTTCTTCCGTGTCGCTCACAAGACCCGCCAGCTTCTCAATGCCGCCGCAGATCTTGTCGATGGGGATCTGATTGCCGATGACGCCGGTGGAAGCCACCAGCACGGCCTTTTCGTCGATGCCCGGCAGGATTTCCGCCGCTTTTCTGGCGGTATCCTTGCAGGCCTTCATGCCTTCTTCGCCGGTACAGGCATTGGCCACGCCGGAATTTACCACCACGACCTGCGCGTATTTTTCTTCCGTCACGATCTGCCGGTCGTAAATGACAGGTGCTGCCTTCACCACATTGGACGTAAATGTCCCGGCGGCGGCACACAGCACATCGCTCACGATCATAGCCATATCCGGCTTGCCGCTTCTTTTGATACCGGCGGAAGTGCCGGCTGCTTTAAAACCCTTGGCGGCGGTCACACCACCGTTGATCACTTCATACATTTCTGTCTTCTCCTGTTTCTTTTCATTTTCTGTAAAATGCGATCTGTCATGTCTGCGCACTCCCTGCGGTTCATCCTTTGGCCAACCGACTATAGGCTACCGCAGACTCATTTTCATAAATAGTTTTGCCGTCAGCTTAAAAAGCCATGGGAATAGCCATAAGTCCGGCACTCTCCTCAAGGCCGAACATCAGGTTCATGTTCTGGACCGCCTGACCGGCAGCCCCCTTCACCACGTTATCGAGAGCCCCCATGGCGATCAAACGACCGGTGCGCTCATCCACCACCGCGTTCACATCCACATAGTTGCTGCCCTTCACGTAACGAGTCTCGGGGCATTTCCGCCCCTCCAGGTGGCGGACAAAAGTTTCTTCTTTATAATAAGCGTCGTATGCCGCATCCACATCCGCCTGAGACACACCATTTTTTAAGGTGGCATAGCAGGTGGCCAGAATGCCCCGGTTCATGGGCACCAGATGGGGGGTAAAATTCAAGGAAATGGGTTGTCCGGCAGCATAACCGAGCTGGTCTTCGATTTCCGGTGTGTGGCGGTGGTTCGTCACGCCGTAGGCCTTGATGGATTCGTTGACCTCGCAGAAGAGGTTCGGCACCTTGGCTCCGCGGCCGGCTCCGGTGGTGCCGGACTTGGCATCGATGATGATGGACTGCGGATCGATGAGCCCCTCCTTCACCAGCGGATACAGAGTGAGAATGGAGCAGGTGGTGTAGCAGCCGGGATTGGCTACCAGGCGGGCCGTCTTGACCGCCTCCCGATTGATCTCGCACAGACCGTACACCGCTTCCGGCAGAAACTGCGGGGATGCGTGATGAATGCCGTACCAGGCCTCGTAACGGGCCGGATCCTTGATGCGGAAATCCGCGGACAGGTCGATCACCTTACATTTAGATAGAATGGATTCCGTGAGCACCCCACCCAGATAGCCCTGAGGTGTGGCGGTGAAGATCACATCCACGTCCTCAGCCAGCTTTTCCAGATCCTCCCCGGCGCAGCTTGAGGTCACGATCTCAAACAGACTGCCGTAGACGTTGGCATAGGGTTCTTCAATATAACTGCGGGAGCCGTACCATTTGATTTCGGCCTCCGGATGGTTTGTCAAAAGTCTTACGATCTCGGCGCCGGCATAACCGGTGGCACCGATGATTCCTGCTTTAATCATAATTCTATACACCTCCGACCTTGATTTTGCATAATTATACGTTTATATTGCATAATATGCAAGTTTTTTCTCATTTTTTTAAATAAAATACTTGCATATATTCTGCGTATGACTTATGATGAGTTGCAGATTCAATAGCGATTATATTTTTAGGAGGAATTATTCCCATGGCAAAAGAAAAAGTCGTACTGGCCTACTCAGGCGGTCTTGATACAACAGCTGTTATTCCGTGGCTGAAAGAAAAATTTGATTATGATGTTATCTGCTGCTGCGTTGACTGCGGTCAGGAAAGTGAGCTTGAAGGTCTTGATGAACGTGCCAGACTCTCCGGTGCTTCCAAGCTTTATATTGAAGATATCAATGACGATTTCGCTGAAAACTTCATCATGCCCTGTGTTCAGGCCGGTGCTGTTTACGAAAACTCTTATCTGTTAGGCACTTCCATGGCCCGTCCGGCCATCGTCAAGGCTCTGGTTAACGTTGCCCGTAAAGAAGGCGCCACAGCCATCTGCCACGGCGCTACCGGCAAGGGTAATGACCAGATCCGTTTCGAGCTGGGTATCAAAGCTCTGGCTCCGGACCTGAAGATTATCGCTCCGTGGAGAATGACAGATGTCTGGACTATGCAGTCCCGTGAAGACGAAATCGCTTACTGCAAGAGCAAAGGCATCGATCTTCCGTTTGACGCTTCCCACAGCTACAGCCGTGACCGTAACCTGTGGCACATCAGCCACGAAGGTCTGGAACTGGAAGATCCGTCCTGCGCACCGAACTATGATCACATGCTGGTCATGAGCGTCACACCGGAAAAGGCTCCGGATGTGGTCACAGATGTGACTATGACATTCGAAAAAGGTATCCCGACCTCCGTTAACGGCAAGAAAATGAAGGTCGCCGACATCATCCGTACTCTGAACAAGATGGGTGGCGAAAATGGTATCGGTATCGTGGATATCGTTGAAAACCGTGTTGTCGGTATGAAGTCCCGTGGTGTTTATGAAACACCGGGCGGTACTATCCTGATGGCCGCTATGCGTCAGCTGGAAGAGCTGGTTATGGACCGCGCCACTCTGGAAGAAAAGAAGAACATCGCCAACAAGATGGCTCAGGTCATCTACGAAGGCAAGTGGTACACACCGCTTTGCCAGGCTCTCATCGCCTTCGTTCAGTCCACACAGGAATTCATGACAGGCGAAGTTAAGTTCAAACTGTACAAAGGCAACATCATCAAAGCCGGCACCACTTCACCGTACTCATTGTACAATGAATCTCTGGCTTCCTTCACAACAGGTGACCTGTATGATCATCATGATGCCACAGGCTTCATCACTCTGTTCGGTCTGCCGCTTCTGGTTCGCGCCAAGAAGATGCTGGAGCTGGAAAACACAAAGACTGAGTAATTCAGCTTTGCAAACCGTCAACGACGGACAATCTCAAAACGTCAACGGGAGATGCTTTCGCATCTCCCGTTTTTTTACCTCTTAATCTATGGATTTACAGCACTTTGGTGGTCCACTTGCTCACATCCCACACGTCTGTGACCCAATCCTCATAGAATTCCGGCTCATGACACACCATCAGGATGCTGCCCTTATAGGCCATCAGCGCCCGCTTGAGTTCCGCCTTGGCGTCCACATCCAGATGGTTGGTGGGCTCGTCCAGGATGAGCACATTACTCTCCCGGTTGATGATCTTGCACAGACGCACCTTCGCCTGCTCACCACCGCTGAGCACGCATACCTTACTCTCGATGTGCTGCGTGGTCAGACCGCACTTGGCCAGAGCCGCCCGCACCTCATACTGAGTAAAGCCCGGGAATTCCGCCCAGATTTCCTCGATGCAGCTGTTCCGGTTATCCCCCTTCACTTCCTGCTCGAAATACCCGATGCTCATGTAATCCCCCAGTTCCACCTTTCCGGAAATGGGTTTGATCTGCCCCAGAATGCTTTTGAGCAGTGTGGTCTTCCCGATGCCGTTGGTGCCGGTCACCGCGATCTTCTGCCCTCTTTCCATGATCACGGAAATGGGTTTCGACAGCGGTTCGTCGTACCCGATGACCAGGTCCTTAGCCTCCACCAGGATCTTACCCGGTGTCCGGGCTTCCTTGAAATTAAACTCCGGCTTCGGTTTCTCCCGATCCAGGGTGATCACATCCATGTTGTCCAGCTTTTTCTGACGGGACATGGCCATGTTGCGGGTGGCCACACGAGCCTTGTTGCGGGCCACGAAATCCTTCAGTTCCGCGATCTCCTTCTGCTGACGGTTGTAAGCCGCTTCTTTCTGGGCCTTCTTCACCGCATACACTTCCATGAATTTATCGTAATCGCCCACGTACCGTTCCAGCTTCTGATTCTCCAGGTGGTACACGATGTTGATGACATCATTTAAGAAAGGAATATCGTGGGAAATGAGGATAAAGGCATTTTCATACTCGGTGAGGTAACGCTTGAGCCAGACGATATGCTCCGCATCCAGGTAGTTGGTGGGCTCGTCCAGGAGCAGGATGTCCGGTTTCTCCAGCAGCAGCTTGCCCAGCAGGATCTTGGTTCTCTGACCGCCGCTTAAATCCTCCACGTCCCGGTCAAGACCGATGTCTGAAAGACCCAGAGCCCGGGCCACTTCCTCCACCTTGGCATCGATGAGATAAAAGTCATGATGCTCCAGAAGTTCCTGCAGCTCCGCCGTTTCCTCAAGATAAGCATTCATTTCCTCTTCCGTGCAGTCGCCCATTTTCCCGTACAATTCATTCATACGCTCTTCCATCTCAAAGAGATAGTCAAAAGCGGATGATAAGACATCCCGCACCGTCATGCCCTTTTTGAGCACCGTGTGCTGATCGAGGTATCCGGCCCGCACACGACGGGACCATTCGATCTTCCCGGCATCCGGTGCCAGCTTGCCGGTAACAATATTCATGAAGGTGGATTTCCCTTCACCGTTCACACCCACCAGGCCGATGTGCTCGCCCTTTAACAGGCGGAAGGACACATCGTCGAAAATGGCTCTGTCGCCGAACCCGTGGGATAAGTGTTCCACATTTAAAATACTCATCTGTTCATTCCTTTATCTACTCTAATAATGGACCAATTATGAAGCATCCCGCGTCATCTCGCCAGCAGGCATCAACGCTGATCGCTGCGCTCCGCGGCTGCCACGACATGAGACATGAGGACCGACGTGGTCACAGCGCCCACACCGCCGGGTACCGGGGTGATGGCCTCGACCACCGGCTCCACCTCTTCAAACAGAGCATCGCCGGCAAAGCCGCCCTGCCCGTCTTTTTTATCCGGATCCCAGTTCATGGCCACATCGATGACCACCTGGCCCGGCCGCACATACTCTTTTGTGAGACTCTTCAGCGCACCGGCCGCCGTCACAATAAGATCGGCTTCCGCCGTCACCGCCGGCAGATTCCGGGTTTTGGTGTGGCACAGTGTCACCGTGGCATTGGCAGCCGTCAGCATCATGGCCACCGGCTTGCCGATGACCAGGGAGCGCCCGATCACCACCGCCCGCTTGCCTGTCAGATCATAGCCATAATGGGCCAGTATTGTCATGCAGGCCTCCGCCGTACAGGGCGGAAAGCCCAGGGCTTTGCCTGTATACACCCCGGCATGGCTTAAATCCGTCATGCAATCCACATCCTTTTCCGGACGCAGATGATTGCAGATCTCGCTTTCCCGTTCTTTCAGATGACGAGGCAGGGGCCGGAACAGCAGCACGCCGTGAACCGCTTCATCTGTGTTAAGGGCTTCGATCTCAGCGATCAGCGCCTCAGCCGTCACCATTTCCGGCAGGATGCGCACCTCCGTCTCCACACCCACAACTGCGGCACGCTTCAGCGCCCCCTTCTCGTAGGCCATATCGGAGGGATTCTCCCCACAGCGCACAATAGTGAGCTTCGGCACGATGCCTTTAGCCCGCAGGGCCCCGGATTTTTCCGCCAGTCGCTCATTTAAGGCGGCGGTTACGTCTTTCCCAAGAAAATGCTTTGCCATGTTCACTCCTTATTTTCACTTATACGGCAAGGTACGACAGCCACTTTGCCGCTTGCTCTTTGCCTTTTATATCCGTCTCACGGGACGTAAAGCGGACACTCGCAATACGCTTCGCTCCTTGCTCGTGAACCGCAACTACCTTCGGTAGCCCATCAGCAGGGGCTTTTACCCCTGCTGATGCAAGCTTCCCCCGTAACCCCCGCTTAAGACTCTGCGTCTTTGAAGCGGGGGAATGCTTGCTGCAGTTCAGGCTTTGAGCAGGCTCTCCCGCACACTGTCATAGACCGCATCGGCCATGGGGCCGAAGGTGTCCAGCATGCCCTGACACCGGGCATTCAGGCCGGCGGCCATCTCTCTGTCTTTCAGGGTTTTTGTGTTGATATAGACATTTAAAGAAGCTGCTTCCAGGGCCGCTTTCAGCATAACCGCCCCGCAGGCTGCATCCGAAACCGCCAGACGGGAGCCTTTTTCTGCAAACACTCTGACGATGTCAATGGCGGCGCAGCAAAGCTCCATGATGTGGAGCGGCACAGCGCAGGCCGCCACAGTGGCATTTTCCAGAGTTTCTGCCCGTGTCGGATCATCCTTCGGGATGCCGTAGGCCTTAGCCAGAGGCAAAAAGCCCTCCGCATCCGCCGGCACCTGATCCAGAAGTTCTGTCTGCAGCTTGTCGCAGGCTGCCTTTAAAGACAGCATCTCTTCTTCCACTTCAGCGTATTTTTTCTTACCGACCGTGAGGCTCCCCACCATATTGCCCAGAGCCGTGCCGATGGCCCCCACCAGAGCCGCGGCACCGCCGCCTCCGGGGGCCGGCTCGGAGGATGCCAGCACTGTCACAAAATCACGGCAGGATGCCTGTGTTTTATCTGTCATTGTCATATCCGTCTTGCCTCAATCTTCTTCATAATATATGACGGCCATGCGCATAAGGCACAGGGGTCGCTATTAATGTCTTGTCACGTGGACACGCGCAATTCCCGCAGGGCACGATGTCCGCGTCGCTCCTTGCTCGTGAACAAGGGATGATCAGAACAAACCATGGATAACACCGTTGTCATCAACATCGATGCGTTCCGCCGCCGGCACCTTCGGCAGGCCCGGCATGGTCATGATATCACCGGTCAGGGCCACCAGGAACCCGGCACCGGCCGCCACCTTCACCTGACGCACCGTCACAGTGAAGTCCGTGGGCGCCCCCAGTTTTTTGGCATCATCCGATAACGAATACTGGGTTTTGGCCATGCAGATGGGCAACTTGTCAAAGCCAAGTGCCGTCATTTTCGCGATCTGCTTATCCGCTGCTGCTGTAAAAGCCACATCTCGGCCACCATACACACGCTTGACGATCGCGGCGATTTTCTCCTTGATCGGCAGGTCGAGATCATACACAAAGGCGCCCTCAGACTCATTTTCGCAAAGGCGCACCACCTCACGGGCCAGCTCGAGACCGCCGACGCCGCCTTTGGCCCAAACCTCAGAAAGGGCCACGTTGACGCCAAGAGAACGACATTTGTCGCGAATCAGATCAAGTTCCACCTCCGTATCCGTCGGGAAGCGATTGATGGCCACCACGCAAGGCAGCTTGTAGACCCGGGTGATATTTTCCACATGCTTCAGAAGATTCGGCAGACCCATTTCAAGGGCTTCAAGATTCTCCTGACCTGTCTCTGTTTTGGGCACACCGCCGTTGTATTTCAAAGCCCGGGCTGTGGCCACCAGCACCACGCAGTCGGGCATGAGGCCAGCCTGTCGGCATTTGATATCCAGGAATTTTTCCGCCCCGAGGTCGGCACCGAAACCGGCTTCCGTCACCGTGTAATCCGCCAGCTTCATAGCCAGACGGGTGGCCGATACGGAATTACAGCCATGGGCGATGTTGGCAAAGGGACCGCCGTGGATCAGAGCCGGTGTATGCTCGAGGGTCTGTACCAGGTTGGGCTTCAGAGCATCCTTTAAAAGAGCCGCCATGGCACCCTGAGCTTTCAGGTCAGCTGCCGTTATCGGCTGTTCATCATAGGTGTAAGCCACGATCATGCGGCCAAGACGCGCCTTCAGGTCAGCCATATCGGAGGCCAGGCACAGCACCGCCATCACCTCAGAGGCCACCGTGATATCATACCCGTCTTCCCGAGGCACACCATTGACGCGGCCCCCCAGACCATCCGTCACAAACCGCAGCTGACGGTCATTCATATCCACGCACCGCTTCCAGGTGATGCGGCGGGGATCGATGTTGAGGGTATTGCCCTGATAAATGTGATTGTCCAGCATGGCAGCCAGCAGGTTATTGGCCGCACCGATGGCATGAAAGTCACCGGTAAAATGGAGATTGATATCCTCCATAGGCACCACCTGGGCATAACCGCCGCCGGCAGCCCCACCCTTGAGGCCAAACACCGGACCCAAAGAAGGTTCTCTCAGCGCCAGCATTGATTTCTTGCCGATCTGTCTCAAGGCATCACCCAGGCCCACAGTGGTGGTGGTTTTCCCTTCACCCGCCGGCGTTGGATTGATAGCGGTGACCAGAATCAGTTTCCCGTCGGTGGCCGTTGTTTCCTTATATAAGCGCCCGTCGATCTTGGCCTTATAATGACCGTAGGGTTCAAGATAAAGGTCATCAATACCGGCTGCCCGGGCGATTTCCGCAATGGGCAGCATTTGTGCTTCCTGAGCGATTTCAATATCTGTTTTAAAAGGTGCCATAAGAGACCTCCTTATATCAAAGAAAACTAATGCCAGGGAAAAGTAGACACCAAAAATATCCACAGGAAAAGCCTCTTACTTCTCACCTGGCTTGTCTATATCCAACGTAGCCTATTGTACTAAAGGTCACCCTTCGAGGCAAGCGAGGGACACCAAATGAATGTCATCCCACAGGCCGATGGATGCGCGGAACACGACAGCGCCCACGTGGATCCATGCCAATTGTTGCGTCTATCCGATGTGTACACACAAGAAAAAGGGAGCTGCGATCACTCGCAGCTCCCGGTGTTCACTTTTTATTCAGTTGTTTGGACGTCCCTTTGATGATCACTCAAGGTCATAGAGCAGGACTTCATCGCCAACTTCTACATAAAGTGCATCTCTCAGAGATTCGTTCATGCGGCAGATGAAACCATCAGCATCACAGGGTTTCAGTTCCTTAACCACAGCCTCTGCCGGTCTGCGGCCGACGACCTTGCACTTTTCGCCCCACTGGATGTGAAGAGCGTAACGAGCGGAATCATCAACATAGATTGCATTATCTTCACATGAACCGTCATCATACGGTCTCAGAATACGGACATTTCTCGGATCCATACCATTCTCCTTTTATTATACGTTATCGTATCTACGTTCAAATTCAAGCTTGTTTCGGAACAGATGGAAGAGCAGGATAACAGCGGCAGCCATCAGATAACCAATCACAAGGTTGATAGTTGAAGTTGTGAGGTGAACGCCCAGCTCGCCAACATGGATAACACCAAAGAAGGTCAGCACAGCGCCAAGGAACATAACAAAGGCAGATTTCAGAAGGCTTCTGTCGATGATGAAGCAAATTGTCATAGCCCACAGCATACCGGTGATGATGGCACCATTCTTAAGCGCTTCGATACCATACCAGAAAGCACCGCCGTTAACGGAAGCAGCCAGAGCTTCTTCTGTCATATCAGCGCCAACGCCCTGGAAGATAGCTGTTGTCTGTGTGTACAGGATGTCAGCGATGTGCGGGATGAAACCGACAACGATGGCAACACCGTAACGTCTCGGTGTATCAACGAAGCCCTGAGCCACGATGAGCTGTGCACACCACAGGAAGACGATAGCCACAACAACGAAGGGGATCAGGTCGTTCAGGAATCTGAAGATACCGAACCAACCGGAGATAGCGAACAGGATACCGCTGACCCATGCGAAGCCAACACCGCAGCCTGCGCGTTTCAGACCGGAATGACCGATCCAGACAGTGTTCGGAAGAACAGCGCCGAACAGAGCGCCGATACAGGTAGCCACACCGTCGAAGATCTGAGCTTCACGGACATTGTAGGAATCGCCGGCAGCGATAGCTGACTCAACGTTATCCATTGTTTCGATGAAGTTGTAGATTTCAACCGGGATGATAGCAACAAGAACCGGAAGGATCTTGCCGAAGCCGGCGATCAGTTCACCGATAGCCGGGATCGGAGCTGTGAACTTACCAAGCATAGCAAAGGAATCTGCTGTGATGCTGGTAGCATTGAAGATAAGGGCCAGGATAACACCAGCAACCAGAGCAACAAGGAGCGGCGGAATCTTCTTCGGCAGCTTGTAACCACCGATCAGACCCAGCATAGCGACCAGAAGGACCGGAAGACCGACCAGCGGAAGGGCGTAAACATTGAAGAGACCCTTTGTGGCCAGCCAGCAAACGGCGATACCGCCGACAGTTGCCAGCATAGCGGCACGCGGTACCCACTTACGGATCCACGGACCAATGAAACCACCGCAGGCTTCGATGACACCACCGATGAAGCAAGCTGCGATTGTAGCCTTCCAGGCATCAACCGGTTCAAGACCTAAACCGAACTGCAGCGGCAGGATGACTGAGAAGAGGTAAACCATAGCAACAGGTGTTGACAGACCAAACGGCAACGCTGTGACATCTGTTCTGTTTTCCTTCTTGGCCAAACGCATGGCCATCCAGGAATAGTAAAGACCGGAAACCAGAAGACCAACGGAGATACCCGGAATAACTCGACCGAAGATCAGGTCATCGGGCCAGCCAAAGCCCTGCAGTGTAGCGATCGCTACCAGGAATGTACCTACGTTTCCGAAGAAAACATAGACCACACCGTTGATGTCGCCCATTTTAAATAATGGGACTTTCACTTTTTCATTACTACCCATTTTGTGTTTCTCCCTCCTTGATTTGATTTTTGCCTTGGGATAGAAGCAAAACCCTTTTCCTTGTTTGATTCGTAAAGAATCAACTTTCTGTTTAGTTTTTGAGATTCACGTTTGTTTTTTGAGTATATGACCTACTCTGATTTCAAATAAAAAGATGCATTTTTTCAGCACGCATTTCTCTTTGGCCACTCGCTCAAAAACTACCAAATATCTCTTAAACATCGTTCATAATAACACCATTTTCGGTGACTTTCCACCAAATAATTTATAAATACAACACAAGATTTTATAGATATTTTAGTATTTGTTGCTCAATTTCCAAGGGCGCGTCACCACTTTATGGCGATTTTGTTGCTTTTCGTCCCCCTGAATATGGCTAATTTAACCACAAAAATTTAAAAAATACCCACTATTTCGGTCGAACATTCAATTTGTTGAACAAGCCGATTTTCATCATTTTTCTGTCCTGACAAATAGCAAATCCGCTGCCGTTTCGGTTGTTTCACTAATCCGAATAACACATTTTTGAATCACCGATCCCGACTCATCAAGACAAAAAGAATCCCCCGCAGCACCTCAATGGGTGCCACGGGGGGGTAGCTTAGCATATGCTGTTGTGTCGGGATGCGCCTGATCGGCAGCTCACGCCGTTCTTAGCCGGATCGGTCTTCTCCCCGGCCTTAACTCATGCTCCGGGAATTGAGGAATTCATTTTCCCGGGCGCCCTTTTCATCAGCCGGATAAGACGTGACATAGGCCGCTGCCTTTGTTTTGGCCAGCTCCCACTGATGCAGGTTTTCGTAAATGACGATCTCGTTGAACTGGAGGGCCTGGCGGGCCTTCGGGTCGTTGATGGCCAGACCACTGCGCACATTAAGGAGCGCATCCTCATACTGTCCCTCTGCGATATCGCAAAGTGCCAGCCCGTTATAGGAAGTGGCTGCCAGATCCTTGTCCTCGATATGCTCCTTGAACATCGCCCGGGCATTGGCCACATCGTCCATGGCCAGATACACCCGGCCCAGCAGAAGCATGGCATCGGTGTTCTTGGGATTCTTCTCCAGAGCGCTCATCAGCTGCGCCTTGGATTCATTGTAATTCTGAAGATAATAGTAGACCACGCCGCGGCTGTAATCCGCATCCTCGGACTGTTCCGCCATAGCCAGCGCCATTTCCAGGAATTCAGCCCCGTCCGCATCCATATGGGCTTCGTTATAAAGCTGATAGATGCTGATATAGAGGTTGTAATCGGTGCTGAGGGACGCAGCCTTATCAAAGTCCGCCCGGGCCGCTTCCTGGTTGCCGTTCTTAAGATAGAGACGTCCCCGCAGGAACAGGACCTCCGGATCGGTTTCCTTCTTCAGCATGGTGTTATAGATGTCCAGGGCCTTCTCTTCCTCTGCGTGCAGTTCCCGGCAATGAGCCAGATAGAGATTGGCATCCCGCATGAACTCAGCCCCCTCATTTTCCACATTGAGAAGACACCGTTCAAAGGACACACAGGCCTCCGGATATATGGCGCGGTACATATAAGAAAGGCCCAGACCTCTGTAGGCGTAGGGCAGGAACTCTCCCGCATCCACCACCTTTCGGTAGAGTTCTTCAGCCTGCTCGTAATCACCGGCCAGCAGGCAATCAGTGGCCCGTTCATAGGCATCCCGGGCATCCGCTCTGGCGCAGCCTGTGAGAGACAGAAGAATCCCCACCGCCAGCAGCATGGCCGAAAGTCCTTTCAGGGCAAAGCCCCTTCCGCGCCGTGTCATGATGCATGTCAAACCTTTCATGAATCCGCCGTCAAACCTTCTTCTTTCAAGACTACGGCAACAGAATCCGCCAGACTCCGGCAAAGCTCATCAGTCTCAGCCTCCACCATGATACGGATCAGCGGTTCGGTACCGCTCTCTCTTACCAGGATCCGGCCGTTGCCGTTGAGCTGTTCATCCACAGCCGCCACGGCAGCCTTCATCTTTTCATTTTCGCGGGCTTTATTCTTATCCTTCACGCGCACATTGACCAGCACCTGCGGATAGATCTTCACAGGCTGTGTCAGATAAGACAGCGGCGCATTCCTGGTCAGCATGGCTTCCATCACCATCAGCGCGGTCAGAAGACCGTCACCGGTGGCGGCATAACGGCTGAAAATGATATGGCCGGACTGTTCGCCGCCCAGGCTGTAGCCGTTGGCGTTCATATTTTCGGCCACGTACTTGTCACCCACCTGTGTCTGCTCCGTCTTCATGCCGGCCGCTTCACAGGCCTTGTAAAGACCGAGATTGGACATAACGGTGGTCACAATGGTATCAGATGCCAGCTCGCCCTTTTCCATGAGGTAACGACCACAGGCATACATAATGAGATCACCGTTGACCTCGTTGCCCTTCTCGTCAATGGCGATGCAGCGATCCGCATCACCATCCATGGCAAAGCCCACATCCAGGCTCTTCTCCAGCACCAGTTTCTTCAGTTCTTCCGGATGGGTAGAGCCACAATGGTCGTTGATATTCACACCAGTGGGGGTGGCATTGATGACAAAGGTCTTTGCCCCCAGGATCTCAAACAGTCCCTTGGCCATGGCAAAGGATGCCCCGTTGGCGCAGTCAAGACCAACCTTCATACCTCTGAAGGAGTGTGCCGGGATGGATGTCAGATAGCCCAGATACTTGTTGCGCCCCTGAGCGTAATCCACGATATGGCCGATCTTTTCCCGCTGAGCCCGGGGAATATCCCCGAAAATGCCGTCGATATAGGCCTCCAGCATTTTTTCAACATTAGCCTCGATCTTGCGCCCTTCGGCATTGAGGATCTTGATGCCGTTATCATAGTAGGGATTGTGGCTGGCGGAGATCATGATCCCGCAGTCAAAATCACCCGTCCGTACCGCGTAGGACACGGACGGTGTGGTGGTCACGTGCATCAGATACGCATTGGAGCCGGAAGATGTGATACCGGCCGCCAGTGCAGATTCAAACATATAACTGGATAAACGTGTATCCTTTCCGATCACGATATTGGCCTGACCATTTTCATGATTCCGGGCATAGTGCCAGCCCAGGAAACGGCCGATCAGAAAGGCATGGTCAGATTTCAGTGTCACATTGGCTTCGCCTCTGAACCCGTCGGTTCCGAAGTATTTTCCCATGTTAACCTCCGTGTGTTGTTATTCTTTAATCAGTCAAAGAGCGGGGTCTTGTAAATGCCTCTGGCGATGCAATCCGCCACAGCCGCCTTGACCGCCGGTGTATCTTCTTTATAAGTCACGCCGAACCACTGATCCGGTGTGGGCAGAACCTTAACAGCGCCCTTGCCTTCCTTGATCATGGCATCCACGATTTCCGGCAGCAGATATTCGGAGCCGGCCTTGTCCACATTTTCTTCAAGGAAAGCCACAAAGCGTTCTTCCAGAACCTTAATGAAGGACGGCATAAAGCCCCACATATTCATGGAGACGAGAGAATCCGTCGGAATCGGCTTGATGCCTTCTTCTGTTTCCACGCCGGCGCCCTCCGGTGTTTTCACCAGGCCAAAGGTCTCGTTGACGGCGGTGAGGTTACCCTGCTCATCCAGTGTGCAGACACCGCGCTTAACAGAACCATTGTCGCTTAAGGTATTGCCCAGGATAAAGCCGGCCATAGCCATCTTTTCAAAGGACGGGTCGGCGGCTGTTTCCACCAGGTAATCATGGAGCAGACGGAAGCCTGTCTTGCCGTAATAGTCATCAGCGTTGATGACGGCAAAGGGTTCCTTGATGAGGTCGCGGGCTGCCAGAATGGCATGACCGGTCCCCCAGGGTTTTGACCGGTCTGCCGGCTTCACAAAGGGTGCGGGCAGATCGTCTGTTTCCTGATAAGCATACTCAACCGGTGCGATGGCTGCGATGCGGTCGCCGATGATGGCCTTGAAATCTTTTTCCAGATCCTTGCGGATGATGAAAATGATGCGGTCAAAGCCGGCTTCCAGCGCATCATAAATGGAATAATCGATGATCAGCTCACCATTCGGCCCCATGGGGGTTAACTGTTTGATGCCGCCGCCGAATCGACTGCCCATACCGGCAGCCATGATAACCAGAGAAGTCTTCATATTTATACTCCTTGTTCTTCCTGTAATGACAGTTTAGCCATCTGGTCCGCCGATGTCAGTGCATCGATGAACTCATCCAGATCGCCGTTTAAAACGCCACCCAGGTTGTGAGAGGTCAGCTTGATGCGATGATCCGTTACACGACCCTGGGGGAAATTATAGGTTCTGATCTTTTCGGAACGATCGCCGGTCCCCACCTGGGAACGGCGCAGGTCGGCCCGTTCGGTGGCCAGTTTCTCCTGCTCCATCTCATAGAGCTTTGTGCGGAGAATCTCCATGGCCTTGTCCTTGTTCTGGAACTGTGACCGCTCATTCTGGCAACTGACAACAATGCCGCTGGGGAAATGGGTCACACGAACAGCCGATGATGTTTTGTTGATGTGCTGACCACCGGCACCTGAGGACCGGAATACATCGATCCGGATGTCCTTGGGATCGATATCCACGTCAACCGCCTGAGCCTCCGGCATGATCGCCACCGTGACGGTGGAGGTGTGGATACGACCGCCGGATTCCGTCTCCGGCACACGCTGCACGCGGTGGGTCCCGCTTTCATACTTCAGGCGGGCATAAACGCCCTTGCCTGTGATGGAAAATGTGCATTCCTTAAAGCCGCCCAGACCGATCTCACTGCTTGAGAGCAGCTCGGTCCGCCAGCCTCTGGATTCCGCATATTTCACATACATGCGGTAAAGTTCATACGCAAATAAGGCTGCCTCGTCACCGCCGGCGCCGGCCCGGATTTCAACGAAAACATTGCGCTCATCGTTGATGTCCTTGGGCAGCAGCATAATGCGGATCTCGTCCTGCAGCCTCTCTTTTTCCTCTTTTGCCGTCTGATACTCATCCCGCAGCAAGGCCTTCATGTCGGGATCCGATTCCCCTTCCATCATCTCGAGGGCATCGGTCTCATCCTGACAGACAGTCTTGTAGCGGTCATAGATCTCCGCCAGCGGTGTCAGTTCCGCCTGTTCCTTCATCAGCTTCTGAAGGCGGACACCGTCACCGGCCGTTTCCGGCCGTGCCAGCTCATTATGGATCTCCATGAGACGGATGGCAGCACTTTCAAGTTTATCGAACATAGTGTCTCCTGTCTCTTATCAACATTATAGGGTATCTGTTTCCTATAATAAAGCGGGCAATATTAACAGTTTTCCTCCTGCCATTTTTTCCAGTCAAAGACCGACTCAATGGCAGTGATGGCCACCTCGGCCATTTCCTCATCCGGTTCACGGGTGACCAGCTTCTGAAGCGCCAGACCCGGCTTGGTGAGCAGATCCACCAGAGCATTGTCGCTCTTGCCGCCCAGCCGCAGAAATTCATAGGCCACACCGGCAATAACCGGCACCAGGATGAGCCGCAGCACAATGCGCATCAGATGAGATGTGATCCCGCAAGCTCCCAGGATCAGGAAGCAGATGACGGTGATCACAATAACAATCAAAAGAAAGCTGGTGCCGCAGCGCTTGTGAAGCCGTGAACTCTTCAGCACATTTTCGGTGGTCAGCGGCAGACCGTGCTCAATGCAGTTGATGCATTTGTGCTCAGCCCCGTGATAAGCAAACACCCGCTGAATGTCCTTCATTCTGGAAATGAGGAACATATAGCCCAGGAAAATGACGATGCGCAGCAGCGCCTCCGCCACATTGATCAACACGTCGGATACCCCGATCCGGCCAAGCAGCGAGGCCAGAAAATACGGCAGTACCATAAAGACGCCTACCGCCAGGACAAGCGAAATGATAAGGGTGACCGTCATCATCACCCCCCAGCTTTTCTCTTCCTTTGCCTTTTCCTCTTCGGTCATGGTCTTCCGTTTTTCGCAGTCCTCTTCCTCTTCAAAAAACTGCGCGGACCACATCAGTGTGGACATCCCCACGATCATGGAATCCACAAAAGAGCAGACGCCCCGCAGGATCGGTATTTTTTCGGAACCCTTAAAGGCCAGATACCGCTTCACATCCCTGACATCTGTTTCAATTTCATGGTCGGCTTTCCTTACGGAAATGGCGTATTTTTCGCCGCTGCGCATCATAATGCCCTCAAGCACAGCCTGACCGCCGATACCGCATGAACGCTGCATAAGATGCTCTCCCTTCCTGTCTGATAATGCAACGAACGGGAACGATGCTCTGCACCGTTCCCGTCAGATTGATCTTTGACAATATAATTAGTCGTTGTTGCCCATGTTGTATTTCTTGTTGAAAGCTTCGATACGGCCACGGATCATGCTGGTCTTCTGTTTACCGGTATAGAACGGGTGGCACTTGGAGCAGATTTCAACATGGATATCTGTGTTTGTAGAACCTGTGACGAATGTGTTGCCGCAGTTGCAAGTCACTGTAGCCTGATGATACTGCGGATGGATACCTTCTCTCATAATTTTCACCTCTTATAATTTTCCTGGTTTCTGTACAGGATTATTCACAATGCATCAAACATATTAGCACAGCTTATTTGCGAATGCAAGAAAATGTGGTAAATTAGTAGAGGATATCTCAGACCGGGGTCAGAAAAATATACGGTACAGCGGCCCCGGATCATTAACCGGTTTTTCCCTGCCGGTCACTATATCAGGAGGCTTGAAATATGAAAAAGCGTTACGCATTAGGCATCGATATCGGCGGCACCAACATCCGTTTCGGTATTGTGAGCAACGATTTTGAACTGATCTGCGACGAACGTCGTTCTTCCCAGGAACTGCTGGGCAAGAAGGGTGTCGAAGGTCTCATCGAAGGCACCCGTGACTTCCTGTCCCGCAACGCCAGAGACATCGTCGTTGAGGGCATCGGTGTTGATGTTCCCGGCCCGGTCAGCAGCGACCACAACTTTGTTTATTCCGTACCGAAGCTGAAAGGCCTCCAGAACGTGGCCCTGGGCAGCGCTCTGTCCGAAGCTGTGGGCATCCCGGTCTATGTCGGTCACGATGTGGACTTCCTGATGAATTACGACATCAAAAAAATGAACCTGGACCCGAATCACGAAAAGACGATCCTGGGCTTCTACCTGGGCACAGGCCTTGGCAACGGTCTTTACATCAACGGCCGTCTTCACGCCGGCAAACACGGCGTCACCGGCGAACTGGGTCATGCCCCGCTCTACGGCGTCAC
The DNA here is from genome assembly GCA_030526195.1 of Lachnospiraceae bacterium. Lineage (GTDB taxonomy): Bacteria > Bacillota > Clostridia > Lachnospirales > Lachnospiraceae > Chordicoccus. Next base: position 109,716 of record JAUNDG010000003.1, read on the forward strand.
CGATGTGTGCGACTGCGGTCTTGAAGGCTGCACCGAGATCCGTACCAGCGGCAAGGCACTGGCGATCCTCGCCGAGCAGCTGTTCCCGGATACTTATATCGGCGACATCTTCACCAAGCACGGCGATCATCCGCGCATCATCCAGTTTGTGAAGGAAGCGGCTCTGCCCATGGCCAGCGAGATCTCCATCCTCGATCCGGACTATGTCATCCTTGGCGGCGGTGTTATCAACATGGCCGACTTCCCCATTAAGATGCTGGAAGACGAGATCACACGCCGCACCCGTCACCCGCTGCCGGCTGAGGATCTTCATTTCCTGCATGCCACAGACGGCCAGAACACCGGTGTTATCGGAGGCTGCATAATCGTCTTCGACTGGCTGGATGAGCTGCGCAAAAAACAGACCCTGGCTTGATCGGCGATAAGGTTCTGGCGCCCGCAGCCCCATTTTCGAAAATGAGGCTGCTCTCCTGCTCCGCACTTTGGCGGTCAGGATTCCGTTGTTTCATATAATATTTTATATACATTGTCAGACATGACACATTTAGGAGGAAAGTTAGTATGAAAGTTGGTTTTGGCTGCGATCATGTTGCGATCGATCTGAAGAACACTCTGATGGAACACATCAAAGAAAAATACGGTTACGAATGCGTTGACTTCGGCGCCTATGATCCGAACGTCAAGGTTGACTACCCGATCCCGGGCCAGGCTGTGGCTGAAGCCATCAAAGCCGGCGAATGTGATAAGGGTGTGCTGATCTGCGGCACAGGTATCGGCATCTCTCTGGCTGCCAATAAGGTACCGGGCATCCGCGCTGCTGTCTGCTCTGAACCGTATTCCGCCAAGCTGACTGTTGAACATAACAACTCTCACATCATCGCCATGGGCGCCCGCGTGGTTGGTCCGGAACTGGCCAAGATGATCGTGGATGCTTTCTTTGATGCCGAATTCGAGGGTGGCCGTCATCAGAAGCGTGTCGACCTGCTGACAGCCATCGAAGAAAAATACAGCAAAGGCTGATCGCCATGGACACTGTATGCACCAACAAGCCCCTCTACCTGGGGGTTGAGATCGGCGGCACCAAGCAGCAGATTTGTTTAGGGACAGGTGACGGCACCATTTCAGACACCCGCGAGGTCCGTCTGGGGGATGTGACCGCCACTGAGATCCTGGACTGGATCCGCACCACGGTTCTGGATTATATGGATCGGTACCCCATCGCCGGCATCGGTGTCGGGTTCGGAGGTCCTCTGGAACTGAAGACAGGTCGGGTACTGTGCTCCATTCAGGTGCCGGGCTGGGAGAATTTCAAGCTGACCGAATGGTTTGAGGAAAACTTCCATGTACCGGTTCTGGTGGCTAATGACACCTTTACCGGCGGTATGGCTGAACTGTATGCCGGAGCCGGCAAAGGCTCTCGCCTGATGTACTACACCAATATCGGCACAGGCATCGGCGGCGGCATTTACTTTGGCGGTAAGGGCTATGACGGCATCGGTTTCGGCGCCGGTTATCTGGGCACCACCTATGTGCCGGACTGGCGTTCCACTGAACCGGGCGCCATGACCCATATGGAGCTTCTGGTTTCCGGCAAAAGCATTGCCCAGCGCCTCAGCACCCCGGGCTATGTGCCGGCAGATTCAAAGCTGATGGCTCTGGCCACCTATGATGAAGCCGGTAAGCTTCACCTCTCAGCCAAAGAGCTGGCCGAAGCCGTGAAAGCCGGCGACACCTTCGCCACAGAGGAGCTGGACCGTATTTCCCTGTCCTTCTCCACCGCCCTGGCCAATATGCTGGCTCTGTCCGGCATCAAGGACGTGGTCATCGGCGGCGGTGTGGCCAATATGGGCGACATCCTGTTTGACCGGATCCGTCGTGATACACAGTGCCTGGCCTTTGTGGCCAACAAGGGGGCTATTAACATTCGCCCCAGCGCTCTTCTTGATACAGCGGTTCCTGTGGGAGCCCTCATCCTGGCCGCCGGCGGACGCAAGCTGCTGATCGAAGATATTTAACCGGGATACCCTTTATTCATCCCGGACAATACAACAAAGAAAACCGCTCGGAAATCCGAGCGGTTTTCTTTATTAATGCCCTATTATATTCAGGCACCGTGACGTGTTGCCTGATCAAACAGTGCTCTCACATCCTCCGATAACACATCAGCCGCGCCGAACATATAGCCATGCTCGATCAGCGACTTTCGTCTTGTGATGATTTCCTGAATTGCGATATTGTCTTCCGTTGCGATATTCTGGGACAGAATCAATACGGAATTATTATGACCACAGAAAGCGCCACCTGTCAGCGCATCGGGGAAGTTTTCGTCTTTGCCTCTCGCCACACCGGGATAGTCAAAACTCAGAGCCTCTACCGGTTGCGGAATAGGTAAAGTGCTATTGAGACCGCTGCTCCAAGTAACAATCTTTTCATTTGTTACAAAGCGATTACTCCCGCAAAGCCGCAATACCTGATTATACCCGAGACGTGCTATCAGGTAATTCTCAACTGACATTGAAACCACGGGTTCCGCACCAATAATCAGAGCATATGTAAAAGCTCCCGAATTGATTATCTGCTGAATCTGAGGTATCAAATCCTCATCACTGTGTACAAGGAAGATCGGTGAATGCGTCGCATAGGCATAAGCCGATCCTGACAGAGCATCTGCCGGAGACGAACCATTGGCGATGATGGCCATATCTGACCATTCTCCGATTCCGGCCCTGTATACAGCGGCACACGTCTCGTATCGGTTATTGCCATAATACCGCTCAACGCTTCTGACCCCGCTAATTTGCCTGATAGCTGTTACCACCTCATCACTGACAACCTCCGGTGCCCCGAGGATAATCACATGCTGAGCTCCCAAACGACGAATTTCAGCAGCCGTTTCCGGCGGCAAGGATGTCGATCGTGTCAACAACATCGGACAATCGTATATACCGGCTAAAGCCGTTCCGGATAAGGCATCCGGGAATGCATTACCTCTCGCCACAACTACGGTGTCACAACTACCGTCTTCCCAGCCTTCCTGTGAAACAGCCGCCATCGTTTCATAACGCGAATTCCCGGCCAGACGCTTCCAATAGCCATAAGATGCTCGCCAAACAGCTTTATGCGCATTAATGCGCCCCCTGCCGTAATTGCCTGCCGTAACACCTTCCGGAATCGATATCGGATCCGAGCTTGAATACAATATGTATTTTGCCTCAGGGATTGTCAGATCAGGATCAGCCGCAAACATCAAAGCCAAAACACCTGATACAATCGGAGCCGACATTGATGCTCCATTTTGTGTAACAGAATCTCCATCTGATATCGTCAAAATATCAACACCAGGTGCTGCAATGTCTTTCCCGACACCACAAAGGGCGAAATCAGCGACGTTATCTTCCCTATCTGAAGGCGTTACCGAAATACAGGCATCATAATCTGCCGGGTATACCATTGGCGGACGCGGGTCTGTATCCCAGGCAGCACCACCGGATGCCACATTGATGATACCGTTCGCCTCTGCTTCAAACATAAGAAGATCCATAGCTCTGTCATACGTGTCCGACGTATAAATGCTCATATTGATAATACGAACATTCACATCTGACGGCACCTCATCTATTAAGTAGCGATAGGCATTTGTAATGGATGAGGAGCGAACGTAAAAGGAATCCGGCTCCACGATATTAATCGGAATGATATTAGCATTGTAGGATACACCAGCTATACCATTGCCATTATCTGCCACGGCAGATATCACGCCGGCCACACTCGTGCCATGAACGCCACTATGATAAACCATCGACTGTTGTGAAACAGCATCATAAGCGTAGTCAGTTAAAATATTGGCCGAAAGATCCGGATGATCTGCATTTACTTTATCATCTAAAACAGCAATTGTGACTTGGCCATCAGATTTTGAATCATTCCAGGCTTTATCGACACTGATTTTTTCCAGATACCATTGATCAGCTATCAAGGTATCGTCGGGAACGGAAGCCAATTGATACAGAGCATCCACTTCCGCATATTTTACATATTCACTGCTCTCAAGATCCGCAATCGCTTCTTTTACGGACCGGTCATCACGAATCAAAAGATGGGCAATTTTGCCACCTTCCCAATCACCCCAATAGCAAATAGATTCCACTTCACAATTAAAGGCTTCTGCCACTTCATATACAACAGCTTTATCCTCTAATGAGTCAGCAAAGGTGACCAACACTTCGCCATCAGCATAATCAACGCCGGGTGTAAATTTTTCCCACTCCAAAAGAAGACCGGAATATGGCACTTTTTCCTCCGGTTTAAATGAGGGATCACCGGCCAGGCGATACAAAGCATCCACCTCGGCATACTGCACGTACGGGCTTGTTTCCAGATCGATAATAGCCTGCTTGACTGATCTATCATCATTGATCAGCATATGAACAATCTTGCCGCCGTGCCACTTTCCCCAATAGCAGATACTTTCAACAGTACAGTTAAATTCTTCCGCCACCTGATAGACGATACTCTTGTCTTCTATATCATCTTCAAAGGTGACTAACACTTCACCATCCGCATAATCAACACCGGGCGTGAAGCGATCTATATCAATATCCAAACCGGACCAGGCCAGTACATTCGTTGCCAATGCTCCTATGCAAACACTCAATATCAGAATAACCGTCAATGCTTTTCTCACGTATTTTTTCATAAAGCCCACTCCTTTCGTAAAAAATACGTAACATTTATCTGTTTTTATTATATTGATATTTGTTGCAATTCGCAACCCTTTCTTGTTCACACAGTCATGAAAATCACTATTATTTCATTACGCGACCATATTATTCTGCATATTGGATCGTCATCTCTTCGCACCATTCTTACAGAAATGCAAAAACACCGCCCTGCATAGAATGTGATTCTCTCTATGCAAAGCGGTGTTTTATTTCTCTCTCAAGAGTATGTTTTTATTTCACAAAAGCCTTCACTCTGGCGGCGATGGTTTCTGCATCCAGACCATATTTCTTGATCAGGGTAACAGCCGGGCCGGATTCACCAAAGGTATCATTAACACCAATCTTCAGAACCGGTGTCGGAGCCTTCTCAGAAAGAACTTCGCAAACAGCAGCACCAAGGCCACCGATCACGTTATGTTCTTCCACTGTGACAACCTTACCTGTTTCCTTGGCGGAAGCCACGACCAGTTCTTCATCCAGCGGTTTGATGGTGTGGATGTTGATCACCTTGGCTTCGATGCCTTCGGCTGCCAGCATCTCGGCAGCGATCATGGATTCGTTGACTTCCAGACCGGAGGCGATGATAGTGACATCCTTACCTTCGCGAAGGACAACACCCTTGCCCATCTCGAATTTATAAGTTTCTTCATCATTGAATACCGGAACAGCCAGACGACCGAGACGGACGTAAGCCGGACCTTCATAGTCATACAGAGCCTTGATCATAGCGCGGGCTTCCACGTCATCACAGGGCTGCATAACGACCATACCCGGAATGACGCGCATCAGAGCCAGATCTTCCAGGCACTGATGTGTGGCACCGTCTTCACCGACGGAAATACCGGCATGTGTAGCGCAGATCTTAACATTCAGATGCGGATAACCGATGGAGTTACGGATCTGTTCGAAAGCACGACCGGCAGCGAACATAGCAAATGTGCTGGCGAAGGGCTTCATACCGGCGGCGGCCATACCGGCGGCCACACCCATCAGGTTGCCTTCCTGAATACCGCAGTCGATAAAACGATCCGGATAAGCTTTCTTAAATACGCCTGTCTGTGTGGCAGCTGCCAGGTCGGCATCTAAAACGACAAAATCGTCATGTACTTCTGCCAGTTCAACCAGGGCCTTGCCATAGCTGGCTCTTGTTGCGATTTTCTTTACTTCTGACATAATGCCTCCTCTGCCTTTCTCAGTTCTTCCAGTGCGATAGCTTTTTCTTCATCGTTCGGGGCCTTACCGTGCCAACCGACCTGATTTTCCATATAGGAAATGCCTTTGCCCTTAACCGTCTTCATGACGATGCAAGACGGCATGCCCTTTGTGGCCTTCGCTTCTTTAAATGCAGCATCCAGCTGATTCAGATCATTACCGTCTTCAACGTTGATCACGTGGCAGTTGAAGGCTTCGAATTTCTTGTCGATCGGGTACGGTGAGTTGACCTCTGTGATCGGACCGTCGATCTGCAGGTTGTTGTTGTCAACGATCAGGCACAGGTTATCAAGACCCTTGTTGCCGGCCAGCATGGCAGCTTCCCAAACCTGACCTTCTTCGATCTCACCATCGCCCAGCAGGCAGTATGTACGATAACTGTCACCGCGCAGCTTAGCGGCAAGCGCCATACCTACAGCAGCGGAAATGCCCTGGCCCAGGGAACCTGAAGACATATCAACGCCCGGTGTGTCCTGCATACAGGGATGACCCTGCAGACGGGAATCCACATGGCGCAGTGTCAGCAGTTCTTCTACCGGGAAAAAGCCTCTGTGAGCCAGTGTGGAATACAGCACCGGTGCAGCATGGCCTTTTGACAGGACGAAACGATCACGGTCAGCTTTTCTCGGATCGGCCGGGTCAATGTTCTGCATTTCTTCGAAATACAGATAGACGAGGCATTCGACGGATGATAATGAACCGCCCGGATGTCCGGCTTTTGCAGAATGAAGTGCTTCGATGATGCCCCTGCGGACATCAACAGCTTTCTTTTGCAGTTCCAGTTTATTCATGTTATTTCCTTTCTCATGAGTCTTGCGACTGCATCGATCAGTAAGTTAATAAGATTTTTTTCATGTCAACTATAACAAAATCGCCCGCTGAATTCAATGTCAAACCCTGACGAAAACACAAGATAATACGGGCTTTTATTTGGCAGGATAGCCTGTCCGAGACATGTTCTTAATGACATATCTTCATTTATGATAAGGTTCGCCGCGGCTGATACGGAAAGACCGGTAGATCTGTTCCAACAGCACGATGCGAGCCAGATTATGAGGCAATGTGATGGGGCCGAAACTCAGGAGATGATTGGCTCTTTTGTAGACAGCCGGAGATGACCCATCGGAACCGCCGATGACGAACGTGATATCGCTTTTCCCGTTGACCCCCAGCTCATCGATGTAGCGAGACAGCGCCACACTGCTCGTTTCCTTCCCTTCGATAGCCAGAAGGATCACATGGCTTCTCTCGGGAATGGCCGCCAGCACAGCCTCCCCTTCCTTGTCCCGGGCCGCTTCAATACCGCCGGCCCGACCGGGATCAACGTCGGGAATCTCTTTCACCGTCACCTTGGCGTAAGCCTTCAGGCGCTTCAGATATTCACCCGCTGCCTGCTCCCAGAATTTTTCTTTCAGTTTTCCGACCGCCACGATCGTGATGTTCATGATGTTTCCTCTCTTGCTTAACCAAATGTCAGTTACTGTCAGTACGTGTTCTCACAACTTGCGCCAACACGTGCCCGCCAACCTGAGTAAAGCGGACACTCGCAATACCCACGGGGCACGATGTCCGCTTCGCTACTTGCTCGTGAACCGCAGCAACCTTCGGTAGCCCATCAGCAGGGGCTTTTACCCCTGCTGATGCGAGCTTCCCCCGTAACCCCCGCTTAAGACTATGCATCTTTGAAGCGGGGGAATGCTCGTTGCAGTTCAATTATCGCATTATACGTTCTTAAGAGTCCTGATTTCAGCCTCTGTCAGCGGCCGATAGGCGCCAAGGGGCAATGACGCATCCAGCGCCAGCGGTCCCATGGTTTCCCTTTTGAGATAGGTGACGGTTTTCCCAACGGCGGCAAACATGCGCTTCACCTGATGAAACTTGCCTTCCCGGATGGTGATGCGAGCGGCATAAAGCTCATCGGCAGATGGCTCAATCGATGCATTGCCCTGACGGTCATGCGCCGTCGACATCACAGGCTGCGAATCCGAATCGGCCGACACAGGCGGCAGCAATTCCAGCACTGCCGGCATAGCCACAAAGGGGTCTTCGTCTTCGATGGCAATCCCCTCCGCGAAGGCCTTCACATCAGCCTCCGTTGCCGGCTGATCAAGGTAAGCCAGGTAGGTTTTGTCCACATGGTGTTTCGGGGACAACAGACGATGGGCCAGTTCCCCGTCATTGGTGAGCAAAAGCAGACCTTCCGTGTCCTTATCCAGACGCCCCACAGGGAAAATGTCCCGGCGGGTCACCTCATCAATGAGATCCACCACGGTCTTTTCCCGGGGATCCTCTGTAGCAGAAATGACGCCGGCCGGTTTGTTCAGCATAAGATAAACCATTTCCGCGTAAATGATGCGGCGGCCTTCCACCAGTACTTCCGTATCCGCCTTCACCGCAAAGCCCGGGTCTTTGATGACCACGCCGTCCACCTTGACGAGCCCTTTACGAATCATTTTCTTAAGTTCGGATCGGGTCCCGATGCCCATATCCGCCAGATATTTATCAACGCGCATTTGTGTCTTCCTCTCACATCAAGAATCGAGTAGGTGGGTATTCTCCCACCTACTCGTTATCCCTTCGGTAACACCTCGATTCCGCGTTGCTGCATCTCGGTGATTACCGTTCGCCAAATGAATCCCTTCATGCAAGCATGAGGATTCACTTGGCACATCGGGATAATCAAAATGCTGCCGCATACACGGCAGCATCCTATCATTTATTATTTTCTGACAAGGAGTGACTTACCTGTCATTTCCTTCGGCTGTTCCATACCCATCAGTTCAAGGAGTGTGGGGACGATGTCAGCCAGGCAGCCGCCTTCTCTTAAGCCGTAAGCCGGGTCGGCATTGACCAGGATGAAGGGCACCGGATTGGTGGTGTGCGCTGTGTGCGGAGCACCTGTTTCATAGTTCACCATCTGTTCGGCGTTACCGTGATCGGCGCAAATGAACATCTGACCGTTCACATCTTTCACAGCCTGAACGGCTTCGCCCACCAGAGCGTCTACACGTTCAACGGCAGCCACGGCAGCCGGGATCACACCTGTGTGACCGACCATATCCGGGTTGGCGAAGTTGATGACGATGACGTCATATTTGTCGGACTTGATGGCATCCACCAGATTCATACCGACTTCCGGAGCGCTCATTTCCGGCTTCAGGTCATAGGTGGCCACTTCCTTCGGTGACGGCACCAGCAGACGGAATTCTTCAGCGTTCGGATCTTCGATACCGCCGTTGAAGAAGAATGTCACGTGAGCATATTTTTCTGTTTCGGCCAGACGCAGCTGCTTCTTGCCTGAGGCAGCCAGGTATTCGCCGAAGGTGTTCACAATATTTTCCTTCTCGAAAGCAATGATCTTGTTCGGGATGGATTCATCGTAGTTCTTGAAGCAGACATAGGTCAGCGGCAAGAACTCTCTTTCGAAACCTGTGAAGGTATCATCGCAGAAGGCGCGTGTGATCTCACGGGCACGGTCCGGACGGAAGTTGAAGAAAATGACAGAATCGTTCGGTTTGACCAGGGACAGCGGCTGACCATTTTCGTCTGTGATCACGGTCGGCAGCACGAATTCGTCTGTGACATCCTTGGCATAAGATTCTTCCATGGCCTTCACCGGGCAGACAGCCTGAACGCCTTCGCCCTTAACCAGTGAGTTGTAAGCCATTTCCACACGATCCCAGTTGTTGTCACGGTCCATGGCATAGTAACGACCGGACAGGGAAGCAATCTTACCGCAGCCGATCTCATCCATCTTGGCCATCAGCTGTTCGATGTAATCCTTACCGGAAGCCGGCGGTGTGTCGCGGCCGTCAAGGAAGGCGTGAACGAAGACCTTTGTAAGGCCCTGACGCTTCGCCATTTCCAGAAGGCCATACACATGAGTGATGTGGCTGTGAACGCCGCCGTCAGAAAGCAGACCCCAAAGGTGAAGATCGGAGTCATTTTTCTTACAATTTTCCATAGCGGCCAGCAGAGCCTTATTTTCGAAGAAATCACCATCGTTGATGGACTTGGTGATACGTGTCAGATCCTGGTAAATGATGCGGCCGGCGCCGATATTCATATGGCCGACTTCAGAGTTACCCATCTGCCCATTCGGCAGACCGACATCAAGACCGGAGGCAGCGCCCGGCACGAAGGGGCAGTTTGCCATCAGGTCATCCATAACCGGAGTCTTAGCCATTGCGATGGCGTTGCCTTCCGGATTGCTGTTTAATCCATAACCGTCAAGAATCATTAATACGGTCGGTTTCTTGCTCATGATCATGTCTCCTTAATTTAGTAAATATCCATAGCCAAAAGCCATTATAGCAGTGTACTCGAAAAAGAACAACACGAATTCCTTCGGAATCAGCCCTTTTCGCGCACCAGAATGCCGTTGACCTCCACTTCGCCTGTGAGCGGGATCACCAGACAGCTGGCGCCGTCGATTTCCTTGATTTCCATCAGATCCGCAAACTCCGGTGAGACCTTGACGGACACCTCCGGGGCACTGACCTCGAACTTCTTGGGCTCTGCCACGTTGGCGGCCAGGAAATCACCCGTTTCCCCGAAATCTTCGGTGAAACGCTCTTCCATTCTGGAAATGGCTTCGTCGGAAGCCCCGGCCCGTGTGAGCAGGGTCTTCACCTCAGCCTGGCCGATGGTGAGCGGTTCCGGCTCGGCTTTATTTTCGTCGATCATTTCATTGAGGTTTTCGTGGATGCTGCGGATCTTTTCATAGCTGCTCTCATCCCCCAGCGCTTCCTCCACCAGAGTGCGGAAGGCGGCCTTCTGATTGGTGGCGGTCAGGGGCTCTTTGCAGCCCAGCAGGTTTTCCATGAGTTCTGTGCAGAATTCCTTGCTGTCACCGGAGTAGTAAAGCAGGCTGTGGAGATCGGTGCCCCGGTCATTGAAGGCCGGGAACAGAAAAGCCTGCTCCGGCATGCCCACGATCCAGTCCCGCAGGGTTTCTTCTATATGATTGGTTTCCGCATTGTAGCAAAGGGCTGTCTTTGACAGTTCCACCGGGCACAGGCAGCACTGCACGAAATGGTACACTTCCGAGGAAGCATCTTCCATTTCCATGCCGTCCGCTGTTTTGCCGGGCACGTCATAGGCGCCGTTCACAATGAGAATGAGATAGTTTTCCGGATGATACCAGGTTTCGATGATGGTGTCGTAAAAACCATTTAAGAGATCATCATCCTTCAGTTCGCAGGCGCGCAGTTCCATGAGACGGCTGTGAGTCCCACCGGGCTGCTCGGCCTCCAGGGGGAAGCCCAGGTTGAGCAGGTTCCGGCCAACGCTGCCGGACAGCGCCTTGCGGAAAATATCCAGATACTTGGTCATCTCCTCCTCCGGCAGGGCCAGAAGGGATTCCTTAAAGGTCATGACCTTTTCTTTTTCACCATTAACATAACAGCCGGCCATACGGTTGATGACAACGCGATCCTTGTTCATCAGCTTTTTGATCTCGGCGATTTCTTTCTTATTCAAACTGTTACCTCTGATTTTTCTTTATTAACTCGTGACACCGTCGCTCGTTGTAAAGAGCTGTCCGTCCGAAAGCATTCACGCGGACCTCGATGCCCTCATAAAGCAGACATGTACAATCCCCTCAGGACACGATGCCCACTTCACTTCCCTCTCTTTGATCAGGGAGCCAGGCGTCCTGACAGCACGGCATTGACCACCTGGTCGTTGCTGCCGGTGCGGGCGAAGGTGCGCAGGATGGCTTCCACCGCTTCCTCCGACTTCATGCCGTTCATACTGCGGCGCATGCGGTTGACCGCCTCCTGTTCGGATTGTGTCAGAAGCAGATCCTCCCGACGGGTCCCGGATTTGACGATATCGATGGCCGGGAAAATGCGGCGTTCCTGTAACCGGCGGTCCAGGATAAGTTCCATGTTGCCGGTGCCTTTGAATTCTTCGTAAACCACATCGTCCATCTTGCTGCCGGTATCCACCAGCGCCGTGGCCAGGATCGTCAACGATCCGCCCTCCCGGAGATTCCGGGCAGCGCCAAAGAAACGCTTTGGCATGTAAAGGGCTGTGGGATCAAGACCACCGGACAGGGTGCGACCACTGGGCGGCACCAGCACATTGTAGGCTCTGGCCAGTCGGGTAATGGAATCAAGCAAAATGAAGACATTCTGGTGATGCTCCACGAGACGCTTGGCCCGCTCGATGGCCATTTCCGACACACGCTTGTGGTGCTCAGGCAATTCATCGAAGGTGGAGAAAATGATTTCCACATTGGGACCGTAAACGGATTCTTTCATATCCGTCACTTCCTCAGGGCGTTCGTCAATGAGGAGGATCATCAGGTGCGCTTCGGGATCACGCCGCAAAATGGAGCGGGCGATATCCTTTAAGAGCGTGGTCTTACCGGCCTTGGGCGGGGATACGATCATCCCGCGCTGACCACGGCCGATAGGGCTGATGAGGTCCACGATGCGGGTGGCCACAGAACCATCGGGGCGCTCGAGGCGGATGCGATGATCCGGGAAGGTGGGGGTCATATTTTCGAAGGCGGTGCGTTTCCGGGCTTCTTCCGGCGGCAGATCGTTAACGGCCTCCACAAAAAGCAGGGCCCCGATCTTCTCGCCGATGCCCTTGGCGCGGGTCTGCCCCATGATCTTGTCGCCGGTCTTAAGACCGAAACGGCGGATCTGGGAGGGTGACACATAGATGTCATCGTCGCCGGGCATGTAATTATAGGCACGCATGAAGCCATAGCCATCAGGCATAACTTCCAGAATGCCGCTGGCCCGCGGGTTATCGCGGAAACGGTCCTGGGGTGTTTCCTGCCGTTCGCCGGCGGATTCGAGTGCCGAGTCGGCGGGCTGTCTCATAGCACGGTCGGCCGACTGGTTCATGGGCCGGTCGCTCGTTTGGGTCATGGGCCGATCAGCGGGCTGTGAGTTTTCAGATTCTGGCGGTTGAGCCATTGATGATGCGTATGCGGTTTTGGCATCCGCCGCAACATCTGAGCCGCCATTTTCTTCATATATTGCGTTAATACGGTCAGAAGATGACGGCCTTTCGATGGCCATCATGCTCTTATCGACCGGCTGATAGTCGTTTGTCATGCGGGCATCGCCTTCATTGGCCGGATTCACGGCTACAGATTGCGGCACCGCATCGCCTTCGACAACAGCACTATTGACAACACGACCGCGGCGAGGTGTTCTGCCTGTTGCAGCCTGTTCACCGTTTTCGTTGTTGTTTTTCTGGTACGGGCGACGACCACGACGAGGCGCGGTGGTTGTCATGCCATTCTCACCGGCTTCGGTGTTGTCAGCCTGAACCGGGCGACGACCACGACGAGGCGCGGTGGTTGTCATGCCATTCTCGCCGGCTTCGGAGTTGTCGGCCTGAATCGGGCGACGGCCGCGACGGGGACGGGGTGTTTCAGACACAGTTGTGCGATCCTCGGATGCCCCATTTTCGTTTGTTTCTGATGGCATCGAGCGACGGCCGCGACGAGGGCGGGCAGTCTCAGACACAACTGCACGTTCCTCGGATGCGCCATTTTCGGAAGGCTCTGACGACATCGGGCGACGGCCGCGGCGAGGACGCTGAGATTCAGATGAAGTTAATCGGGCCTCGGATGCACCATTTTCGAAAGACATGGGCGCGGTGGGTACCGATGATGCGGCGGCGTTATTGGTATCCTCCGTCATCATCCGCTCAATAAGATCAGCCTTTTTGAGGGCTGTGAAGCCCTTCATCCCTCTGGCTTTGGCCAGATCCCGGAGCACCTGGAGTGACAGGGTTTCGTATTTTTCTTTTGTCATCATAGGCTATTCTCCGCGGATCAGTTGTAACGTTTCCAGTTCTTCAGGGACAGCATCAGCAGGATCGGGAAGATTTCCAGACGGCCGGCCAGCATATCGAAGATCAGCACAATCTTGGACAGCGGCGAGAAGGCGGCGAAGTTCCCGGTGGGGCCGATCATGTTTAGACCGGGACCGATGTTGTTGATGGTGGCGGCCACGGCCGTGAAATTCGTGGTGAAATCAAACTCATCAATGGAAATGATGAGCATGGAGGCAAAGAAAATGACGCAGTAGATGGCGATGAATACATTGGTTGACCGCACGGTTTCAACAGCCACCGGAGCGCCGTCGATACGAATCTTGCGGACGGCCCGGGGATGAGTGATCATGCCCACTTCCTTGCGGATGCCCTTCACCATCAGCATGATACGGGACACTTTGATGCCGCCGCCGGTTGAGCCGGCACAGGCACCGATGAACATCAATGTCACCAGGATGGTCTTGGACAGCATGGGCCACATATCAAAGTCTGTGGAAGCAAAACCGGTGGTGGTGATGATGGATGCCACCTGGAGCGCAGAATGGCGCACAGTTTCACCGGTTGTGGCATAAAGGTGATGGGTGTTCCAGGCAATGAGGGCGGAGGCCGCGATCACAATGAGGAAATACACACGCACCTCTTCCAGCTTGAGGGCGGCTTTTAATTTCCGCTGGAGCAGCAGGAAATAGAAGGTGAAGTTGACACCGCACAGCAGCATGAAAATAGTGATGATGATCTGAATGGACGGGCTGAAGCTCGCCAGAGAATCATTGGTGACCGCAAAACCACCGGTGCCCACGGTGCCGAAGGTGGTGGTGAGGGCCTGGAACCAGTCCATCCCGAAAATGCGGAGCAGCAGGGCTTCCACTATGGTAATGAACAGATAGATCTTATACAGAATGGCAGCGCTTTCGCGAATGCGGGGCACCAGCTTGCCCACAACGGGGCCGGGGCTTTCCGCTTTCATCAGGTTCAGCGTGGTGCCACCCAGCATGGGCACCAGAGCCAGCATGAAGACCATAACGCCCATACCGCCTACCCAGTGGGTGAAGGAGCGCCAGAAAAGACCGGCATGGGTGAGATGCTCAACTTCTGTGAGGATCGAGGAGCCGGTGGTGGTGAACCCGGAGGCTGTCTCGAAAAGCGCATCTATATAATTAGGAATATCGCCGCTCATCACAAAGGGGATGGCCCCGACAAGAGACATCACAAGCCAGGCCAGACCGACGATGGCATAGCCTTCTCTGGCATAAATCTGGCGATTTTCCGGTTTTTTCGCGGCCATAAGGAAGCTTAAGATGAGCGCGATCACCGCTGTGATGAGGTAACTGAGACCGGACATTTCCTGATAGATCAGGCCCACCACTGCCGGCAAAAGCAGAAGGGCGGCCTGAAGACGCAGGATCCAGCCTAATATGTAAAATACTACTCTATAATTCATGTGTTTCTCCGAACTTATGCGATTATGCGCAGAGTATCGTGCAGGTACTTCAAGCGGACACTTGTAAGTCCCACAGGGCACGGTGGCCGCTTCGCCACTTGCACTTCAATCGATACCGTGTTTTACGGTCGACTTACACAGGGTTTAATGTCAGCGCTTCAAAATGTCGCCGATGCGGCTTAATTTCCGATCAGCCATGGCGACGACCACAACAGAGTCCCCAACCTGCAGCTCGCTCTGGCCGGAAGGTGTGATCAGCTGACCTTTTCTGAAGATCTTGGCGATCAGCACATTGTCCTGAATCTTCAGATCCTGCAGCTTGATGCCGGTGACGGATTTTTCTTCTTCATAAATATGGAATTCCAGCGCTTCAACCCGGCCGTCAGCCAGACGATACAGGTTTTCCACCGCACTGCTGGTGGCATCCATGGAACGGATGTATTTCAGAATGTATTCTGCGGTCAGTTCCTTGGGGTTGATGATGCTGTCCAGGTTCATGCTGTCGATGACCTTATTGAAAGTGATGCGGTTGATCTTGGTGACAATCTTCGCATTGACTGAGGTCTCGCTCTGGGCATAGAGAGACAGCATGATATTTTCTTCATCGATACCGGTCAGAGCCGCCAGACCCTGCACCTGACTGATGCCCTCTTCCTGAAGCAATTCTTCATCGGTGCCGTCGCCGCAGATGATCTCGGCAGCCGGCAGTTCCTCCGCCAGCCATTCGGCCCGCGGCCGCTTCATTTCAATAATCTTGACCTTGATACCGCTGGAAAGCAGCGCCTTGGCCAGGTAATAGGTCATGGTACCGCCGCCCACGATCATGACATTTTTGACGGGGTTCACAGCGACGCCGATGGCTTCGAAGAAGCTTGAGACGCCCTGCTGATTGGCGACGATGGACAGAATATCGCCTTCCTGAATGACAAAATCACCGGAAGGAATGACCACTTCATCGCCTCGCTCGGCCACACAGATCAGCACATCCTGGCGATATTTGCTGCGGAGTTCCACCAGGGACAGACCACAGAGAGGGCTATCCGCTTTGACACGGAAGGACATCATTTCCACACGGCCCTTGGCAAAAACATCGATGCTGATGGCTGAGGGCAGACGGAAAATACGGGCCATTTCCGCAGCAGAAGCCAGCTCCGGATTGATGACCATGGCCAGGTCGAAATGATCACGGAAAAACTGAGTTTCCTTGCTGTAGACCGGTTTCCGGACACGGGCGATGAGACGGGCCTTTGACAGCTGACGGGCGATCAGACAGCACAGCAGGTTGGCTTCGTCGGAATCCATAACAGCGCAAAGAAGATCGGCCTGGGCGATGCCGGCATCTTTCAAAGCTTCAATACTGGTACCATCGCCGATAATGCCCATCACGTCATACGCGTTGGACACATCTTTCATATGATCATCGACAAGGTCGAGGATCGTCACTTCATGACCTTCATGGCACAGCTGACCGGCCAGGTTGGAACCAACCTTACCGCAGCCCACGATCAGGACTTTCATTGTTCAATTTCCTCCCGGGGATTCAAAATACATGATAAGAGAAGCACCAAACATAAATCCCCTTACCCGGCATTTAAGTCGGAAACGGGATGTGATGGTGCATCTGTGTCAACAAATGAAAAGTTAATTAATCAATTAATGTCTATTTCAATAGTAAAGGGTGATTATGCGCGAGAGTCTCAGGCGCCTGTAATCAGTCTTATATTACAATGACTGCCCCGTGAAAGCAAGCAAACCCTATATTTGGATTTGTGGCGGTCGGACAGGCTTACACCGCGGCCGGTACTGAAAAAGCAGCTCCGAGGAGCTGCTTTTAGCTTGATATTCTCTTTCACGCTTGATCTGCTATCCGGGTTGCCGGTGCTTCCGCCCCTACTCCCGCCCCGCAAACTGGGCTTCATACAGGTTTTTATAGAAGCCGCCTTTGGCGATGAGTTCATCGTGAGCGCCTTGCTCGATGATGTGGCCATCTTTCATGACGAGAATGATATCCGCGCTGCGGATGGTGGACAGACGATGGGCCACGATGAAGCTTGTGCGGCCTTTCATCAGCTTATCAAACGCATTCTGGATACGCAGTTCCGTCATGGTATCGATGGAAGATGTGGCCTCGTCCAGGATCAGCATCGGCGGCAGGGTCAGCATGACCCGGGTGATGCACAGGAGCTGCTTCTGCCCCTGGCTCAAAGCCTCATCGGTGATCAGGGTGTCAAGTCCCTGCGGCATACGGCGGATGAATTCCCAGCTGTGGGCCTCCTTCGCCGCCGCTTTGATCGCCTCATCCGAAAATGACGTATCCCCCAGGGTGATGTTATCCCGCACGGTGGCATTCTTCAGCCAGGATTCCTGCAGCACCATACCGAAATTCTCACGCAGTGAATGGCGCGTCACCTCGCGGATGTCGTGGCCGTCAACGGAGATACTGCCGCTGTTCACATCGTAGAACCGCATCAGCAGATTGATAAATGTGGTCTTACCGCAGCCCGTGGGCCCGACGATAGCAATCTTCATGCCGGGCTTCGCTTCAAAGGAGAAGTCCTCAATGAGCGGACGGGCCGGATCATAAGAAAATGACATGTCCTCAATCTTAATGTTGCCTTCTGCCGGCGGGAGCAACTGCGGTGCCTCCGGCACCTCCGGCTCCGCCTCAACGAGGTCAAACACCCGGGCCGCACAGGCCAGGGCATTCTGCAGTTCCGTGATAACAGAACTGATGTCATTGAAGGGCTTCATGTACTGATTGGCATAGGCCAGCAATACGGTCAAACCACCAACGGTCAGGGAACCGCCCATGATCATGAAGGCCCCGACCAGCGCCACCAGCGCATAGATTACATTGTTGACCGCCCGGGTGGAGGGATTTGTCAGAGAGCTGTAGAACACGGCCTTTTCGGAAGCCTCTCTCAACTCATCATTCATGGCATCAAAGGTGGCCTCAGCCTGCTTTTCATGGCCGAAAGCCTTGACGATCTTGGCGCCGCTGATCATTTCATTAATGTAAGCCGTCTGCCGACCCCGGATCGCGGTCTGCTTTGAGAACAGACTGTAAGTCCGGGAGGCGATGAACTTCGACACCAGGAAGCTGACCGGTGTGAGCAACACCACCATCACGGAAACCGGAACATTTTTAGAGAACATGAACACCAGGGTGACCACAATGGTGACCACGCCGGAAAACAGCTGGGTCAGGCCCATCAAAAGACCGTCGGAGAGCTGATCGGTATCCGCTGTCACCCGCTGCACCACATCCCCGGTACTGCCCGCATCAAGATAAGACAGCGGCAGCACCTGAATCTGACGGATCGCCCGGCGGCGAATATCCCGCACCGTCCGAAACGCCAGGGTGTTGTTGATCATATTCATGATCCAGACCGCCACCGCACTTAAGAAGGTGAGGGACAGGATATTTTTCAAAAGAATCAGAAGGGCTGTGAAATCAACATGGCCCTCATCGACGATGGTGTCCACCGCCTGACCGAAAAGAATCGGAATGTAAAGCTGCAGGATCACGGAAGCCGCGGCCAGCACAAGACTCAATACAAGCAACAGCTTGTAGCGGCCGATGACCCGCAGGACCTTGCCCAGAAT
Source organism: Lachnospiraceae bacterium (assembly GCA_030526195.1). Classification (GTDB taxonomy): domain Bacteria; phylum Bacillota; class Clostridia; order Lachnospirales; family Lachnospiraceae; genus Chordicoccus. Next base: position 128,502 of record JAUNDG010000003.1, read on the forward strand.
ACTTGAGCCGGAAACATTTTTCTTGTTATCACATGTCGGCTGTGTCATGCGCCCACCTCCTTTCCGGGATACTGGGAGGCATAAATCTCCTGATACACCGGCGAGGTCTCAAGCAGGGACTCATGAGTGCCCGTGCCCACCAGCTCGCCGTCATCCATCACCAGTATGATATCCGCCGACCGAATGGCGGAAATGCGCTGCGACACGATAAAGGTGGTCATATCCCCGGGCAGCTGCGCCAGCGCCCGTCTCAATTTGAGATCCGTAGCATAATCCAGCGCACTGGCAGAATCGTCAAGGATAAGGACCGGTGCCTGCTTCACCAGAGCCCGGGCAATGGTGAGACGCTGCCGCTGACCGCCGGACAGATTCCGGCCGTTCTGCTCAACCTCAGCATCAAGGCCGCCCTTGCCTTCGATAACCTCCAGCGCCTGCGCCGTGGCGGCCGCCTGAAGCAGCGCTTCGTCCGAGGCAGACTCATTTCCCCAACGGAGATTGTCGCGGATCGTGCCCTCAAAGAGCACCGCCTTCTGCGGCACAATGGCCATGTTTTCGGTGAGATAACCCGCCGGCAGATCCTTCACATCCCGGCCGCGGAAGCGAATGCTTCCCTCTTCGGGATCGTAAAAACGCATCATCAGATTCACCAGCGTGCTCTTGCCGGAACCCGTACCGCCGATGATGCCCACCGTTTTACCATTTTCGATAGAAAATGAGACATCCTGCAGCGCCGGGTCAGCGCCTTCTGTGTAAGAAAATGTCACGTGGTCGAAGACGACGCAGGGTTCATTTTCAGAAATGCTCTGTGCCGGCATGCGATCATTTTCAGCAGTTCCTTCAGAAGTAGCCACCTGCGAAGAGGCGATCTTCCCGGGAACCGTGCGCGTATTGCGTGCCGATTCTGTCTCATCTGAGCCTGACGCCACATAATGCAGGGACGGCTCTGTCTTGAGAACCGCCTCAATGCGATCGGCGGAGGCCATGGCTTTGTTGATGGAAATGATGAGCGACGCCAGTTTCACCAACTCCACGGTGATCTGAGCCATGTAATTGTAAAGGGCCACCACATCGCCCTGCTGCAGCTGACCGAGGCTCACCTCGATGGCGCCGGTGCGGATCAGGATGACCGCGGCCACGTTGATGATGATGAATGTCAGCGGATTCATGAGGGCTGTGAGCCGACCCGCCGCTAAGTTGAAGCGGGTGAGAGCCTCATTTTTGTCATCAAAAGACGCAATTTCAGCCTCTTCCTTTCGGAAAGCCCGGATAACCCGCACACCGGTCAGGTTCTCGCGGGTCGCCCCCACCAGACGGTCAAGGCCGGCCTGCACCTTTTTCATCAGCGGCATGCCCGCCAGCATAAGGCCAAAAATGACCACCGCCAGGATTGGGATGACCACGGCGAAAATGACAGCGCATTTCACATCGATGGTGAAGGCCATGACCATAGCGCCCAGTACGATGAAGGGGCTGCGCAGAAGCAGACGCAGGGTCAGATTGAGCCCGTTCTGCACCTGATTGATGTCGCTGGTCATACGGGTGATCAGGGTGTCGGTGCCCAGCGTATCCAGCTCCCGATGGGTCAGAGTTTCAATGTGGTGAAAAAGCTTCTTCCTTAATAAAGACGCCATTCCCACGCTGGCCCGGGCTGCAAAAAACTGAGCCGTAAAGGACAGCACAAGGCCTGCCGCTGCCAGGATCAGGAGGAAAATGAAGCAGCGCACCACCACACCGGTGTTGCTTTCCCCCAGGCCCTTGTTGATGATCATGGCGATCACCAGCGGCACGATAAGGTCCATGCAGGACTCCGCCAGTTTAAAAAGCGGGGCCAGGATGGATTCCTTCTTATAATAGGTAAAAAGTGACAGAACTGTTTTCATAATGCAAACCTTTCCTGATTGTTCATCACACAGCGCTGCGCCGGCAGACGAGCGTGCGCGATCGAGACTCTTTCTGTGCCAATCATTCTTGCACAGAAAGTCCACGTCCTATCTTACCACAACTCTTATCGTGATGAAGATACAGATTTATTTCGATTTGTTATGAGTGCGCCGTGGGTGTTGGTGTCGGAAGAAAGATATCCCGAATAATATGTCCTTTGTTACGATGTTGCGACGAAAAACACCCGGAAATGACACATCGCATTTCCGGGTGCTTTCTTACCTATTGAAATTTAATGAAACTCATGGACCTTGCCGATTGACGACCGGACGATGCCTGTCTGTCAGGCGACACGCGCTTCTCTTGCATCAACGTTCAGGCGCTCGTCAGTCCGCATGCGATCAGCTACCGATTACCCAACCGCACGAGCGGCCATCTCGATCTCATACATCACGTCGCTGTTCAACGCCACCTCGGCGCCCAGGAAATACAGCTGGTCCACATTGCCCAGGTTGTAATTGTTGCAAACCTGGCCATCCTTTGTGATGAATTTTGCTTTAGCGGCGAAGTTGATGGCGCCCTTGTTGTTGGCCATATTGCTGCTGACCAGGAAGGTCGGTGTCAGGCCAAGTTTCCGCGCCAGCTGACAGCCGGCCAGCGCATCCGGGAAGTTCGCATTGGCACCGGCAGCAAACACTGTCAGGGAGGTGATCATGTCACCCAGATACGGAATCGCACTTGAATCCGGATTGGCCGGATCAATGAAGCAGTTGTTGATGAGAGCCGAGGTCTCATAACGGTCTGCCCCGCCAAGACGGATCAACGTAATCTGACCATTGGCGGCAGCCGCTGCCAGACCCGCATCATTGTTGACATTGGCAGCCCCCAGCAAGTAAACCCGCTGATAACCACCGTTTAAAATCGCAGCCCGGGCGGAATCCCGTAACTGACCGCTGCCGTTTACCAGGAACATGGGAGCCCCCATGGCATAGGCCCAGGTGGAAGCGGACAGGGCATCCGCCGCTGTCTTGCCGGTGGCCACGAAACAGCAATTTGAGTTATATAAACCATTGTTTTTGCCGTGATTGTAAAGGGCTTCCGCGGTGGCATAGCGATCCGGGCCGGCCAGCGGAAGAACCGCAATACCGCGATTGGCCAGCGTCTGCTTCACGGAGGGCTCAAATTCGGCGCCCACCAGATACACCCGCTTGAGAGACCCCCATTCATCGATGAGCTGAAGGATCGGGGCCGGAATGGACTTAAGACCCGACATCAGAAGCGGGATATCCAGTGATCCGGCAAAACCGGACGCTGTCAGCGCATCCGGGTATTTCTTACCGGTAACCATGACAGCCTCTGTGGGATGTTCATTTTTGAAGGCCTGACGCACGATAGACGCGCAGGTGGCATAACGGTCATTTCCTTGCAGACGATCTGACAGCACGCCATAGCAGACCAGATCCGTTGTTGACGTAATCGGTGTTCTTGACCAGGCAACGAAATGCCCCATCAGATCTTCTGTGTAGCGCAGATGATAGTTCGGATTGATGGCCGCAATATCGGCACTGTTGAGGCAAGTGCCGGATTTGACGGTTTTCTTGGCCACACCACCGGGGATCAGACGATAAAAGGTCACCGTATAATAAGACGCATCCGATCTGATTTCCAGATAAGCCTCATTGCCATAAGCGGAAACCACCTGAGCCGTGCTCTCACTGGAACCGGCCTTTACAGTAAAGCCATTGCCGGTTGTCGGCAGTTTCACATTGACACCGGGTGTCCGGTTGCCGGTGATGCAGTTCGACGCACCGGACACATGGAAACGGACCGTCTCGATGACTTCCAGCAAAGCGGACTGTGATGTCTGCTTGATGTGACTGTGCAGATAAACATCGCCTTTTTCCAGATGCAGTGTCCCGGCATTAGAAATCGCCGCATAACCTGTTCCCGTGATACCGGACCCCCATCCGGTGCTGAAGCTGCCACCTGTCATATTGAAGTAGCCGTTGTTATCCATAGACCCGTTCGCATCAAGTGATCCGCCGATCAGGTTATATCTCGCGCCCGAAGCGATACGGATGGACGGGTAATTTCTCAGGTCATATTTTGTGGTCAAACGGAGATCACAGCTGACACTTGTTATGGTGGCATTCGGTTTCACATCCAGACAAGTGCCGGCGCTGAAGCCTAAATAACTGTTTTTTGTTTCGGAGCTCATAAGTGTCAGATCCGAATAACAAACCAAACCGTTTCTGTCGACAGCCGTGCTTTTCGCCACCTCCAGACCGCACACACCATCAACAACCAACGTCAGCCCCGGATGATTGATATAAAGAGCCGCATCACGCACGGTGTCATAGCGATTATCCTGGTAGTTACTCAAGGTCAGTCTGTTCGCCCCCTCATCGTACTGATAGTAACCACTGATCTGACCTGTCCCGTACGGATTCTCCAGAACATTCACACCGTTCAGCCAGATGCCGCGATCCGCCGCCATGACCGGCATGGCCGGCAGGAGCCCCAGCAGCAAAACAAGAACCAGAAGCAAACTCAACCGCCTGGTCATTTTCCGTTTCTTCATACCCGATACCTCCATACAATGTTCCCACTTTTGTCTTTTCGAAAATGAGTCGTCCGCAGCCTCCGCGCGCCATGTGTCACGCCGGAAGATACAGGTGCTTGTCATACCATTTCCTATCTGTATAAGATAACTTTATATTATCATGATTGGGTGGCTGAAAACACTGCCGTTCGGAGGATAAAAAAAGAGTTTTATATCTTAATTATCTAAGACATAAAACTCTTTACAAACGTGCGGATGACAGGACTTGAACCTGCACGTCATGGACAATAGAACCTAAATCTATCGTGTCTGCCAATTCCACCACATCCGCATGTAGTGTTATTCTAACACATATGTTATAATCATGCCATCTAAACTATCAGGAGGATTCACACATGACTGAATTCAGATATGACACACAGCTTCTTATCGAAGGCCATGACCTCGACGAGGATGCGATCACCGATTACATCACAGAAAACCTGTCCGGTGACTGCCTGCTGGCTGTCGGTGATGAGGATCTGGTTAAAGTCCATTTCCATACAAATGAGCCCTGGGATCTGCTGAAATATTGTGCTTCTCTTGGCGAAATCTTTGATATCGTTGTTGAAGATATGGATCGTCAGACAAGAGGACTGCACGGCTGATCATTTTCGACAGGGTCGATATCCCATTTTCCTGTTCATTCTTGAATGACAAAAAATGATTTGCGAGCTTACCTCTCCGGTCATCGATCTTTGATCGAAGCCGAGAGGTATTCTTATTTTAAGGAGATATACTATGAATAATTTCGATTTCTGTACCCCGACCCGGGTGGTCTTCGGTGTGGATACTGAGGATCGCACCGGTGAACTGATCAAAGACTGCGGCGGTTCCCGCGTTCTGGTACTTTACGGCGGCGGCTCTGTTGTGAGAAGCGGTCTGCTGGCCAGAGTGGAAGCTTCCATCAAAAATGCCGGTCTTGACTACCTGACCATTGGCGGTGTTCAGCCGAATCCCCGCGTGGCCTTCGCTGAAGAAGCCCGGGCCAAAGCTGTGGCTTTCGGCACCGATTTCATCATGAGCGTGGGCGGTGGTTCTGTCATTGATACTGCCAAGGCTGTGGCTCACGGTACCGCCAATCCGGAGCACACCATCTGGGACATCTGGACCAAGAAAGTGCCGCTGACAAAATCAGTGCCCATTGGCAACGTGATCACCATCCCGGCCGCCGGTTCTGAAATGTCCGACTCCGCTGTTTTAACCAATGAAGAGCTGGGTCTCAAGAACGGTCTTAGCACACCCTTCAATCGCTGCAAATTCTCCATCATGAATCCGGCTTATGTGGAAACACTGCCGCCCTATCAGATGGGCGCCGGCATTGCGGATATCATGATGCACACCATTGAACGTTATTTCACACCGGGCGATCCGTGCCTCTTGACAGATGAAATTGCCGAAGGTCTTCTGCGCACCGTTGTTGGCTGCGGCCGTCGTGTCCTTGAAGGCTGTGTGGGCACCGATGCCATTAAACCGGACCGGGAAGCCATCGGTGAGATCATGTGGGCTGCGGCCCTCTCCCACAACGACCTCACTCACGTGGGCCGTACCCGCGATATGGTGGTGCACAAATTCGGCCACGCCTTAAGTGCCCGTTTTGATGTTACACATGGCGCCTCTCTGGCTGCCGTCTGGGGCAGCTGGGCTCTCTTCGTTTACAAGAACAATCCGGAACGCTTTGCGCAATATGCCGAAAAGGTCTGGGGCATCACTGAAGGCTCCGTTGATGACAAAGCCAAAGCCGGCATCGCCGCCACAGTGGCATATTTCAAAGAAATCGGCATGCCCACCTCTCTCACAGATCTTGGTGTGGCCCATACCGATGAAGACCTGAAGGCTCTGGCCCTTAACACCACCCAGAACGGCACCGTCAAAGTCGGTAAGCTGATGGCTCTGGGTGAAGAGGAAGCTGAAGCCATCTTCCGGATGGCTATCTAAGACAGAATCCCGGCCTTGTGGCCGGGATTTTTTTGCGCCAAAACTGGAAAAAGGCCTCTGCATGGTGAGTGCAGAGGCCTTTCCCCAGTTTGTATACGGTACTTGTTAGGAGAAGTAGATAGCTAATTCAATTAATTATTTGCCGAATACGCTTGTGATGTGAGCAACGATTTCATCGCCGACACGACCCTGAGCTTCCACTGTAGCAGCACCGATGTGCGGTGTGCAGGAAACATGAGCGTGGCTGTACAGAGCGTGATTCTTAGCCGGTTCTTCAGCGTAAACGTCAAGACCAGCGGCACGAACCTTACCGGAATCCAGAGCAGCCAGAAGAGCGTCTTCGTCAACGTTTGTACCACGGGATGTGTTGATGATCACAACGCCGTCTTTCATCTTAGCGATGTTGTCAGCATTGATCAGAGCGCCACCGTCAACAGCCGGAGCGTGTACAGAGATGAAGTCTGACTGAGCCAGAATTTCATCCATTTCAACATACGGGATACCCAGTTCTTCTTCGATGCCCGGGATGTGGAAGATATCGAAAGCGATAACGTTCATGCCGATAGCCTTGGCCATCTTACCAAGAGACTGACCGATACGACCGAAACCAACGATACCCAGTGTCTTACCGGAAACTTCGATACCCTTGCCGTAAGCTTTCTTAGCCCATTCGTCATTTCTCATTGTGTAACCGGCATGAGAGATGAAACGAGCGCAAGAGAACATATGACCGAAGGCAAGTTCAGCAACAGAGATGGAGCTTGCTCTCGGAGTATTGCGAACGTCGATGCCTTTTTCCTTAGCATAATCAACGTCGATATTGTCAACACCTACACCACCACGGATGATCAGTTTCAGACGGCCTGTTTCGCAAGCTGCGTCGATGATCGGTTTACGAACCTTTGTAGCTGAACGAACAACGAGAACGTCAACGTCTTTCACTTTTTCAGCCAGAACGTCCGGTTCATAGAATTCCTGGATCACTTCGTAGCCAAGGCCTTCCAGTGTAGCAACTGCTTTTTTATCCATGCCATCTGTGGCAAGTACTCTAATCATAAGGTGTTACCTCCAATGAAATATGTGTTATTATTTTACTGTACCGTTAGTACAACGCTTAAGATGTAATCCCATCTTATCACTAATGACAAATTTTGCAAGTCCCTAAATATTATTTAGCTTTTTGTACAAAATGATGGCCTTTTTTTATGACAAGGAGCCCGTTTTTATATGATTTTACAAACTTTTAAGCATGAAAATGAATTTGTATGTTTAGCCGAAAACTGTCCGGACAACTGCTGCAAGGAGGGTGAACTCATTCTGGAAAGCGATGTGATGGCCCGTTATCAGGCTGAAAGCGGCCCCTTCGGCGACGAGCTGCGCCGTACCCTGGCCACCGCCCGCCGGGAAGCATGCGACGGTGATGTCTGGTATTGCCTGGAGGCTGACGGCCGCTGTCCATTTTTGAATGACAACGGTCTGTGCCGCATTGTGCTGAACCTGGGAGAAGAAGCTTTAAGCGACACCTGTGCCTTCTACCCCCGCTTTGAAACGGAAACCCCGGAGGTCATCCGCCGCACTCTGACCCTCTCCTGCCCTGAGGTGGTGCGTCTTATGCTCACCTGCCCGGAGAATCTGTCCCTGGTCCGCAAAACGGAGCTAACGGAAAGCATGCTGAAAAAGGGCGGGAAAATGAAAGTGACCGGCGACAGCCTCATTTCCGTGGAGGATGCCCTGGTGCGAGAGCTGCAAAAGCCGGAAATGACCTTTGCAAAGGCATTTTCGGAAGCCGCCCATATCATCGGCTGTGAGGCCCAGCCCCTCGACGATACGAGCATCATTTCCGTGATCAATGAAAAAGAGGCCCTCACGGATGAGTGGGAAGCGGCGCTGTCCCGGCTTGAAGGCCTGAGTGCCGGCGCTGATGACAGCACAGCAACCGGCCGCGACCGTGACCTGCGCCGTGTCCTCCTTTACTACCTGGTGCGCTATCTGCCTCTGGCCCTGCCGGAATCCCGGGAGCATGAGGATCTTTTTGAAAATGTGTCCTTCGCCGGTGTTTTACGCTATGCGGATATAGCCTGCCGTGTCTGCGCCGCTTTTGAGGCACAGGGGATCATGCCCTTCGAAAATGCGCTGCGCCTCTGGGCCAAAGAAACAGAGCTTGATGAGGATATGCTGCTGATGCTTCTCGAAGCCTGACCCCATACATCACAAAATCAAAGAATGTCATGTAAAGCGGACAGGTGTCTTCCCCCCTGTCCGCTTTGTTTTATGACCATTCTTACCACTCTGCCCCTTTTTCGAACGATACAATGCATTGATATCATAACAGATTTGTTCTTTTTTTATAATTTCAAACATATTGCATTATATTTCCAAACACATTTCCACTTTTACCAAAGAAATCAGGTGTTTTTTATGAGATGTTCTGAAATCCTGTTTTTCAGGTCGGATTTCATTGTATTAAAGTGTTTCTTCTGATACACTCTCATTGCAACAGAACATTTATTTGATAAATGGAAAGGAACATTTCATTATGACTTCTAAAGAACGTATGATCGCCGCCATGAACTTCGAAAAAATCGATCGGACACCGGCCTATCTGCTGGACGGTTCATCCTGGGTTATCAAAAATGCCAACATGAACTACACCGATCAGTTTGCCCTCGAAGATTATGGTTCAGCCATGATCTATAATGACTTCGTCAAAGCCAAAAGCGACTGCATCACCACCGGCTCCAGTGCCGTTCTGGGTTGGGTCAGCGCCTTCGGCGGCAGCGTCAACCTTGACAATGTGGGCACCACCATGCAGTGCAACGAAGCCTTCAGCAAAGTGCCGGACGAAATCCCGAACATGACTGATGAAGAAATCCGTCAGGCTTTCCTGAATGACCCCATCACCAGCAAGATGTTCGAACAGAACAGACGCATCAAGGAAATGAACAACGGCGAAAAGCTCCTGCATTCCTGGATCGCCGCCCCCTTCACAGCGGCCTTCAATCTGGTGGGCGCTCGAGTCTTCATGAAGCTGGCCGGCAAGCGCAAACCGGAAATCGAACCGCTGCTTGACTTCGCCGCCCGCATCATGGCTATTTATGCCGATATGCTGTATGAATCTGGCGCCGACTTCATCATGGCCGGTGACCCGGTAGCCTCCGGCGACATGATTCCGCTGGCTCTTTACGAAGCCTATGCCGCTCCGGCCTTCCGCAAAATGACATCTCTTATGAAGACAGATGCCCCGTTGGGCGTTCACATCTGCGGCAATGCCGGCGATCGTGTGGAATTCATCACATCCTATGACCGCGTAAAACTCTTCTCCGTTGACTCCATGGTGGATATGGAAGACATGCTGAAGCGCTGCGATCACAAGATTTGCATGATGGGTAACCTGAACCCGACAGAAATGATGATGCAGGGCACACCGGAAGCTGTTTACGCCGAATGCTGCCGTCTCATCGAACTGGGTTACAAAAATGGCGGTGGTTTCCTGCTCTCAACAGGCTGCGACTGCCCGGCCGGTACTTCCTTCGAAAATATCTGGGCCATGACAAAGGCCTGTGAAGATATGGCTGAAAAGTACAATAAATAAGAAACTGTTATCCTGACGCAAACAATTCTGCGCTCAAAGACTAATCCTGCAAAAAATCCTTTAGAAAATGGTCCAGCTGCCGCGGTCGGTTATTGCCGCCCGGCAGCTTTTTCATGCACTCATCATACCTGGTGCTTTGTCCGGCGGTCTCCTCACATAGCCCTCACCGTGTGTTCGCCTCTTCATCTGGCTATATAAAAAAGTTTGAAATTGAGCATATGCACATCATCAGTTGTGCTATACCATAGAGAAAAATTTTTGAAGGAGCAACAAACTATGCAGACAAACGCTATTCCCGCAAAACGCATCCAGACAAAGGAGCTGGTCGTCGATGCCCTGTTCATTGCCCTGACCTTCGTCTTTACCGCTTTTATCAATGTTCGTTTACCCATTGGCGGTAACGGCGGCCTTATTCATCTGGGCAACATCCCCCTGTTCATCGCTGCGATCATTTTCGGCAAGCGCACCGGCGCTCTGGCCGGCGGTATCGGCATGGCCTTATTTGATCTTATGTCCGGTTGGAGCACCTGGGCTCCCTTCACACTGATCATTGTCGGCCTCATGGGCTTTGCCGTGGGTGCCATGACAGAAAACCGGAAAGAGCACAAGCGCCTGTGGTACATCGCCGCCATGGTGGTGGCCCTCATCATCAAGATTGTCGGTTATTATATCGCCGAGATCATCCTGTACGGCAACTGGCTGGCCCCCCTGGGTTCCATTCCGGGCAACATCATCCAGGTGACCTTCGCTGCCATCGTGGCCTTCATCATCGTTGACCCGCTGAAGGTTATCGCCCGCAAAGCCGGCTTAATCTAAACACATTTATAAACTGCCACCCGGATGATGGATCCCATCGGATTCATCACCTTGGTGGCATCTTCCGGTTAAAGCCAATATCTGCTATCACCACAGGGCATGATGTTCGCTTCACACCCTGCACTTCACTCTCAAATAAAAAAGGAAAACGATATGTATAAAATGATGACCCCCGGCCCCACTCAGGTGAGTGATGCCGTCTTAGATGCCCGCTCCCTCCGGTTCAAACAGCCGGACTGCGACCCTTCCTTCGTTGAAGATTATAAACAGCTGTGTCTTGATATCAGCCGTCTCCTGCACACCGACCACGAAACCTTCATTTTAGGCGGTGAAGGGATCCTGGGTCTGGAGGCCGCCTGTGCCTCCCTCATTGAACCCGGCGATCACGTGCTGGTGCTGGACAACGGCATTTTCGGCCGCGGCTTCGCGGATTTCGTGGAAATGTACGGCGGCGTGGTCACCTTCTACAGCACCGATTATCGGGAAGCCATCGATGTTGAGGCTTTCACCGCATTTCTGAAAGATAATCATGATTTCAAGATCGCCACTGTGGTTCACGGCGACACCCCCAGCGGCATCTTAAATGACGTGGATGCCATTACCCGGGAGCTGAAAGCCTACGGCATTCTCACCATCGTGGACGCCGTGTCCACCCTGTTCGGCGAGCCCCTGAGCCTTGAGCACATCGATGTGCTGTGCGGCGGATCCCAGAAAGTCATTTCCGCGCCCCCCGGCCTCACCCTCAATGTGATCAGCGAAGATGCCCGGGCTGCCATCAACAACCGTAAGACCCCCATCGCCGCTTTCTACGCCAACCTCAAAGTCTTCTTTAATTATTATGAAGAAAAATGGTTCCCCTATACCATGCCGGCCTCCGATATCAACGGTCTTCGCGCTGCCATCGACGCTATCGCCGTCGATCCGGGCATCTTCGACAGACATCGTCGGATTGGTGAAGCCACCCGCGCCGCGGTTGAGGCAGCGGGACTTTCTCTCTATTTAAAAAATGGTTTTTCCAACACCGTGACGGCTTTCGAGGTCCCCTCTGAGACTACAGCGGACGCCATTCTCAGCACAATGCTCAAGGACCACAACATCCTCATCACCGGTTCCTTCGGGGTCTTCGCCGGCAAACTGATCCGCCTGGGGCACATGGGGAATAATGCCAACGAAAATGACATGACCGCTGTCCTTTCAGCTCTCGATGCCACCCTGCGGAAACTGGGTGTGCCCCTGAAGGCTGACCTGGCGGAGGTCTTCCACCAATCACTGGTGCAGCAAGGACTTATCTGATCCCCCGTCCCCCCGCTTAAGACTCTGCGTCTTTGAAGCGGGGGAATGCTCGCTGCACGTAAAGAGGACACTCGCAATACGCTGCGGTTCAAAAAAGGTCTGTGATAAGCGCAATGCTTTCACAGACCTTTTTCATGTCTTCTTATTAGAGTTTATTTCATGTTCAGGATGTCTTCCAGCAGAGCAACGGCTTCAAACACCATGTTGTTGCAGTGTGTGGCCTTGTCTTCGCCTTTTTCTTTCATCATCTTCAGCAGATCGAAGCAGTCGATGCAGCCCTCGTGATTAGCTCTCATGCCATCCATGAATGCCTTGTACTGATCCTGACCGGCACCGATAGCACCCAGAACCATCAGACCGCCTGTGATAGCACCGCAGACGCTGCCGCATTTCATACCGGCACCGAAGTGAGCGGCAATATCAAAAGCCTTCTTTTCATCAACACCACAGACCTCTGCGAAGGGAACGAATACACCCTGTGCGCAGTTGTAATGCGGATCTGTGCAGGCTCTGACTTCTTTTGATCTTTCAAGATATTTTCCCATAATAGAAACTCCTTATTTGCCTGAATATAAATGAATAACCCTCGCCCCGCTTCATTTTATGGGGCATCGGGCATTTGTCCTCCGGGCATTGCAGCCCGTGCCGGACAACATCTGATTATATCACAAAACCACTCGATGCAACAGATAGCCCTGAAAACCGAACAATCACTTCATCACGATCATCTCGTAATCCCGTGTGCCCAGACCGATCTTCTCGCCGTGGGCCAGCGCGGATTCCGTATCAACGGTCGGATTGGTATCCTTGAAGTGATCGTTGTTCTTTTTCCAGTCAATCTTCTTCAGATTGTCGCCCAGCTGACTGTTGTCAACCGGTGTAGCCTTCTGGCACATATCATAAGCGCACTGATCGATGGCCACCGGATCCATAGAGGCAAACATACCGATATTCGGCAGGATGGGGGCGTCATTTTCGCAATGGCAATCGCAGCAGGGTGAGATATCCATGGCCAGTGACACATGGAACTGGGGCCGATTGTTGACAATAGCGGCGGTGTATTCGGCCATCTTGCAGTTCAGGATACCGTTCACCTGGTTGAAGGGCACCGTGATGGCATCGAAAGCGCAGGCGCCGATGCAGCGGCCGCAACCCTTGCAGATGTCCGGATCGATGAAAGCCCGGCCGGATTTGAGTGAAATGGCATCGGAACCACATTCGCCCACGCACCGACGGCAGGCCCGGCACTTGCTCTGGTCAACAGACGGCTTGCAGGCGCTGTGCTGATGCATTTTCCCGGCGCGGCTGCCACCGCCCATACCGATGTTTTTGATGGCACCGCCAAAGCCTGTCAGCTCATGGCCCTTGAAATGATTTAAGGAAATGATGATGTCGGCATCCATGAGGGCACGGCCCACATAAGCTTCCTCGCAATATTCACCGTTGGGCACCGGCACGATCACATCGTCTGTCCCCCGCAAACCATCGGCGATGACGATCTGGCAGCCGGTGGTGACGGTGTTGAAACCATTTAAATTAGCGGTGTCCATATGCTCCAGCGCATGACGGCGATAACCGGCATACAGGGTGTTGCAGTCTGTGAGGAAGGGAATACCGCCATTTTCCTGCACCAGTTCAGCAATAGCCCGGGCGTAACTCGGACGCAGGAAGGCCATGTTGCCTCTCTCACCAAAGTTCATTTTGATGGCCACAAACTTGCCCTTCATATCGATGCTGTCAATACCGGCCTTGCGGCACAGTTTTTTCAGTTTTTCCAGAATACTGACATCCAGCTGAGTTCTGAAATCAGTAAAATAGACTTTTGCTTTTTCCATTTTAACTCCCTTTTCCATTTACCTTTTTTATGAAACAGAGGAATCGGTCATGTCACCGATTCCTCTATTATAAGTGATTTTCTGTTGTGTGTACAATCGGATTTCTCGATCAGAATACCAAATATATGACATTTTCGAAAAATCCTCCGGCATCACTTGCCTAAACTCATAAGATCCCCATCCCGGTCAGCGTCATCGTCGCCGTCAGCTTCAGCAGCGCTGTCGGCCTCATCGTCAAGGTCAAAATCATCAACCGAGCGGTCTTTGGCAGCGCCATTTTCGAAAGCGGATTTATCGGCATCTTCACGCTCGGTGCGACGCAGTTCTTCCATGAATTCCGCCGCATCATCCGGCACATCGTCCATGGACTCATCGCCCACATCGACCACCTTCGGTTTCTTCCGGTACATCATGTCATAAAGGACCGGCACCACAAAGAGTGTCATCAGGGTGGCATAGAGCAGACCGGCGGCCACCACGATGGCCATGCCGCGGCCCATGCCGGCGCTGGTGCTTCGGTCGAAAATGAGGGCGGCCATGGACAGGATAGTCGTTAAGGCTGTCATCAGGATCGGCCGCATACGGGTCTTACCCGCAGCCACCAGAGCATCCCGCTTCTTCATACCGCCGATGCGCAGCTGGTTGGTGTAATCCACGAACACGATACCGTTGTTGACGACGGTGCCCATGAGGATCAGAAGACCCATGAGGGACATCATGGACAGCTGTTCCCGGGCCACCAGAAGGCCGAGGAAACCGCCCGTAAAGGCCAGTGGGATTGTGAAGAGGATGATGAACGGACTTAAGAGACTCTGGAACTGGGCCACCATCACAAGATAAATAAAGAGGAGACCCAGAGCCGCCAGCAGCATAACCTGGCTGAGCATCTTGACCACATTTTCATACTCACCGCCGATGTCGTAGCGGCAGCCATCCGGCATATCGTAGGCCTCAAACTGATCCTTCACCTTATTGGTGAGCAGTGTCAGGTTGTAACCCTCTTCCGTTTCAGCAGACACGGTGATGTAGCGCTCGTTATTTTCGCGGCTGATGGTGCTGTAGCCGGCCTCTGTTTCCAGGGTGGCGTACTCGCTCAGCGCGTGGGTTTCGGTTTCCTCCTCCCCCTCATCGTTCATCACCTTCACCTCGAAGGTCTTGTCGAGAAGTGTCTCCTTAAAGGGCTTTTTCGTCTCATTGACGATCTTAACGTCATAATTCTCGCCATCCATCTTCAGAGACATGGCCGTCTTTTCGGTTGTCAGGTTCCCGGCGATGTCCTGATAAATCTGGGCCACCGTGAGACCGTTCCGCATGGCGGCGGCCTTATCGATGATGAGATGCAGTGTTTCGGGAGCCTCCTCCTGACCGTTGGAGGCATTGACGAAGCCCTCAGTGTTGTCCAGGATTTCCACGAAATCCTCGGATACCTTCAGCATCTCATCCAGCTCATCGCCGTAAATCTTAAGACTCAGACCGCTGCCCAGCATGGTGGAAAAGCTGCCCATGGCAGAAGCGGACACCTCGATCTCCGCCCCTTCAATACCGGCCACCTTCTCTTCCATTTCCGCCACAATGGCCTTCATGTTGCTCTCAGTCTTTACACTCTCATCAGGCACCATGTAGAACATGAATGTGGTGTAATCGCCGCTGGACATACCGCTGAACAGAGCTTCCGCATTGCTCATACCACCGGTGATGGCGATGCCATCAATGCTGACGGCAGCCGCCATGACTTCATCGGCAATGGCAAAGGCCTCGTCCTTTGTCACATCCTCTTTTGTAATGGTGGCAGTGACCGCCACGTTATCACTGACCATATCCGGCATCAGCACAACACCCTGCTTCAGGATACCCGCCACGGATAACACCAGCATGAGGATGGCCAGCGCCAACGGCACGATCTTAACCCGCAGACAGAACTGAAGGGCTTTGGCATAGATTTTCTGCAACTTATCCAGAAGCCCCGGCTTCCGCGGCTTAGCCTTCTTCATCAGAAGTGAGCAAAGCGTCGGCACCACGGTGATGGCCACCAGCAGTGAAGCAAACAGGGCAAAGGTCAGCGTCAGCGCAAAGGGCAGCATCATCTGCCGCACAAGGCCCGTTGTGAAAATGAGGGGCAGGAAGACGCAGACCGTGGTGAGGGTGGAGGCCACGATGGCCCCGAAGACCTGACGGGTGCCCTGGTAGGCAGCCCGCGGCGCCTTCATGCCGCGGTTGCGCAGACGGAAAACATTTTCCATAACGACGATGGAGTTGTCCACCAGCATACCGATGGACAGCGCCAGACCCGACATGGTCATGATGTTCAGGCTGAGGCCCGTGAAATACATAATGAGGATGGCCACCAGAACCGAGAAGGGAATGGCGAAGGCCACAACCAATGTCGGCAGCATATCCTTTAAGAAAATGGTCAGAATGATGATGGCCAGCAACGCCCCGATCAGAATACTGGTCAGGATATTCTTGATGAAAATGCCGATGAAATCGCCCTGGTCAAGGAGCGGTGATACCTGCAGCCCCGGGTACTTCTCTTCGATCTCGGCCCGGGCTTCCTTCATGGTGTAGGACAGATCGCTGGTGCTGGCGGTGCTGTTCTTATAAACGGACAGGAGCACCGCATCCTTCCCGTTCATACGGGCATAGGATTCGCCGGCATTGTCAAGGACCGTGATCCTGGCCACATCCTTCAGGGTGATGTCGCCGATGCCGTCGATGTTGGTGAGGACCAGATTTTCCAGTTCCTCAAGAGAATCGATGGCCTGACCGATCTTCAGCATCCACTGATTATCGTCCTTGTCGTCCACATAGCCTGCCGGCATGGCAAAGTTCTCGGCAAACAGGATGCCTGACAAGGTGTTGATATCAAGAAGGGCATCCACGTTGGCATTTTTGAGAGCTGTCTCCTGAGCCTTTTCGAAGGATTCAAGAGCAGAGTCCAGCTGAGCCTGACCATTTTCAATGGAAGCCTTTCCGCTGGAAATCTGAGCGGCGGCGGAACCGAAGCCGGCGGCCGCCAGGATCTTGCCGGCTTCCACGGAGGAATAGCTGGCCATGGCCTGGGAAACGGCCTTATTCACCTCGGCTGTCACAGCCTCGGAGGCGGCGATCTCAACCTCCAGGTTGGCGAGGCCTGTCTTGATCTGAGGGATACGAACGTTGAGGATGTCCGTTATCTGGGTCAGATTTTCGACGGTCAGCTGAGCGGCCGCTTCGCCCTGGCCCTGGGATTCCAGAAGAGCGCGGGCAGCTGCCAGTTTATCGGGATTGGCGATGGCATCGGCCACGCTTGTGGGATACTGATTCTTCAGCGCTTCGATCTGCTCCGCGGCGGCTGAGGCAGCGGCAGCAGCGGCGGCTGACTGGAGGGCGGCTGTGGTCTCGGCCCCCAGCTGTGCCAGAACGGCATCCACATTTTCGGCAGTCACCACGATACCAAGGCCCGCCTGATCGGCCACAGCCTGGACACTCTGAATGAGCACCTGCTGATAGACCATGTTGTAGATCTGCTGATAGGCCTCTTCACCGGTCACGGATTTCTGGATTTCTGCAAACATGGCGTCCATCTGGGCCAGTTTTTCCTCCAGATTGGCATCCTCGTAAGCCTGGAGTTCCATTTCCAGAGCCTTCTTGTTAGCCTTTTCGCTGGCCAGCTCCGCCTGATAAGCGGCCTGGGTGGCCAGTGCCTGGTTGAGACCCCGGGAAGCCTCGCCCAACTGCTGGGCGGTGCTGTTCTGCTGAGACTGGAGGGATCCGGAACCATTTTCGATCTCGGATCTGGCGCTGTCCAGTTCAGCCTGGGCATCGGTGATCTCCTGACGGGCATCGGCCATCTTGCCGCTGACCTTGTCCAGGATCTTGCCGTTCACCACATCAATGCTGGGCTGATCGAGACGCACCTCCACATATTTGTCCACGAGCCCCAGCTCTGTGACAGAAGCCACACCCTCCTGACGTTCGATGAAGGGTGTCAGTGTCTCGCTGACAAAGTCAGAAATTTCATATATATCCTTACCCTCGTAGGAGACGGCCAGGTACTGGGACGCCATCATGTCCATGGAGATTTCCATGATGTTGGGCGCACCGGCATCCTCCGGCAGACCCACGGCGTCGATGGCCGACCGGACACGGACCATGGCGGAATCCATGTTGGTGCCGTCAGCAAATTCCAGCATGACCATGCCGTAGTTTTCGGCACTGCTGCTGGTGACATTTTTCACGTTGCTGACGGAAGCCAAAGACCCTTCCAAAGGCTTGGTGATGTCGGCCTCCACCTTCTCAGGTGAAGCACCGGGATACGTCGTGACCACGATCATATACGGCATATCCATCTCCGGCAGAAGGTCGGTGCCCATACGGGTGAGGGACACCGCCGCCAGGGTGAGACAGATGATGACGGCCACGAAGATAATGAATGGTTTCTTGATGCATTGCTTAGTCATGAAAGAAAAACCCCTTTCCCCCTTTTTTCAATGGATAGTCAACATTTTATCACTTTAATTGGATAACAAAGATAAAAATACTATTAAATCTTTGGTTGTTGAGACGCACAAAACCGGCAGAGCCAAGCCCTGCCGGTTTCCGTTTTCTGCAAAAATGCACAATCCTGATTCAGTTGGGAGACCCATTTTCATAAGGAAAATGGTCCGGCTGACACAGCCATCAGGCGTTCAGTGTCAGCGTATTGAGAATGGCCATAACGGTTTCGCTGGTGCAGTCTTCCATGGTGGCTGCGGAGCTGACCGTGAACTTGATGCCGTAGACACCGCCGTGATTACCGCCCAGATCCACGTAGACGTTGGCGTAATAATCGCCCCAGTCGTCCTTGTAGGTGACCATGCGGGACGGATAGCCGGCGATGGTGAGATCCTTGGAGGTGTAGCCTTCATACTTGGCGCAGTCATCGAAACGCTTTATAGTGGCTTCGCCGTCACCTTCGCCGAGGAGCGGTGTGATAGCGATCTTTACGCTGGCATCCTTGGCGGCGATGGTGTCGAGGATGGCATCCTTGTCGATGAAGAAGCCGTCTGTGGGATAGCTCACAAAGTAAATGTCATTGTAGCTGTAGGCATCCACCGGGCCTTCCAGACCGGCGGGCGGGCCGTCGCTGACGGTCGGTTCACCGGGTTCTGTGACCAGTTCGGTGTTATCTTCGCCCACATCATCGGGCATATCCGGCTCTTCCACCCAATCAGCGAAATCAGCGGTTTTGCCTGAGCCGTTGTAGCCTGCAGGAGCAGCGCCCACCGGCGGAAGCTCGCCATTTTTGATAGCGGCATTATAGGCATCGATTGAAGGCGGTATATAGTAACCGTCTTTGATTTCCTTTTCCCAGCTGTCGCCCCAGATTCTGGCGAAAATGACAAACTCGAAGCTGCTTTCATTGTTGGTGAAGCGACCGTTCATGGTGGCCAGACCGTCGGTGTCCGGAATCTGGACCAGTGTCCATGAACCGGGATCATCCACACTGAGACCACCGAAAAATTCCACATCGTTGGCCAGCAGACAAGTTTCAATAGTAGTGCAGGTCACCTTGGCGAAAGCTTCTTCAGCTCCGGCAAAGTAAACATCGTAGCTGCCGTTATCGCTATCATATACACTGACATCAATAAGGGCATCGAAGAATTCGCCGGTACGGATATCTTCGAATTCACCGGTGGCTTCTGTGACCATGATGCAGCCGAACCAGGCACCGTTCCACATGTTCTGCAGTCTGGCATCGCCATCCTGGGCCACTGTCGCGCCGGGATAATCCACATCCGGATCACCCATGGCAGTTGGGGCTTCATAGCCTTCTTTTTCAAAAACCAGAGTGATGCCCATGTCGAGAACATTGTCCAGCGTCAGGACACCATTTTCCAACGTGCCGTCGCTGTCAAGACCGCCGCCCTTGATATGAATGGCGGTGCCTTCCAGCTGCCAGCTGCCGTTGTCTTTAGACTTATCAACCAGAACGACACACTTGCCGCCGTCCTTCAGTTCAATGCTGAAACCGCTGGTCCAGATGTCTTCAATGGCCATCTCAATGCCCCACATTTCGGCGGTGACGGCATTGTAAACGCCGGCATTGGGATCTGTGCTTTCACCCTTTGAGCTGCCTCTTCCCCGCAGCACAAAGAAAAGAACAGCGCCGATGATGGCCACGGCTGCGACGATCAGAATGATGATCAGGGGCAGCTTACTGCCGGAGGATTTCTTCTTTTCCTTCGGTCCCTTCGGGTCCTGAGGCGGTGTATCGCCATAGCCCTGTGGCGGCATGTAGCCGGGGGGCGGGGTCTGGCGCTGCGGCTGAGGGGTCGGCTGCGGCTGCGGGGCC
>JAUNDG010000037.1:0-8742 GCA_030526195.1 Lachnospiraceae bacterium
GACATTCAAAAAACGGACCATCAGAGTTTCTATCGTGGCCTTCATAATGGCCATAAAGCTTATGTTTGAACGCATCGGACAGATAAAGATCTTCTGTTTCCGGGCAGTCTTCCTGGCCGTTGTAAAACACATAGTATTCCGGTGTCGGTATCTCAACAAGCCGGTTGCTGTAAATATCAAGGCTATCCATATCGATAATACTCTGCAAAACGCGTGCCATATAAATAAATCCACGAAGGGGCATATTGGGGTTGCGGGTACTCTGGTGCTCGAAGAGAGCCGCATGCTGATCGATAATAAAGGACACATCATTTTTCATGCCCATAAACAACGCGTCCTCCAGCGTTGTGATCGTCAGATCATCCGGATTATCGTAGTTCGTGCCATGAAGGGCATTATAAAGCGACAAGAGATAATCCTTATGCTCTGCAGAAAAGAGCATGCGGAATATCCGGTCTTTATGCTTTCTGTTGATCACAAGTTTATCGCGCGTGCTAAAGCTTACATCTGTTCCACTATTATTTGTACTCATCACGTTCCTCCTGAACATTAGCAAGAAAATTGCACGGTTATTGGGTAAAGGCATTGTACATGAGTCCCTTGTGGATTTGATAGTGTAAGATTGGCTGTTTGAGAAAGTCGAAAAAACTGTGATATTTCAGGGCTAAGATGTGATATGAATCATTGTTAGAATCATACATCTATGCTAATAACCACTATGAGAGAAGGAAGAAAATGACTTCAACACACAAGCCACGCAGTGGCTTGTTATATTCAAAAGGACAGCATCCTGCGATGCTGTCCTTTCCTTTTTATGGCATGTTCAAAAAAGTATCAAATCAAAACAGATGTCTACTGTCTCTATCTGCCGCCTATCACAACAACCCGGCGAAGAGTCTGAGCACTCTCTGTTCCAGTGTCAGCACAAAGCCGTGGTCTTTTTTGTATTCCGCGGTAACTTCGCGGCTTTCCGCCATGGTCAGTTCGAAGTCGGCGCGCATGTCGGTGACGGCATCGCAGTGGGCGAAGAAACAGCCATTTTCGAAATGATGATAGAGGCTCCGGTAGTCAAGATTGATGGTGCCGCAGGTGGCCATGGTGTCATCCGCGATACTCATCTTGGCATGACAGAAGCCCGGGGTCCATTCGTAAATGCGCACGCCGCTGGCCACCAGATCCCTATAGAAGGAGCGGGTTATCTTGTAAACCGTCTTCTTGTCCGGGATACCGGGGGTGATGATACGCACATCGACACCGCGCATAGCCGCCTCGATCAACGCATTTGT
Source organism: Lachnospiraceae bacterium (assembly GCA_030526195.1). GTDB lineage: Bacteria > Bacillota > Clostridia > Lachnospirales > Lachnospiraceae > Chordicoccus. The sequence continues at coordinate 1,287 of JAUNDG010000037.1, forward strand.
CAGCTCATCCGACAAAATGAGATACGGCGTCATGAACCAGCAGTAATCGTTGGCCTTCGCCGCCATATTAATGTAAACATCCTCGCCCACATGAATGTCATCCATAGGCTGGTCGGCATAGGGGGCGATAAACGCGCAGGCGGACGGATTGCGACGCTGTGCTTCCAGAGCGCCATTTTCCCACCAGAGTTCAGCCGGCAGAGGCTCGGCTGCGGGTTCCAGATATTCCGCATATCGATCTTTATCGTCCGGGCGAACCGCATTCCACATTTCCAGGAACATGACGGTCAGACTCTTCACCGCCGGGCCGATAATCTCAACGCCGGTGTCTTTCCACATGCCGTAGGGGTGGGTCAGATTGAAATATTCGTTGGCCAGATTGTAACCACCGGTGAACCCGATGCGGCCGTCCACCACCGTGATCTTGCGGTGGTCGCGATTGTTAAGGAACATGTTGAGGCCATATTTAAATGGATTGAACACGAATGACCGAATGCCTTTTTTCTCCAGGGCCTCGGCAAAATCTGTGTTCACGAAGCCGATGCTGCCCATGTCATCATAAAAGACGCGCACATCGACGCCGGCTTTCGCCCGTTCCACCAGCACATTTTCGATGCGCTTCCAGCTCTCTTCATTTTCGATGGCGTGATATTCCATGAAAATGAAGTGGCGGGCGGCCGCCAGTGCTTTGAGCTGAGCCTCCAGGCCGTCGCTTGCATCATCAAAATAGCGGATTGAGGAATCGTGATACACCGGGAATCGAGCCGTCCGCTTAAGATAAGCGGTCATGTTGGCGGCGGCGGGATTTTTGGCTTTCAGTTCCGCCTGAGCTGTGGCATTTTCGGGAAGAAGCGGCAGGAGCGTGTTATCCAGGTCCTCGTAAAGCAACTTCATTTTCCTGGTGTGCACGTTAAGACCGATGAGAACGTACAGCATCAGACCAAAGATCGGAAATGCCATGATCAGCATGATCCAGGGGGTTTTGATGGCCGAGGTTTTGCGCTGCGAATAAAGGCCGACGACCACCAGCAGCCCGAATATGCGCGCGGCGATGTTGATGACCGTCACATAGTTGGTAAGCAAGGTCATGACCAGCCACCAGATGATGATTTCAAGAATAAATGACAGCGCCACGAAGGCTGCGCGCTTCACGCCATTGCGGTTTGCCGCTTGTTTCTCGACGGTTACGTGCTTCATGCGGAATCTCCTATTCTATATAGCGATTAAACACTTACGTTTTCGCTTGCGTTTCTCTTTCGTTTTTTCTTGCGCCGGCATCTTGGATGATGTTCGCGGACGCATTTTCCCGGGTACGTGGCCCCCTGTTTTTGAGGGCCTCACAGATATCTGTTAAGGCACTATTATACAGTCTGTGCCTGTTATTTTCAAACATTAAAAGACTCCCGCACCGGCTTTCACCGGCTGCGGGAGTCCCCTCATGTTTCATTTTTTACTCTTACTGTCAATCAGCGATGAGAGTCATTTTCTAAACCTATCACTTATTGACATGAAGTTGTTTCAGGTCTGATTACCATGTACCGTTGACATTGTCTACCAGGAAGGACTGATCCAGGATGATTTCGTCGGACATTGTAGCGCCTTCTTCAACCAGCAGGTTGCCTTCGTTATCGGTCAGCGGGCCATCGAAGACTGCGAATTCGCCATTGGCGATGGATTCCAGAACAGCATTGGCTTCGGCCTGAAGTTCCGGAGATACCAGAGCGTCGTTGTATGCCATCTGAGCACAACCGTGTTCGGCACCCCAGAAGAGGCTTTCAACCAGCGGCTGATAACCGTTAGCAGCATAATCGGTCATGATCTGAGCCATGATCGGAGCCCAGTTCCATACGCAGGAAACAAGGACAGCGTCCGGAGCGTAATCTGTTACGTCAAGGTTGTAACCTGTTGTGAAGGCACCCTGTTCGGAACATGTCTGAGCAACACCCGGTGAAGAGCAGCCTGTGGCGATGTACTTCATACCGTTGGAAGCCAGTGTCTTGGCGCATTCGCCTTCAGCGGCCGGATCATACCAGCTGTTAGCCCACAGCAGGTTGACGGTAGCATTTTCGTTAGCAGCCTTGGCACCAAGAGCGAAGGCGTTGATGCTGAAACGAACGGAAGCTTCTGACATACCGGCGACATAACCCAGTTCATCTGTATCAGACATTTTAGCGACCAGGTAGCCGATGGAATACATAGCGTCATAAGCTCTGACGTGGTATGTGGTGATGTTCTCAACCGGAACACCGACCTGAACGAACATAACTTCCGGATATTCGGCATACAGTTCGTTAAGAACCGGTGCATAACCTGTGGAAACACCAAAGATCATGTTGCAGCCTTCATCGACCAGCTGTTCAACAGCGTTGGAGGCAGCGATGGTATCTTCGGCAACACCTTCGATGTAAACGATCTGATCATCGGAAAGACCAAGCATGTCCTTGGCACCTTCGATACCGATGCACTGGCATTCACACCAACCACCATCATTTCTTGTGGTATTGATCAGAACACCAACCTTCAAATTGCTCAGATCAACATCGCCTGACGGTGCCGGCACAGCCGCGGCGTCATCACCTGAGGAAGCATCAGCTTCAGCGGCCGGAGCATCTGCTGCCGGAGCCTCAGCCGGTTTCTCTGAACCGCAACCCACAAGTGCTGTTGCGATCATAGCTGTTGATACGAGGATAGCCAAAAGTTTCTTTTTCATATACAAAACCCTCCTTTCCAAATGGGTTATTTGAAAGTAGCCTTTCAAATAACATCATTAAATTAGCACACGATTTTCAGAAAATCAATACGTTTACATCAATTTGTTTAACTCATCACAAAACTTATTCTATTCGGCCTAATTATAGCCACTTTTTAGAACATATTTCGCTTAATTATCAAACAAAAGCACTTATTGCACTGTCATTTTGACCATGAAAATGGTGTTCAGAGAGCGTGTTTTGGTTGATTCCAACAACACATTTTCATCAACGGTAGGGTGCAAAGGCCTCGCAGACGTTGCGGAGGCATTTTTCCTGGGCCAGATCACCTTCCCGAGCCAGCTTCTTTTCGTCAATGCCAACCAGCTGATTGTCCTTGAAAACGACCTTGCCGTTGACCATGGTCAGCCAGACATTGCCGGTGACACCGCAACGGCCGATGAGGTTCTTCGGGTCATGGATCGCGCCGGAAAGTTCCAGTGCGTCAGCATCGATCATGAAAAGATCGGCCGCTTTCCCATTTTCAAGGGAACCCAGAGCCGGGCGACCCAATGTCTTTGCGCCATTCACGGTGGCGATCTTCAGAATGTCATAGGCGGAAATGGCGCCGCCTCTTTCCTTCCCGAAGTAACACTGGGCCAAAAATGCCATACGGATGGAATCCAGCTGGTTGGAGCTGTCGTTGGAGGCACTGCCGTCACAGCCCAAGGAAATGAGGACGTTGTCCCGCATCATCTGTTTCATGGGCAGGATCGGGAAGCCGGCCAGCACCGCCGGACCCGGACAATGGGACACACCGGTGCCCGTGTCGCCCATCATTTTGTATTCATCTTCGGTCAGTTCCCAGCAATGAGCGTACCAGACGTTGTCGCCGATGAAGCCTCTCTGGCGGCACCATTCCAGGGTGCGGATGCCCCAGCGGGCTTCCATGATCTCATTTTCGCCCTCACCCAGATGGGTGTGCAGACGGCAGCCGGTATCCTTGGCCAGTTTCACGGATTCGATGAAGGTGTCTTCGTAGGAATTCATGGGCTGGCAGGGCGCGATGACGATCTGATTCATAGCGAAGGGGCCTTCCTCGTGGTACTGCCTGATGAGGCGGCGGCAATCGTTGATGAATTCGTCGGTTTCTTCGTGCATGTCATCGGGAATGGAGCTGCCCAGGCTCTTGGGCAGGGTGTTGGTGGCACGACCGGCCACGAAACGGATGCCCATTTCCTTCGCCGCCTGCATCTGGCGGTCGGTGGATTCTTTTCCCGTAAATGAGTTGAAGACGTAGCTGTGGTCAAAGGCCGTGGTGCAGCCATGCTTCAGCAGGTCGGCGATGGCGGTCATGGATGAGTAGTAAATGACGTCGAGGTCCACAAAACGCACGGTCTTGAACCAGATGTCCAGCCATTCCGGCACGGTCATGTTCGGGTAATCGATGGTGGTCAGGTTCCGGACAAAGGTCTGGAAAAAATGGTGATGGGTGTTCACCAGCCCGGGGTATACAAATTTCCCGGTGGCATCGATAACCTCTGCGTCCGGACAGACGATGTTGGGCCCGATTTCCTTGATGGCCGGGCCGTCGATCAGAATATCGACATTTTTGAGAACCTGATCCTTCGGATCACAGGTGATGACAGTTTTGGCATTTTTGATGAGAATACGTGACATATGGTGACCTCCTCACTTGTTTTGTCTTCATCGGCCTGACCGGTGAAGGGATGGCGACGGTTTGGGGCCGCCGCGTCATTTCCGACAGGACAGATCCTTTCCATTTTTTGCCGGCATTGTGTCAGACAACTGACCGGCCGGGCACTGCTGTCGGAAATATATAAACGGACACAGAGTCCGCTCCGCTACTAATTATAGGTTTCCGTTCCTTAACAGTTGTCATCAAACCATTTCCCTTTGATGATCTGTGATCTTTCACACTTCGCTTGAAGCTCCGGAACTATACCTCAGACTGACATGTTACGAACGCTCCGGCTCCGGGTGCAGCGCCAGCCACACATTTTCCGGTGTCAGGGGCAGCTTGTTGATGATGGTGCCCGTGGCATTGACCACCGCATTGCGAATGGCGGGGGCCGGTGCGATGTTGGGCGGCTCGCCCAGAGATTTGTTGCCGTAAGCCGAGGTGGGCTCGTAGGTTTCGATGAAGCTCCCGTCGAGATCCGGCACATCCGCGAAGGTGGGGATCTTGTAATCCAGCAGATTATCGTTGTAAACAGCGCCGGTTTGAGGATTGATCTTGATCTGCTCCGTCATACCATAGCCGTAACACATGATGGCCCCGCCCAGAAGCTGACCCTTGGCGGTCTGAGGATTGATGATGGTGCCGGAATCCAGATAGGTGCGCAGTTTTTCAACCGTCACCTCCCCGGTGCCCACATCCACCGCCACCTGCGCGAAGGCCGCGCCGAAGGTCATGGGGTTGTCCGTGGGATAATGGCAGGCTTCGTGCTCGATGGACGTTGCCCGCGGGTGACTGTAATACATGTCCCAGGTCACATCCTTGAGGGGGCACAGCACCTGACCGGTGCGCACATTGACGATCTGGCCCATGTGCGCATCCAGCAGGCCTCTCTCCCATCCTCGTTTTTCGGAAATGTAGTCTAAAATGTCATTTTTGCAGGCAAGGGCGGCTTTTTTCACCGCCATGCCGGCCACATAGGTCTGGCGCGAGGCGTAAGCTCCAGGATCAAACGGTGTCACATCCGTGTCCACCTCGTCCGGCATTGTGATCCAATCGAAGGGCACACCAAGCGCCTCTGCAGCTATCTGCATGAAAATGGTTTCCGTGCCTTGCCCGATTTCTGTGGCTCCCGAAAATACGGTGGCGGACCCATCTTCATTGACTTTGACGCGGGCCGCCGACAGTTCCACGCTGTGGGGGTAGCAGCTCTGGCCATAGCTGATGATGGACATGCCGATGCCCCGACGAATGTCACCTGTTTGGGGCCCGGGATTAAAGCTGTCCCAGCCGATTTCTTTTCGGCCGAGAGCCATGGCTTCCCGAAGGCCGCTGGTGTTCACATTGATAAATGACGCGTACAGCGGGGAATCCACGGTGCAGGCATTTTTGAGTCTGAAGTCGAAGGGATCAAGACCCCATTTTCGACAGATATTATCAACATGCGCTTCCATGGCGAAGTGCCATTGGGGCGCGCCGTAACCACGCATGGCTCCGGCGATCAGAGTGTTGGTGTAAACCGATTTGCCGATGAAGCGCAGGTTGGGCACGGAATAGAGCACATTGCTGTGGGCCGCCTGGGCATACACCACGTTATGGCCGTGGGATGAGTAGGCGCCGGTGTTGGCGATGATCTCAACTTCCCGGCCGATGAGGGTGAAATTTTCATCGAGGGCCGAGCGGATGCGAATGTGGTCGCCGTGCCGGGTGCGGGTCATAGCGAGATTTTCTTCCCGGGTCGCTTCCATCAGCACCGGTCGGTTGCAGGTCATGGCCAGGAAGAGATTGATATGTTCAAATACCGGCTCCTGTTTGCCGCCGAAACCACCACCCACGAAGCCTTTCACGACTTTGAGGGCGCGCAGGGGCAGGCCCACCGCGTAGGTGAGGCGCTCCCGCAGGATGTTCGGCACCTGATTGGAGCAGTGAAGGATCCAACGTTTATGACCGGGGTCGGGCTCCACCAGAGAGACATGATTCTCGATCTGGCAATGGGTGACCACCGGGGTGTCAAATTCATCTTCATGTATATAAGCGGCCCGGGCAAAACAAGCATCCGGGTCGCCGATGTCAAAGGCATTTTCGCCGGCTATGTTGCGGGATCCCTCATGAATTTCCATGGCATCTGGGGCCAGGGCCGCTTCCGGTGTCAGCATGATGGGCAATTCTTCATAATCGAAGGTAATGAGCCGCAGGGCTTCTTCCGCAATTTCCGGGGTTTCCGCTGCCACCGCCGCGATGTTATCTCCCACAAAACGCACGTGCTGGTTGAGGATTTTTGTATCCAGCGGGGTGTCGAAGGGGTAGGGATGACCGCAGTAGGTGAAGGGGATGTCGGGCACATCTTCATAGGTCACCACGCACACCACCCCCGGCAGGGCTTTGGCTTTTGTGGTGTCGATATGGGTGATGCGGGCATGAGCCACCGGGCTGTGCAGGATTTTGCCGTAGAGCAAGTCGGGCATCCGAAGATCCGCCACATATTTGGCGCGTCCCGTCACCTTGTCATAGGCATCCTTTCGGGGAAATGCCTTCCCAACAACATCAAAATTGGCCATTTGGTGTCCCCCTGCAGCTTGAAAAATTCGTGAAACGATTTATTTTGCGTTATCGCTTCGCCCCAATAATACCACTAGATGGTGAAAGGAACAATCATTCGGTGCTCAATTGCTCAATTTTATGAATTGTTTCAGATAATTCAAATGCAATTTCGTGTATTATTGGGGCTTTTATTTTGTGCACCTTGGTTTTCTTGGATCCGGGCGGGGGGAAGCAAGATGTGCGGCCACCGCGCTTGCTGTCCAACCCTCGCTTTTTCACACCCTGGACAGACTGGCAAGATGTGAGCGCCACCACGCTTGCTGTCCATCCTCCGCTTTTTTGATACCCGGACAGACTTTAGCAAGCCGTGCGGCCTTAGGCCGCACACAAATTTCTGTCCACTTCAGGTTTTCTCAACTTTCGGACAGAATAGCAAGACACTAGCGCCGACTGGCTTGCTGTCCAACCCCTGCTTTTTCACACCCTGGACAGACTGGCAAGATGTGAGCGCCACCACGCTTGCTGT
>JAUNDG010000037.1:8842-10559 GCA_030526195.1 Lachnospiraceae bacterium
CAAGCCGTGCGGCCTTAGGCCGCACACAAATTTCTGTCCACTTCAGGTTTTCTCAGCTTTCCGGACAGAACCAAGCGGTGCGACCATCGGCCGCACCGCTCTGCCACACATAAAGGCTTGCTCATGCCCTCATGTAAACTTTGTCTTGATAAAGTCATCCAGCACCTTCATATTGACCGGCTTGTCTCCGGTTTCCATTGTGAAAAACAATTGTTGACCCTGAAGGATCCCATACTCACTATACAAATCAATCCTCTTTAGCGCTTGTGTACAATACGCCGGATCATCCATCTTCCCAAAATGCTCCAGATAAAGTGTCTCCCGCGTTCTCATATTCAAAATCGTGAAATCAGGATAAATGATCTTCCCGCCCAGATTCAAAGATGTTTCATAGCGATATGTCACGTTACTGTAAAACAATTTGTCAGCAATCATTTTCTCGGATTTCGACCGCACCTCTTCTTTTTGCTCAGTCATAAACCCATTCTCAACTGCATATGAATTCTGACCTCCGGGATGCTCATGAAGCCACATGGCCAGATAATCTTCATCTGAAGGGCGATATGGTGTCACCAACAACTGCTTTTTAGGATGCAACTCCGAAAATGCCGTTCCAAGTTCATGCCGATCAAGTTGTGTTTCCAATTCCTTCAGCGCATTAATCTGGCCATCAATTTTCCCGAGAAGATCCAGATCATATTCCTTTTGGGCCAGTTTTTTGATGAGCGCCGCTTCCTTCACCGACAAATACCGCCGGTGGCGATCCCCCGGCATATCTGCTTTATGATAAAGAAACTGACAGCGTTTTCCTTTATGCATCTGACACACAAGAGATCCCTCCGGTGCATTTTTCAAAGATGCACTGGCATTCCGACGCATGACATTTAACTCCTCCAACCTTTTATGAAGATATTTATGCCACATACTTTCACCTCCAAAAGCCTGTTTTCATTAGCATACCTGCCCCCTCATGGCTTTTTGAAGACATCATTTTAAAAAGCATAAAACCTGTTACAACCAGGCAAAATGCTGTTATTTATCAAACCTAAAAAGGACACCATGTACGCTATTTCGCAACAACACTGCTCCTTTCACAAAAGAAACCAATACTTTTCAGACACTAACGATTGCCCCTCTCGCATTCCCCTCATATCACTTGCAAGTCGGTCCGTTGATTGTTATATGCCAGTTGGCAAACTTTCTCTTTGTGCACCGCCCCTTCTCTATCTGTCCATTCTTGCATTATTACTTTTTGGACAGCACCTCATGCCGCACATAACTCTACATTGCTGCCTATTCTTGTTTTTTGCCATTTGGACAGACTCGCGTCTCCTGCGTAGCACCCTTCATTCTGTCCTTTTCTTGTTATTTGGTCTCTAGACAGATTTATACTTTACGCCCGTTCCCTCTTTGTCTGTCCATTCTTGGTTTTTTGCTCTTTGGACAGACTTTCCCGATATCCCAGCGCCCTTAATGTCTGTCCATCCTTGACTTCTTGTTCTTTGGACAGACTCTCTCACCTGGCTTAACTCTAGCTATGCTATCCATTTCTTGTTTTTTGCTCTTTGGACAGACTATCCCGATATCCCAGCGCCCTTAATGTCTGTCCATCCTTGATTTCTTGTTCTTTGGACAGACTCGCACATCTGGCTTAACTCTATATATGCTATCCATTTCTTGTTTTTTGCTCTTTGGACAGACTATCCCGATATCCCAG
>JAUNDG010000017.1 GCA_030526195.1 Lachnospiraceae bacterium
GGGGCTTCTTCAACAATCGGAGCCTCTGCAACTACCGGTGCTTCTTCGACCACCGGAGTTTCTTCAACCTCCGGCACTTCTTCTTCAACCACACCGGTCTTTTCGAAGACACCGGATGCGATCTCACCGGCCAGAGCATCCTTTGTCTCTGCAAACAGGGCTGACAGGTCAACTTCTGCCACCGGTTTCCTGTAATCATCAAAGGTCATCTGACGACCGTCTTCCTCTTCCGGCATATCGGTCTTCACCGCGCCTTCGGCAATGGATTCCGGTTCCAGGCTTCTGACACGATACTGGGCCATATTGTCGGACTTGCCGGCAATGTAAGCATCCACATCCGCATCAGAGAACTGCTCAGTCATCTCAATGTCGGTATTTAAGGTCGGGGCCGGTTGCTGCAGACCTGAGAAGACAGCGCGGATAGAATCCGCCAGCTGATCCTTATTGGCATTGGACGCAAAGGTTTCACGGCCTTCACCGCGACGCACGTTAACCCGGGCTGATGAAGGTGCTCTATCCTCCGGAATAGCCTTGGCCGCTGCCGAATCCATCTTATCAATGGCCTCGGACACAATCTGAGCCGGCTTCCGATTATCCTGGGCCGGTTCTTCCTGAACCGGTTCCGGTGTGCTCACCGGAGTCTGGCCGGTCATAGCCTCATATTTCATCTGCTGAGCCGGTGTCAGGGGCCGGATCTGTTTCTTCAGTTCCATGGCCTTCTGCACATATTTGCCTTCAGCAAACCACAGGATCATATCGTCGCAGGTCTCGACACACTTATCTTCCTGACCGTTCTTCATGTAAAGACGAGCCAGCTCATAAGACCATCTTTCGGTATATTCCCGTTCCTTCATTTCCTCCAGCACACGGATCTGCTCGTCAAGAGAACTGCCTTCCGCTCTCTTGATCTTATAATCCAGAGCAAATCTGGCGGCATCATTGGGTGACAGCTCGGCAAACTCCCGGGCATACCCTCTGGCGGCAGCTGTATCACCGTATCTTAAGCTCAGTTCAGCAAGACGATACACCACCGTCTTGCTGCCGGAGGATCTTTTGTAGGCATACTTCAGCACTCTGACAGCATCATCAAAACGCTTGTTGGCTTCATAGATCTCACCAACCATGCACAGTGTGCGGGCGCTCTTAACATGGCGCCAGTCGATAGTATCCACGACCTCCACCGCACCGGCAAAATCGCCTTCTTCAGCCAGATGATTAATCTCATCAAGCTTTTCTTTATATTCGATCTTATCCAATTTATATCACCTCATAGGTGCTGCTAAACGCAGCGTATAAGTACCCATATTCATATAAAATATTATCAAACTTACACGCAACTGTAAAGCGACAGAACGGCTGCCGTACCGATTCGATACGGCAGCCGCAGGCTGTTTTTCTCTTAAATTATTCTGATGAAAGCTTATTTCACCTTGATCTTTTCCAGATGCCAGATATCCTCGACATACTGTTCGATTGTTCTGTCGGATGAGAACTTACCGGCAGAAGCGGTATTGGCCATGGCCTTGCGAGCCCAGCCCATCTTGTCGCGATAAGCGACCTCGACGGCCTTCTGTGCATCGGCATAAGACCAGAAGTCGGCCAGAATGAAATACTGATCCGGACGACCGTAATGACCTGTCAGCAGTGATTCGTAGATCGGGCGGAACAGGTTGCGGTCTTCGGCATAGGTGCCGTCGATCAGCTGATCCAGCAGTCTGTGGATGGTCGGATCATTGTTGTAGATCAGAACCGGATCATAACCGCCGTTCTGTTCGAAGCGAATAACTTCGTCAGATGTCAGACCGAAGATAAACTCATTTTCTTCACCGGCTTCACGGACGATTTCCACATTGGCGCCATCCATGGTGCCCAGTGTCGGAGCACCGTTCAGCATGAACTTCATGTTGCCGGTACCGGAAGCTTCCTTGCTGGCGGTTGAGATCTGTTCAGACACATCAGCGGCTGCGAAGATGATCTCGCCGTTGCTGACCTTGTAGTCTTCGATGAAGACAACCTTCAGCTTGCCGTTGAGGCTGCGATCGTTGTTGATCACATCAGCCACGCTGTTGATGAGCTTGATGATCAGCTTGGCGATCTTATAACCGGCAGAAGCCTTGGCACCGAAAATGAAGGTGCGCGGGTAGAAGTCGATGGTCGGATCGGCCTTCAGCTTGTCATAGAGATACATGACATGAAGGATGTTGAGGAGCTGTCTCTTGTATTCGTGGAGACGCTTAACCTGAACGTCGAAAATGGAGTTCGGGTCAACTTCAACACCGTTGTGCTCTTTGATGTAAGCAGCCAGACGTTCCTTGTTGGCGTGCTTGATTTCCATGAAGTCGGCCAGAGCCTTTTCATCATCAAGATACGGCTTCAGAGCACCGATGGCGGACAGATCTGTGATCCAGGCATCGCCGATCTTCTCGGTGATCCACTTGGCCAGACGCGGGTTGCCCTTCAGAAGGAAACGTCTCTGTGTGATACCGTTTGTCTTGTTGTTGAACTTCTCCGGCATCATATCGTAGAAATCCTTCAGGACGTTGTTCTTCAGGATCTCTGTGTGCAGCTCGGCAACACCGTTGACGGAGTAACCGCCGGCGATGGCCAGATAAGCCATACGCACCTGACCATCATAAAGGATAGCCATGTTGCGGATCTTGGATTCATCATTCGGATAGCGGTTGCGGATCTGAGCCTCGAAGCGACGGTTGATCTCTTCCACGATCTGGTAGACACGCGGCAACAGTCTCTGGAACAGATCGATGGGCCATTTTTCAAGCGCTTCCTGCATGATGGTGTGGTTGGTGTAAGCACAGCAATGTGTGGTGATATCCCAGGCAGCGTCCCATTCCAGACCGTAATCGTCCATCAGGATACGCATCAGTTCCGGGATGGCTACTGTCGGATGGGTGTCGTTCATCTGGAAGACAACCTTCTCCGGCAGCTTCCGCAGATCGCCGTACATTTCCACATATTTGCGGACGGCTTCCTGAACAGAAGCGGAAATGAAGAAATACTGCTGTTTCAGACGCAGTTCCTTACCGGCGGCATGATTATCGTTGGGATACAGCACCTCGGTAATGGTTCTGGCCAGATTTTCCTGCTCGACAGCCTTGGCATAATCGCCCTTGTCGAAGCTGGACAGCTCGAAATCGTTGATAGCTTCGGCATCCCAGATACGCAGGGTATCCACAACGCCATTTTTGTAACCCAGAACCGGAATGTCATAGGGGACAGCCCGGACAGAAGCGTAGTTTTCATGGATGTACATGAGCTTCTGGTGAACCGGATCAAATTCAGTGCGGGTGTTACCACCGAAACGGACTTCCTTGGCATGCTCGGCTCTCTTAAGCTCGAAGGGGTAAGCTTCCTTCAGCCAGTTGTCCGGCACTTCCTTCTGGAAACCATTTTCGATTTTCTGCTTGAACATACCGTAATGATAACGGATACCGCAGCCGTAGGCCGGATAGCCCAGTGTGGCCAGAGAATCCAGGAAGCAGGCTGCCAGACGGCCAAGACCGCCATTGCCCAGAGCCGGATCCGGCTCGCAATCTTCCAGAGCATTAAGGTTAATGTTCATGCTTTCCAGGGCCTCTTTCACATCATCATAGGCACCCAGGTTGATGAGGTCATTACCAAGAATACGACCTACCAGGAATTCCATTGACAGGTAATACACTGTCTTCGGCTGTTTTTCCTTGTACGCCTTACAGTAATCGAGCCACTGATGAACCACCAGGTTCTCCACAACGTGGCCGACGGCGTGATAGAGCTGCTGCTCTGTGGCATCTTCCGGATCGACGCGGTACAGTGTTTTGACGACCGCCTTGATCTCGTCACAGAAAGCGGCCTTATCCATGCCTGCTTTGTCTAATAATGTACTCACAATACTACTCTCCTAATTTACCTTTACCATTCTCGAGGGGCACTACTCCCTCTTCACATTGGGTTTTTTATATAAACAAAAGGCCGTTGTGGCCTTTTGTCTATTTCAATTAGTTTTTCTTAACAGCCAGAGTGACCGCTTCTTTGTTGATCTTCCAGTCTTTGACATAGCCATCTGTTTCACCAAAGACGATGGCATCGGCCAGAACATCGTGACGGATCATGTCGCCGTTGTCTTCCATGATCTTGCGGATGGTGTCATTGCCGTTGGCATAGACTGTGATGGTGTCCATAACCTCAAAGCCGGCTTCCTTACGCATGGTCTGGATCTTGGAGACGATTTCGCGGACGAAACCTTCTTCGATCAGTTCAGGTGTCATGGTCTTATCCAGAACAACGGTGATGCCGTTGTCGGTTTCTGTGACATAGCCTTCTGTCTGAGCTGTATCGATGAGGAGATCTTCCTCTGTCAGTTCAACGGCTACGCCGTCGATATCAAACTTCAGACTGCCGGTGCTCTTAAGTTCAGCCATAGCGGCAGCACCGTCGATCTCGGACAGAACCTTGCGGATACCGCCCAGCTGCTTGCCGTACTTCGGACCCACAGTCTTAAGCTGCGGCTTGAAGGTGTAGCTCATGAAGCTGTCGGCTGTATCGGTCTGTTCCAAAGCCTTGACGTTCAGCTCGTCCAGGATGATGTCAACGTAGAATGACGGGATATCGAACTCAGCCTTGACGAACATCTTGCCGATGGGCTGACGGTTCTTGATGGCGGCATCATTTCTGCCGGCACGACCCAGAACAACGATATCCAGAACGTGGTCCATGTTGGCTTCCAGTTCCTTATCGATGGCGCTTTCGTCAGCCACCGGATAATCGCACAGATGGATACTTTCCGGAGCGGAGGCATCAACACTGCGGACGATGTTCTGATAGATTTCTTCTGTCATGAAGGGGATAAGCGGAGCCGCACACTTGCTGACTGTCACCAGTGCAGTGTACAGAGTCATATAGGCGTTGATCTTATCCTGTTCCATGCCCTTGGCCCAGAAACGTTCACGACCGCGGCGGACATACCAGTTACTCATTTCATCAACGAAGTTTTCAAGAGCAACGGAAGCCTCTGTGATCTTGTAGTTTTCAAGGTCCTGATCCACTGTCTTGATCATGGAGTTGAGACGTGACAGAAGCCACTTATCCATAACCGGCAGCTTATCATATTCCAGAGCATACTTTGTCGGGTCGAACTGGTCGATCTCGGCATACAGAATATAGAAAGCATAGGTATTCCACAGAGTACCCATGAACTTACGCTGACCTTCCTGAACAGCCTTGCCGTGGAACTTGTTCGGCAGCCACGGAGCGGAGTTGTTGTAGAAGTACCAGCGGATGGCGTCGGCGCCATAGGTGGCCAGAGCTTCGAACGGGTCAACGGCATTGCCCTTGCTCTTACTCATCTTCTGGCCATGCTCATCCTGGACGTGGCCCAGAACGATAACATTTTCATACGGAGACTTGTTGAACAGGATGGTGGACTCAGCCAGAAGTGAGTAGAACCAGCCACGTGTCTGGTCGACAGCTTCTGAAATGAACTGAGCCGGGAACTGCTGTTCAAAGAGTTCCTTATTTTCAAACGGATAATGATGCTGGGCGAAGGGCATAGCACCTGAGTCGAACCAGCAGTCGATAACTTCCGGTACACGTCTCATGGTCTTGCCGCAGTCCGGACATGTGCAGGTGATCTCATCGATGTACGGTCTGTGAAGCTCTGTTGTCAGGGCTCTGTCATCGCCGCTGAGCTTGTGCAGTTCTTCACGGCCGCTGATGGCGATCTGCTTGCCGCAGTCTTCGCATTCCCAGACGTTCAGCGGTGTACCCCAGTAACGGTTACGGCTGATGCCCCAATCCTGGACATTCTTCAGCCAGTCGCCGAAACGGCCGGTACCGATGCCTTCCGGGATCCAGTTGATGGTGTTGTTGTTGGCGATCAGATCATCACGCACAGCGGTCATCTTGATGAACCATGACTCGCGGGCATAGTAGATAAGCGGTGTGTCGCATCTCCAGCAGTGCGGATAATCATGCTCGAACTTCGGAGCGTCGAAGAGCTTGCCTTCGGCATCCAGGTCTTTGAGCACTTCCGGGTCGGCTTTCTTAACGAAGAGGCCGGCATACGGTGTATCTTCTGTCATTTCACCCTTGCCGTTAACGAACTGGATGAAGGGCAGGTTGTAATTGCGGCCGATACGGTTATCGTCTTCACCGAATGCCGGTGCGATATGAACGATACCGGTACCGTCGCTCATGGTGACATAGTCATCCACTGTGACGAAATGAGCTTTCTTGCGCTGCTTCTTAGCCACCACATCGGCGCACTCAAACAGCGGCTCATATTCACGGCCTTCCAGGTCGGCACCCTTGTAGGTTTCCAGAACCTCATAAGCCGGCTTGCCTTCCTCGGCCAGTTTGCCCAGCACGTTGTCCAGCAGAGCTTCAGCCATGTAATAGGTGTAACCGTCGGCTGCCTTTACCTTGCAGTAAGTATCCACCGGGTTAACGCAAAGCGCGGTGTTGGACGGAAGTGTCCACGGTGTTGTGGTCCATGCCAGGAAATAAGCATCCTCACCCACAGCCTTGAAGCGGACGATGGCAGAACGTTCCTTAACGGACTTGTAGCCCTGAGCCACTTCCTGAGCGGACAGCGGGGTGCCGCAACGCGGGCAGTAGGGCACGATCTTGAAGCCCTTGTAGAGCAGACCCTTCTTCCAGATCTCGCTCAGAGCCCACCATTCGGACTCGATATAATCATCCTCGTATGTGACATAGGGATGATCCATGTCAGCCCAGAAACCGACAGTACCTGAGAAATCTTCCCACATACCTTTGTATTTCCAGACGGACTCTTTACATTTTTTGATGAACGGCTCCATGCCGTACTCTTCGATCTGCTCCTTGCCGTTAAGGCCCAGCAGCTTCTCGACTTCCAGCTCAACCGGAAGACCGTGTGTATCCCAACCGGCTTTACGGGGCACCATGTAACCCTTCATAGTGCGGTAGCGCGGGATCATATCCTTGATAACACGTGTCAGCACGTGACCGATATGCGGCTTGCCGTTAGCTGTAGGCGGTCCGTCATAGAACATATATGTCGGGCAGCCCTTGCGTTCTTCAATACTCTTATTGAAGATGTCATTGTCTTTCCAGAATTTTTCAACGAGTTTTTCGCGATCAACGAAATTTAAATTGGTATCTACTTTTTTATACATATGACAGTCCTCCAGACATAACCCACATTATAAAATGACCCAAAATATTTTGTCAAGAAAACCGCATAATTCCGTGCTTTTTCGGCTGTTTTCAACCATTTTCAGTTGGTTTTCATACCCATTTTCAAAACCTCGGACGGTCATCATGGATAAGCACCTCCTCGTTTCGCCGGGCCACCCCATTTTTATCCTGTCAGAAATACCAGTTCCCGCCGATGGGCACATAGTTGCCGGTCCGGTTGCTGCTGCGGAAATTCAGATACCCGTGGGACACGGCGCCGCCGTTTAAGCAATCCTGCACCGCCATTTTCACATAGTCCGGCACCTGTCCGCCCAGGCGGCACTGCCAGAAGGACGGATCCGAGATTTTCGGGGAATAGCAGAACTGCCCGTCCGCCGTCAGCTGGGCCAGCACCCCCGTGCCGTAACCGCCGTAATTCTCCCGCGCCCGGTTCACCGCGCTGGAAATCACCGCCAACGCCCCCTCGTAGGAGGTGTCATCCTCCTGAGCCGTGATGGCCCAGATGAGTTCTGTTTCTTCCTTATCATATGTGCATCCGTCAATGCAGGTCCCCAGCGCCTCCGCTTCCCCGGCTGCCAGCACCCGCCGCACAGCGCAGACCTTAGTTTCATCGATGTCGGAAATGACGATGCCGCTGGCCTTTCCGGCTGCGTTGATCGCCCGGCCGTCCCCCAACGCCAGAAGGACGTGGTAAACCCGTCCATTTTCTCCGTAGAAAATGAGGTCGCCGGCTTCGATACCGTCCACATTTCCCGCCTCCGCCGGCAGGCCCACACCGCTCTGCTCCCCGGATGTTCTGGGGAGGGCAAGATCATAAAGGCCGAAAAGGCTCTGGACAAAACCGGAGCAATCGCAGCCCTCCGTAAGACTGGTGCCGCCCCAGACATAGGGATTGCCCAGATAGAGACGCGCTCTTTCGCAAATGGTCTCCCGCACCAACTGCACAAAGTCATTCACATCCCCGGCGGTGGTTTTGGTAAAGAGGAAAGCCTTGTTTTCTGAAGGCGGCACCAGGATTTCCGCCTCGAGACAGGCGTTCGGCTCATCGGATCCCGGTTCACCACTTGCCAGACTCACATCAGTGGCGCGGTCAACGGACGCACCACCAACGGTATCGTCCGACAGGCCATCTGATGTACCGACGATTTCCTTCTCCGAGCCGGGCGCATCCGCCTTGAGATCCGCTTTCAGGACAAAGCCCCGCACACGGCCGGATTCCGCATAAACCCAGTTGTCGTCGATATCCTTCAGGATGGCCAGTCGACCATTTTCCGCGAGGCATCCCACCGCCCGGATACCCGCGATCTGACCATCCTCGGTCAAAGTCAGAGCTTCATCTGACGACGGCAGCTCTTCATAAAAATAAAGCCTCCGATTGGCCCGCTGCCAGGTGGCCTCCACCCGATAGAAATAAAAGGGTTGACCAACCTCAAGCGCGCGAGTCCCGCTGCCCGATGACAACCCGGATGCGCCGGCAGAAAAAGAGGCGACGGGTGTGGGCACCGCAGGTGCAGTGGATGTGAGAGCAGAAGGCGCGACAGGGGCGGGCATGGCAGATGAGCTATCGATGGCTGCACCCCCGCTCGATGAAGATCCGCCGGTTACGCCTATGTCCGATGAGACGCCGGCCTGCGAGCCGCCTGATGTTGATGAAGAGCCGCCGCTCGGCGAACCGGCAGCCGGGGAATCCCCGCTCGGAATCGTCACGGCTGATGAATCACCGGCTGGTTGAGTCCCGGCTGCCGACTCCCCGTCAGGAGAAGTCGGCACAAACGGGTCGCTGATCGGCGGTTTCGGGACCAATGAATCGACGGCCGATGAACCAGAATCCTCACCATCCTCTGAGGGAGCCGTCGAGGCTCCTGCGTCATCGCTTATATTCTCCCCGGAGCCATCTTCCTCAGAGTCCCCTTTTGCATCTTTGTTTTCATCGGCAGAAGACGAGTCTGCAGAAGACGACTCATTTTCTGAGGCATCTTCAGCAGACGAGGACTCGGCCCCTGTGGATTCTTCAGCAGACGAGGACTCATCAGACGGTTGCTCATCCTCTGTGGCATCGCCCTCAGACGAGCTGTCATTTTCCAACACACAGTCATCGCCGGAATCCGCCGATTCATTTTCGGGAACGACAGCCGCATTTTCCGAAGGCGCCGGCACCGTATCATTTTCTTCAGCAGAAGGCGACACCTCCCGGAGCGCATCGGGCTCATCGAAGGCAAAGGCCATGGCGGGAGCGGCAGACTCATTTTCATAAGAAGGAACGATCTCCGCTGCCTCTGCGTTCAGCGTGCCGAGGGACAAAAAAAGACCGGACCCCATCAGGAGTCCGGCCATTAAATGGCGTTTATGCATAGGGTTTGCTCCTTTCCTTTTGGGTAGGGAAAGTATAGCATCGCCCTTATGGCTTTTTTAATATCAATGTTTTCGCTTTTCGCGGCGCTTCTTCCGCACCTCCGCCTGATGGCGCCGGATTTCCGCCAGCTTCTCCTCGTCGATGAGCTTGGTGGTCTTGACGGCAAACACCCGGCCGTCCTCCGACTTTTTCACCCGGAGCTTGCTCTGCACGAGGCCGTGATCGGGACACTGGCCCACGGAGATGTACACGCGGCTGTTGAGCGAGAACCACCGCACCTTTTTACGCACGATCCGGTTGCAGGCGAAGCAATGCACCGCGCTGATCCGCCGATCCTGCACCAGTTCCTCTTTCAGGTCGAAGGGTCTTGAGATGAACTTGGTGTAGGTCTTATAATGAATGCTCAGCTCCGCATCCTTTGTCTGCGGCACCTTGAAATAATCAACGGAATAGTTTTCCCGGATGATCTCATCGGGAATGGTGGCCAGCACCCGGGCGGTGTACATGGCATCGTCCAGGGCATGATGGAAATCCCCGTCCCGGGACAACTTCAGGAAATCAGCGGCGTAGGACAGCGCCCGCCGGTCATTTTTGGTTTCATAAGTCAGGGCGAACAGTTTCTGCACGTCGTCATAGAAAAGCGGCGCTTCCAGAATATCGTCCATGCCGTAGTATTTCAGATTGCGCAGGAGCTCGAAGAGGTCCAGGCTCCCCCAGGTGCAGAAGCGGTAATCATCGCCGCAAAAATCCAGGAATTCCCGGGCCGCATCCACAAACCGTTTGCCGTGGCGGAGATCCTCCATGGACAGGCCGATGACCTGCTGCGTCCGGAAATGGATCTTCCTGTACACCACCGGCTTCACGTAGGTGTGGAAGGTATCCAGGATTTCTTTATTTTCATTCATGCGAACAGCGCCGATCTCGATGATCTCAAAAGGCAATTTTTCATTTTCCTGAGATTTTCCGTACGGGCACTGGTTCCATTCAAGATCAAATACGATATAATCCATAGTTGATGACCTTCTAAAATGGTATATGTCGAACATCATTATTTTACACAGATATGGCGTGTTTTGCAAAATACACTTGCCCACATTTGACCGAAATGGTCAATTATTATTATTTTTACGAAAATCAGGAGGCTGAATATTATGAAAAAATTGCTGATCGCATCCGATATCCACGGCTCTGCCTATTACATGGAGGCCCTGATGACCCGCATTGAAGCCGAGGCACCGGATCGGATCCTGCTTCTGGGTGACCTGCTTTACCACGGTCCCCGCAACGATCTGCCGAAGGATTATGCCCCCAAGCAGGTCATTCCGCAGCTCAACAGCCTGAAGGACCGCCTTATGTGCGTCCGCGGCAACTGCGACGGCGAGGTGGATCAGATGGTGCTGAACTTCCCCATCATGGCGGATTACATCGCCCTTGACCTGGGCGGCCGGATGGTCTTCGCCACCCACGGGCATCATTTTAATGAAAATGATCCGCTGCCCCACTGCCCAGGCGACATCCTGCTCTGCGGCCACACCCACATCCCGGCCTGGCAGGAAATGGAGGATTTCCTCTATCTTAACCCCGGCTCCACCTCCATCCCGAAGAATGGCAGCTGCCCCAGCTATATGATCTGGGAAAATGGGACATTCACCTGGAAGGACGTCACCGACGGGTCTGTTTATCACACACTGACATTAGATTGATGACTGGGCAAGTGCCACCCCGGCAATAGTGGGGTGGCACTTACTATTTCCGAAGGGTGGCATTTAGTTTTACCGAAGGGTGGAACTTAGTTTTACAAGTTTTTTTAAAAATTCGTGCAACTTTTGCTTGCATTTATTTCTCATAGTGCTATAATACCTTTTGCACGGGGTATTAGCGCAGTTGGGAGCGCGCCACACTGGCAGTGTGGAGGTCATGGGTTCGAATCCCATATGCTCCATAGAGACCACATTCGAAAGAATGTGGTCTTTTTTGTTATCCCGATGAGCCAAGTGAATCCCCATGCTTGCATGAGAGGATTCCGTACCCCCTTCCCTGATATTCGATTATTTACCCCATTTCCAGTGTCATTTAGACACAAAAAAGCTCCAGCTGACACTGGAGCAACGTAATTTTACTCATTATCAGGGTCATCCCCCTCAAAAAGAGGGGTGATATGACACTGATGATGCTTAATTTCAGGCATTTCCAGGGAACGATCTCAAACACCGCTGCTCCCGCGCCTTACTCGGACAACAGAGACAGCATGCGCTTTGCGGCTTCCTCTGTATCCTCGGCGCTGCCGAAGGTTGAGAAGCGGATGAAGCCTTCACCGCATTTGCCGAAGCCTTCGCCCGGGGTGCCGACCACCTGAATCTCATTGAGCAGGTAATCGAAGAACTCCCAGCTGCCCATGCCCTTCGGGCACTTCATCCAGATATAAGGCGCATTTTTGCCGCCGTAGTACTGAATACCCAGTTCATCCAATGTCCGCATCAGCATGCGGGCATTATTTTTGTAATACTCGATATTGGCCTTGATCTGACGCTGGCCTTCTTCTGAGAAGACAGCCATGCCGCCCTTCTGAAGAATATAAGACACGCCGTTTGTCTTGGTGGTACGGTTACGCACCCACATGGCATTGAAATTCATGCCGCAGCGTTCCAGTGTTTTCGGAATAACGGTGTAGCCAAGGCGTGTGCCGGTGAAGCCGGCTGTCTTGGACAGAGAGCAAATCTCGATGGCGCAGGTACGGGCACCTTCGATTTCGAAAATGCTGTGCGGGATGCTGTCATCTTCGATAAAGGCTTCATAAGCCGCATCAAAAAGGATAATAGAATCGTGGGCATTGGCGAAGTCAACCCAGGCCTTCAGCTGCTCACGATTGAAGGTGGCACCGGTGGGGTTGTTGGGTGAGCAGATGTAAAGCACATCCGCCAGGGCCGCCTCAGAGGGTGCCGGCAGGAAGCCGATGGTTTCATCGGCCGGCAGGTGAATGATCTCACGACCGGCCATCACATTGGCATCCACGTAAGCCGGGTAAGCCGGTTCCATGACCAACACCTTTGAGGAGCGGTCAAAAAGGTCCAGAATATCGCCCAGCTCATCGCTGGCCCCGCTGGATACAAAGACCTCATCGTCCTCAAGGGAAACGCCTCTCTTGCGATAATAATCCGCAATGGTGCTGCGGAGCGGTGCATCCCCGCATTCCGGCATGTAACCGCGGAAACGGGCCTTGTCGGCCTGATCATCAACAGCCTCATGCAGGGCTGCGATGACAGCGTCAGCCAGAGGCAGCGTCACATCGCCGATCCCCATGCGATAAAGGCGCTTATCCGGATGCTCCTCCAGATAGCGTTTTGTTTTCTGTGCAATATTGTAAAACAGATAGGAATCCTTCAGATCCCCGTAATGCGCATTCGGTTTAGCCATAATCTCTTCTCTCCTGTCTATTTATTTTATAAACGTCCCATCTTCGCCGCCTCGATAAATCCAAGGAACAGCGGATGGGGCCGGTTCGGCCGGCTCTTAAATTCCGGATGATACTGAACGCCCACATAGAAATCCCGGTCGGAAAGCTCCACGGTTTCCACCAGGCGCTGATCCGGTGACAGACCGCTGATGGTCAGGCCGGCCTCTGTGAGGCACTCACGATAGTCATTGTTGAATTCATAGCGATGGCGATGACGTTCCTCGATCACCTCGCTGCCGTAGCAGCGGGCCATGGTGGTACCCGGCACGATATGGCAGGGATAAGCCCCCAGTCGCAGCGTGCCGCCCTTATCCACATCATCACTCTGTCCCGGCATAAAATCAATCACTTTATGCGGACACAGCTCATCAATCTCACCGGTGTTGGCATCGGCCAGCATCGCCTTATGACGGGCATACTCGATCACCGCGATCTGCATACCGAGGCAAATGCCAAAATACGGCTTCCGATTTTCACGGGCGTATTTGGCGGCCAGGATCATCCCCTCAATGCCGCGACTGCCGAAACCACCGGGGACGATGATGCCATCCATTTCCGCAAAGGTCTGATCCAGATTGTCCTTTGTGAGGGTTTCGGAATCGATCCAATGAATATTCACGGATACCCGATGGGTGTAACCCGCATGGCGCAGGGCCTCTGCCACGGAAAGATAGGCATCGTGAAGGCCCACATATTTGCCCACCAGCGCGATGTTCACCTGACCGTCCTCCGGATTCTTGACCCGATCCACCATATCGGTCCATTCCGTCAGATCCGGTGCCGGCACATCAAGGCCCAGCTCCCGGCAGACCACTTCTGAAAAATGCTGTTCCTCCAGCATCAGCGGCGCTTCATAAAGCACCGGCAGCGTTCTGTTTTCGATGACGCAGTCCTCTTTCACGTTGCAGAACATGGAGATCTTTCTGAAAATGTCCTGTTCCAGCGGTTCGTTGCAACGGAGCACAACGATGTTCGGATGGATGCCCAGACCCTGCAGTTCCTTCACTGAATGCTGGGTGGGTTTTGTCTTGTGTTCCTGTGAACCCTGCAGATACGGCAGCAGAGTCACGTGGATAAACAGACTGTTTTCCCGGCCCACTTCCAGAGAAATCTGGCGAACCGCTTCGATAAAGGGCTGGGATTCAATATCACCGATGGTGCCGCCAATCTCGGTGATGACCACATCCGCATCCGTCTTTTTCGCCACGCCGTAAACAAATTCCTTGATCTCATTGGTGATGTGCGGGATCACCTGCACCGTGGACCCCAGATACTCACCGCGGCGTTCCTTATTGAGAACCCGCCAGTAAACCTTACCTGTGGTGAGATTGGAATACCGGTTCAGATTTTCATCGATAAACCGCTCGTAATGTCCCAGGTCAAGGTCGGTTTCAGCCCCGTCCTCAGTGACATACACCTCGCCGTGCTGGAACGGACTCATCGTCCCCGGGTCAACATTGATGTAGGGATCCAGTTTCTGTGCCGCTACCTTAAGGCCACGGGCCTTCAGCAAACGCCCCAGAGAGGCCGCTGTGATACCCTTCCCGAGCCCCGAAACAACACCACCTGTTACGAAAATATATTTTGCCATTTTGCACCCCCTGTCTGCTGTGCACTCATTCATGCGGACAACCGTCCTATCCCGGAACAAGCCGGCCGCTTCGCTACATTTTATAAACCACAGCCGCCTTCTGCGTTCCATCAGCTGTTCTGTGGTGAAAAAGCACGTCCCCGCCCATGTCATACGCGACAAAAAGGCGGGGTAAGGCTTTATTATGATTCAATTGTCATCAAATTTATTTCACGCTGAAAAGAATATCGCCATAGGTCGGGAACGGCCAGTAGCTCTTTTCCGTCAGTGTTTCCGCCTTATCGCAGGGGATACGCAGCTCTTCCATCGCCGGTAGGACTCTGTCGCGGATAAGGGCAGCCTCCTCGATCACGTCGGCGGCATCGCCAAGGCCCTTCACAGCCTCTTCAAGAGAAGCGGTCAGATCCTTCATCACATCTGTCAGTTCAGATAATGTCACGATAAGCTCGCTTTCGCAGGCGCAGGCCAGCTGCGGGAACAACGTTCTCTTCTCGCTCATCTGATGAGCCAGATCCGCAGTGAAACGAATAACGGCGGGCGCGATTCTCTTCCGGACCATGTTGATCATGGTGTTGGCCTCGATGGTCACGGTCTTGCAGTAATTCTCCAGCATGATGTCCCGTCTTGAACGGAGCTCATCCTCTGTGAAAATGCCCAGGCTTGTGAGCATCTTGACATTTTTCTCATCCATCAGATGGGGCATGCAGTCCGCTGTGGTGCGGTAATTCAGCAGGCCTCTGTTTTCCGTCATTTCACGGATCCAGGCATCGTCATAACCATTTCCGTTGAAAATGATGCGTTTATGCTCTTTAATCGTTCTCTTCAGCAGAGCATGCAGAGCCTCATCAAAGTTATCAGCCTGCTCCAGCTCGTCGGCGAAAACCCGAAGGCTTTCGGTCACGGCAGCGTTCAGCATGATGTTGGTGCAGGCGATGCTGTTAGAGGAGCCCAGCATACGGAACTCGAATTTGTTGCCGGTGAAGGCAAAGGGTGAGGTCCGGTTGCGGTCTGTGGTGTCCTTTCTGAACTTCGGCAGAACGGCCACATCCCATTCCATCCGTTCCTGTTCGGTGCCGGCGTAGGGGCTGTCGGTTTCGATGGCCTTCAGCACCTCCTCCAGTTCATCCCCAAGGAAAATGGAAACAACAGCCGGCGGCGCTTCGTTGGCGCCGAGACGGTGGTCGTTGCCGGCTGTGGCCACCGCGATGCGGAGCAGATCCTGATACTCATCCACGGCTTTGATCACGGCGCAAAGGAACAAGAGGAACTGAACATTTTCATAGGGGGTATCGCCCGGCGATAAAAGGTTTTGGCCGTCGTCCGTGGAAATGGACCAGTTATTATGCTTGCCGCTGCCATTCACACCTTCAAAAGGCTTCTCGTGAAGCAGACAGACAAGACCGTGTTTAGCGGCGACACGCTGCATGATTTCCATTGTGAGCTGATTCTGGTCTGTTGCCGCATTGGTGGTGGTGTAGATCGGCGCCATTTCATGCTGAGCCGGAGCCACCTCATTGTGCTCTGTCTTGGAGAGAATCCCCAGTTTCCACAGCTCATCATTCAGATCTTCCATAAATGCCGCTACGGTGGGCTTGATCACACCGAAGTAATGATCATCCATTTCCTGACCCTTGGGCGGCTTGGCGCCAAAAAGTGTCCGGCCCGTGAATCGAAGGTCCGGGCGCTTATCATACATCTCCTTTGTAATAAGGAAATATTCCTGTTCGGGACCCACAGAGGCACTGACGTGTTTGGCCTTCTTGTTGCCGAACAGTCTTAAAATACGCAGAGCCTCGCGGTTGAGGGCTTCCATTGAACGCAGAAGCGGTGTCTTCTTATCCAGGGCATGACCACCGTAGGAACAGAAGGCTGTGGGGATGCACAATGTTTTGCCCTTGATAAAAGCATAAGATGTGGGATCCCAGGCTGTGTAACCTCTGGCTTCAAAGGTTGCTCTTAAGCCACCTGACGGAAATGAAGAGGCATCCGGCTCACCCTTAATGAGTTCCTTGCCGGAAAATTCCATAATGACGCTGCCGTCCGGTGACGGTGAAATGAAGCTGTCGTGCTTTTCGGCAGTAACACCTGTCAGCGGCTGGAACCAGTGGGTGTAATGGGTCGCCCCTTTTTCAACAGCCCAGTTTTTCATCGCTTCAGCCACAGCATTGGCTACGCGCAGGTCCAGAGCCTTGCCTTCATCGATGGTCTTTCGTAAGGACTTATACACATCGGCTGACAGCCGGGCCCTCATCACACGATCATCGAACACAAGACTTCCAAAATAATCCGCTACAGTCCTCATAAGCACAACTCCTTTACTGTATACAAACTTTCCTGATAATGACAGACACAGAAGGCTGTGTCTGCCCAATGGTTTCCCGGAGATGGAAACATGTGATTTACTGACGCGCATTCACCACATGCACGCCTTGGCAATGTAAAGGTAAATCATGCACGTTTTTATACGCTAAAGCGGAAAACTTGTCAATATGATTTACCATACCGAAAAAATGCACTAAATCAGCGTTTTAAAATATTGCAATTTGCCATCCATTTTCTTGACAATCCCTTAAAATTCCTTCACTATTGTCCCATCAAAATAGTATAAATAGCAGAAGAAACGCCTCTTTTCCCGACTGAAAACGGTCGGGTTCGGTTAAAAAGAGGCCGTGCAGGTGTCCAAAGGCGTCGGCACTGCACGTATCACAGCCAGAAAAGCGGCGCCTTCACATTTCCGAAAGGATGGTTTGTATACTATGTTAAGAGAAGGACAGGTACGTATCCCCTCCGGTTGTGCCATCGCAGCCGTCATTTCCAAAGAGGGACGTATGATTCCGGGCGATCTCATCGCCGATGCCATGGTCCCCATGCATGACCGCAGCAACGGTCTGGGGGGCGGCTTTGCCGGTTACGGCATTTATCCCGACTATAAGGATTTCTATGCACTGCATGTGTTCTGCGATTCCCGCGCCAACCGGATTGCCTGCGAGGATTTCCTGAAGGAATACTGCGAAGTGGTGCAGTCCGAGCGCATTCCCACCCGGACCGTGCCGGAGATCACAGACGAGCCCATTATCTGGCGCTTCTTCGTCACACCGCTCAAATCCGTGCTGGCCAGCCGTCAGCTGGACGAGCGGGAATTCATGGCCCGCATCGTCATGAAGATCAACACAAAGATGGAAGGCGTTCACGTCTTCTCCAGCGGTAAGAACATGGGGGCCTTCAAGGCCGTCGGTTATCCGGAGGACGTGGCCCGTTTCTACAAGCTTGATAAATACGAAGGGTACTCCTGGACGGCTCACGGCCGTTATCCCACCAACACCCCCGGCTGGTGGGGCGGGGCGCATCCCTTCACCCTGCTGGATTACTCCATCGTGCACAACGGGGAGATTTCCTCCTATGATGCCAACCGTCGGTTCATCGAAATGTTCGGCTACAAATGCAGCCTGCAGACCGATACGGAAGTCATCACCTACATTTTTGATTATCTGACCCGTCGGCAGGGTCTGACCCTTGAAGAGGCCGCCGCTGTTGTGGCTGCGCCCTTCTGGAGCACAATCCGCCGCGAAGAGGACGAGGAAATGCGCCGGAAATACACTTACCTGCGCACTGTCTTCTCCAGTCTTCTGGTCACAGGCCCCTTCTCCATCGTGCTGGGCTTCTCGGGCGGTATCATGGCCTTAAATGACCGTTTGAAACTCAGATCCATGGTGGTGGGTGAAAAGGATGACCGCGTCTTCATCGCCAGCGAAGAGGCCGCAATCCGCGTCATGGAACCGGCCGCCGAAAACATCTGGGCGCCGGCCGGCGGCGAGCCCGTCATCATCAAAGTGAAGGAGGGTGCGTACTAATGGGACTTGATTTTATGTATCCGGAATTTGAAGTCATCCGGAATATGGATCGCTGCATCAACTGCCATGTTTGCGAAAATGAGTGTGCCAACGGCGTTCATGCTTTTGATGTCAAGCGGGGGATCATCACAGCCGATGATGCCAAATGTGTCAACTGCCAGCGCTGCGTGTCTTTCTGTCCGACCCGTGCGCTGAAAATCGTAAAGAGTGGCTGCGAGCTGCGCGAAAATGCCAACTGGCACCACTGGACAATCCGTGAAATTTACCGTCAGGCCGCCACAGGCGGTGTGCTCCTTTCATCCATGGGCACCCCCAACGCCCTGCCGGTTTACTGGGATAAGATTCTCATCAATGCGTCTCAGGTTACCAACCCGCCCATCGATCCCCTCCGTGAACCCATGGAGACCCGGGTCTTCCTGGGCGAAAAGCCGGAGAAGGTCAAACATGATAAAGACGGCCGTCTCATCTGCGAGCTGCCGCCCCAGGTTGAGCTGTCCATGCCGGTGATGTTCTCCGCCATGAGCTACGGCTCCATCAGCTACAATGCTCATGCTGCTCTGGCCAGCGCCGCTTCCGAGCTGGGCATTCTTTACAACACCGGTGAAGGCGGTCTTCACGAGGACTTCTATCCCTACGGCCCCAACACCATCGTGCAGGTGGCCAGCGGCCGTTTCGGTGTCCACGAAGGGTATCTGGCAGCCGGCGCCGCCATCGAGATCAAGATGGGCCAGGGGGCCAAGCCGGGTATCGGCGGTCACCTGCCGGGCTCCAAGATCGACGGCGATATTTCCCGGACCCGTATGATCCCCCAGGGTACCGATGCCATCTCACCGGCCCCGCACCATGACATTTACTCCATCGAGGATCTTCGTCAGCTGGTTATGTCCCTGAAGGAAGCCACCTCTTATGAAAAGCCGATCATCGTCAAGGTGGCGGCCGTTCACAACATCGCCGCCATCGCCAGCGGTATTGCCCGCAGCGGTGCCGACATCATCGCCATCGACGGTTTCCGCGGCGGCACAGGTGCCGCCCCCACCCACATCCGGAATCAGGTGGGTATCCCCATCGAGCTGGCTCTGGCCTCTGTGGATAAGCGTCTGCGCGACGAAGGCATCCGCAGCCGTGTCTCCCTTGTGGTCGGCGGTTCTATCCGCAACGCAGCGGACGTCATCAAGGCCATCGCCCTGGGCGCCGATGCCTGCTATGTGGCCACAGCACCGCTCCTGGCCATGGGCTGCCATCTGTGCCGCACCTGCCAGACCGGTCTTTGCAACTGGGGTATCGCCACTCAGCGTCCGGACCTTGTGAAGCGTCTCGATCCGGAAGTGGCCCGCACCCGCCTTGTGAACCTGATGACCGCCTGGCGTCATGAAATCAAGGAAATCATGGGCGGCATGGGCATCAACTCCATCGAAGCCCTGCGCGGCAACCGCCTGATGCTCCGCGGTGTGGACCTCACAGAAAAAGAACTGGAGATCCTGGGCATTGCCCACGCGGGTGAATAAGAAAATACGGGAGGTGCAGCATCATGCTCATCAATGCTAAAAATCTGGATCATCGGGGCATCAACGACGCTCTGCGCGACACCCACGATGACTGTACAATAGAAAATTGCTGCGGTCAGCGCTTTATCGCCGCCGGTATGTCTGACCGTCACATCACCATCGAAGGGATCCCGGGCAACGCCCTGGGGGCCTTCATGAACGGCGGTACTGTCACTGTCAACGGCAACGCACAGGATGCGGTGGGCGACACCATGAACGAAGGTGACATCATCATCCACGGCAGCATCGGCGATGCCGCCGGTTATGCCATGCGTGGCGGCCGTATCTTCGTCCGCGGCAATGCGGGCTACCGGGCCGGCATTCACATGAAGGCCTACGAAGATAAAATGCCTCTGCTCGTCATCGGCGGCAAGGCCGGCAGCTTCCTGGGCGAATACCAGGCCGGCGGTGTCATCATCGTCCTCAACCTGGACACACCGGAAGATCGCTGCGTCTCAAACTTCCCCTGCACCGGGATGCACGGCGGGAAGATCTTCCTGCGCTCCGACTGCCGGAACATCATTTTCCCGGAACAGGTCAGCACCGCTCCCGCCACCGATGAGGACAAGGCCGAGCTGCGGGCTCATCTGAACGATTACTGCGCTCAGTTTGATCTTGATCTCGACACGATCCTGGCCGCCGACTTCACCGTCGTCACCCCCAACAGCAGCACACCCTATCGTCAGATGTACGTGGCAAACTGAGGTTGCCTCTTTTCATTTCACGCAATCGGGTATACGATAAAAAGCACAGGATGGCCAACGCTATCCTGTGCCTTTGTTTTTTTCACCACCCGCTTCTGATACACGGCGTATTTGCTTTTTCACCGAAACGGCTGCGTCATACGCCGGCCTGACAATTGTTTATGCACTTACCATACCCACCCCGTGCGGTATGTTTCTATCAACCGGAGGTCTCTATGACAGCACAGGAAAGACGTCAGCAGATCACAGACATTCTGAACAACAGTCCCGATGCCATCAGTGCATCATCCCTCGCCGCCTCCTGCGGGGTGAGCCGCCAGATCATCGTCGGCGACGTGGCCCTGCTGCGGGCTTCAGGCCTTAACATTCTGGCCACCCCCCGTGGCTATATCCTCGAAAATGAGCCGGTGAAGGCCACCACCCGTATCGCCTGCTGCCACGATGCTGCCGGCATGCATGACGAGCTTTATGCCATCGTGGACGAGGGCTGCACCATCGAAAATGTCATTGTGGAACACCCCATTTACGGTCAGCTCACAGCTTCTCTCCAGCTGTCCAGCCGCCATGATGTCGATGAGTTCATGCAAAAAAATGAGTCTGCCGATGCCCGTCCCTTATCTATGCTCACAGAGGGCATCCATCTCCACACCCTGACCGCTGCCGACGAAGCCGTCTTTGTGCGGGTCAGAGAAAAACTCACACAGCTGGGTATCTTACTGAGTGGAGACAAATAAGATCATCAGAAACGGGTGCCGCAAGGCGCACCACGATAAAAAGGGCCGAGGATCCTCCTCAGCCCTTCTTTTTATGCTTGTTTAGTAAAGCGGACACTCATGCTTGTGTCCCGGGTCATCCGTTCGGTTGTCACGGATTTTCGGTGTGAGCTCATCTCCCGTTTTACTCAACCGTAACGGATTTTGCCAGGTTACGCGGCTTGTCCACGTCTTCGCCTCTGGCCACAGCGCTGTAGTAACCCAAAAGCTGCAGCGGCACAACCGCCAGTGAAGCGGCAAAGTGTTCATCTGTCTTGGGTACATAGAATGTAACGTCCGCCGTATCCTCCACAGTGTAATTGCCGGCAGTGGTCAGACCCATCAGGAAACCGCCGCGGCTCTTAACTTCCTGCATGTTGGACAATGTCTTCTCATAGACATTGCTCTGTGTCAGCACACCGATCATCAGTGTCCCCTCTTCTACCAGGGAAATGGTGCCGTGCTTCAATTCACCGGCAGCATAGGCCTCGGAATGGATATAGCTGACCTCCTTCAGTTTAAGAGAGCCTTCCATACAAATGGCATAGTCGATGCTGCGGCCGATGAAGAAGGCATCATGCATTGCGGCAAAGCCGGTGGCGAAACGCTGGACGCGTTCTTTATCTTCCAGGATGGTCTGGATCTTACCGGGGATCGTGCCCATTTCCATAAGCAGATCGGACACCTGCCCGGCATCCAGACGGCCCTTTGTTTCGGCACAGGTGATGGCCAGAAGGTAAGAGGCGATCAGCTGGCAGGAATAGGCCTTTGTGGTGGCCACGGCAATTTCCGGACCGGCATAGGTATAAACCACATGATCGGCTTCACGGGCGATGGAACTGCCCTTCACATTGACAATGGCCACGGTGCGGATACCCTGAGCCTTGGCTTCACGCAGACCCTCCAGTGTATCGGCTGTCTCGCCGGACTGGCTGATGACAACGACAAGACCCTTCGGATCCAGGATCGGCTTGCGATAACGGAATTCGGAAGCCATTTCCACACGAACCGGAATGCGGGCCAGGTCCTCGATCACATACTGCGCCACATAACCCACGTGGCTGGCGGAACCGCAGGCCACGATATGAATCTGGCTCACATCGGCCAGGATCTCCTTGGTCAGACCGGCTTCGGAGAAATCAATCGTTGACAGGCCATCATCACCCATTTTCACATAGGCTTTCATAGTGTCCTCGATGGCCTTGGGCTGTTCATGGATTTCCTTGATCATGAAATGCTCATAGCCCTGCTTCTCGGCAGCTTCGGCATTCCACTCGATCTTTGTCAGCGGCTTTTCGATGATATCGCCGTTCAGGTCGTAGAATTCGGCATGACCCGGTGTGAGACGTGCCATTTCCAGGTTGCCGATGTAATAAACCTGACGGGTGTAATTGAGGATAGCCGGGACGTCGGAAGCCACAAAGGTTTCATCCCCTGTGGTGCCGATAATCATGGGGCTGTCCTTACGAGCCACGTAAATTTCACCCGGATATTCCTTGAACATGATGGCCAGCGCATAGGAGCCGCGCACACGGACCAGAGTCTTGGCGATGGCGTCGATGGGGCCAACCTTGTATTTTTTGTAGTAATAGTCGATCAGGTTAACAACCGCTTCTGTGTCGGTATCTGATGAGAATTCATAGCCTTTATGCGTCAGTTTCTCCTTGATCTCGACATAGTTTTCGATGATACCGTTGTGAACAGCGATGACATTGTGATCGGCGGAGGCATGGGGATGCGCATTGCGTTCGTTGGCGGCCCCATGGGTGGCCCAACGGGTATGGCCGATGCCGCACAGACCCTTCAGCGCATGACCGCCGTCCACTTTTTCGGACAGGTTCTTCAGCTTACCTTCGGCTTTCACGACAACGGTATCCGCTTCGCCGTTGCGCACGGCAAGGCCGGCGGAGTCATATCCGCGATATTCCAGACGGGTCAGACCGCTGAGCAAGACCGGCGCGGCCTGCTGACCTCCGGTGTAACCGACAATTCCACACATAATCTATATCTCCTTTTTTCTGAAAAGACCGTTTTCACTGTTGGTGAGCGTTCTAAAACGCCAATCTCCGATTGCCACAGCGCATCAAAGACCCCTTCGATGTCTGATAAGGGTGTCGAAAATGCCGGGCTTCCCGGTTGGGATATATTGTACCACACCCGACACGATGCATGTTGAAATAAGAGCACTTTTTGCGATAATATAGGTTTATCGATTACTTTTGATTATAAAAATCAGCGCCATTTTCATGACGCTGTTATCACATGGAGGCCATTATTTTGAAATTAACCGCCATTGTGCCTTGTTACAACGAGCAGGAGGTCCTGCCGTTATTTTATGAAGAAGCCACCCGCGTCTTTTCCGGACTGGAGGCCGATTATGAGCTGCTTTTTGTGAATGACGGCTCATCGGATCGAACTCTGGCCATTCTGAAGGAGCTGGCCGAAAAAGACGATCATGTCAAATACCTGTCATTTTCCCGCAATTTCGGCAAGGAGGCGGCCATGTATGCCGGCTTCCGCAATGCCTCCGGCGACTATGTGGCCGTGATGGATGCCGATCTTCAGGATCCGCCGGCACTGATTCCGCAGATGCTGGAGATCCTGGCCACCGGGGAGTATGATTCCGTGGCCACCTGCCGCACCACCCGGGAGGGCGAGCCGCCCATCCGCAGCTGGTTTGCCCGGAAGTTCTATCGGCTCATCAACAAGATTTCCGATGCCGACATCCGTGACGGTGCCCGGGATTTCCGTCTGATGAAACGTCAGATGGTGGAGGCCATCCTCGGCATGACGGAATACAACCGGTTCTCCAAGGGTATCATGGGCTGGATCGGTTTCCGCACCTACTGGCTGCCTTACGAAAATGTGGAGCGGGCTGCCGGTGAAACGAAATGGAGTTTCTGGAAGCTTTTCAAGTATGCACTGGACGGCATCATCAACTTCTCTCAGGTGCCTTTGAATATGGCGTCCTGGTTCGGCATCGTGATGACGGTGGTGTCTTTCATTTTCATCATCTTTATCGTTGTCCGCCGTCTGATCTTCGGCGATCCCGTGGCCGGCTGGGCGTCCACCATGTGCGTTATCATTTTCATCGGTGGGATTCAGCTTTTCTGCATGGGCATTATCGGCCGCTATCTGGCCAAGACTTATCTCGAAACGAAGAAACGACCGATCTATATCGCGTCGGAAAGCAATATTGAGGAGGCTAAGTTATTATGATCCGTCATCTGGTGTTCGATGTGGGCGGTGTGCTGCTGGACTATACCTGGTCTCAGATGCTGGCGGAGTTCGGCATGCCGAAGGATGAGTGTGAGATTTTTGACCGTTTCGTCCTCCGCAGCCCCTGCTGGTCTATGCTGGACTTAGGATTCCTTTCTTTTGAGGATGTCCGGAAGGATCTGAAGCTGATGTATCCGCAGTATGCCGATGCCCTCGATTATGTGCTGGGTAAACCGGAGCGAATGCCGGTGCCTCGCCCCCGGGTTGAAGCCAGGATCCGTGAGCTGAAGGCGAAGGGGTATGATGTTTATCTCCTGTCTAATTATTCGGAGTTTTTATTCAACACGCATGCGGCACAGGCTCATTTCCTTGATCTTGTTGACGGGGCCGTAATTTCTTATGAGGTTCACACGATGAAGCCGGAGCCCCGGATTTATGAGACATTGCTGCAGAAGTATGATCTGGATCCGAAAGAGTGTATGTTTTTCGATGATAAGCCCGAAAATGTCGAAGCGGCTGTGGCGCTTGGGTTTGAGGGCGGTGTGATCACCAGCGAGGAGCGGCTGCTGGAGTTGTTGGAGGATTACTGATTCAACAGAGTATAAGGATAGAGGGCGCTTGTCCGTCCCATGGTGCTCGGCACGCGCGTCGTCCCCTTCAGCCCTGCGGTCTTCAGGCTCCTTTGGGGTGTGGGGATGCGAAAATGGGGCTGTGAGGCGCTTGTCCGGCCCATGATGCTCGGCACGCGCGTCGTCCCCTTCAGCCCTGCGGTCTTCAGGCTCCTTTGGCGAAGTGTGCCTGCGCAAACATGGGCCGACCAATCGCCAAGTATATTCCCCTGTAAGATGATGCATAGTCTGAAATTCTATCAAAAAAATCAAAATCCCGGATGTGGCACTAAGCACACTTCCGGGGTTTGTCTTTTGGTTCTATATGTTTTGCATCGGCTTCAGGCCTTCGCGTCGCGGAGTTCCTGGCCGAAGGTTTTCTTCAGGATGTTGACGAGCATGGGGACTACGAGGGCGAAGATGATGGATTTCGCGACGCAGCTGATGAGGCGTACAAGGAGGGATCCGAGGACGATGCCTTCGAAGTAGTAGCCATAGATTTTGCTGTCAGCGTAGATGACACCGGAGTTGAGGACGGTGATCATGAGTTCGCTTAACAGGATGAGGATGGCTGTTTCCATGCGGCCAAGTTTGAAACCACTTTTTTTGGCGTAGATACCGACGACCAGACCGAAGAGGGCATGGGGCAGGATCCACAGGAATGTTGTGGCTGAGAAGCCGTAACGGAGCATCTGGTAAATGAAGGTGCCCAGAGCACCGACGGCCAGACCGTCTACCGGCCCGAAGAGAAGGGCGGCAATGAGTACGGGGACGCTTTCGAATGTCAGCTTGATGGTGGTGAGGTCAATGGCCACATAACCCAGAACCGCACACATGGCGATCAGCATGGCATTCATCACTAGTCTTTTTGTTTTCATAAAAAAATCCTCCTTTCGCAGTTTCCCTTTACTATCATAAGGAAGATGCGCCAAGGAGGCTTTTCTTCTTTATACTAGCAGCGGGCGCGTTCCGGCACCGCGGATCTTCAAGATCCTTCGTCCAAAGGTCAACTCCCCGTACCTAAGGCACTTGACGCACCGGTTCTACTCTGCTTTGACATATTGTGGCGGATTGTCGGTGTTAAGCGATCGCTTGCCCGTCGCTTAAGATGCTGTGTCTTTGAAGCAGTGGCAGACTTGCTATCGTTTTAATCATCAACAATCACCGAAAAAACTTACCATATATTTACGTTGCCGTAAAGTGAATAATGAGCTTACTCATCCCATCCTTCAAAGAAGCGATAATGCACTTCGATTTCCCGGGCCTCCTGGTTCGGCTCGAGCTTCATATCGCTGATATCGGTGATGGTGGGCATTTCGGGATCGTCTTCTTCCAGTTCCACTGTGATCCAGTTGAAGGCCTCATCCCGGGCCTCGCGAATGGCCAGTTCCATGGTTTCCCCGAAGACTTCAATGCCTTCAAGATCCGGGAAATAACCGGTATAGCCTTTATCTGTTTTTGTAAAAATGGCAGGATATGTAAATGTCATAATCTGTCTCCGTTTTCTATTATGTTACTCAACATCAAACACCTTGATCTCGCCCGGATTGCCCCGGAAGACCGGCCAGTCTTTGCCTTCGGGCTCGCCGGTTTTCATGAAGGTGGTCCAGAGATCCAGCATTTTCTCACTGAGGGCTTTATCGGCCTCAGTGAAGGGACGCCAGCATTTATCCTGGGTACCGAACATGTACCAAAGTTCTGATGAGTGGAAGGCGCCAGACTCATCGCCGGGCAGCTGACGGGCAAAGTCATACACATAGACAAAGCCACGGCCAAAGAACCGGATAAGGCCCGCCATGTTGAGGGAACCGTTGTACAGCATACCACGCTCACCTTCAGGTGCTTCTGCTTCACCCATATCATTTAAGGTGGCCCCGATCATATAGGGGATGGCTTTCACCTTACCAAGTTCAAGGGCACGATCCGGTTTATACGGCACAATCACGCCGTCCACATAGGGACCGAAGAAGACCCCCAGCGGCAGCCCTTCCTGACAGGCCAACTGAGCCTCCAGCAGTTTTTCACCGGGAAGCGCCCGCAGCTCTTCAATGGAAGACACGCCGGCTTTTTCCAGGTAGTAAGCCCCCATTTCCTCAGCTTTTTCTGTTGTGGGCAGATCCTTACCGAAGGAGCGATAACCGGCTCCGCTCTGGAAAATGGCACCGGCGATCATATCCTCGGTTTCCGGTGATGACACCAGAAGCTGACCGCTCAGGGCACCGGCGGACTGGCCGAAAATGGTGATGCGAGAAGGATCGCCGCCAAAGGCTGCGATATTATCACGGACCCATTTCAGGGCTTCGATCTGATCCAGAAGACCGTAATTACCGGAAATACCTCGCTCGGATTCAGCTGCCAGTTCCTTATGAGCCAGGAAGCCAAAGACACCGAGGCGGTAATTGATGGTCACCAGGATGACGCCGCGCTTTGCCATGGCGGCTCCGTCAAAGGCCACGGAATGACCGAAGCCGTGGTTGAAACTGCCACCATGGATCCAGACCGCCACCGGCAGTTTATCATCCGGTTTTTTGGCCGGTGACCAGATATTCAGATAGAGGCAATCCTCATCCATGTAGGCATATTCGGCATTGTCGCCGGCCCATTCATGTTCTCTGAAGCTGCCCGGGGCCGGTGTGGCCTGAAGGCACATATTGCCCCATTCAAAAGCCTCAAGGATGCCTTCCCAGGGACCAAAGGGAACGGGCGGCTTGAATCGCAGATCGCCCACCGGCGGTTCTGCATAGGGAATGCCTTTATATAAGGTATAACCGTCTAATTCAAGGCCTTCGATCAGGCCATTTTTTGTTTCAGCTGTTTTCATTTTTTTATTCTCCGCATAAGATTGTGACACTTGATATCAGAGCTTCAGCTGCATGGCGTACCAAACGGCACCACCGTGAGTCGATTCGGAGACGCCCTCCATTTCAAAACCAAAGCGCTGATAGAAGGGGATCTTTTCTTCCTTGCAGGTCAGTTTGATGCCCTTTCGGCCGGCAGCGCGGCAATCGGCGATCACCTGATACATCACTCCGGAAGCCAGACCCTTCAGCCGTTCATCCGGATGGGTGTCCACACCGAAAATCATCAAATAGGCGCCGTCCTCACGATACTTATCATTGGGCTCGTACATATCATCCGACAGAATTTCCTCGTCGGTGGTCATGCCATTGATAAAGGCCCGGATATGGCCGTTATCATCATCAACCCAAAAACAATGACGGTAAGCCTTCAGTCTGTCCTCCATGCTTTCCCGTGTTGCGGCTTCAGCCGCAGGGAAGCAGGCGGCCTCAAGTGCCGTGACCGCATCAAGATCGGCCAGTGTTGCCTGTCTGATCATAATCAATCCTCTTCACTTTCCCATAATAGGCCTATTATAGCATAAGAAAAAACACCTTTCAGAATCTTCTTTTGGAAAAAAGACAACTCTGAAAGATGTTTTCAAAAAAATCCATTTTAAAACAAAGAAGGAGGGCTATCCGATTTCTTTACACCGAATAGCCCTCTTAATGAATTTCCAGAAGTTTCACTGTATAACCTCTCTTTCGCTTAATGGGTTGGGTTAATAGTTATTCAAGCCATTGGACCGATCCTCCATAAATGCTTGTCAACGATGCAAGTTTGGGGTGTAACTTAACGAGCCATTGGACTGTCCTCCGTTTCGTTCCCTTTGTGATCAGAGAATTTATTTGAAGAACCCTTCATGTATGAGGTTCGTTTTCGTGAGTGACTTGTGTTTCTTGATGTCATTATAATATCTCACACATATTCATATGTCAACACCTTTTTCAATTAATTTTTAACTTATTTTATAATTGTCTGATTTAAATATAAAATATAAACATTTTGTCAGATTGAAAAATTTTTGTAACTGAAACGAATCATCGGAAAATGCCGCCCGTATCAACGGGCGGCATTTTCAAGTTCAGCAATAAACAATTCGTAGTAATCCTCTTCGCAGGGCAGAGCCGGTGAATTCTCACCGCCGCCGTTGGTGCTGCGGCGCATGGCGGCATAAGCATCCTCGCCGTAAGAGATCAGATCCATTTCATAAAGAGGATGACCCCATTCCCGGGCCAGTGTACAGAAAGCGGCAATGGGCTGAGCATCCTGCTTTGTGGCCAGGATGGCGGCCATGGCCTCCGGCTCCCGAAGGGCTTTCTTTTTCATTGCCTGAAGCATGTCGTAAATATCCATATGTGTGTCTCCGTTTTGTACCGTAAAAATCACAAGACCGCTGCGCTCATGCAGTCGGTATCCATAAAGCTTCATCCGCGGGATGGGCTTTTTTCCATTCACTATGATACCACAGGATCAATGATTTGTCCGTCCAGAACAGCGCCGGTCAGCGCATCATTTTCATCATAAATAAGCTTCAGCAGGAAAAAGTCCTCCCGCTCCCCCAGCAGCTTTAAGAAGACCCGATCCCCGGGCCAGAGCTCCAGCTCCGTTACCTTATCCTTCGGCACCCACTCAAGCACCCCCTCGTTGCACTCAGTCAGCTCGCCTGTGAAACCGTCAGCGGTAAACAGGAACATGTATTCCGATGCCCCGCGACCGGAAATGAAGGTTACGAGACCTCTGGGTTTCCAGCGGGTTAACGTCAGGCCCGTTTCCTCAAAGACCTCCCGAATCAGGCACTCTTCAGGGCTTTCCTCCCCTTCAAAATGGCCGCCGACACCGATCCATTTGCCTTTGTTCAGGTCATTTTTCTTGGAAATGCGATGCAGCATCAGATAGGCGTTGTCTTTCTCCAGATAGCACAAAGTGGTCATTTCCATAGTGGTTTTCCTCATTTTCTTTACATTTTTTCTTAATCATATCGTTTTTTTTAAAAAAAGTACCTATTTCTTTTTAATTTGATATTGCCAACTCTATATCAAATAAATAAAATACCCTTGTTAGGAGGAACGCTTATGGATTTTCGCGTTTTGCGGTACTTTATCACAGTGGCCCAGGAACTGAATTTCACTCGAGCCGCTGAAAAACTCAACATGAGTCAGCCGCCTCTGAGCAATCAGATCAAGCTTCTCGAAGAAGATCTGGGCGTTCAGTTATTTATCCGCGGCAAACGTCATCTGACCCTGACAGAAGCCGGGTCATTTTTCTATACACGCGCCAACCAGATGCTGGAGCTGGCAGACAAGACACGCCGGGATCTGGCGTATATGAACAACAATCTGACAGGCAAAATCTGCCTGGGTATCGTAGAAGGCCGACCGCCTTATCTGGCTGCCCGCTGGATCACCGGATTCCGTGAGGAATTCCCCATGGTCCGCTTTGAAATCTGGAACGGTAGCTCCGATGATGTACTGGATCATCTTCACCGGGGTCTGGCTGACCTGGCCATCATTGCCAAGCCCTATGATCACGAGCATCTCAATGCCATCGCGGTTGATAAGGAACCCTGGGTGGCCATCATTCCGAAGAACCATCCGCTGGCCCAGCGTGAAGGCGACAGCATTTCTCTGATGGATCTGAAAGACGAACCGCTGATCACACCGCGCCGGGAATCCCGGGTTGAGGAGATCCGTCAGTGGTTTCGGGATATCGCCGGACAGGATCCCACCATTCTGTGTGAAATGTCCAGCTACGTGGACGTAGTGGCGCTGGCCGAGCAGAACGCCGGTATCGGTATCTTCCCGCAGACTACTTATACCCCCAATGAAATGGTGGTGTCGAAAATGATCGTCGACTCCCCCAAGATTCTGGAATATTGTCTGGTGTGGCAGAAATCTCATCCCATCAGCTCCCTTGTCCAGGAGTTCATCAACTATGTTGAGGACTTTATCGAGGAAGACCGGATGCACTCACAGCGCTTCCAGGTTAAGACGCAGGAATTCGAATTGCCTGAACAATAATCTCGATATATTGAATTATTTGCTCAATATGTTAAAGTTAAGGCGTGCAGCTCCCATCCAGGACTGCACGCTATATTTTTTATCCTGATGGCATAACGCAGAATCGGGGGGTACTGAAAGAATGCCAATCGGTGGGGTCTTTCCTCCTACGTCTGATGAGCCAGATGACAATCCATACCGATATGGAAATTGGCATTTGACGAACGGCCATCGCCGAGATGCCGAAGGGATAATATGCAGGGGGAACACCTTATGGCACGCAATGATTATCTGATGACAGATAAGCCTTTAAAGGCACTTTTTGTTTTTGCCATGCCGATGATCATCGGCAACATCTTTCAGCAAATCTACAACATCGCCGACTCCGCCATCGTGGGCCGTTATGTCAGCGAAGGCGCTCTGGCTGCCGTGGGCGACTGTGCCGCGTTGGCCTTTATCTACATTTCCGTTGCCGTCGGCGCGGGTGTAGGCTCGTCGGTTATTGTGAGCCGTCACTTTGGCGAAAATGATATGAAGAGCATGAAGACGGCCTTCTCCACTGCCTTCATCACCTTCCTCATCTTCAGTATTCTTCTGGCTGCCGTAAGCTTTGTCTTCGGCCGGCCACTGATGGTACTGCTTAAAACCCCGGCGGACATTCTCGACATGGTCATGGAATATCTGCAGATCTATTTTCTGAGTCTGCCCTTCCTCTTTATGTACAATGTCATCGCCGCGATGTTCAACGCCCTGGGGAAATCACGGATTCCGCTTTACTTCCTGATTTTCTCATCTCTGTTTAACATTGTGCTGGATATCATCCTGGTGACCCGGTTTAACCTTGGGGTCACCGGTGTGGCCCTGGCCACCCTGATCGCCCAGGGGCTATCCGCTGTGCTGTCCTTCATTTACCTCATCCGCATCATGAATGAGTTGTGTCCCGAAAAGACACCGCTTTATGACGCAAAGGAATTCAGCGCCATGATGCGCATCGCCCTGCCTTCGATCCTGCAGCAGAGCACCATTTCCGTGGGCATGCTGATCGTCCAGGTGGTGGTCAACAGTATGGGCTCCGAAGTTCTGGCCGGTTTCTCCGCCGCCTATCGGATCGAGCAGGTCTGCATCGTGCCCATGGCCCAGATCAGCAACGCCATGTCGGCCTACACTGCCCAGAATCTGGGGGCCAACAAGCCGGAACGTATTCCGCAGGGTCTGCGCGCTGCCCTCATTATCGACGGCGGATTTGCGCTTTTATGGATCGCCATGTGCACCGGTCTTCGGGTCCCACTGACAAAGCTCTTCCTGGATCCGGCCGCTTCCGCTGTGGCCTTCGAAACCTCAACCTATTATCTTATGATGATCGGTTTCTTCTTCTTTATCATCGGTGTGAAAATGGCCTTCGACGGCGTTCTCAGAGGCAGCGGCGACATGACCATGTTCACGGTTGCCAACCTGGTGAATCTGGCGGTACGCATTGTCATCACCTTCACCTTCGGCCCCATCGTCGGCATTGCTGCCATCGTGTTCTCAGAACCCGTCGGCTGGTTCCTCAATGCCCTCATTTCCGGGCTTGAGTATCGCACCGGCAAGTGGCGTCGGTTAAGCAACCACTCATAACACGGACAAAGACGGCGCAGGAATCATGCTTTCAGTCGTCGGCCAGACACTCCCGGTAAAGGCGGCCCACCGGCAGCCCCACCACATTGTTGTAATCGCCGGAGATGCGGGTGATGTAACGGGCAAAATAGCCTTGGATGCCATAGGCGCCGGCCTTATCAAAGGGCTCGCCTGTGGCCAGATAATCCTCAATGGCCTCTGCGCTCAAATCACTCACCGCCACGTCGGTACATTCCGCAAATGAATGCTGTGTCATTTCCGGCACCCGAATCACACAGACCCCTGTATACACCTGATGCACCTTCCCGGACAGGCTTTCGAGCATTGTCCGGGCTTTTTCTTTATCACCGGGCTTGCCCAGGATCTGACCCCCGGCCGCCACCACCGTGTCGGCCCCGATCACCAGAAGTTTTTCCCCGGGATAGGTTTCTTTCATCCGGGCGGCCACATCCGCAGCCTTAACGGAAGCCTGCAGCAGGCAGACCTTCTCCGGATCTGTTTCATCAAGTTCCTCTTCCTTATCTGAAGTGGCAATATCAAAATGCATACCGATCTGCAGCATCAGTTCCCGGCGACGCGGTGAAGCTGATGCCAGAATAATGTGTCGCTTTGTCATAATCTCGACTCCTTTCACTGCTGTCATTATACGGCAAAATCAGCCTCTGCATAGCCTCTAACCGTTCATCGAGATAAAGGCCGGCACCATCACCATCACAAACACGATTCCCAGCATCATCACCATGGGAATGAGAAGCTTTGACGATGCTTCCTCCCCTTTCACCTTCGCCGCACTCTTCCGGGCCTCGAAGGCATTCACCGCCTCCCGTTCCAGAATATCCATAAGGTCCCGGGTACCCATGCGCAGGTTCTGAATAAGCAGCACCGAAAATGTCCGGTAGATGACCGGCGCATCCCGGCCACCCAGAAGCCGATAGGCTTCACACTCCGGCAACCCCCGGTCCATCTCCCGGCACATGGTCACGATCAGCTCATAGCCGGGCCGTTCGCTCCGCCTTTGCTGCTTCTCCACTTCGTAATCCTGCGCCATTTTATAAAATGCCCCGCGCATGGAAAGACCGGCACTCATCAAAAGCACCAGCTTGCTTACAATGGCCGGATAATCCCGTTCCATGGCTTTCCGCCGCTGCCGGGCCGCCTCATCTTCCTTCTGCTTCACCCGATACGCCAGCAAAATGGCCACCGCGATGCCCATCAGAATAAGGGCCGTGCCCCCTTTATCCGCCCCGGAGGACCAGCGCACTTTCTGTCCACCAATGGCCTCCGGCAAAGTAAGCTTATCCACAGTGGGATCGGCGCTGTCCACCCAGTCATTCACCGCCTTCTGTAGAGCCTCTTCCTCCGGCACTTTTTTGGGATACACCCGTATCTCAAGGGTCGCCTCCCGGCTTTCATCCTGGCACACCAACGACGCCTCCAGCACCACATCCTGTCCATCCTCCGGAATCCGATCCGTCAGATGACCTTCATAATCCATGGCCTGAGGATTCCGGGACAGCCAGGTGATCTTCACCGGTTTATCCGGAAAACGGGTCGGCAGTGTCAGATCCCGGTCAACGTGGGTAAGCGAAATTGCCCCGTCGTCGGCAGCCCTATTTTCATAAGCGGCCGTGTCGTCGGATGCGGTGTGGCGGGTGTTCTCCTGCTGAGCAGCAGCGGTGGCATCGGGGGTATTGGCGACGACATCGGGGCTATTGGCCGCCATCACCAGCGCTTCAAGGCCCGTTTCTGCCTCATTTAGAAAATGCTCCATCTCCTCGGCCGTATAGCGCCGGGGCTCCACCCGCACCAGCACCTCCTCCGTGCCCGTGTCATTTTCGACGGTGAGATAGGATTCATAGGCCTGACCGCCGTAACCCTCCCGCACAAGATAACCCTGCCGGGCGGTATCCTCGAGATAAGTCTTCACCATCACCAGAAGACCAAGGCCCGCAAAAACCGCCACGATCAGCAGGCTCTTGCGCAGACGGGGGTTGTCCATTATGTCCGGAAGCGTAATTTTCCGCTCTTTTCTGATTTTTCGTGCGCCGTTCAATATATCATTATTCTTTCTCATGCGATTATGATCCATCATCCAGTTTTCCATTCATCATCCCGGTTTCCTGATCATCTGTTTCCACTCTTCGCCCCGTTTTCCTGATGATCTGTTTCTCTTTCACCGTCCTGTGTCAGAACTGCAGCGGCTTAATCACGTGTCGACTTTACCCTTTTTTTGCTGCGATTCAAATATCAATAGCCACAATCCTGGCGCCGATGTAGATGGCCAGGCCATACACCACCAGGCACACGGTCATCAGGATCCGGCCCAGGGCCGTCTCGTACATCACATCAAAAAAGCCCGGCGAGGTGATCTGCATGTAAACCAGGATAAAGGCGGGCATCACCGCCATGATCTTCTGCTCCAGCTTTTTGGCCGCGAGAGCGCTTTCGATTTCCCGGTTCACTTCGATCCGACCCTGCAGGACCGCTGCCGTTGAGCCGATCACGGTTGTCATGGAGCCCCCGATGCGACGACCTGCCGTGAAAACGGAAGCAAAATCCCGGATGTCTTCCACACCGCTGCGCATGGCCAGATCCGCCATCAACACATCCGGCGCCTCGTTCAGGCGGATCCGGGCATTCATATGACGAAACTCCCGGGTGAGGTCCGCTTCTCCGAGAAGAGATTGCAGGTTGCGCTCCGTCTCGGCAAAGGCATTTTCGACGGAATAACCGGCCTTCATGGCCATAGCCAGACTGTCGAGGGCCTCACGGAAATCATAGCCGAGTCTTTGCCGACGTTTCTCATCCAGCTGTCGGTGACGGCTTCGGACCCAAAATGGCAGAAAGGCACACAGCACGGGATAGAGCCACAGACTCCGATAAAACAACAGATCGATAACAGCCGCCAGAGCCAGCCATTCCGCGCCCAGTCGGATCGCCGTGGGGCGCGCGAGGGGGCTTTGCCGGTAATCCGGCATCTCCGTGCATATCTCGGTCATCCCTCTGCCCTTATCTGAACGTATACGGTGCTTTTTCGGCACACCTTTCCCGGCATCTGTCATCC
Source organism: Lachnospiraceae bacterium (assembly GCA_030526195.1). GTDB lineage: Bacteria > Bacillota > Clostridia > Lachnospirales > Lachnospiraceae > Chordicoccus. The sequence continues at coordinate 35,768 of JAUNDG010000017.1, forward strand.
GCATTCCCGAAGCAATCAATGACTTCTCCCCTTCCGACGCGCGTGTCCGTGCCTTCACCAGGTCATTTGCTGATGACTTTTTTGAGCACCTTTCTGATGACAATAGCGTGCAATCCAACACATTATGCCTCATACCCGAACCTCCTTAACTTATCCCGCCTTTTCAGCTCATCGACTTTCACCAGTTGTCCGCCAAGTCCCGGCTCCCGGCGATACAGATCATGGATGAGGATGTCCTCCTCTCCCATGCCCAGCACCTCCGAGATTTGCATGACCCGCCGGGACCGATCCGAGAGTCGCTCAAGATACACAATAAGGTCGATGGCCGAGGCAATCTGACGCCGCACCGCTACGAGGGGCATGGGTTGGCCCAGAAGGGTCAGGGTTTCCAAACGAGACAGGGTATCCACCGCACTGTTGGCATGTATGGTGGAAATGGACCCGCTGTGCCCGGTATTCAGGGCCTGTAACAGCTCCGCTGCCGCCTCATCCCTCACCTCGCCCACGATGATACGATCAGGCCTCATCCGAAGGGACGTGCGGATGAGATCCCGGATGCTGATGACCGGGCTCCCTTCCATATTCGGGGGGCGAGCCTCCAGCCGCACCAGATTATCAATCCCCTGAAGTCTGAGCTCCGCGTTATCTTCAATGGTGATGACCCGCTCCTGGGCCCCAACAAAACCGGACAGGGCATTCAGAAATGTGGTCTTCCCCGCAGAGGTGCCGCCGCTGACCATAATGGAATACCCGCATTGCACAAAGCGGCCAAGATCCTCCGCCGCTTCCCGGGTGAGACTCCCGCCCCTCACCAGCTGAGTCATATCGATGGGCTGATCCCGAAACCGGCGAATGGTGAGAATGGGCCCGTCCGGGGCAATAGGCGGCAACACCGCATTGACACGACTGCCATTTTCCAGACGGGCATCCACGATGGGACGGCTTTCATTGATGACCCGATTGCAGCGCCCCGCGATCCGACGGATCACATCCTCCAGCTCCTCTTTCGAGGCAAACGCTTCCTTTTCTTTGGAAATGATACCGCGTCTTTCCACAAACACATCCCGGCACCCATTCACCATAATTTCCGACACCTCGTCATCATCGATAAGGGCCTGGATCACCCCGAGCCCCCGGACGCTGTGAAACAGGCGTGAAGACAGATAACGCTTTTCCCTGATGCTGAGGGTGCCGACCTCCGTCCGCTCCCGGATCAGGTCATCGGCGAGGGCCCGGATATCCCGGTCACTCAGATCATCCCGCCCCCGAATCGCGTCAGTGAGAGCGGTCAGAAGCCCATCAAACATGTCGGACAGACCATCATCACCCTCTCCGGCGACAGCTCCCCGACATGCCCCTGCCCTGTCAGACGGAACTCCGGGCGGGCATTTCTCCGTATCGAAACCTGACCCTCCCCGATATTTCTCCATATCAGAAAGCGAACCGCCCCTCATAAAATTCCACGCCTCTCGGGGCACAAAGCCGGCAGAAGGCTCAGGCGCACCGTCTCCTCACAGACCCGGGAGAGCCGCGCTTCCCCGGCCTCATCCGGCAACGGCGCTTTGACCCTAAAAAGTCGCTCCTCCTCCAGAAGACGTCCCATCCGCCGATCTCCGGCAAAAGTTCGCCAGGCCGCCTCTTCATGAGGCGTGCTCCCCACCGGCACCACCACCTTATCGCACAGCATCAGAAGATCTTTAAGGCCGCGGACCCCCTGACCAAAATCCCACACCAGCACTTCATAGGTAGTCTGATCCCGAATGAGAGCCAGAAGTTCCTCCCACACCCCAGAAGGCGTTTCCCACACATCCTCAAAGCAGCGCATGGGCGGCAGATAATCCACCGGACCCACGCGGTGCACCAATGCCGCCAGCCGTTCCGGCAACCCGTTGTGATTTTCCAGAAGATCCACCAGAAGGTCTGAAAGATCCCGCTCATAACGGCAGTCAAACCGCTGCTCAAAACCGGCATAGGCGGCGGTGCACAGATAAAGCACCCGTTTCCGCTCCGCCAGAGCCCGAGCCAGCGCAAGACCAAGTTCCGTCAGAGCTCCCCCATTTCCCGGGGCATAAAGTCCGACAAAGAGCATATCCCCTTTGTCAGTGCCTCCGCCGCCCCGTTCCGGTACCAGGCGGGCGTAGGTTTTCAGGAGCTTCCGCCTGAGGGCCGGCATACTCTGATAGCGGCTGATGCTCTGCCAGCCGGCGCCGTGAAGATTCCCCGCGTGCTCCGTCAGCAGCATTTTCAAAGCGGCCTTTTCCCAGATCACCTCATTAGCCCGCTCCCGCAAAAGCCGCCCCGCCAGGTCATCCTCCATCAAGAGCACATCCATCTCATGAGCCGAGGCGAACCGCCGCAGCGCCATTTCCTCGGAAAAGACCACCCACTCCCAGGGCACACTGCTCTCATTTTCCTGCATATACTGTAAAAACCGGCCCGCATAAAGAGTATCGGTGCAGGCCAGCACCATTTTTCTCCGTTTCATATCACACCTCCGGTCACAAGCAAAACACCCATAAAAATCGGCAGACTCATGGGGAGCTGCCGGGCTCCGGTTTTATCATAATGGCCCGCAGTCCGGGTCATGAGGCACAGCCGGGCAAAGCGCCCCAGCTTCAGAAACTGCGCGCAGCCCCCTTCTGTCATGAGCAAAGCAAGCCCCAAAAGGCCACCGATGAAAAGCGCCGCGACCCCGACTCGCCCCGCCGGCACAAGCCCCAGAAGACCGGCCAGCACCGCCATGAGCTTAATGTCCCCCGCCCCCGCAAGTCTCAGCCGAAACAGCGGCCACAGAACAAGGCACACCAAAAGGATCGCCAGCGGCCCCCGCACACCCCGCAAAAGGGACGCGGCGGCCATGAAAATGATCAGACTATTGGGTATCTTCCCATTTTCGAGGTCGCAAAAAACAGCTGTCCATGTGCCCATGGCAGCGATCAACATATTTCCGTCGTCCATAGAGTCCTCCCGTCTCGGTACGTGCTCAGGTCGCCGGAAATTGCCCTTAGTCAATTCTCTTTTTCCGGAAATGAAGAATCGAACGATTCTTTGAAAGATGAGGCTATTATAAAAGCCGCCCTCCTGTGATTCAAGAGAACGGCTGAACGAAAAGAAATTGGATTTTTGAGGCAAAAATATGCCCGCCGGCGGCATTTTCGCACGCGGCGGGACTGTGTTCTTTTAAGAAAATGGTCAGGCCTTGCCGGACATCACATTTTCTAAATAATCGCGCAGCTTTTCAAAGCTTTCGTCGCTCATGTGATGCTCGATGCGGCAGGCATCCCGGTCGGCTGTTTCGGGGCTGACCCCCAGGCCCTCCAGGAAGGATTTCAAGGTTTCATGTCTGAAATAGATCCGCTCCGCAATGCGGCGACCCTTGTCGGTCAGGGAAATCAGGTTGTTCTTGTCCATGACCACATAGCCGTCCTCCTTCAGACGCTTCATGGCGATACTGATGCTGGGCTTTGAATACCCCAGACTGACCGCGATATCAATGGAGCGCACGGCTCCGTTGGCCTTTTGCAGCATCAGGATCTGTTCAAGATAATCCTCTGCTGACTGATGAATCTGCATGCTCCGACCCCCTCAGAGTATTATTTTCGAAAATGGTTTTTACCAGAACAACACGCCTCGTCCGCAACAATTGCATAAGATGTTGGCGGCGCAACAGGTCAGACACATACCGGCAGCGGAATTCATGCTGGCGCCGCCGGCACCGCCGTAACCCTGGCCCTGCTGCTGATACCAGCGACCGCCGCTTTGCAGCTGCTGCAGAAGCTGAGCGTATTCGCCGTTGCCCGGATCCATGTCGCAGGCCTTCTTGGCATCCTCCATGGCCCCGATGTTGTTGCCCAGACCTGAATTGGCCACCGCGTGGTAATAATACCAGCGGGCGTTTCGGCTGCCTTCGGCTGTGCCGCTCAGAGCATTGAGTGCCTCCTGATAATACCCGTTATTGATATAATTGCGGGCGGCCTGCATTTCATTGGTCTCGCCGGCCGTCTGCTGAGCCCGCTGCTGTTCAGAGTACCGCTGCCACTGATTGAAAAATTCCCCCCAGCCGCCGTAATAGCCGCCGCTGAAATTCCCGTAGCCGTCGCCCTGATCGTAGCCGCTCTGCTGATAACCGCCGTAGGAATTGCCGTAAGAATTGCCATAGGGATTGCTCTGTGCCTGACCATAGGCACTGGTCCCCTTCTCCCGGGCGGTCATAATCTGATGATAGGCTTCCTGAACCTGCTTGAACTTTTCTTCCGCCGCTGCCGGATCCTGGGGATTGGCATCGGGGTGATATTTCTTGCTCAGGTCGCGGTAAGCCTTTTTGAGTTCGGCCTCTCCGGCATTTTCGGAGACGCCCAGTATCTTAAACGGATCAGCGATCATGCTGTCCTCCTTTTTGTTCCCTCTTTTGTTTGATCATACCATATCGGGTCCACACGCCGGAGTAGAGAATGTTGCGCAGAATATCAACATCCTGAACAATGGGCAGGATTTCAAAGGCTCTGGCGGCATCTGCCAGCATCATGGTCAGGGTATTTTCCACCAGCGCATCAAAATCCGGCCGGTCGCTGTAACTCTCCCAGGGATTGTAATTGTGTTTCTTCCGATCCTTTTCCAGATCCTCATAGGCATCCATAAGATAAATGAATTTGCCCATGAAGAAGCCCATGCGCTTCATTTCGGAAGCCCATTCATCCTCACGATAGCAGAAAAGCTCACCCATCATCATCCCTGTATAGCCCGCCACCTTATCAAGATCGCTCTCTCCGCTCTTTTCAGCCTTGTCCAGCCGGCGGATGTAGTCGGCAATGGCGGCACTCTGGCGAGGCCATTTTTCATGGACCAGACGGGCCTGCTTAGTCAGCGCCTTTTCCAGCGCGCGACCTTTCAGGCTCTTCTCATCCATCCAGTCATCCCGGCCCTTATAATAGGCCAGCAGGATTTCCATGTCCGCCGCGTATTCCGAGATCTCATTGAACCGCATCTCGTGCTTCTCCACGGGATGCATCACGCAGTGGCGCTTTTCAAACTGCGCCGGCACCTCATAAAGAGCCGTCAGCAGCATGACCAGAAATGTCATATCATAGGACAGTGTCAGCTGCCCCTTCATCCCGAATTTCTTTTTCAGGACGCGGCAAAGTCCGCAGTAAAAACTGCGGTACCGCTTGATATCTTTCAGTTTTAATTCTTCCTGATTAGCTACGATATATCCAAACATAACGTCCCCGTTCAGGTGGTCTTGATGAATTCATGCCGGCATTTCGGACAGGTGATACAGATACGACCCTTGCCCTTCGGGACGCGCACGTCCTGCCGACAGCTCGGACACTTGAAAAAGCTGTATACGTGGCGCTGTTCGTGACGGCTCTTGCTCACACGAAAGGCTCGTCTGATGCTCTCCGTCCGATTCAGGAACCGCTCATTTTCGGCGCTGCGTCTGTAAATATCCCGGGACAATGTCCGGTAAATGGAATACAGCAGCACCACTAATCCCAGTAAATACAGGATACCTCTGAAAATGAAGAATGACAGGACGAGGAGCACCAGTGCCGTCATGGATAAAAACCGGTTGAACTGGTCATTGCCGTACCGCCCTGCCATAAAGCGATTCAATTTCTCTCTCATTCATCTACCTCGTTTATCATGTATTTTAATAAAACATATGATACCTTTGCCGACTGTCCGTGACAATGATCTCAAACGAGGTTTAATGAAAGTTTTAGAATAATTAATCGGCGTATTTTGTAGCTGTCTCCAGCGCGATCAGCATCATTTCATGGAAGGATTCGCGGATTTCCGTCGCTGTCAGCGCTTCGTCGCGGAACATGTGGTCGGAGATGGACAGAATGCCCAGCGCCTTCTTATTTTCAGCCAGTGCCTGCAGGTAAAGACCGGCGGTCTCCATTTCCACAGCCAGCATACCCAGGTCGCGCGCCTTCTGAGCCACATCCGGGATCTTGTTGTAGAACATATCGGAGCAGAACACGTTACCCACGCGCACGGTGGCACCCAGTTCCTTCGCAGCGGCCACGGCATCCTGCAGCATCTCAAAGTTAGCTGTCGGAGCCAGTGTGCCCGGGAACTGATACATATGGGCGAAGTTTGAGTTGGTGCTGGCGCCCATGGCGATGACCACGTCCTTGGTGTGCAGCTCATCTCTGAGCGCGCCGGCGGAACCCACGCGGATGATGGATTCAACACCGTAGAAATTGTAAAGTTCATGGGCATACAGGGCGGCTGACGGGATACCGATACCGTGACCCATCACGGAAATGCGTTTGCCTTTGTAGGTGCCGGTGAAGCCCAGCATGTTGCGGACGGTGTTGAAGCACACCGGATTTTCCAGATAGTTGTCGGCGATATATTTGGCTCTCAGCGGATCGCCCGGCATAATGACAACCTTTGCGATTGAACCTTCTTCTGCTTCGATGCAGGCAGCGGGTGTTTTGATCTTCATAATTGTTCTCCTTTTATCTTATCTGCCGACGCTGCACAAACGTTTCGCCGGCCGGTTATTCAGATTATTATCGAAACCTGTTCGCACAGCACCGCCTCATTTTCTTTATGAAAATGGGTCTGCCGGTGGCCTTTTGGTTTTCGCTGACTCATTTCCTTAATGAAGTGGATCACTCCTCCTCAGCGAACAGTTTCTTCAGATTCACATCGAAGGGCGGATACACAATGCCCTTGTCTGTAACGATGGCGGTGAGCAGCTCATGGTCCGTCACGTCGAAGGACGGATTGTAGGCCTTGACCTCCGGCAGCGCCATGGGCTCCTTGTACCACATTTCCTTGATTTCATCCGGGTTCCGCAGCTCGATCTTGATATCATCGCCGGTGGGGCAATTCATATCGATGGTGGATGTGGGGCCCAGTGTGTAGAACGGGATGCCGTAATGCTTGGCCAGGATAGCGACCCCTGAAGTGCCGATCTTGTTGGCAAAGTCACCGTTGGCGGCCACGCGGTCGCAGCCCACGAAGCAGGCCTGGATCCAGCCGTTCTTCATGACGATGCTGGCCATATTGTCGCAGATGCAGGTCACATCCACACCGGCCTTGGCCAGCTCATAGGATGTGAGGCGGGCGCCCTGAAGGAGCGGACGGGTCTCATCCGAGAACACATGGAAATGCATCCCCTGCTCTTCCCCCAGAAGGATCGGGCCCAGGGCGGTCCCGAACTTGCTGGTGGCCAGCGGGCCGGCGTTGCAATGGGTCAGAATGCCGTCGCCGTCTTTCACCAGGGTCAGACCATATTCGGCGATCCGACGGCACATGGCAATATCTTCCTCGTGAATAGCGAGACTTTCCTGTCTCATGGCTTCAATAATGGCCGGGGTGCTCTCGCCTTCATGCGCGGCGATGACGCCCTCCATTCGGCGCAGCGCCCAGCTTAAATTGACCGCTGTGGGACGGGATGAATTGAGATAGGCGCTCAGCTCCGCCATTTTCGCTTTGAAATCAGCATAGGGCAGCTCGGCGTAGGGCTGCGCCATGACCACCATGGCATAACCGGCGAAAATGCCGATGCAGGGTGCCCCGCGGACCTCCAGTTTTTTGATGGCCTCGTAACACTCTTCCGGTGTGCTGACGTCCTTGTAGATCTCACGGTTCGGCAGCTGGGTCTGATCCAGGATATGAACCGATTTGGCATCCGGATTCAGCTCGACATGGTCGATGCCCTCGGCATAGGGATTAAAAGCGGTATCTGCCATAATTGCCTCCTTTTTTATGAAAATGGTACGGCCTCAGCCGATTGTATTTCGAATTTCACCTTCCTTATACTATAACGGATTTTCCCGTGTCTTTCAATAAAGCGCCCCGGCCATTGTTCTTTTCGCCCGCCGACGGGTGTACTATAATAAAGGAAATGTTGCGATACCTGAGTGCTCCGTTTCGTTATCAACAGAGCCATTTTCTTAATAAGAGGATAGGCACCATATCCACAGAATTCGTTACCGACAGGCTTCCATAGTAAGGAGAAAAAAATGAATCGATATAAACGCATTTTCGTGGTGGTCATGGACTCCGTGGGCATCGGCGATGCCCCGGACGGCGCGGCCTACGGCGATGAGGGCGCCGACACCCTGGGCCACATCACCCGGGAGATTCCGGACCTCAAAATCCCCCATCTGACAAAGCTTGGCCTGGCCAACTTAAAGCCCCTCACCGGCATCACCCCGCCGCCTGAACCCGCCGGTCTTTGCGTGCGTCTCATCGAACGCAGCAACGGCAAAGACACTATGACCGGTCATTGGGAAATGATGGGCATTCACACCACCAGTCCCTTTATCACCTTCACCGACACCGGGTTCCCGCCGGAACTCATTGCGGAGCTTGAGGCCCGCACCGGCAAGAAGGTCATCGGCAACAAGGCCGCCAGCGGCACCGCCATCATCGATGAGCTGGGCGAGGAGGAAATCCGGGACGGGAAAATGATCGTCTACACCTCCGCCGATTCTGTTCTCCAGATCTGCGGTCAGGAGGAAACCTTTGATCTTCAGAATCTTTACCGCTGCTGCGAGATTGCCCGTGAGATCACCATGAAACCGGAATGGAAGGTGGGCCGCATCATCGCCCGCCCCTACGTGGGCTATCATCCCGGCGAATTTAAGCGCACTTCCAACCGCCACGACTACGCGCTGTCACCGCCCTCTCCCACAGCCATGAATGTGCTGAAGGATGCGGGACTTGATGTCATCAGCGTGGGTAAAATCTCCGACATTTTCAACGGGGAAGGGGTCACGGAAGGCCATCACTCCGACAGCTCCGTTCACGGCATGGAGCAGACCATCGAAGTGGCCCGCCGCGCCAACTGGCAGGGCCTGTGCTTCACCAACCTGGTGGACTTCGATGCCCTGTGGGGCCATCGCCGGAATGTCCGGGGCTATGCCGACGAGCTGGAGCGCTTCGATGTAAAGCTGGGTGAGCTGCTTGAGGTTCTGGGTCCCGATGATCTTCTCATGATCACGGCAGACCACGGCAACGATCCCACCTGGACCGGCACCGACCACACCCGGGAAACCGTGCCCCTCCTGATGTGGTCACCCTCCCTTAAAAATGGCGCTCTTCTCCCGGACTGCGACACCTTCGGTGTCATCGGCGCCACCGTGGCGGACAACTTTGGATGCCGGATGCCGGAAGAAACCATCGGGACCTCGCTGATGGCCATTTTCGAAAGCTAAACGTGCCATCAGGCTTTCTGCCCGCTTCGACATAAACATAGCCCTTCGGCAACTTTATGACAGGCATCAGGGGGAAAAACAGCGGTTCTATCGGGTACGGATAGCAGGGCAAAACATTTTTTAATTTAACCAAAATATTTTGATTTCAAATTGACAAATGACAGCAATTAGCACAAAATAAAGGTATATTGTTCACCTTAAAAGGAGGTCTATTATGAACGCATTTTTACCGGCTGACATTCTTCTGCCGAAAACCGATTCAATGGAAAAATGGTCTGTTATCGCCTGTGACCAGTTCACATCCGACCAGGCTTACTGGGAAAGAGTAAAGAAGACAGCTGAAGGCGCTGTTTCCACTATCAACCTGATCCTTCCGGAATCCGAACTGGGTACCGAAATGGAAGCTGAACACACAGCTCTGATCAACAAGACAATGGCTGATTACGTTGCCAAGGACGTATTCGAAACTTATCCGAACAGCCTCATCTATGTTGAAAGAACACTGGAAGACGGCTCCATCCGTTTAGGTCTTGTCGGTATGGTCGACCTTGATGCTTATGATTACAGCATCGGCGCCACATCTCCGATCCGTGCCACAGAACGTACTGTTCCGGAACGTATTCCGCCGCGCCAGAGAGTTCGCCGCGATGCTCCGATCGAGCTGCCGCACATTCTGATGCTTTGCGACGACCATGACAAACAGCTCATCGAGCCGATCGGCGCTAAGAAAGACAGCCTGAAGAAGGTTTATGATTTCGACCTGATGGAAGACGGCGGCCACATCACCGGCTGGCTGGTTGAAGGCAAGGACATCGAAGAATTCAACGCTGTTCTGGCTGAATACTCCGCTAACGTTGGCAAGAAATATGAAGGCCTGAACGGTGTCCCGATGGTCTTCGCTGTTGGCGATGGTAACCATTCTCTGGCCACAGCCAAATCCTGCTACGAAGAACTCAAGGCTAACAACCCGGGCGTTGACCTTTCCAACCATCCGGCTCGTTACGCTCTTGTTGAGCTCAACAACATCCATGACCCGGCTCAGGTCTTCGAACCGATCCACCGCGTCATTTTCGACACAGATCCGAAGAAGCTTCTCGACACACTGAAGGCTGAAGCCTGCGCTGACGGTGGTTTCGAAGTAAAATGGTACATCGGCGAAGAATCCGGTACTATCTATCTTGATCGCGCTAAGAGCGAGCTGGCTGTTGGTGTTCTTCAGGGCTTCCTTGATGGCTATCTGAAAGACAATGCCGGCGACATCGACTACATCCACGATGACGATGCTCTGATCGATCTGGCTAAGAAAGAAAACGCCATCGGCTTCCTCCTTCCGGCTATGGAAAAGAGCCAGCTGTTCCGCGGCGTTATCGGCGATGGTATCCTGCCGAGAAAGACATTCTCCATGGGCCACAGCCGTGAAAAGAGATATTATCTGGAAGGCCGCAAGATCAAATAAGATCCGCGCCGCAGATAGCATCTGATCATCAGAAGGCAATCCCCTCTGGTGTCATCTGAATATAATGCGAACCAAGTGCCGCAGTAACGAGTCAAATCGTTGCTGCGGCACTTTTTTGCTTTTGGGATAGATCCACCTCCAAATTAGGCTTGCTTTGCATTTCTCATTTATAATATTCACCATAAACCAGATGCTCAAAATATGAATTTTGACAACACAATAATTTTTGACATATGTATAGATTTGAGTATAATAAGATTGTGTTTTATTTAACAATCAAGGAGGGTTCTCTATGGCACGTACATTTATCAGCCCGAGCAAATACATTCAGGGTCCGGGCGAACTGAAAAATTTAGGCACCTACGCCGCTGTTTTGGGTAAGAAAATCCTGGTTCTCATCAGCCCGAATGGTCTGAAGAGATTCGGCGCCGATATCGAAGCAAGCTTCGCCGGCAAAGATATGACCTACATCTTTGAATCCTTCAATGGCGAATGCTCAAAGAAAGAAATCAACCGCATCATCGACGTATGCAAAGCCAACGATATCGACTGCATGGTTGGTGTCGGCGGTGGTAAGATCTTCGATACCATCAAGGCTGTGGCTTACTATTTAGATAAGCCGGTCATCATCTGCCCGACAATCGCCGCCACAGATGCTCCGTGCTCAGCCCTGTCCGTTATCTATACAGAAGAAGGCGCTGTTGAAGAATACCTGTTCTTAAAACAGAACCCGAACGTTGTCCTGATGGACTCCGCTGTTATCGCCAAATCCCCGGTCAGACTGACCGTTTCCGGCATGGGCGATGCCCTGGCCACCTACATCGAAGCCCGCGCTTCCTACAAGCATGACGGCCCGAACTTCGCCGGCGGCAAAGCGCTGCACACCGGTATCGCTCTGGCTAAGCTGTGCTTCGACACACTGATGTCAGACGGCGTCAAAGCCAAAACAGCTCTCGAAGTCGGCGCTTTAACACCGGCCGTTGAAGCTGTCATCGAAGCCAACACCCTGTTATCCGGTTTAGGCTTTGAAAGCGGCGGTATCGCAGCTTCTCATGCCATCCATAACGGCTTCTGCTCATTAGAAGAATGCCACCACTATTATCACGGCGAAAAAGTTGCCTTCGGCGTCATTTCCCAGCTGGTTCTGGAAAATGCTCCGGAAGAAGAACTGAATCAGGTTCTTGATTTCTGTATCGCCGTTGGTCTGCCGGTCACCATGGCCGAAATCGGTGTCACAGAACCCACATGGGAAAAACTGATGCAGGTTGCCACAATCGCCTGCGGCGAAGCCGATACAGCCAGAAATATGCCCTTCGACGTCGATCCGGAAATGGTTGCCAATGCCATCCTGGGCGCCGATGCCATCGGCAGAAAAGCTTTAGCTAAGAAAGCCTGATCACTCTTTATTATTCAACCCTATACAAAGAAGAGACTGTGATGACCCCTAAGGTCTTTCACAGTCTCTTTTTTTCACTTCCCCTTCAGCACATCCCGCATGCAGATCCTCGGCTCCATCCGATCAAAATCCCAGGAATGAAATGAATCTCCGGCGCAATACCGGTAATCGGCGCAGTCCGCACATTTGCCCGTTTTGCGGAAATCCGTCCGGTAAATGGCAAACCCATTTTCCCAAATCTCTTTGAAATGGTGCTCCCGGATATTCCCCTCGACGAGCTCCGGCCGCCGGGGCAGATCCAGACAGCTCACGATGTCGCCGTTGACGGTGATCGACGCAGTGTACACCCCCGCATTGCAGAGAAAATACCAGGGGCGCACCTCCCGCTCCCGATCAACCCCAAGAAAATGGCTGCAGCCGTAGCCCACCGTCATGGCGCCTTTCGTCCGATGCGCCGCGATAAAATCAAACATCCCCCGGTACTCCTCTGGCGTCAGCAAAAGCTCGGGATGCTCCAGCGCCCGGCCCATGGGCTCCATGTTGATGACACGCCAGGACCGCACCCCTGTTTTTGAAAATGAGTCGTACATAGCCTCCAGGGTTTTGAAATTTCGATGATGGACCACCGTGGTGATCTGCACATGTTCAAAACCCACATCCAGCAGGTTTTGAATCCCGGTCATAGTCCGCTGATAACTGCCGGGGCTTTGACGGAACCATTCATGATCCGCCTCAAGACCATCCACGCTCACCGACACCGTCCGCATGCCCGTAGCCTTCAAAAGCCGCGCCTTCTCCGGGGTGATCAAGGTGGCATTGCTGGTCATGCCCCAGGAAAAACCGAGACGATGCGCCGCGTCCATGATGTCAAAAAAGTCATCCCGCAAAAGCGGCTCGCCGCCGGTTACACAAAGACGCAGGCGTGAAATATCAAAATCCTGTTTGATGCCCTTCAAAAATGCCACGATTTCCTCATAGCTTAGCCGATCCGCCCGGTCACTGGCATCACACAGACTCCCGCAATGAAGACAATGCTCGTTGCAACGCTGCGTCATTTCAATAAAAAGAGTCCTGAGGATCGGATGTGGCCGCAGCGTCTCCTCCCGGAATGCCGCCAGCTGCTCCAGATGCTGTTTCTTCTGACGATTTGTCAGACCTGAATTTTTCCCGACTCTTCCTAACATCGTATCCTCCGTTTACTGGGCATTTTCCTCGAACCATTCAGGCGGCCCGTAGACCTCCAACGGCTCATTTTCGGAAGGATCAAAGGTCACGTCCTCGTCAGACAGATCCGTATCCTCCTCAAACCATTCCGGCGGGCCGTAAACATCCGGCTCCACATTTTCGGACGGATCGTAATCCTCCCAGTCCGGCGGGCCATACACAACCTCGACAAAATTGTCCGTCGGATAAAATGCCACGCTCGCCGTTTCCACCGTGCACATCACCAGCAGCACCGCTGCCCCGATTCCCAGCGCCAGAAGCAGGAAAACCCAGGCACCGCGCCGGCCCGTGGCATGAAGCCGCCGCACCGTAAGAGCAATGCCCGGCAGGATGGCCAGCACCAGATACGCCGTCAGCGCGATCATCAGCACCGACCCCAGCTTCTCCGGCACGTTATTGCCCCACCAGAGAAAATAAAACATCACATCGAGCAGCCCCAAAATGAGATGAAACACAAGCGGCCACAGATATTCGCCCAGGCTCGCCGTTCCTTTATAATCAAATGTATGCGTCCACATCCGGCCGATGGACCGGAAGAACCCCGTCTTTTCCATAGCGCACCTCCCGACACGATCAATAGCTGCTATCATTGCCCATTTTCGAAAATGGTTCTTTCTCTTATTCTACCATGTTGCCGCGCCCCGCGATGCATCATTTTTTCATCTCCGGCAGGATTTGTATCTTAGCCCATAACCATGTATGATAGAGGAAACCTTTACGATTTGCAGCCAAAGTGTTTCATTGATGGGGCTTTCAATCTGTCGCAGAAATGGACACAAGACATATGCTGCCGTTCATATGGAAGTAGAAAATCAGACAATGTGCCCTGCGGGTATTGGACATGTCCGCAATACATGATGGAGACCTCTATGACACTGCAACAGCTTTTAAAAAATGGTGAACTGACTTTATCCAAGCACGGTGTTCCCGACGCGGACCTTGATGCCTGGCTGCTCTTAAGCCACCTTCTCAACATGGACCGGGGCCGCTTTTTTCTGGAGCGGAATCGGGAAGCGACGGAGGCAGAAATAAATCAATATGATGATCTCATCGCCTGCCGGGCTCAGCGCATTCCTCTACAGCACATCACCGGCACCGCCTGCTTTATGGGCCTTGATATGACCGTCAATGAGCACGTATTGGTACCCCGCCAGGATACGGAAAAGCTGGTGGAGCTTGTCATCACCGCCCAGCGTCAAAAAAAGCTCCCCTCAGGCGGGAAGCTTCTCGATATGTGCACAGGTTCCGGCTGCATTGCCATTGCCTGTGGAACTTTAGGTGATTTTTCCGTCGTGGATGCGGTGGACCTGTCCGACGAAGCCCTCAAGGTAGCTCAGGAAAATGCTGCGGCCAACCGCTGCCCGGTTCATTTCCTGAAGAGTAATCTTTTTGAAAATGTCCCGGCCTGCCGCTACGATGTGATCGTGTCCAATCCGCCTTATATTCCCACAGCGGATATTGCCGACCTCACACCGGAGGTGCGGGATCACGATCCCATGATGGCCCTTGACGGCATGGCCGATGGCCTTTATTTCTATCGCCAACTAGCCGCGGCCTGCCCGGATTATCTCACGGATGAGGGGATGATCTTCTGGGAAATCGGATACGACCAGGGTGAAGCCCTCAAGACGATCCTCACAGAACAGGGCTACCGCAATGTTACCATAGAAAAGGATGATAGTGGTCAGGACCGGGTGGTGGTGGCCAGGTGTCCCTTGTCACCGAATATATCATGAGTAAGATGCCAACCTGCCTATGATATATACGGTGATATCAACATCTCTCAATCAAACCGACGATGATATCAGCAATTTCTACAGACATACCCGGTGATAGACATACTTTGACAAACACCATGATGCTTATAACCCCGCCTTGTCCAAAGGCGGGGTTTCTGTATCATTCTGTATAATCGATGACCAGTTTTACTTTATCAAAAAATCACCCGGAGAAATAATCCCGAATGACTTACGCAGCGGGCTGCGGATCGGAAACTGTCACGGTATGATCGTACCACTTGCCTTCCTTACCGATGAGCGCCACCGGGAAATCGGCATCCAGATACGGTACCGGGACATCGAAGCCGTAAACCACTTCTTCCCAGCCATCCGGGTAAGTGATGTTGTCTTCTGTCGGCTGGATCCAGACAGCGCCGTCAGCCTTGGCTTCCTCGGCTGTGCCGGAGAACAGATTGACGATATTCTTGGACACCAGCGGCATATGAACAGTCATCTGACCATCCTTTACGGTCAGGATTGCCCGGCCTTCACAGGTTTCATTCAGATGGAACATGGGGCTGTGGGTGTCTACGATAACAGAATAAATGCCATCTTCCGGCACTTCACCGGTGGGCACAACGGCTGTTTCGTCTGAAGCCGCGGCATTTTCGTCAGATACAGCTGCTTCATTTTCTGTTGCATCATCTGTGGGGGCTTCGGCAACTTCATTTTCGGAAGCTGTCTTATCAGCAGCCTCTGTTGTGGCGGCCTTGTCTGCAGCGGGTGCGGCTGACTCACTGCCACAGCCGACTGTTAAGGTCAGGGTCAGAAGGCACAGCGCCATGAGGGCCGGTATTTTCTTTTTCATTGTAATCATTCCTTTCATATTTGAACTCATCTACCACTTATTCATTTTTGCTCAAGCACCGGCTGTGTCGGCCGGTCATGCCTTGAAGTGGGGAAGATATGCTCTCTAATTTAAATAACGACTCATCTATTATAGTACAAAACCCGCCAAAAGTAATGATAAAACCTTCCAACTGTGATGGGCAGTCGGAAGGTTTTATAGGAAAAGGTTATGATTGATGCCGGTGTTGATGGAGGGTCACCGACATCATGGATGGGAGTTTTGAACAACCTGCTGCTTATGAACAGTCAGATGTGATTCACTTAATAATGGCGCCAGTGTGAGCCACATACAGATCCTGAACGCTCGGGATGCTGCCAAGACCGGCGATCTGAGCATCAACGCTTTCGAAAGCACCTGAGGCTTCGAACAGTGACTTCCAGGAATCTTCTTCTGCACCGGCCATATCGTTGTTGGCATGGTCACCGGCAACGACCATCAGCGGACGAAGGACAACCTTTGTGTAACCGGCTTCTTTAACAGCTTCGATCACTTCTTCGCAGGCTGTGCCTTCCGGTTCGCCTTCAACTGTGCCGATGAAAGCATTGTCGAAACCAAGTCCCTTCATGGCTGTCTGCATCTGGCTGTAGCTGACTTTAGCTGTGTGAGATGTGCCATGGCCAAGGAAGACATAGGCTGTGCCATCTTCTTTAGCAGCCGCGGCGTCAGCATAACCGGCGTCTTCATTTGTGGCTTCAACAACAGCCTTGGCAACGGCCATCTTGTCATCGTTGATCACGGTTGCATCGTTACCGACTTCACCAAGAAGCGGAGCGGCAATACCGATGGATTCGAATTTTTCATCATATTTTTCAATAGCGGCGCACATTTCATCATATTCAGCACCGGCCATCAGATGTGTCGGCTGAACGATCAGATTCTTAACGCCATTGTCAACGGCACGTTCCAGGGCCTGATCCATGTTGTCGATGAATTCGTTGTCACGAGCCTGAACATGGTTGATGATGATCTGAGCTGTGAAGGCACGTCTGACAGACCATTCCGGATAAGCTTCCTGAAGAGCATCTTCGATACCCTTGATGTCAGCAACACGGCTGTCATTGAAAGAAGTACCAAAGCTGACGACCAGAAGTTCATTTTCGCCGATATCATCAGCGTTGCGCGGATCATCCTTGGAAGCATCGCCTGTATCACGGCCGAAGTAATCCGGATCGGCTTCTTCGCCTTCAACCAGTTCCTTCTGAGCATCTGTCAGAGCATCCCAGGCTGCCTTGGCTTCAGCGCACTGAGCATCTGTTTCGTCTGTTCTTTCCTGAACGTAAATAGCATCGATGAGTTCAGCGACGTGATTGGCAGCTGCCTGATCATCAATAGCTTCTTCAACAGCCTCTTCCACGGCTTCTTCGAC
>JAUNDG010000004.1:0-49390 GCA_030526195.1 Lachnospiraceae bacterium
AGGCCGGGCGCTGATGGGCACGCTCAAATGAAGATATTGGTGCCGGGGGTGTTGCCGCCCGGGAGGCCGAGCGCTGATGGGCACACTCAAATGAAGATTTTTGTGCCGGGGGTGATGTCGCCCGGGAGGTCGGACCCTGACGAGGGGAAGAAAAGCAAGAATGCGGTGCCCAAAACGGGTATGGGAGAAGGTGTGTAGCACCGGCGGAAAGTAGGAAAGCAAGATTTTTGTGCCCGTCAGCGCTTGGCGGAGCGCGAAAGGGCACCGGCATCGGAGGGTAAGAAGCTTCATCGGTGTAGGCCACTATTTTTGAGGCTGAAAAAGGCAAGGCTGGCAGGCCTAAAAGCAATCTCGCGGTGCCGAGGGGTCCTGACAAATCATTCCAACGAGGGTTCGAGCACCGCTGAGGGGAGATAGGCAAGAATTTGGTGCCGAGAGCCAACTGCCCAACGTGCTATCGAGGGTTCGAGCACCGATGAGGAGGTGAAAGGAAAACAATTGGTGCCCAGGAGAATCTCTTTTGGCAACGAAGGGAAAAAGCAAGAGCGCCTGCGGCGCGGTGTTCGAGGGAGATATTGAGAAGCTGTCGGGTAAAAAAGCAAGTGCGCCTGCGGCGCGGGGTTGCCTGCCCTTTGAATTGGTGGTAAGGTAGATGAAATAATAGAATAGTCTAATAATTGGTAATTAAGACATTGCAAAGAAACACCCGTCTTCAGCCTGAAAGGGAGAGGGGATGGAACGTCAATCTGTCTTGAAATAAGTGCGAATGACTATTGAAAAAGTACAAAAACTATTGAAGAAAGGACATGACATATGAGAGCTAAGAAATCATGGCGCGGGCTGACCGGCCTTGTGTTGAGGCATCTGAAACACTTAACGGCGAAGCCAACACGGCCGACGGCGAAACAGGCGATAGTGCTGACTGGGCAACGGTCACCGCTGACGCAACCCTCAACGGTACAACCGACACCTCCGACGATGAGGATTCTGAAATGGATCCTCCTTATGAGGGACCGGCGCTGGAGTCTATCATGCGGGAACAGGACAGCAATTGGGTTGGTCCGACGGATGAACGTCCGGCTGCCCTGCCGGGGGATGAGAATGAAACGGATCTTGGTTTATATATCAACGGCGCCCCTGTCAGGGAATCTCAGATTGGTGACATCTTAAATGACGGCACCTGCCGGTTTGATCCGACAAACCGGACTCTTTATCTGTCCGGTTCAACAACCGAGCAGATCGCTTCTGACAGCAGCCTCATCATTGAACTGGCAGAAGGCACCACAAGCACCATAGCTGAACCGCGTGTTGCCGGCATTGTGACAGACGAGAAACTGATCATCACCGGTAAAGGCAGTCTGGTCATCACAAGACCCGCAGACTCGGAGGGTGCCTATGCACGCAAGTCTTCGGGTATTATCTCACACGGCGATATTCTCCTGGAGTCTCCGAAGATCCTGATCGACAGCTATGCTTACGGCATTTACGGCGATCAAGATATCGTGATGAACGACTTTACAGACTATCAGATAGATAAATGTGAGTACGGGATTTACAGCAAGGGCGGGAATATTGGCATCACATCAGCCGGTGTGGAAGGCAAGCCGGGCACGCTGAGCATTGTAACCGATGACATTGCCCTGGCGGTCAACAATGGTCTTAGTCCGCTGGAAGAAGCATCAAGTCCCAGCGCCATCTTTTTGAACGGTTATACCGATGTATCATTATCGTCCAAGGACAATCCTGCTGTTATCGGTATTAACGGTACCCTGAGTATCAATGATCACGCCCGTCTGACGGCAAAAGTCAGAGAATCATCATTTAATAAGTCTATTTCCGCCGTGGCGATCGATCGGTTCAGACTGAACGGGACCGGCTCTCCTCAGCTATTTGAACCGTATCGGTACAATGATCATGTGCCGGCCATTCGCGGCACCGGCAATCTGATCGATGTCAAAGGTGGTGACACCTTCCATCAGTACCTGCGGACCTATAACAAACAAAATGATTTTGATACTTACGACTATTCGACGGGGCCACACATCGATCGCATCAGTCTGAGTGAAAGGTCAATTTCAATTAAAAATAATGAAAAGAAGCAGCTGACGGTAACCTTCTCTCCCAGCCATGCGGTCGGCCAGACGGTTTACTGGTCCAGCGAAAACAAGGGCGCTGCCTTAGTGGACGATACCGGTCTTGTGAGCGGTAATTATGAAGGCACCACCACCATCACAGCTGAAACAGCCAACGGCCGGAAAGCAACCTGTGAGGTGACCGTCACCTGCGCTCATGCGCGCACGATTCATCGCACCTATATCGCCCCGACCTGCAGTAAGGACGGGCGGAAGGAATACTACATTTGCAGACGGTGTGAGCGGTATTTTGAGGATGCGGCTACGACGAAGGAGATCACCGATAAAGAAAGTGTGACCATCCCGGCCGCCGGCCATACCTATGACAGCATCCCGGCCGTCAAAGCCACCTGCGCCAAGACCGGCAGTGTAGCCTATTGGGTCTGCCGCCAGGGCGATTCCCTTTACATTGACCCGAACACCAAACAGGAGGCCACAAAGGAACAGACCGTTCTGCCGGTGGATCCGACCAACCATGTGGGACGTTCGGAACTCAAAAATGAAAAAGCTGCCACTTGTCTCGAGGAGGGCTACACCGGCGACATCCACTGCTCATCCTGCCAGGCGAAGCTCATTTCCGGTGAAAGCGTGCCGAAGACCGATCACGTCAAGGCCACGACCTGGTCAGGTGATGCCGATCAGCATTGGTACGGCTGTGCAACCTCGGGCTGTACATACATTTTTGAAGACACAAAAGCAGCGCATACCAAGAGCGCCTGGATTGTTGAAAAAGAGGCTACGGCCACAGAACCGGGCCGCAAGTATAAGAAATGCACGATTTGCCAGCGGGAGCTTGAATCGGAAGTGATCCCGACTCCGGGTCCGCCCCCGTACCCGACTCCGACCCCGGAACCAACCCCGACTCCCGAGCCGTCACCGGTGAAGGATAAGGTGAAACGCATCGGCGGTCAGGACCGTTACGCCACCGCTGCCCTCATTGCAAAGGAAGCCTTTGCGGGCGAAGAGGTGAAGCAGGTGGTCATCGTTACCGGCCGGAACTTCCCGGATGCTCTGTCCGCCGGCGGTTTTGCCGGTTTCTGCGACAGCCCGATCCTCATTTCCAATGAGACCAGGCTGAACGCACAGACAAAAGCCCTGTTGAAGAGTTACAAATCCCTGGAGAAGGTCACCGTCATCGGCGCCACCTTCAGTGACAACTTCTATCAGGAACTGGCCGCGGCCACCGGTCTTACCAGACAAGAGGGCTTCGACTGGAAGGGCACCGGCATTTACACCCTGGCCGGCAAGGATCGCTACGATACCTCAAAGGCCGTGCTGGAAGCGCTTCTTGAAAATGAGTCATTTAAGCCGGATTACGTTTTCGTTACCACCGGCAAGACACCGGCGGATGCCCTGTCTGCATCAGCTGCCGCTTATCGCTATGGGTATCCCATCGTGCTGAGCCGCAAAAATGGTCTGACGGAAGACGTGCGCAGCATCATTTCCGAAAGAGGCCTTCGGGTCGTGATGCTGGGCGGCGCGGAAGCCGTTAATGATCCGAACCTTAACATTTACAAGCGTCTGGAGGGCAGCAACCGCTACGCCACCTCTGTGGCCATCGCCCGGTTCTGCGCCAATACGCTGGATTCCGACGGTTATGGCAACGTGGCCATCGCCTCCGGTGCGGATAAGAATTATCCGGATGCGCTGGTGGGCGGCATGTTGCTGGGCCGCAAGGGTGGTCAGATGATCCTCGTGCGTGGTCTGCAGCCGGACAACAACCCGTACCCGGCTGAGTACTTCAAAGAGAAGAAGACCGCTTACACCGCCGGCCTTCAGAATGTCTACATTCTGGGCAGCGAAGAGGCGGTAAAGGACGACACGGTGAACAAGATCATCAAGGTACTGTCCTGACAACCAAGACGCAGTCCTGAAGTCCAAGATACTGTATGGAAACCAAGGCGCTGTCCTGAAAATCAAGATGATATCCTGAGTCCCAGGGTACTGTCCTGACAGCCAACAAAAATAACCCCCGCATCACGATCGTGGTGCGGGGGTTTTATCATAGACTTTTATGTTAGGGATTATCGTCAGACGAAGAATCAGTCAAACATTTTGTGACCCAGCTTATCGGCTGTGATCATAGCGTTGTACAGCTGAACCGGTGTGACATCGCCAACCATGTTGTGGATGGATTCGCCCGGAGCGCAGGCAGCTTCGCAGGCCGGCATCAGACGTGTGGCATCTGTGATACCCATTTCAGCCAGAGTGACCGGCAGACCGACTTCGTGGCAGAAGTTGAAGACTTCTTCAATTTCAGCCTTCGGAGCACCTTCGATGATCAGCTGAGTCAGAGTACCGTAGGCTACGCATTCGCCGTGCATAGCGGTCAGTTCATCAAGAACTGTCAGACCGTTGTAGACAGAGTGAGCCACAGCCAGACCGCCGTTGTCGGCGCCGACACCTGACAGATAAGTGTTGGCTTCGATGATGGCATCAAGAGCCGGTGTGACAGCATTCAGGTCAGAAGACTGAACAGCGGCATAGCCGTATTCGCGCAGTGTCTTGTAGCACAGTTCGCAAAGCGCCATGGCAGAACGTGTGATACCGCCATTTTCCAGAGACGGAGAGTCATTGCGGTTGCAGTGACGGGCTTCGAAATAAGTACCCAGAGCATCGCCCATACCGGAAACCAGGAAACGAGTCGGCGCCTTGGCAATGATAGCGGAGTCGACCAGAACGAATTCCGGATTTCTCGGATAGAAGAGATAGCTGTTGAAGGTGTGGTCATCGTTGTAGATAACAGACAGACCTGTGCACGGTGCGTCAGTGGCGCAGACAGTCGGTACGATGGCGACCGGTTTCTTTTCATAGTAGGCTGTGGCCTTGGCTGTATCGATGGCAGAACCGCCGCCGACACCGACAACGACATCAATGTTGTCTTCACGGACGATGGCTCTCATACGTTCGATTTCACCGACAGAGCTGATGCCCTTGAATACTTCATAACGGCGATAGGCATCTGTGCCTTCGAAACCCTCTTCCAGGCCTTCCTGGCAACCCTTCAGACCGCTGTTGGAGCAGACGAAGAGGTAACGCTGACCAAGATCGGCAGATTCAGCAGCAAATTCCTTCAGACTGCCTTCAGCCTGGATGTATTTGAGCGGAGCGCGCATAAGTTTTGTTCTCATAATGGATTCTCCTTTATTGTAAGATTGTAAAATAATTAACAAGCCCGTTACGTTCTTATCATAGTCTTATTTTTGAAAATATCAAGAGCCATTTATTATGAATGGTCACACTAATAAAATATGATGAAACGATGTATCAAGTGGATTCGAATAATAAGGTGAAAACCAACCGATGGTCAGGGGAACAGAAGTGACCGTGACTTCCATACCGGATAAAGCGTATGAAATCACTGCCGTTCAATTGTCCGAAAAAATCATGGGTAATTTGTCACAATTTGTCTGACAAATTGTTGAGACTGAATTGATTTCATTTCTAAAAAAGTGATATTATTCACATGAATATGTTCTTTTTTAGAAAATGATCTTTTCGAGGTTAAACGTATGCTCAAACGATTAACTGATTTAAAAAATAAAGGAAGAATAGCCCTGTTTGCGGCCTGCCTGATGACCATCGGTTTGGTGGCGATGCTGGTGGCCCTTCTTCCCGAAAATGTGCAGGCCGCCGGCTCCGAGACGAAGATCGTGCGTGTCGGCTATGTCAATGCCGAGAACTACGAGGAGGGCGGCCCCGGCGAATATAAGCGCGGCTTCGGCTACGAGTATTTCCAGAAGATCGCCTCCATTACGGGCTGGAAGTATGAGTACGTTTACGGCAGCTTCGCGGAATGCTATGAGATGCTGGAAAATGGCGAGATCGACCTTTTCGGCAATGTATCCGTTAAGCCGGAGCGTATCGGCAAGGTGCTGTTCTCCGACTATCCGCAGGGCAAGGATACCTACTGGCTGTATGCCGGTGCCCATCGCCAGGACCTGCTGACCAAGGATATGACAAAGCTGAACGGCACCCGCATCGGTGTCACCCGTGGCAGTTTCCAGGAAACACTGCTCAATGACTGGATCGAGGAACGTGAGCTGACCGATATCGAGGTGGTGGGGTGTGACGGTTTCAACGACATGATGACCCGCCTCGACAATGCGGAACTGGATGCCATCGCCGCACCGGACCTGTCCACCAATTACGGTTACAAGATCATCACCATGCTGGGAACCAGCGATTATTACTTCGCTGTTTCCAAAGACCGGACCGATATTCTGGAAGAATTAAATGAAGCGTTATACGAGATCCAGACGGCCGAGCCGGAATACAACAGCCTGCTGGCCAATCGTTATTATTACAAGGTGGCCAGCGGTCTTATCGTAAATGAAGATGAGGAAGCCTGGCTGTCCGCGCATAACAACACCCTGCGCATGGGCTGCCAGTCCGATTATCTGCCCTTCATCGGCGAAAAGGACGGTCAATATGTCGGTGTTATCATGACCATCGTGGAAGCTCTGGAGCAGGAATACGGCATCAATGTGGAGCTTTCCCTGTATCCGGATCTTGATGCCATGAAGACAGCGGTCCGCAACAACGAGATCGATATTATCGGCCCTGTTGTCGGCGATTTCTATCTGGCTGAGCAGGATGATCTGGTGCTGACAGAAGCCATCGTTCAGACAACACCGGTCATTTTCTATCGCGGCAATGATTACAATGCCAGTATTCAAACCATCGCCGTCACCGATAAATCCGTTTTCAACTCCGATGTGGTCGGTGTTCTTTTCCCGGAATCGGAGATCCTTGAATGCAGCGCTCCGGATGACTGCCTGGCTGCCGTTGAATCCGGCAAGGCCGGCTGCACCATTGTGCCGGCGGCCCGGATCAATATCGTCAAAAAGAATCCGGTGACCGACAGTCTGACCACCGTTGAAATGACAAAGCGACTGGACATCCGTCTTCTGGCCACCAGAGACAATCGTCGTGCCGCCACCATCGTCAACAAAGCTATCCTGCATTCTTCTGTGGCGCTGAGTGGTATGGCTCTGGCCGAAAATGCCAATTCAGAACTGAAGACAACGGTACTGGATATCCTGAAGCGCTACACGCTGCCGATCCTTATTGTCATCGGTTTGATCATTCTGGCGCTTTTGTACCTGAGTATCTCTCTGTATAAAAACAGAAAGAAGGTCGTCGAAGCGTTGGAAGCCGCCAACATGGCCAATGAGGTGGCGGCCGATTCCAACACGAAGCTCCAGAAATCCAATGAGCAGCTGACATCACAGCTTGGTATCATCAATTCTGTGGCCGGTGTCTATGTCTCGTTGTTTTACATTGATCTTAAGACGGGTTCCTTTGAATCCTTCGGTGAGAATATGGAACCGGTGGAAGAGGTTATCCGGAAAAGCCACAATGCCAAAGAAGCTTTCTTCCACATGTGCGAAAGCTCTGTTGATCCGCAGTATATTGAGAGTGTGCTGACCTTTACGGATGTTGAGACTTTGCCCGAGCGTCTTAAGGGACAGCCCTGGATCAGCATCCAGTTCCCCACACCTGCCGGTCGCTGGGCTGAAGGGATGTTTATTCCGGTCGACTATGAAGATGATGGCGACGTCCGTCATGTGATGTGGGGTATCCGCAGCATCAATGAGCAGAAGGAAAAAGAACTGGCTTATCAGCATGAGCTGCAGGCTCTGGCTGACAGAGCGCAAAGCGCCAATAAAGCCAAGACCGACTTCCTGTTTAATATGTCCCATGACATCCGGACTCCGATGAATGCCATCATCGGCTACACGGAGCTGTTAAAGCGTCATCATGATGATGAGGCGGCTGTGACGGATTATATAGAGAAAATCGAAAACTCCAATGCGTTCCTGCTGTCCCTCATAAACAACGTTCTGGAAATGGCCCGTATCGAAAGCGGTAAGGAGCGTCTTGATGAGCGCATCTGCAATCTTAACGATATCAGCATTTCTTTGTTCTCTGTTTTCGAAGAACAGTTTAAAGAGAAGAACATCGAGGTCGTTAAAGGCTCTGACATTCAGCACAGCATTTTCTGGGCTGATGACACGAAACTGAGCGAGATCCTGCTCAACCTGATGAGCAATGCCGTCAAATACACGCCGGCCGGCGGCCGTATCACCATGACGATAAAAGAACTGCCGCCGGAACGTGAAGGTTGGGTAACCTTTAAAACGGTTCTGTCAGATACCGGTATCGGTATGTCCGGGGACTTCCTGCCGCATATCTTTGATGAATTTGCCCGTGAGCAGAACACCACCTCCAGCGGCATCATGGGCACGGGCCTTGGTATGCCGATCGTGAAGCGTCTGGTGGAACTGATGGGCGGCTCAATCGAGGTCGAAAGTGAATTGGGCGTCGGCACCACATTTACGCTGATCCTGTCTCACCGCATCGCCTACGATGGCCAGGATGCGACGGAAAGCGAGATGGAAATGGTCTTCGACGACGCCATTTTCAAAGGAAAACGCATTCTGATGGCCGAGGACAATGACCTGAATGCCGAGATCGCCACCATGATCCTGGAGGAGGAAGGCTTCCTGGTCGAGCGGGCCGAAGACGGTATCGTTTGCATCGATAAGCTTAAGAAGGCACCGGCCAATTATTACGATCTTATCCTTATGGATGTTCAGATGCCCAACATGGACGGTTACAAAGCCACGAAGCTGATCCGTAAGTTCGAAGATCCGGAGAAGGCCAACATCCCGATCATTGCCATGACGGCCAACGCCTTCGAGGAGGATAAGATCAATGCGTATGCGGCCGGCATGAACGCGCATCAGGCAAAACCCCTTGAGATCGTCAGCCTGAAAAATACACTGGGCCGTATCTTGACCCACTCGGCTCTGAGCCGTGACACCTTCGCCAACTGGCGTGAACGCTTCCGGGAATGCGAAGAATTCATGGAATTTGAGGAAAAGTATCGCGAGCGGGGCATTCCCTGTGGATGTCTGGTTTACGAGGCCCACGGCGCCGGCAATATCCTTTACGCCGATGACACGCTGCTGAAGATTTTCGGCTGCGACAGCTTCGAGGAATTTAAGGAAATGGTCGGCGGTTCCTTCAAAAATGTGGTTCATCCCGATGACATCGCCCGTATCGAGGGCGAGATTCAGGACCAGATCAAGGTATCGCCCCAGAATATCGACCGCGTGCAGTACCGCATCGTGAGAAAAGACGGCAAGGTGCTCCGGGTCGATGATATCGGCCGCAAGCTGTACATTCAGAACGGCAAGGCCATTTACTACGTTTTCGTGGTCGATACGGAAGAGTGGTAATAGAGAAAACAGGCACCGGCAGCGGTGCAGATTCTTTTGAGGCAACACATGACGTTAAGACATTTGCAAATTTTCCTCATGGTCTGCGAAAAAGGCAACATGACAGAGGCGGCCAACACACTTTTCATGACCCAGCCCTCTGTCAGTCAGGCCATCAAGGAACTGGAAACCCATTACGAGGTGCGGCTTTTCAACCGCGCCGGCAGAAAAATCTCATTAACCCGCTCCGGTGAGATCCTCCGCAGCTATGCGGTGCACATCACCAACAGCTTTGCGGAACTGGACAAAAAGCTGCGCTCCACAGCCCAGAGCCATGCCCTGCGCATCGGCGCCAACGTGACGGTGGGGGTGACCATGATTCAGTCCCTGATCTGCCGTTTTAAGGAGATGTTCCCCGGCATCCGGGTTGAGATTTTCGTCAACAACTCGAAAGCCATTTTAGAGCGCATCGACCGGGACGAACTGGATCTGGCGCTGGTGGAAGAGTTTGCCGGTATGGAAAATTACATCACAGAGCCATTTTTTAATGACCGCAGCATCGTGGTGGCTCCCATCGGCCATCCGCTTCTTGAAAAAAAGGAGGTGACGGCCAAGGACCTGACGGAGACGGAGCTTTTGCTTCGGGAATCCGGCAGCGGTGTGCGGAACCTCTTCGATGCGGTGATGTTCGCCAAGGGGCTGGTGGTGCATCCCATCTGGGAAAGCTACACATCGGACGCGGTGATCGAGGCTGTCCGCGCCAACATCGGCGTGGCGGTTCTGCCGGAGCGCATCGCCCGGCCTCATATCCGCAATAAGGAAATGAGTGAGCTGCCGATCCGGGATCTTGACCTTAGCCGCCGGCTGGTGATCCTTCGGCACAGAAGCAAAATCCTGTCACCGGAAGGGGAGGCCTTTGCGGAACTGGTCAGAACATCTGACTGGGATGTGTGATTCAGGCAGCAGATGGACATCGCCCCTCATGGGACTGCGCACTTAAAAATGTTGGGACATAATACGAATTAATAATAGTACCGCAGTTAGTATAGGTAATTACCTATGGTAACTGCGGTTTTTAACAATTTTACAGCCTGCCGGCGGGTGGTCTATAATTAGGTCATGCAAGAGAGAGACCTCCGGCGGACATCTGATTCAGGAAAAGGTTGTCAAAATCGGAGGCTGACACATTAAGAAAATGGCGCTTCCTCAAGCCGCCGCGTTATAGAAAAGGAGAATTCGTCTTATGAAAATCAGTGCAAGAAATCAGATCAACGGTATCATCACAGCTGTCGAAAAGGGTGCTGTCAACGGCATCGTGAAAATGAGCTTCGGCGATAACAAGGTTTCCTCAACAATCTCCCTGAGCGCCATCGAAGAGCTTGGCCTGGTGGAAGGCAAGGAAGCTGTTGCCATCGTGAAGGCTACAGAAGTGATGATCGGTGTTGGCGAAATCGGCCGCATCAGCGCCAGAAACATCTGGAAGGGTGTTGTGGCTGACATCCAGGAAGGTGCTGTTAACGGCATCGTGAAGCTGGACATCAACGGTGTGATGATCTCTGCCACCATTTCCATGAACGCTATTGCTGATCTGGAACTGAAGGTTGGTATGGAAGCCAGCGCTATCGTGAAGTCAACATCTGTCATGATGATGGCGTAATCGCACAACAAACGGTTGCGATATGAGCTGCCGGCCCAATGGGTAGACGCAGGCTCTGTGGTTCACGAGCAAGTAGCGAAGCGGACATCGTGCCCTGCGGGTATTGCGAGTGTCCGCTTTACACAAAAACAAAAAAGCATTCCCACACGGACGAGGTAATGATCCGGGGGAATGCTTTTTTTCTGCACTATTATGGCAACAGTTGTTCACGAGAAGATTGAGGTGCGGACATCGATCTTACGGGCTTGCGTGTCCGCTTTGCCGATATCCAGTGGTGGAATGGATATCAGGCACCGGGGCCTTGTGCGAGTCCGCTTTACTTTGGCAAGGTTGCCTTAATTAGAGAGATGCGCCGTAATCGCTGACCAGGATCTGACCTGTGAGCGGGGCGGATTTGTCGGAGGCCAGGAATTCGATGATGTTGGCCACGTCTTCTGCTTTGCAGGGTTTGATCTTCAGATCGGCATGGCGACTCATGGCACCCATAATGCGCATATCCAGCGCTTCCGGTTTCATGCCGGCAGTCATCGGTGTCAGGATGGTGCCCGGGCAGACCGCATTGCAGCGGATATACTGATCAGCCAGAAGAAGAGCAGTATGCTTTGTCACACCGATGATGGCTGACTTGGTGGCCACATAAGCGGCACCGCCGCCACCATTTACACCGGCCACAGAGGCCACATTGACGATGGAGGCACCGGCTGTCATGTGCGGAATAGCCGCCCGCATACACTGCATGGTGCCGACTTCGTTGATGGCGATGAGCTTAGAGGCTTCTTCATCGCTGAATTTATCGATGGGGGCCAGACCGGTGTCAAGCACACCCGCATTGTTGACCAGAATATCAATGCTGCCGAAGGCTTCGATAGCGGCATCCATCAGGGCAAGACAATCTTCATTTTTGGAAATGTCAACGGCCACGGCCAGTACCTGACCGCCTTCTGCTTTGATCTTTTCGGCGACATCATCCAGCGCGGCTTTCCGTCTGGCACTGATGACAACGTTCGCACCGCAACGGGCGAAAAGCATGGCAGTGGCGGCGCCGACACCTGAGTTGCCGCCGGTGATGATAGCTGTTTTACCTTTAAGTGAGCTCATAATTCTGATCCCTTTCTATTGTCTGAAATTTAAGTGCTTCTGAATTGAAATTGATTATAGTGCACAAATATTTGGCGTGTCAATGGATATTTTTTAGACAATATTGTTATATAATTCACTATTAAGAATGGTGAAAATTCAAATGTGACAGTTATCTGAAAATATCTCGCATTGCACAATATCCGCCTGTGATATCAGCCTGTGTTATACGCCCGTGATATCCGTCTGTGATAACTAAAGCCATCAACAATGCATCGGAGCCATGATGAAAACATGAAATTCGATGCCCGCCTTCTTTCGGCCTGATTTCAGAAAAGAAATGTAGTATGATGATAGCAAGAATAAGAAGCGGTAATGGGAGAGACAAAATGAGCACATACCGGGAATCGGAAGTCCGGGACAACTACCGGAAACTGACAAAAACTTTGATCGAGAGGGGGCTGACCATCAGCACCATGGAATCCGCCACCGGCGGGCAGATTGCCTCTCTCATCACCGATACGGAAGGTTCCTCCGCTGTGCTGAAGGGAGCCTTCGTCACCTATTGCAACGAAGCGAAGATCATGCAGGGGGTGCCGGCGGCAACCATCGAGCGATACACCGTGTATTCAGAGGAAACGGCAGCGGCCATGGCCATGGCCTGCGCGGCAGCTTATCAGGCTGACATCGGCATCGGTGTCACCGGCACCATGGGCAATGTGGACCCCGCGAACCCCGAAGCCTCGGAGCCCGGAGAGGTTTACTTCGCGGTTGCCTTGAGTAAGGCGGTGCCAGTGAATGAGGTGGCGGTGAATGATGAGGCGTCTGTGAAAGGGGTATCAAATAGACCGCCTGTTTCCGAGTGGTCGAAAGAGGATTATGAGGAAATGGCCTCCCTGACGGATGAGTCTGTAAGCGGAGAGCGGCAAGTAGTGACCTGTCACATCTCCCTCCCGCCGCAGCCGACCCGACTGGCTTATAAAATGGCCGTGGCGGCGCATATTTATGAGACATTGGCCCGGATACTCAGGAAGTAATCGACACACAACAGGTCAAACGAGCGGCAGAAAAAATGCCTCTCATCAAATAGTTGACATAATATTAATCACAAAAAAGGCTGCTTCGGCAGCCTTCAATTATTGTTAAGAATAATTAAGAAAATTGTCTTACATATGAGAGGGGTTTTTGGGTAATATATACGTGGACGATTATTTTTTTGAGGTAACACGCTTATGATTTTTAACGTGCTTGACTATCTGGAACGCAGCGCCGCTTCATTTCCTGAAAAGACGGCGGTTGTGGACGATATCAAAGCTTATACTTACAGCCAGCTGTTGCGCCTGTCAAAACGCATCGGCAGTGCCGTGGCAAGATTTGCAGCCCAGGGCACACCGGTGGCGGTGCTGGCCGATAAAAGTGCCGATACACTGGCCATTTTCATGGGTATTGTGCAGGCCGGCTGCTGTTATTCCCTGATGAATCCGGACCTGCCGGAGGGCCGTCTTGGCCAGATTCTGTCTGTGCTCAAGCCGGCACTTGTCATCACCGATGAAGCCAATGCGGAGCTGGCCGAGAAGCTGATTGCTGCGGCTGGCGCAATTCCCGCACCGGCGCCCACAATCCTGCTTTACGACGAGCTGATGCACCACCCGCTGGACGAGGCTCTCCTGAAAAAAGTGCGGAGCCGGGCCATCGACCAGGATCCGCTTTACATCAATTTCACCTCCGGTTCCACCGGCGTGCCCAAGGGCGTGGCCGTGGGGCAGCGGAGCGTCATCGACTTCATTGACATTTTCGCCGAGACATTCGGTTTTGACGAAAATGACCGGATCGGCAACCAGGCACCTTTCGATTTTGACGTGTCGGTGAAGGACATTTACACCGCCCTCAAGGTGGGGGCTACCCTGGTGGTCATCCCGAAGGCTCTGTTCTCAAAGCCGGCGGAGCTCCTTGATTTCATCTGCGATCAGAAGGTCACCAATATGACCTGGGCCGTTTCCGCCATCTGTCTCATCAGCGCCTGCCACGGTCTTGACTACCGCACACCCGACACGGTGAAGCGGGTGCTGTTCAGCGGCGAGGTCATGCCGCTCAAGCATCTGAAGACCTGGATGGAGCATTTGCCTGAGGCCGAATTTGTCAACCTTTACGGCCCCACGGAGATCACCTGCAACTGCACCTATCATCGGGTCGACCGGTCCCGTGATTACGAAAATGGCATGCCCATCGGCCGCCCATTTCCGAATGAGGATGTGTTCCTGCTGAACAAAAATGGTGAGCGCATCGAGGAAGCGGGTGTCACGGGCGAAATCTGTGTCCGGGGCACGGCCCTGGCGCTGGGTTATTATGCGGCGGAGGCTGAGACAGCCAAAGCATTTCCGCAAAATCCGCTGCAAAAGGCCTATCCGGAACGCATTTACCGCACCGGCGATTTGGGAAAATATGATGACGCCGGCGAACTCATTTTCTGCGGACGGGAGGACTTCCAGATCAAGTACATGGGTCACCGCATCGAGACCGAGGAGATCGAAAAGGCCATCGCGGCGCTGCCGGAGATCGAGCGTTGCTGCGTGCTGTTCAGCGAGAAGAAGCAGAAGCTGTACGGGTTCTATGCCGGGGACATCGACAAGCGAGCCCTGCACGCGAAACTGAAGGAGACACTGCCGGTGTACATGGTGCCCGGGGCCTTCCGCCAGCTGGAGCAGTTCCCGCTGACGAAGAACGGGAAAATTGATCGCAAACTGCTGCTGTCTGAGGTGGAAACCCGCAGCAAACGCTAAGCGCGTGTGAATCTGTGAGATCGCAGGGCGCATACATCGCGCGTGTGAATCTATGAGATCGCAGCGCACAAATAACGCGCGTGTTATGCCGCACGGCATCAGCCTGTGTGGCGAAAAACATCGCTTATACGAGAAGAGAAGAATTAGAAAAGACAAATATATGACAGACGATAAAATAAAAGCTTTGCTGGCGACGGAGACCACACCCCTTTACGTGTACGACACCGCTGTGCTGAAAAATCGGGTGGCATACCTGAAGGCGCAGCTGCCGGAGCGGGTGAGTCTCTGCTATGCCATGAAGGCCAATGCCTTCATCATCAAGGCGCTGGAAGGACAGGTGGATTATTTTGAAATCTGCTCGCCGGGGGAATACCGCATTTGCGAAAATGTGGGGCTGCCCCGGGAGAGCTATGTCATTTCCGGTGTCAATAAATCACAGGCCCTCATTGAGGAACTGGTGAACGGTGAGACCCTGCCCAACTGCCTGACCGTGGAATCGCTGCATCATTTTCATATGATCCGCGAGGCGGCACATAAGGCCAGACGTCGGGTGCCGGTGCTCCTGCGGGTGACCACATCCAGCCAGTTCGGCCTGGATAAAGCCGACCTTTGCAGCCTGGTGGCAGAGTATCAGGCCGATGAATGGCTCGACATTGTGGGCATTCAGCACTTTTCCGGGACGCAGAAAACATCTCTTAAGAAGGTGGCTCGGGAGCTCAAATCCGTGGACGCGCTGATCCGCGAACTGGCCGAGGATTACCACTTTGAGGTGAAAAAACTGGAATACGGCGGCGGTTTCCCGGTGGCGTATTTTGAAGGGGAGACCTTCGACGAGGAAGCGTATCTTGCCGGCTTTTCAGATCTCCTTTCGGAAATGAGTTATCAGGGCCCGATCGTTCTTGAGCTTGGCCGCAGCATCGCCGCTTCCTGTGGGACTTATCTCACCGGGGTGGTGGATGTGAAATATAACGACGGTGTGCACTATGCCATCGTGGACGGCGGCATGCATCAGATGAATTATTTCGGTCAGTTCATGGCCATGAAAATGCCTGCGATGCACCTGGTCGGGGCAAAAAAGCGGTTAGCCGATGCAGACAATGCAGCCGACCCGGACAACGCGGGTCTCGAGGCCGGTTCTGACGGCACAGACACCCGTCAGCCCTGGCACATCTGCGGCTCCCTTTGCACCACCAATGACATCCTGGTGAAGCAGGCCATGCTGCCGGATCTGGCCATCGGTGATGTGCTGGCCTTCGAAAATACGGGGGCCTATTCCGTCACGGAGGGCATGGCGCTTTTCCTCAGCCGTGACCTGCCGGCGGTCATTCTGGCGAACGAAAATGGTGTGTTTAAAAAAGTTCGTGATCATATTGAAATTGCGGACCTCAACACGCCACAGTTGTGATAGAATACATCTACCATCCACAGAGAAGCGGCCATCATGCCCTGAAGGGATCGCATGTGTCCGCCTGACAGAGATGGCCTTCTGTGCTGAAGCAGCCTCATTTTCGAAAGAGAAAATGAGCGAAGGCTGATGTGGCATGGGGAATCTAAACATAAACATATGAGGGGTATTACAAAAATGGACGAAAGATTACTTGAAATTCTGGAAGATATTGAACCGGGTGTTGATTATGAACACTGCGACACGCTGGTGGACGATCACATTCTGACATCCCTGGCCATCATTTCACTGATCGCTGAGCTGGAAGAGGAGTTTGACATCACGATCCCGACAACGGAGATCATTCCCGAAAACTTCAATTCCGCAGCCGGTATGTGGGAAATGATCGAGCGGCTTGGAGAGGAGTAGGCCCTTGTTTTACATCATGACCTATTTTTCATTTGATTTCCTGATTCTGGTGCTGACGGCGGTGTTGCTCTACACGATCCTGCCGCAGAAGGCCCGGCGCTTTGTCCTGCTGATTTTCAGTTACGCCTTTTTCTGGGCGATCAGCGGGAAGCTGGTCATTTATCTGGCGGCGACGACGCTGCTGACCTATCTTTTCGGCCTGAAACTGGATGCGCTTCAAAAAGAAGAGAAGCGTCTGAAGGGCGAGGAGACGGATCGGGAGAAGAAAAAAGCCATCGGTAAGACATATACCGCCAAAGCCCGCCGGGTCCTTATCCTGGCGGTGCTTGTTTTTGTGGGCACTCTGGCGGTGGTGAAATACACACCCTTTGCCCTGGGCAACATTAATAAGATCCTGGCCCTGTGCGGCTCAAGCCTCGTGATCGAGGTGCCGCTTATCCTGGCGCCCATCGGGATCTCATTTTACACGTTGCAGGTGGTGGCGTATCTGGCCGACGTCTACTGGAAGAAAATCCCGGCGGACCACAACCTTCTGCGTCTGGCGCTCTTTATCAGCTTTTTCCCTCAGATCATGGAGGGACCCATCTGCCGCTACACCGATACGGCGGAAGCCATTTGGGAGGCCAAGCGTACCACCTGGCACAATTTCATTTTCGGATTCGAGCGGATTCTCTACGGTGTCATGAAGAAGATCATCGTGGCGGATCGCCTCAATCTCTTCATTCAGGAAATATTTCTGAATTACCAGAATTACGACGGCGGCATCATCCTGCTGGCATCGGTGGGGTACACACTGCAGCTTTACATGGACTTCTCCGGGACCATGGACCTGGTCATCGGGACGGCCCAGATCTTCGGCGTTACTTTGCCGGAAAACTTCCGTCAGCCGTTCTTCGCGAAAACCATTTCCGAATTCTGGAAACGCTGGCATATCACACTGGGCACCTGGTTTAAGGATTACATTTTCTATCCGGTGTCCATGACGAAACCCATGAAAAAGCTGACCTCCAAGGCCCGCAAAACCATGGGCAACCGCTTCGGTCCTCTGGTGACCGGCGGCATCGCACTCTTCGTGGTCTGGCTGTGCAACGGTATCTGGCACGGCTCCGGCTGGCATTATATTGCCTTCGGTATGTACCACTTCTTCTTCATTCTGCTGGGCAGCTTCCTGGAACCGGTGGTGGCGAGCTTCACCGAGAAGCACAACATCAACCGTGGCCACAAACTGTACCGGGCTATGCAGATCGGCCGGACCTGGATCCTCATCTGCATCGGCGAACTCATTTTCAGAGCGGAAAGTCTGTCCTATGCTTTTGGCATGCTCAAAAAGATTGTGACGGGCTTTACGTTAGAAGCTTTCAAAAATGGGTCTGCGTTCACCCACGACCTCGACAAATTTGACCTTCTGGTCCTCGTTGTCGTGTGCGTGGTGCTGCTGGTGATCGGCCTTATCAAGGAGCGGAAGATCGAGATCCGCGCGGCGATCGCCCGGAAACCGGTGGTTGTGCAGTGCGCCATTTTCTTAGGTTTGCTGACGATCCTTTTGATCTTTGGGGCCTACGGACCCGGCTATTTGCCGTTGGATCCCATTTACGCCGGATTCTAGGAGGACATGAGTGCTATGACATATTTGAAACGTATCATAGGGACCGTCCTCTTTGCGCTGGCCTTTTGTCTGATCATGCGGGTGCTGTCACCCATTTTCGAACCGAAAAATAACGATCCCCAGAGCGGGATCGAGGAGGTGGAGGCCAGCGGGATTCTCGGCGAGCCGGACAACTCCATCGATGTGGTGTTCTTCGGTGACAGTGTGGCCTTCTGTGCCTTCAATCCGCTGGAAATCTGGAAGACCCATGGATACACCAGTTACATGTGTGCTACCAGCGGTCAGACCATGGACTACGCCAAGATCAGCCTGAAGCGCCTCTTAAAGAAGCAGGCGCCCAAGCTTCTGGTGGTGGAGACGGATACCTTTTATCGGGAGCAGGACCTGACGGATCGGGTCTATTCCGATGTGCGGGAGGCATTTACGGTGGTGCGCTACCACAATCGCTGGAAAATGCTGAGCGCCGCGGATTTCACGACTGCTCCTAACTACACCTGGAAAGAGGACTACAAGGGTTATCATTTAAAGACCGACCGCCAGGCGGCCACAAATCCGAACTATATGGCCCCCACCGATGAGGTGGAGCAGGCTTCATTCTTCAATCGGGATTCCTTCCTGGCCATCAAAAAGGTCTGCGACGACAATGGCATTGCGCTTGTGCTCATCAGTGCCCCCAGCGCGACAAACTGGAATTATGCCCGGCATAATGCTCTGGTGAAGATCGCGGAAGAGGCCGGCGTCGAGTTCTATGATCTCAACCTCATGACAGAGGAAGTGCCCATCGACTGGGCCAATGACAGCCTGGATGGTGGGGATCACCTCAACATCTTCGGCACCCGCAAGGTGGATGCCTGGTTTGTTGAGTACCTCGCCTCGACCGGTCTTGTTGACAGCCGCCGGGATGACCCGAACCTCAGACACTGGGACGAAGCCCTGGGCCGCTACGAAAATGCCCTGCCCGAAGGCGTGCCGGTGGTGTAGAGGACGATGAATCAGTCAAGAAGAGTCAGGGGAGATAGATCAGGCAAGAATGAACAAACCAAATCTATCACTGGCCTGCTGGCTGAATAAAACATGATAAGAATGCTTGTCAGGCATCGGACAGACGCAAAAGCGTCTGTGCCGATGCCTTTTCAGCATGCTTATTACAGCTGCATATGCGATGTACACTTTAAGATTAATATATACAAATCTTATTTTCGCCGCAGGAAAGTTTAAAGAAACGCAAAAATACTGTATCATCGAGTGTGCTATTAATATTATCATTTCGTTTGGATTGGTAAGAATCTTGGGGATTGTTGGTGTCGCTGTTGGTACAGTGGTTTCATCGGCATATCGCATGGTTGCTTCTGCTTATTATTTATCGAAAGATATTGTTTTTACTCCATCGAAACGATTTGTTAAACATATTGTTGTGGATTTGATTTGTGTTTTAATTTCTATATTATTATTTTCTTTTTTTTCATTTAAGGTTGACAATTTCGGAGTATGGGCATTACTAGCATTGTTTTCAATGTTGATTAGTTCTGCTATTTGCTGTTTTGTAAATGCAGTTGCATATGAAGAGTTTCGAAGTATTATTAAATCAATAATTGAAAGGTGTAGATAAAAGTGGTTATTTCTTTTACTTGCAACAATATTGGGACTGGTGGAGCTGAAAGAGTGATTTGCAATTTGGCAAATAGAATGGCAAAAGATGGTCATTCTATTAGGATAATATGTTATGAGAAGTTAAAATCATTCTATTATGAGTTGGAAGAGAATGTTGAGGTAATAGAACTAGATTCCAAAATAAATCAAAGATCATCATTCATAAGTCGAAAATTAGTGGGCTTTGTTAATTTAGCAAGGCTATTTTGTGCTGTAAAAGGTTCTGATCGTGTAGTGTCCTTCTACTCTAGACAAAACTGTTATAGTATTTTAGTTTGTAATTTGCTCAGAATACCTGTGATTTGTGCGGAAAGAGATCATTTCTTTATGAGTGATGGAAAAGCTAATCATATACTCAGAAAGCTGTTCTACCCCCATGCTAATGGATTTATTCACCAGACAAATATGGCAAGGGATTTTTTGCGGAAAAATGAGGGGGTTTGTTGTGAGGATATAGTTATTCCGAATCCAATATGGATGACTTCTTTTTCTGAACGAAACCCAATTTCAGGGAATATCATTGCTGTAGGACGTTTAGAAGAACAGAAGAATTATAAGGGGATGCTCAATGCATTTTCTTTAGTTGTAAAAAAAGAACCTAGGGCGATATTAAGTATTTATGGAGATGGTACACAAAAGGAAGAACTAATAAAACTCGTTCAAGACTTGCATATAGAACAAAATGTTATATTTAAAGGAATGACAAAAAACGTAATCGAGGCATATCGTACTGCTGATATTTACATATTATTCTCACATGGAGAAGGGTATCCAAATGCCTTAATGGAAGCTTTGGCAATGGGGGTGCCATCTGTATCTAGTGATTGTCCGGTAGGTGGACCAAGAGATATGATTAAAGATGGAATTAATGGTTTTTTAGTTCCATGTGACGATGAGGTGGCATTAGCTGATCGTATTATTAAACTGTTCGGTGATAGTTCGCTGAAGAAACGGTTTTCTGATGAGTCAAAGGTTATTCGTTCAAGCAACCAGTTTGATACAATATATAATAAATATATGAAGTTTATTATTTCGGTTTCGCGGTGAATGGTTTTACAAAAAGGAATTCAATGCAGTGGGCTTTTCATTGCGAAGGAGATAATAGTTATATATAGATAAGATTTGCGTGAAATAATTGTTGAGTGAATGAATTCAATTTTAGAGGACAGAATTAAGAGGGCAAATGAGAATTAAATTGAACAACAAAGTAGTTTTAGTTACCGGCGCGGCAGGATTTATTGGAAGTAACCTGGTAAAGCGTCTACTTCAAGAATCTGATAGCGTTTCGGTAATCGGTATTGATAACTTAAATGATTACTATGATGTTCGCTTAAAAGAATATCGCCTGGCGGATCTGTATCAGTACGAAGGTTTCAAGTTTGTTAAGGGAAGCATTGCGGATAAAAAACTGATCACAGAGGTGTTTGAGCAATACAAACCGGACATCGTAGTGAATTTAGCTGCACAGGCGGGTGTCAGATATTCAATTACTAACCCGGATGCTTACATAGAAGCCAACATCATCGGGTTCTACAACATCTTGGAGGCTTGCCGTCATTATCCGGTGGAGCATCTTGTGTATGCCTCCAGCTCATCAGTGTATGGATCCAACAAAAAGGTACCTTACTCAACAGAGGATAAGGTTGATAATCCGGTATCCCTTTATGCTGCGACAAAGAAGAGTAATGAACTGCTGGCACATGCCTATAGCAAGCTTTACAATATTCCGTCAACAGGCCTTCGGTTCTTTACGGTTTATGGTCCGGCGGGGCGGCCGGATATGGCCTATTTTGGCTTTACAAATAAACTGAGAGAAGGAAAGACAATTCAGATTTTCAATTACGGGAATTGTCAGAGAGACTTTACCTATATTGATGATATTGTTGAAGGTGTGATCCGTGTGATGCAGAAAGCACCGGAAAAGGCTACAGGTGAAGACGGATTGCCGTTACCGCCGTATGCAGTTTATAACATCGGTAATAGTCATCCGGAAAACTTGCTGGATTTTGTCGACATCCTTCAGCAGGAACTGATTCGGGCCGGCGTTTTATCAAAAGATTATGATTTTGATGCTCATAAAGAACTTGTTCCGATGCAGCCGGGGGATGTTCCGGTTACCTATGCGGACACAAGCGCGTTAGAACGCGATTTCGGTTATAAACCGTCTACGCCTCTTCGCGAAGGGTTGAGAAGGTTTGCGGAATGGTATAAAAAATTTTATATGTCAGATAATTAATAGAAAATCCCTCGATGAGCCACAGGCGGGCTCGTCGAGGGATTTGATGGTTTAGGGTTTATCAGTCTCTCATGAAAATGTCTCTTGTATATACCTTGTCCATGACATCGTCAAGGCAGGGGTCATATCTGTTGGCAATGATTGCCTGGCTCTTCTTTTTGAATTCTTCCAGATCATTGACAATGACAGAACCGTAGAAGGTTTCGCCGTTCTTCAGAGTGGGTTCGTAAATGATGATTGTAGCACCTTTGGCTTTGATACGTTTCATAACACCCTGGATAGAAGACTGACGGAAGTTGTCTGAATTGCTCTTCATTGTCAGTCGGTAAACACCAATGATGACTTCTACTTCTTTGCTGGGATCCCAGGAACTATTGGCTTCATAGGCACCGGCCATTTCAAGAACCTGATCAGCAATATAATCTTTTCTTGTTCTGTTACTTTCAACGATGGCAGAAATCATGTTCTGCGGAACATCATTGAAATTCGCCAGCAACTGTTTGGTGTCCTTGGGCAGGCAGTAACCGCCGTAGCCGAAGGAGGGGTTGTTGTAATGGCTGCCGATGCGGGGATCGAGGCACACGCCGTCGATGATGTCCCGGGTACAGAGGCCCTTGCTTTCGGCATAGGTGTCCAGCTCATTGAAGTAGCTCACACGCAGGGCCAGATAGGTGTTGGCGAAGAGCTTGACGGCCTCGGCTTCCGTGAAACCCATGAAGAGGGTCGGGATGTCTTCCTTGATGGCCCCCTGGCGGAGCAGTGCGGCAAAATGCGCCGCCTTATCCTTTGTGGCCTCGTCGCAGGAGACGATGATGCGGGAGGGATACAGGTTATCATAGAGCGCTTTGGATTCCCGCAGGAATTCAGGGCTGAAAATGATGTTCCCGGTGTTATATTTTTTCCGAACGGAGGCTGTGTACCCCACCGGGATGGTGGATTTGATGATCATGGTGGCGGTGGGATTAACCTTCAGCACCAGCTCGATCACGGCTTCCACGGCGGAGGTGTCGAAATAGTTTTTCTGGCTGTCGTAGTTGGTGGGGGCGGCGATGACAATGAAATCCGCGTCCCGATAGGCCATTTCCCCATCCAGTGTGGCGGTGAGGTCAAGGTCCTTTTCGGCCAGGTATTTTTCAATGTAGTCATCCTGAATGGGAGACTTCCGGTTATTGATCATGTCCACCTTTTCGGGAATGATGTCCACGGCGGTGACGTGGTTGTGCTGGGCCAGCAGTGTGGCGATGGACAGACCCACGTAGCCGGTGCCCGCCACTGCGATGCGACAGGGAGCCGGGGCATTTTCGTTAGTATCAGAAGAAGCAGAGGCTGAAGCAGCGCCATTTTCTAAGGAGGAAATGGGGCTGTTTTTTGATGCCTCGGTTTCCACGTAGAGCTTAGTGATGTCGAAATCAAGGGCTTCGGCCAGGGCTTCCAGCTGATCGGTGGAAGGCTTGAAAGTGGCATTTTCGATGCGGCCGATGAGAGAGCGGTTGATACCGGTCTTTTCGGCCAGGTCGGCCTGGGTGAGTTTGAGAGCCTTGCGGTTGGTCAGAACCATTTCCGCAAGGAGAGCGGCGGATAATCTTTTCATAATGGTATCCTTTTGTAGGGGCCTTGGGTTGATTGTTGGGTGCTGTGAACCGTGCGTGTCAGTTGGCGCACCGCTGTGTTAACAAAAATGATGGCGAAAGTATCATTTTGGGTGCGCGTAGACCGAATAGACACGTGATGTCTGTTGAGATGATAACATGAGAATCATTTTCCGTAAAGATACCAGATATAGGCAATTGGCGTTGATAAATCCATGGAGCGAAACTATAATATGGTTACAAGGAAACAAGGAAAACA
Organism: Lachnospiraceae bacterium; assembly: GCA_030526195.1. GTDB lineage: Bacteria > Bacillota > Clostridia > Lachnospirales > Lachnospiraceae > Chordicoccus. The sequence continues at coordinate 24,026 of JAUNDG010000004.1, forward strand.
AGTGAATTGGTAAACAAGGAAACAAGGATAATATAGAAGAGAGTAAAAGGGGCAATCATGGAGACAACAATTAATCAAAAGATGGAGCAGAAAAGAGTGGCCATTTCATCGAAACGACAGTTTACAATTCCGCAGAAATTTTACAGTGCTTTAAACTTCGGAAAAGAAGCTATCTGTACATTGGTCAATGGAAAGCTGATCATTGAACCGGCACCGCAGATGTCCGGCGGGGAGTTTGCTGAACAGATCCTGGCAGAGTTGTTGGCAGAGGGCTATCAGGGTGATGCTTTGCTGCAGGAATTCCGTGTGCGTCAGAGTAGAATTCGCCCGGCGGTAGAAGCTATGTTGGACGAGGCGCGAAATGTCGCACAGGGTAAGGGCGAGTATGCAACCTTTGAGGATGTATTCGGATCGGAGGACTGAGGATGCCGGAATTGAGAATTCTGCCACCAGCGGCAAAATTCATAAAAAAGATTAAAGACAAAAAACTAAGGTACTGGAAATAGGTCTCTTGAGATATCCGCCGAATGGCAGATGTTCTCCTGACAGGGGTATGGTTAAATATAACCATCAGCAGAGCTATCATATCTGCAAGTTCAGATGAGATGAAAAGAAAAAGGAGACCATGAATATGAAGAAAATGAGTAAATTAGTTTGCGCGCTCATGCTTGTGATCGCGATGCTGGCGGCCGTCGGTTGCGGCGGTGGCGGCGGCAGTAGCAGTGGTGGCGGTGCCGCAGCAGACCCGAATGAAGGCAAATACATTGCCATGTCTGCTGAAATGTGGGGCATCCAGACACCGGTTACTGATATCTATGAAAATGGCTTTACTTTCGATCTGTCCGGCGGCAAGGTTACCATGGATGCCGATGGTTCCACAGCAAAGGGTAAATACACCATCGAAGGTGACACCATTAAGATGGATATCGATGGCGTTGAAATGGTCGGTACGATCGGCAATGACCTGATGACCATCGATGATCTTCTGGGCATGGGTCTCAAGATGGTCTTCGCTAAGGAAGGCACAGATGCTGCTAACCCGGAAAACTTCATTCCGGAAGAAGAGAAGGCTCTGATCGGTGACTGGTCATCCGAATCTGTATTACCGATTATGGAAGAGGAACCGTATACATCTATCGAAGGTCTTGATGACATCCACGATGCTCTGCGTGTTTCCTTCTATGAAGACCATACTTGTTCTATCACATTCTTCGGTGAAGATCTGGGCACTTATGATTGGGATAATTCCTTTGGTCTGAACATTGATTGTGATCTTGATTCCGTGTCCATTTATCCGACACTGGCGGATGACGGCTCACTGTCCATCGACATTTCCACAGAGGATGACTATGTGACATACAACATGGTGAAGGATTGATCGGAAGCGACTGAGAACAGCGGATCGCAATAATTAAAAAATGATACGTTTCGGGGGCTGGCATTCGTGTCGGCCCTCTTTTTATGATATAAAAATCGGGAGCGCCGTAAGTGGCTGCTCCCGATGATCGTTATGTGATATTTGTTTTTAGAAAGGCAGGCCCATCACCCAATCAGCCCCTGCACCAGGATGACCACGATGAGGATCGGCACGCCGATGAGGAAGTACCATTTCATCCAGTTGCGGATCTTGAGGCCCTTGCCGGTGTTGGCTTCGGCCTGGTAATTCTTGAAGCCCCAGCCCCACTTGGTGACGCAGAAGAGCAGGTAGATGAGAGACCCCAGGGGCAGCAGCAGGTTGCTGACGATGAAGTCCTCGCTGTCCAAGATGTCCCGGCCACCGATGAGGTGGAGGTCGCTGAGGACGTTGTAGCCCAGCAGGCAGGGGAGACTCAGCAGGAGGATGGCCACACAGTTGATGATACCGGCCTTTTTACGGCTCCAGCCGAAGGTGTCCATGCAGAAGGACGAAATATTTTCGAAGACAGCCAGAACGGTTGAGAAGCTGGCGAAGGTCATGAAGAGGAAGAAGAGGCTTCCCCAGATGCGGCCGCCGGGCATATTCACAAAGACGTTCGGCAGAGTGACGAAGATGAGGCTCGGGCCGGCATTGACTTCGACGCCGTAGCTGAAGCAGGCCGGGAAAATGATGAGGCCTGAGCAGATGGCCACGAAGGTATCCAGCAGACAGATCTGCATGCCTTCGCCGGCCAGTGTGCGTTCGCGGCTCATGTAGCTGCCGAAGATTTCCATGGCGGCCACGCCGAGGCTCAAAGTGAAGAAGGCCTGATTCATGGCGGCGGTGACCACGTTGCGGAGGCCGACGTTCGCCACATTTTCGACATTCGGGACCAGGTAGAAGCGTAAGCCTTCGCCGGCACCGGAAAGGGTGATGCTGTGAATGGCCAGCACCACGATGAGGATGAGCAGGGCGCTCATCATGACCTTACTGATCTTTTCAAGCCCCTTCTGGAGGCCGCGGCTGACGATAATGAAGCCTGCAATAACCGTGAGGGCCATCCAGAACGCCATTTCCTTAGGATTGGCGAGAAGGTTGCCAAAGACGGCGCCGGTGGCCTCGGTATCCATCCCAGGGGTGAAGACGCCGTTGATGAATTTGGAGAGGTAGGCGGTCATCCAGCCGGCTACGGTGGTGTAGTACATCATCAGCAGGTAGCAGCCTGCCATGGCGATCCAGCCGTGGAGGTGCCACTTGTGGCCCGGCTTTTCCAGGGCCCGATAACCTTCGACGGCGCTCTTGCGGCTGGCACGGCCGACGGCCAGCTCCATGGTGAGCACCGGGAGGCCCATGATGAACAGGAAGATCAGGTACAGCAAAACGAAGATACCGCCGCCGTTCTGACCCACCACAAAGGGGAAGCGCCAGACGTTGCCGATGCCGATGGCGCAGCCGGCACTGACCAGGATGAATCCCAGACGGGATCCGAATTTTTCTCTTTGCATAGTTGGTTCCTCATAATATAAGAAAGATTTGCCCTTCGAAAATGGGGCTGTCGCGGTCGATAGGCTGACTATCATAACCTTTCTTATTATATGAAGGGGCATTTTCGTTGACAATGGGGGTTTGTGACATGATAAGATAAGGAAAACTTATGATGTAAAAACAAGATGCTGCCGGAAGGCGGTGGTGGACTCCCGGGCGATCGAGGCCGGGGCATAATAACAGGCTTTTTATGAGAAAGGCAAGAGGACGTGAACGATGAATCAGAACCAGCTGGAATACTTTGTGGCGGCAGCGGAGACCTTGAGTTTTACGAAAGCGGCGGAGCGGTTTTTTGTGTCCCAGACGGCCATTTCCCAGCAGATCGGGCTGCTGGAACAAAGCCTGGGGGCCCAGTTGTTTGACCGGTCCACGCGGCCTGTGACCCTTACCAGCGCCGGACAGACATTTTTAATAGAAGCAAGAGCGATTCTCGAGCGCATGCAGCGGTCCGTGGATCTGGTGCACGAGGCCTCGGTGGGGCTGACCGGCACCCTGCGCATCGGCTATGTGAGCGGTTATGAACGAAGCGATTTGTCGGTGTGGGTAAGGTATTTTCATCGGGAGAATCCCAATTTGCTCATCACGTTTTATCGGAGCTCCACGGACATTCTGGCAGCGGGACTTCTGTCTGGGGAGACGGACATCATTTTCACCTGGGACAGCACCAACATCCGGCAGACCTCGGATATCGAGCACCGTATGGTGGAGAAAGCCAAGCTGGTGGTGGCGCTTTACAACCGGCACCCGCTGGCCCAGCGCCTCAGCATTTCCCGGCAGGAGCTGCTCAATGAAAATATCATTTACATGTCCCCCAGTGCGGTGATGGATTCCTACGGGGATGCTTTATTTATGGAAAAATACACAGCCGCGGGGTACCGGCCGAATATTATTTTCAGATCCTCGGACACAGAGAGCGTGCTCATGATGGTGGCGTCGGAGGAGGGGGTATCTATTCTGCCGGATTATTGCACCACGAAGCTGGCCAATGCGGATAATCTCACCTTTGTGCCCCTGGCCGGGGAGGATGAGGTGGAAGAGGTGATCGCCGCCTGGAGTGTGGCCAATCACAATCCGGCTCTCAGACGTTTCATTGAGTTTATGGAGGAAATGAGGGCGCGGGGAGAGGTGTAGCGATTTCAACAAAAATGAAACGTGTTTCATGTCGAATTTATGGAAGATGCATAATAGAGTTGACTTTTACCTACCGGTTGGCTATCTCTTATGAAAGAGAAACAATCAGTTTCTTTGTAAAGGAGGAAAAAAATGAAGAAGAAAGTTTTAGCACTTGTCATGGTAGCCGCTATGGCTCTTGGCATGACAGCCTGCGGTGCCAAGCAGGAAGCTCCGGCCGCCGATGAACCGGCTAAGGAAGAAGCCGCTGTAGAAGAAGCGACAGAAGAACCGGCTGCTGAAGAAGATGCAGCAGAAGCTCCGGCTCCGTCAAGCGATTATGAAATCGCTGTTGTTGTTAAAGTTGTCGGTATCGACTACTTCAACGTATTCGAAGATGGCGTTAAGAACTTCGCCGATGAATACGGTGTCAATGCTTACGTAACAGGCCCGTCAACAGCTGACGCTGCTGAACAGGTTAACATCATCAACGACCTTGTCAGCTCAGGTGTTGACGCTCTCGTTGTTGTTCCGAACGATGCCACAGTTCTTGAAAGCGCCCTTCAGGCTGCTCAGGAAAAAGGCGTTGTTGTTGTCACAACAGAATCTCCGGCTCAGGTCGGTGCTGACTATGACGTCGAGCTGATCATCAATGATGCTTTCGCTGAACTGGTGGCTGAAGATGCCGCTAAGGCTTGCAACGGCACAGGCGAATATGCTCTGTATGTTGGTGGTCTGACAGTTCCGCTTCACAATGCATGGGCTGATCACGTAGAAGAATATCTGGGTGAAAACTATCCGGAAATGAAGCTGGCTACAGATCGTATCGCTTGCGGTGAAGATGCTGCTCTGGCTCGTGAAACAACTCTGGATCTTATGAAGACATATCCGGATCTGACATGCATCATCGGCTTCGGTTCTCAGGGCCCGATCGGTGCTGCTGAAGCTCTGACAGAAGAAAACAAGATCGGTGAAATCGCTGTTCTTGGTAACATCATCCCGAGCGAAGGTTCTTCTTACCTTGAAAGCGGCGCTATCACATCCGGTTATCTGTGGAGCCCGTTCGATGCCGGTATGGCTAGCTGCTACATCGCCAAGACTCTGCTTGACGGCGAAACAATCGACGAAAACTTCAAGATCCCGAACATGGGTGACATCGCCTTCGAAGGCACAACACTTTGGATCGACAACCCGATCGTCATTACAGCTGATAACTGGGAATCCTTCGGCTTCTAATTTATTGGTAAATACAGGGTGGAGGCTTTAGGGCCTCCACCCTATTTCTTTTCTGGAGAAAAGTTGGGGTGCAAGGGGAGCGCGTCATCGCTTCAAACACTTAGAGGGACTTTTCTGTTGGGAAACAGTCTGAGTATTGTACTTTGAGAGGAAAGTCATGGGAGATAAGATTATTGAATTAAAACAGGTCAATAAGCATTACGGCGGTGTTCACGCGCTGAAGAATGCTGATTTTGATCTTGAACGTGGTGAGATCCACTGCCTCATCGGCCAGAACGGCTGCGGCAAGTCCACCATGATCAAAGTCATTTCCGGTGTCATCGAAGTTGACCCCGGTAGTGAAGTTTACATTGACGGGAAGAGAGCCAGCGGTAAATCCACCAAGCTGTCCATGGACAGCGGTGTCCGCGTCATCTATCAGGATCTGAGCCTTTTCCCGAATCTGACGGTTACGGAAAATATCGCCTTTGATATGTATTCTGATAAGAAGGTCAAGGGCGTTAACTGGAAGAAGATGCGTCAGATCGCCGAGGAAGTCACGGAGCGTATGGGTGTGTCCCTGAATCTGGATGCCCTGGCAGAAGAGCTTTCCATCGCCGATCGTCAGCTGGTGGCCATCGCCCGTGCCCTGGCCACAAATGCCCGTCTCATCATCATGGACGAGCCCACCTCTTCACTGACCCGTAAAGAGGTTAACGCACTTTTTGCCATTATCAAGAGCCTTCAGGCAAAAGGCATCACCATCATGTTCGTCAGCCATAAGCTGGACGAGATCATCGAGATCGCCGAACGGATCACCGTTATGCGTAACGGCGAGATCATCAAGACCATCGTCAATGACAACATCGATGAGACCAAACTGGCTGAGCTGATCAGCGGTCAGGAAATCACCTATCATCAGGATTTCGTGCCTCACAGCGACGAAGAGATCCTGCGTGTTGAGAACCTGTCCTGTGGTCGTCAGTATCAGGATGTGTCCTTCTCCTTAAAGAAGGGTGAGATCCTGGGCATCATCGGCCTTCTGGGCGCCGGCCGGACTGAGCTGGCCAGCACCATTTTTGGTATGAACCCGGCTGACTCCGGTAAGATCTTCCTGCATGGCAAGGAAGTGTCCTTCAAGAAGAACACAGATGCCATCGCTCATAAGATCGCGTATGTACCGGAAGACAGACTTCTGCAGGGTCTCGTTCTGGATCAGAGTATCGAGAACAACACCATCATTTCCGTTATCGATACCCTGAAGACCAAGCTGGGCCTTCTCGATAAGAAGACAAGCCGTGATCTTACAACAAAATGGATCGATGAGCTGCACATCAAGAGTGCCGTGCCGGATATCAACGCATCCGCTATGTCCGGTGGTAACCAGCAGAAGATTGTTATTTCAAAATGGCTGTCCACCAAACCGGACATCCTGATCCTGGATCAGCCCACCAACGGTATCGATATCGGCGCCAAGAGCACCATTTACGATCTGATCCGTGAACTGTCCAGACAGGGCATGAGCATTATCCTCATTTCCGATGAAGTGCCGGAAATCTACTACAACTGTCCGCGGGCGCTTGTGATGCATAAGGGTCACATCGTTCAGGAACTGGATTGCAGCAGCATTTCCGAAAAAGAATTTGCTCAGGAGGTGCTCAATGAACAGTAAATCCAAAAAGAAAAGCTTCTTTAAGAGCTACGAGTTCATGCTTCTGTGCGTGGTCGTGGTTCTCATGGTGGTCCTGTCCATCGTGACACAGGGCAAGTTCATCAAGCCCGATAACCTGATCGACGTCATCACCAGCTACTCCGCATACGGCATCATCACCGTGGGGTGCTTGTTCGTCATTATTTCCGGCGGTATCGATATTTCCTTCATGGCCGTAGGTGCGGTGGCCCAGTATCTGGCCGCCCTCTACATGCTCAACAATGGCGGCAATTTCGTTATCATCTATGTGATCTCCATCGTGACCGGTATGGTCCTGGGCTTCGGTAACGCGATCCTCGTGAATAAGCTGAAGGTGCCCACACTGATCATCACCATCGCCACGATGAACATCATTTACGGTCTTATCATGAAGCTGTCAGGCGGTGTCCGTCTTCACGGTTTCCCGAAGTGGTTCTCTCAGAAGACAGATGTCTCTCTGTTCTGCGTCGCTGTCGGGACTCTGGTGGTGGTGCTGATTCTGGCCGGTTTCATCCTGAAGAAGACTAAGATCGGTCGTGAGATCTACGCCATCGGCGGCAATATGGAAGCGGCCAAGCGCTGCGGCGTCAACGTGCTGAAGGTCCATATGTTCGTGTACGGCTTTGCCGGTGCTATGGCCGGTCTGGGCGCTCTGGTCAAATGCTACCTGTCTCAGCAGGCGGCCACAGAGGCGCTGTACGGCAATGAAATGGATGTCCTTTCCATGGTTGTTCTGGGCGGTGTCTCCCTTTCCGGTGGTAAGGGTAACATCTTCGGGACTGTCCTTGGTATCATCCTGATCGGTATCCTCAGCAACGGTATGATCCTGATGGGTGTTTCTTCCTATTGGCAGAAGCTGGTCATCGGTATCGTTATCCTCATCAGCTTCTGTATCACAGGCTGGCGAGTTGAGAGAATTGCCAAGAAAGAACAGAAAGGAGAGGCTATCTGATGAAAAAGAATTCGGTTAAATCATTTTTCAAATCAGACAATGCGCTCCTCATTGTTCTGATCGTGATCTGCGTGATCATTTTCTCAGCCATTAAGTCATCATTCCTGTCCTTTGACAGCTTTGAATCCATCGCGAAGCAGTTGCCGGAAATCGGTCTCTTTACCTTCGCTATGATGATCCCCATGCTGGTGGGCGGCATCGACCTGTCCATCATCAGCTCCGCTAACTTGTCGGCGATCCTCATGACCATGTACATGAACGCCAACAGCGTGGATGGCACCTACAGCGCCATGACCATGATCATCGGTCTTATCATCTGTATGGCGGTCTGTATCCTGGTCGGTTTCCTCAACGGTGTCATCATCGCCAAGTTCAAAATCCCGGCTATGCTGGTGACTCTTGGTATGCAGATGGCCCTGACAGGTATCGCCCTTGGTATCACAAAGGGCGGGACACTGTCCGGTTACTCACCGGCCTTCAAGTTTATCGGCAACGGTATGGTGGGTCCGGTCCCGATGCAGTTCATTCTGTTCATCATCGCCGCCCTTGTGCTCATCGTCGTGATGCAGAAGACTTCCTTCGGTATCAAGCTGCAGATGTACGGCTCCAACAGCGTGGCTACTCAGTATTCCGGTATCCGTGAAATGGGTCTGCTCATCAAGACTCACATGCTGTCCGGTGTCTTTGTCGGTCTGGCGGCCATCATCATGACATCCCGTCTGACATCCGCCTCTGCCGGTACTGCCGGCAACTACCTGATGCGGACCATCCTCATCGCCGTTCTCGGCGGTGTCGACCCGAACGGTGGTAAGGGCCGCGTCTCAGGTGTGCTCTGGGCGGTTATCCTGTTCCAGATCGTGGCCACAGGTCTTAACATCCTGAAGGTCAACGCCTACATCGTCATCGCACTGTACGGCGTCATCCTGCTCCTGGCTGTGCTCCTTCGCACACGCCGCACAAAATAAGGCAGGAGAATTTAAGAAAAAATGAAAGCCCCCGGGTTCTGCTTGATGCGGTGCCCGGGGGCTTTTTTGAACGGCAGCAACCCATTTTTAAAAAAGAGAAAGCCCCCGGCCTGACGAGGAACCGGGGGCTTTCCCAATAGAAAGGAGATTGTGCGCAGAACTAATTCTGAAATTCGGAGTTGGGGTCTCCCAGATTCTTCCAGCCGAAGCGGACGATGGAGACGATGACGGAGATCATGGAAATGATTTCCATGGCGACACCCGGGATGGAGCGGATCAGGAAGTTGTACACCAGCCAGACCGGCAGGATGACAAACAGGTTGGCGACCCGGATCAGACGGGCGTTGTTGCTCCACATGGCCAGCATGGTGACGAAGGACGCCACGAAAGCGAGCCCCGCCAAGAGGCCGTCCCAGTAAATGACGGTGATGGCAATATGACCGGCGATGAACAGCACCAGGAAAATCTTGTTTTTAAGCTTCGGATACTTCTTCGCCAGGAAGAGCAGAAGGAACTCGCCCATGCTGACGAACTGAAGGGCCACGCCGCTGATGGCGCCCAGCAGGAAGAGATGGATCGCCATGATGAAGCCGCCCACGGTCTGGGCCAGATAAAGCCGGGTGTTGTTTTTCACCTGGAAGGCCACAATATAGGAAATGAGGCTGCCGACGCCGACAAGCTGGGCGATCCAGTAAATGGTGGGTTGGTTCAGGAACATGCTGTTTCTCCTTTGCAGGGGACGGCGTTATCCATGATCACGTCGTGAAGGTAGTGGGCAGGCCGGGGATTATATCCTGACACCGGCTATTGTATTCAAGAAAGCGTGCATCTTTGCGCATCACGATGTGTGGGCCATGAGCGTTGAGAGGTGCCTTCTGGAACCATCATACCAAATATACTTATGAATTTGTACAATTGTTTTATTATCGGCGGGCTTTTTTTCGTATTTCCCGGCAAATTTTCCATTTCATCTTTCCAAAATGCATCTGCGTGCTATAATAAGAGCGAACTGAAAAAGGTGTCTGATTATTGTGGGACTATTGATTTTCCTGTTTCTGAATATAAACAGGGCAATCATAGTCCCATTTTTTCGGAAATGATTTTCTGCGGGGGAAGACACTGTGGTTTGCCGGAGAGGAGGAGGCCGGCAGGTTGTCTTAAAAAAGGAGGTAATCACTATGTTTCAAAACATCATGGGCGCATTGGGCGGCACCTTAAATGGTGTGGCAGCGATGCTGCTGGCTGTGTCACTGGGGTTCGGCTCTGTGCCGACGGCGATGCTCTTTATCGTGGGGGGCATCGGCATGGCCATTTTCGGAGAAATCACACCGGTGCTGATCCAGTCGGAGCTTATTGTGCTGGCGGCAGCCTTCGGCAAGGACCGGGATGAGCGGCTGAGCATCTGCGTCTGGGCCGGCGTTATCACCACGATCCTGGGTGTCACAGGGGTTGTGGAACGTGTCGTCAATTTCATCGGCGACAATATTTTATACGGCATCATGGCCGGCGTAGGCATCATGCTGGTGAAGGTGTCCTTTGACATGATCAAGTCCAATAAGGTGATCGGTGTCCTGACGCTGGTGCTGGGCATCATCGCCTATGTGCTGACCGAGAGCCTCATTTACACCAGCATCTTCACCATCATTCCGGCCGGCATCGTCTGGAACGTGCTGAAGCGGAAGAGAAGCGAGGAGACGAAGCCGGTGGATATGACCAACGAGCGGTTCCGCCTGACGAAACTGTCGTTCCATCCTTCCATGCTGCGGGCATCCTTTGCTATTGTAACGCTCCTTATGGGTGGTATCATTTCCGAGGCTCCGATCAATTCGGCGCTGGCCGGTGGGGTCACCACCCAGTTTAATGCCATTACCACTTACGCCGGTATTGCCGGTATCTTAAGTCCGCTCTTTGGCGGTGCGCCGGCGGGCGTCGTCATCACCTGTACGGCCAGTGCGCCGCAGCCGATCCTGGCCGGCGTGCTTTTGATGGCGGTGCTGGCCGTGCTGATGCTGCTTAAGGTGGTGCCGCGGTGCCTCAAGATCCTGCCCAGCGAGTGTGTGGCCGGTCTGCTCTTTACCATGGGCGCGTTGGTCATCTTCCCGCCGAATGCCGCCATCGCGCTGCAGGGCAATCCTATTATTGGTGGTGTGACCATGCTGATCGCGGCGCTCGTCGATCCCTTCAGCGGGATGGTGGCCGGTCTGGCGGCACGTTACCTGGTACTTCTTATGTGATGATATTTGTGATGGGGGTTGTGAGAGAACAACCCCCTTTTTTTATCATGTGCAGGATAACTGCGGATAACATGACGTATACAAAATGTTTTAGGATTTTATAAGATTGCTCAAAATTAGTTTTTTCAGTTATTTCAGAAAATGAAATAAATTAGAGCAGATGACCTGAATAATGGGCTTGTTCACCCTGTTGAAGGTGATAATAGAACATAAATGTCACATATATAAGAGTATAATTCGAAAAAGTTTTTAATAAACTATTAAAATAGTATGTTTTTATACTTTTTTTATAAATAATGGTTGTTTTTACTAAAAACATAGGTTAGTATAGTCAAAACCTTGTGCAACATAGCACGGGGAGGTAACGAGTTGTTCAACAATGAGGAGGTTTTCTATGTCTAATCAAACTCAACCGAAGGTAAGTGTTTCGGTAGAAAACATTTACCAGCTTGACGGCAGAGTGCCGGTAGGTAAGGCGATCCCGTTTGGTCTGCAGCACGTGCTGGCTATGTTCGTCTCTAACCTGGTGCCGGTTCTGATTGTCGCCAGTGCCGCCGTAGTCGGCGGTGTCGGCCCCGCAGATGGCGGCGGCCTCTCAGGTCACGAAATTGCTCAGCTGCTTCAGTGCGCTATGTTTGTGGCCGGTATCGGTACGATCGTTCAGCTGTATCCGGTCTGGAAGGTCGGTTCCAAGCTTCCGGTCGTCATGGGCGTCAGCTTCACATTCCTGGGCTCTCTGCTCACAGTCGCCACTAACCCGGAATGGGGTTACGAAGCTATGATCGGCGCGATCATCGTCGGTGGTATCTTCGAAGGCTGCCTGGGTCTGACAGCCAAGTACTGGAGAAAATTCATCCAGCCGGTCGTTTCAGCCTGTGTTGTTACCACCATCGGTTTCTCACTGCTGTCAGTTGGTATGAACTCCTTCGGTGGTGGCCAGGGTGCTGCTGATTTCGGTGCCTGGTATAACATCACGGTTGCTTTCATCACTCTGGTGTCCTGCCTCATCTTCAAGATCGTGGCTAAGGGCGTCTGGAAGAACCTTAATGTTCTTTTCGGTCTGGCTGTCGGTTATGTTGTTTCCGTCATCTTCACCGTCACAGGTGTGGCTCAGATGGTTAACTTCGCTTCCTTCCAGAGCACAGTTTCCGAACTTGGTTTCTTCAGCTTACCGCTTCCGGTATTCTTAAGGGGTCATATGCCGACATTCCACATCGGTGCTATCATCACTGTCGGTATCGTCTTCCTGGTTTCCGCTGCTGAAACTATCGGTGATACAACAGCTGTCTGCACCGGCGGTCTTGGCCGTGACATCACAGAACGTGAGGTTCAGGGTTCTCTGGCCTGCGACGGTTTCTGCTCAGCTCTGTCTGGTGTGTTCGGCTGCAACCCGATCACATCCTTCAGCCAGAACGTTGGTCTTGTGGCCATGACAAAGGTTGTTAACCGCTTCACCATCCTGATGGGTGCTCTGGTCCTGGTGCTTTGCTCCCTGTTCCCGCCCATCGGTGCTTTCTTCAACTCTCTGCCGAACGCCGTTCTTGGTGGCTGCACCGTTATGATGTTCGGTTCCATCATCTTCAGTGGTGTCAGAATGATCGCTGACTGTGGCCATTCAGATCGCAACATGATGATCGTAGCCCTCAGCTTCTGCATCGGTATCGGTGTCACAATGGTTGACTCCGCTATCCTGTCATCCTTCCCGCCGATCATCAGCGGCATCTTCGCCGGTAACCCGGTAGCCGGTGTCTTCGTGATCTCCATGATCCTGAGCCTTGTGCTTCCGAAGGATAAGGAAGAAAAGAAGGCCTGATAAAGGCTCGATAAACATTTTCAGAATTTAATAATGAAGGTATTGGCCCCGTGGGATGTGATATCTCACGGGGCATTTTTGTAAGGTTTTAGTTAAAGGCGGGTAAAATGAGGCATTTTCTTGCCGTGCTCATTGAAAAAAATACATTTTCACAGTCCTTTCACATCTTTTTGGTGTTATAATCGTGTATTAGCAATTTCATTTTCAAAAGAGGATATATCAAAAATGAAAAAGAAGAATATCATTCTGATCGTGCTGATCGCACTGGTTGTTCTGGCGGCAGCAGCTTTCATTTTCATTTATTCGAAGCTGTCGCTCATCAAGAAGACAAAGGTAGAAAATGTTGAAGTTTCCGAGATCTTCAAGAAACCGCCTGTGGACGAAAATGGCAAGGAGATCGAGGGCTGGGATCCGGCTGATTATGACGGCTATGAGATCGTGGCATTGGTGGGGCTTGACACCCGTGATGCCTCCGCTTATGCCAACAGCGATACCATGATCCTGGCTTGCGTGAATCATGACGAGAAGACCATCAAGCTGGTGTCCCTTTACCGCGATACCTATCTCAACATTGGTGGCGGCAAGTATTCCAAGTGTAATGCGGCGTACTGCTCAGGCGGTCCGGAGCGCTTCCTGTCCATGATCAACACAAACCTGGACCTTAACGTGACCAAGTTCGTGACCACCAATTTCAATGCCCTGGCCAAGACCATCGACATTCTGGGCGGCCTTGATATTGAGATGACCCGTCAGGAGCTGATCCACATGAACAATTACAATGTGGAAACATCCAAGGTCTGCGGTGTGGAATATCAGGCTGTTGAGGTACCGCCGGCAGAAGAGTTCGACGGTGTTATGCTGCGCAACTTCCATCTGACCGGGACTCAGGCTGTGTCCTATGCCCGTATCCGTTACACAGAGGGCTGGGATTACCGCCGGACAGAGCGCCAGAGACTGGTGCTGTCCAAGATCAAGGATAAGGTGAAGGAAGCCGGCCCGAGCCAGCTACTGAGCCTGGTGGACACCATTTTCCCGGAAGTGACCACAAACCTCTCCAGCATGGAGATCATCGATATGGCTAAGACCGTTGTCACTTATGACATCGTGGATCAGAGCGGCTTCCCCTTCGATAAGAAGGGTGTGATGATCGCCGGGCTTGACGCTGTTGTGCCGGTGACTCTGAGATCCAATGTGGTCAAGCTTCACGAGTTCCTGTATCCGGGTATCGCTTACTCACCCTCCGGCAAGGTCTGTGAGATCAGCGATTACATCGTGGCTAAGGAAAATGAACCGGCGCCCACACCGTCTCTGACGCCCGAGCCGACACCGACCGCCACACCCACACCGACCCCGACTATGACACCGACCAATACGCCGACCCCGATTCCGGAGCCGACGGCCACGCCCACCCCCGAGCCCGAGCCGGAACCCGAACCGGAACCGGGTGTGTGATAGCGCGTGCTAATGCGGTTTAGGAGTAAGTAGCAAAGCGGTCCGTGCCTGTTGTGTCAGGCAGGTGTCCGGAAGCAAAGGGACCAGCGTCTGTTGTGAGAAGTTGTTGTCCGGGCGGCTTTGAGATAGCGCATGTTGCGCATAGTTTGTAATTAAGTGTTAGTATTACGTATTTGAGAGGAGATTTTGTTTTGGCAGACTCATGGGGGCTAATGATAGCCATCATCATTCTGATTATGCTATCGGCATTCTTTTCATCAGCTGAAACGGCTTTCACCATGGTGAATGTGGTGAGACTTCAGGTCAAAGCCGATGAGGGCAACCGTCGGGCGGCCCGCGTGCTGAAGATATTAGAGAACAAAGAGGCTATGATTTCCACGATCCTGATCGGGAACAACGTGGTCAACATCGCCGCATCTTCCATCACAACGGCCTGGGCTTATGTGGCTTTTGAGAAGGCCTCTGTGGCGGTTGTGACCGGTATCTTAACCCTCGTTATTCTGATCGTGGGTGAGATCGTACCGAAGTCTGTGGCTTCCGCCCGGGCTATGGTTCTGGCCTGTGCCTACTCCGGCGTTATCTATGTGCTGGTGGTGCTGCTCAAACCCATCACAGCTCTGTTCTTCCTGCTTCAGAAAGGGGTGCTGCGTCTTTTCAAGGTTTCGGCAGAAGACCTGATGACTGAAAAAGAACTGATGAGTCTCATCGATACCGGCCTGCGTGAAGGCGCTATCGAGGATGATGAGTTTGAAATGATCGCCAACGTGGTGGATCTTGATAAGCGGACAGCCCGCGATATCATGGTGAAGCGACCGGATATCACCTTTATTCCACAGGATGCGTCCATGAAGGAAATCGTCCAGATCTATCGGGATACCAACTACACCCGTTATCCGATCCTGGATGAGGATGGTGAGCATGTGATCGGTACGATTAACATGAAGGATCTTCTCTTCGCAGACTGGAATAATCTGCAGCTCAGTCGACTGCTGAGAGAGCCCCATTTCACCTTTGAACACAGAACCATCGATGACCTTCTCCATGAGATGCGTGAGCATTCTCAGAACATGATGATCGTTCTGGATGAGTACGGCATGATCGCCGGTCTCATCACCCTGGAGGATATCCTGGAAGAGATCGTGGGCGAGATCCATGATGAATATGATAAGGATGAGAAGGATCCCATCGTGGCCATCCAGCCGGGTAAGGAATACCTCATCGATGGGGCTACATCCATTCTGGATGTCAGCGATGAAACCGGTATCGCCCTGGTGTCTGAGGAATATGACTCCATCGGCGGTTACATGATCGAACAGCTGGACCGCCTGCCGAAGAAAGGCGAAGTCGTCGAGCTGGCCGACGGATCAAGGCTTATTGCCGAAATCGTGCGGTATAACCGCGTCGAGAAAGTGCATCTGATCCTTGGAGAGAAGAGCGAGGCGTAAGCGGCCGGAAGCAAGTCATGATTGGCTAAATGCGCATTAAGATTGGCCTATGCGAGAGTTGCGGTTGTCTAAAGCGTAAGCTGTGCATAGACAATGGGAAACCGAGCTTGGTTAATCAAATAAGAGAGCAAGTTAAAAGCGGACAGCGTGTCCAGAGGACGCGCGTGTCCGCTTTTTTTAGAATCTCACGGTAATGGTGGTGCCGCGGCCGATCTCGCTTTCGAGGGTGATCTCGGCGTTATGGATGTCGGCGATGTGCTTGACGATGGCGAGGCCCAGGCCGGTGCCACCGGTTTCCCGTGAGCGGCTCTTGTCGACCCGGTAGAAGCGCTCGAAGACCCGATCCTGATGCTCGGCGCTGATGCCGATGCCGGTGTCGCTGACGGCAATCACCGGATGCCCGTCTTCGATGGTGACGCGGACATACACCTGTCCGCCGTCCTTGTTGTAGCGGATGGCATTCTGCAGCAGGTTGTCGATCATTTCCCGGATCAGGGCCTGATCGGCTGTGATGCCGGCGGAAATGCCGCTGAGGCTGAGCTTAATCCCTCTGGGCTCTGCCAGTGCTTTATTGTCCTCCAGACAGATGCCGGCGATGCGGTAAAGGTCAAGAGATTCAAAACGGCGGGGGAGCTCTCGATGATCAAGCTCGGACAGCTGGATGATGTCGGTGACCAGGGACAGCAGCCGGTCCGCGTTGTGGCGGATCTGGCCGGCGATATGCGCCTCGGAATCCGGATCCAGCAGCCGATTTTCAATGAGCTCGGCATATCCGGAAATGGCGGTGATGGGGGTCTTCAGCTCGTGGGAGACATTGGCGGTGAAATCCTGTCGGCTCTTGGCCGCGGCCAGCACATGTTCATGCTGGCTCCGGATCTTGTCCGCAAAGGGCCGCAGCTCCTTGTAGGCCGGTTCGTAGGTGGTGTCATCCAGGTGCTCCACCATGTCGGTGATGGGCCGCATCAGGAGCCGTGTCAGGAAATGGCCGATGAGGATGCATCCCAGCAGGATGATAACAGCGATGCTGATGATGACCGGCAGCGACTTCATGAGCACAGACATGATGGTGTTGGCCTGTGTGGACACACGCAGCACCGTGCCGTTATCCAGCATGAGGGCGTAGTAGAAGGTGTTCATGTTCATGGTGTTGGAACGCCGGGTGCTCTCACCCTCGCCATTTTCGAGAGCGTCCCGGATTTCCGGTCGATCCAGATGGTTGGAGAGGCCGGCCACATTAGTGTCGTTATCAAAGAGCACCGTGCCGTCGTTATCGATCCAGGTGATGCGGAGCGTCCCGGAACTTAAATGCTCCAGCGCCTGGCCATCCCAGCTGCTGCCGGTGTTATAGGCCCGCTGAAAGACTTCGGTTTCCATGAGTAGCCGGGCGTTCTGTTTCAGATCCCGGCGCACCTGATTCTGGAACATGTTGTAGGACACCAGGATGATGCCCAGGGCTGTGGTGACGATGGCGATGAGGGCGATGAGCCCGAGCCGGAGATTGATGCGTTGTTTCATGTCATGTCCTCATTTATCTTTGTTATCACGTGAGTGGGAAGGGGTATCTTCCAATAGAGCATGTTTATGTGTCTGAAAGACGTTCTGACTGCGGCAAAAAAGCACAAAACGGTCGGCGGCAGGTAAATCATCTGCCGGTACGACCGTTAACCTTTATTCGAGAATAAGATCGGCGCCGATGCTGTAGCCCACACCCCGGACGGTGCGAATCTGGCGGCCACAATCCCCCAGCTTCTGACGCAGGGTTTTGATGTGCATGTCGACGGTGCGGCTTTCGCCCTCGAAATCCGTGCCCCAGATGGCCCGCATGATGGCCTCGCGGCTCAGCACGATATTTTCGTTCATCATGAGATACCGCAGCAGCTCGTATTCCTTCAGGGTCAGCACCACATTTTCATCATGGGCCACCACGGTGTGACGCTCGTGGTCCAGCAGGATGTTGCCCACCTTAAGCTGGGGCGGGGCGTCCTCCTTGGCCCGGCGCAGCAGCGCCCGCACGCGGGAGAGCAGCTCCATAACCGAAAATGGCTTGCGAATGAAATCATCCGCCCCATCATCCAGGCCCTTCACCATGTCGATCTCGGTGGTTTTGGCCGTGACCATGATGACGGGAATGCGTCTTGTGCGCGGATCCCGGCGCAGATGCCGGACGATCTTATAGCCGTCCTCATCCGGCAGCATGATGTCCAGCAGGATAAGGTCGGGGAGAATACTCTCCATTTTTTCGTAGAAGGTGGAAGCCCGGTCAAAGGCCTGCACCATGTAATTGCTGTTTTTGAGGGCGATGGTCTCGATCTCGCGGATGCTCTGATCGTCCTCAACGATATAAATCAGGGACATTTCCTAACCTCGTTATGATTGTGTGCCTGCGCGGCACCATTTTTATAAGAAAGCGGCGAATCGCCGATGTTAATTGTCTGTTGCCGTTCCATTTTTGAAAATGAGTTACGGCAGGATGTAGACTTGCTTCAGGCGGTCGAATTCCCGACGGAAATGGGGATCGCTGCCTTTGACTTTGGCGTCGAGATACTGATGCATGTCCAGCATGTCTGACCGGACCTCGATCATGGTGACGGCGATATTGGAGCAGTGGTCCGCCACTCGCTCGTAGTTGGTCAGCGTGTCCTCCAGATGGATGCCTGTCTCGATGGAGCAGATGCCGCCGCGAAGACGGGCGATGTGACGCAGCTTCATTTCTTTGACCAGATCATCGATCACCTCTTCAAGAGGTTCCACCTCGCCGGCTTTGACGGTGTCACTTGTGGTGAAGGCGGTGGCGGTTATATTCATAATATCACGAATCGCAACGGAGAGAGAATCCAGTTCCGCCTTTCCCTGAGGGGAAAAGGCCAGATTCTGATCATGCATTTTCCGGGCGGTCTCGGCCAGGTTGATGGCGTGGTCAGAGATACGCTCGAAGTCGCTTAAGGAGTGGAGGAGCAGGGAGAGGAGGTGGCTGTCCTCCTTGCGGAGGTCGCGGCCGGAGAGCTTCACCAGATAGGTGCCGATGACGTCCTCAAAATGGTCAACGGTCTGCTCCAGGTGAATGACCTCGTCCACCTTCTCATCGGAATAGGTGTCGTGGACTTCCATGGCCAGGAGGATGGCCTTGCGGGAAAGCGCGGCCATTTCCACCACCGCATTTTTACAAAGCTGGATGGTGAAGGCGGGGCTGTCCAGGAAACGTTCGTCCAGAGCGGCCAGCGGAGCCGGTTCCTCGGATTCCTCCGGCTGATCTTCCCGGGAGCGGACCGTCAGGGTGGCCAGCTTCACCAGATGGTTGGCGAAGGGGAAGAGCAGGATGACGCAGCCGATGTTGAAGAGGCTGTGGATGAGGGCGATGCTGGCGGCACTGGCAGCGGTGCTCATGAAGGCAAAATCAAGGACGCTGTTGAGGGCGTAGAAGGCGATCATGAAGACCACGGTGCCGATCAGGTTGAAATACAGATGGATGAAAGCGGTGCGCTTGGCATTTTTGGAGGCACCGGCTGAGGAAATGATGGCGGTGACACAGGTACCGATGTTCTGGCCCATGATGATGGGGATGGCGGTGCCGTAGCTGACAGCACCTGAGATGCACAGCGCCTGCAGGATACCGATGGAGGCGGAGGAACTCTGGATGACAGCGGTGAGAACGGCGCCGGCGATAAGGCCCAGGATCGGGTTGGAGAAGGCGGTCAGCATGCCGGTGAAGGCCGGATTGTTCTTCAGCGGTGCCACGGCGCTGCTCATCATGTCCATACCGAACATCAGGATCGCAAAGCCTAAAAGGATGTTGCCCACGGTTTTCTTCCGGGAGCCGTCCTTGCCGGTCATGATGCAGATGATGCCGATGCCCGCCAGAATCGGTGAAAATGAGGTGGGCTTGAGCATCTGCAGGACGATGGAACTGCTGCTGATGCCGGTGAGGGACAGGATCCAGGAGGTGATGGTGGTCCCGATGTTGGCGCCCATGATGACGCCCACCGCCTGGGTCAGTTTCATAATACCGGAGTTGACGAAGCCGACCACCATGACTGTGGTGGCGGAGGAGGACTGAATGATCGCAGTCACAAAGGCCCCCAGAAGCAGCGCCATGATGCGCTTCTCCGTCAGCTTCTCAAGAATACGCTCCAGCTTGCCGCCGGAGAGCATGACCAGGCTGTCGCCCATGGCATTCATGCCGTAAAGGAAAAGGGCCAGGCCGCCGATCATGGAAAGGATACTGAAAATGTCCATTGAAGATACCTCGTTTCTTTTTCTCTGACATGCGAACACTCACGCGATTTGCAGGGGAATGTCTGGTTCCACGCGTTCTGTCATTTGAAGCGCAGCCATCGGACAACCCGCAGCGGCGTGTTCGCCTCGCCGCCTGCTCGCGGACCACAGAATGTTTACCGAAATCATCTGTGGGATTTTACATTTTTTACATTTCCGGTTCGATTGCCATACTAAACGAGGTGTGTAAAGTCTTAAGAGAGTGTTGTGTAAAGTCTTTGTAAAATTTTGCCCTGACCGGTTTGCTGCATCGAAAACACCGTCATTCTTTCTCCCCGATGCCCCATGAACGTATTATCGAAAATGAGTCATTCGCAGCCTGCAGGTTTTTTTCGAAAATGAGGCATTCGCAGCTTGCCGGTTTTCGTCGATATGTGTTCCGGCATCGGGGATTCCGTGAAAATAAAGATTCCTGCCGTTTGGAGTATTTGAGGAATCAAGTTTTTCTAATATAATAACGTAAGGACTGTGTCCTGGATACAGGAAATGGTGAGAGCCGTTCAAAATCTCAAATACCAAGAATCAGGAGGACTTCCTAATTGATTAAGATAAAACGATTGACCAGGCCCCTGGGGCTTTTGCTGTGCGCCCTGATGCTGACAGTGTCAGCCCCGCTCACAGCACTCGCCGCTCCGGAGCCCCCCACCGATGCCGCCGCGCCCACAACAAAAGCCACTTTCGATGATCTGGCGGGCAAGAGGGCTGCGGTTATGACGGGCACGCCCCAGGCGGATTTCGTCCAGGCTAACATCAAGGACGTGCAGCTGAGCT
This sequence comes from Lachnospiraceae bacterium, assembly GCA_030526195.1. Taxonomy (GTDB): domain Bacteria; phylum Bacillota; class Clostridia; order Lachnospirales; family Lachnospiraceae; genus Chordicoccus. The sequence continues at coordinate 44,886 of JAUNDG010000004.1, forward strand.
TCTACAACAGCATGACCGACATGGCCATGGCGGTGGACCAGGGCCGGGAGGATTTCTTCGTGAACTCCACGGTGGCCTTCCGGATCCTGTCGGAGAACTATCCCGATCTGGGGTACGTGGACCAGGTGCTCATTCATTTTGATATGGGCGCCATTTTCCCTATGTCGGACAAGGGCGAAGCCCTGAAGGCTGAATTTGATGCTTTTGTGAATCAGATTAAAGCGGATGGCACCTTGGATGAGCTGTCGAATTATTGGCTTTACCCGAAGCAGTGGCAGCCGGTGGACCTGCCCGCAAGCGGCGACAAGGGCACCCTCCGCATGGCCCTCTCATCTGCCATGAAGCCCTATGCCTTTGTGCTGGACGGCGGGTATGCGGGACTTGATGTGGCGGTCGTGGCCGCTTTCTGTCGCGAAAATGGGTATGCGCTCGAAATCACAGATCTTGACTTTGCCGGTGTTATCAGCGGCATCGCAGCGGAGAAATTCGACCTGGCCGCAGGACAGATTTCCTACACCGCGGACCGGGCCAAGAGCGTCTTATTCTCCGAATACTATGCCGCTCAGGAAATGGTGCCCGTCGTTCGGGCCGATGCATTTCCGGAAGGCGCGGTGGTCACCGGGAAAGCCATTTCCGAAGGAGAAGGCGACAATGCCATTCTCAACGGGACAGCCGGCGGCAGCGGCAACCCCATTTCCGAAAATGGCACATCGCTTCTTTACAACAATCTTGATGAGCTGAGCAAGTGTGGACATTTTGCCAACATCACCGGCACATCCTTTGATATCTACATCAAGGAAATCAATCCGAACGCCAGGATCAGCTATTACGACGGCATCATCGATGCGGTGATGGCGGTGGCGAAGGGTAAGGCCGAGGCGTGTCTGGCGGACGAGCCCATCGGGCAGTACGCGGTGGCCTGCTACGACAATCTGGCCATCGTGCCGGAGAAGGTCCGGGCGGAGAGCCATTATTTTGTGACTCAGAAGAGTCCGGCGGGCGAGGCCCGGGCGGCGGATTTCAATGCCTGGCTGGCGGAGCGGAAGGCGGACGGCACGCTGGATGAAATGAAGGCGTTCTGGTGCAGCACCGCGGATCCCACGGGCCGCATCGATTACAGTGCCCTGACCGGCGAAAATGGCACGTTGAAGGTCTCGGTGATTCTGGAATCCCGCCCCGGGACTTACATCTTCAATAATGAAATCTATGGTTATACCGCCGAGTTGCCCTACCGCTACGCGCTGGATCGGGGGTATGACCTGGAGTTCACGCTCATCAACCCCGGCGCACTGGCTTCTGCGGTGGCTTCCGGTAAGGCGGATTTTGTGAGCGGCTTCCTGTCTAAGACGGAGGAGCGGGCCGAGACCATGCTGTTCACGGACAGCATTTACGAAGGCGGCATTGTCTGTCTGACCCGGAAGGTTGACGCGGCGGCCACCTCCGGCAGCGGGCTGCTCAACAGCATTCGTCGCACGCTGATCGATGAGGATCGTTGGAAAATGGTGCTCTCGGGCGTCGGTGTCACACTGGTGATCACCATTTTCGGGTTTGCGCTGGCCAACATCCTGGGGGCCCTGTTCTGCGCCATGATGTTGTCAAAGAACCGGGCGCTGCGGGTCATCGCGGATGCGTATTCCCGGATCATGCAGGGCACGCCCATGGTGGTCATCCTGATGATCCTGTACTACATTGTGTTCGGGAAGTATCAGATTTCCGGCATCATCGTGTCGATCCTGGGCTTTGGTATTGCCAGTGGCGCTTATATGGCGCAGACCTTTGCCGGTGGTATCATGGGCATCGACCACGGCCAGACGGAAGCGGCGCTGGCGCTGGGCTTTACGAAACGCCAGGCATTTTTGGATATCGTGCTGCCCCAGGCCGTGCGGATCATGCTGCCGGGGTATTTCAGTCAGCTCATCAGCCTCATGAAGGGCACCGCCGTCGTGGGTTACGTGGCGGTGGCCGACCTCACCAAGGTGGGGGACATCATCCGCAGCAGCACCTTTGAGCCTTTTGTGCCGCTCATTCTGGTGGCGCTCATTTACTTCAGCATCGCCTGCATCCTATTGTCGATTTTGAAGGCTATTCAGAAAAGGCTGGCGCCGAAACGGATGACGGAAAAAGCGGCCGAGAATGCCGAGCCATCACAGCCCGTAACCATCAGGGCTGCAGTGGATGGCGAGAGTGAGGCACAGCCGAAGACTCAGCCGGCAACCGAAAGAGCGGCGGGAGACAGCGAGAACGCTGCGGAGCCGCAGAACCATTTTCATAAAGACATAACTGACAACGAAAACACAGGCAAGGGAGGTGAGCGGTCATGATCAAGGTCAGACATCTGGTGAAAAAATACCCCAATGCCACGCCCTCAAATGATGTGAATGTGGACATTCATAAGGGGGATGTGATCGCCATCATCGGGCCCTCAGGCACCGGCAAATCCACATTTTTGCGGTGCCTCAACATGCTGGAGACCCCCACCTCCGGGGACATCATCGTGGACGGTGTCAACATCACCGATAAGAATTGTAAGATCCATGAGGTCCGCCAGAAAATGGGCATGGTGTTCCAGTCTTTCAATCTGTTCAACCACATGAACGTGATCGACAATATCGCCTATGCCCCCATGAAGCTTTTGGGGCTGTCAAAGGAGAAGGCTTACGATCGGGCCCGGAAGCTTCTGAAGACGGTGTGTCTGTCCCAGAAGGAGCTGAATTACCCGGACGAGCTGTCCGGCGGGCAGAAGCAGCGCATCGCCATTGCCCGCACGCTGGCCATGAATCCGGATATCGTGCTTTTCGACGAGCCCACATCGGCGCTGGATCCCACCATGGTGGGGGAGGTGCTGGCGGTCATCAAGGCGTTGGCGGCACATGGCATGACCATGGCGATCGTGACGCATGAAATGAAATTCGCCCGGGAAGTGTCGAACCGCATTTTCTATATGGATCAGGGCGGGATTTACGAGGACGGGCCGCCGGAGCAGATTTTCGAACATCCGCAGAAGGAACTGACGCGGCGCTTTGTAAAGCGGCTGTGCATCTTTGAGAAAATGATCGATGCGGCGGGCTTTGATTTTCTGGCGCTTCGTTCGGAAATGGAGCAGTTTGGCCGGAAACATGGTCTGTCCCATAAAGCGGCCCACGGGCTTGACGTGGTGATCGAGGAGTTCCTTCTGGCCACGGTGGCCCCGCAGCTGAAGGACGGGGAGACACTGCGTTTTGCCGTTGAGTACTCGGAGCAGGATTACGGCGTGACCGTGAGCTTTGAGTATCCCGGTGTGCGGGCCATGTATGAAGCCATGGATCCGCTGGCCCGGAAGCTTGTGGAACATGTGGCCACGGTGGCGGAGACGAGTGAGGAGAAGCAGAGCGGCGAGCCGGAGAAGCTGGTGCTGACGTTACTGAGCTGATGCCACCGCAACAAAAATCATCGAAATAAAAGGAGCTGCCGCAGATTTGCGGCAGCTCCTCATTTTTTACATATGAAAGATGTTGACTTCAATGGCTTATGCGTTGTAGTCAGCCAGGTTGATGGTGTAAGCGTTTGTCAGTTCGGCAGCTTCATCGCCAACCGGAGCGTAAACATAAGCAACAACCAGGTGAGCTGTGGCTTCAGCATCCATCAGAGTCTGTTTGCACAGGATAGCGTAATTTGTACCGGCAACAACCTGTGTGCCCAGAAGAGCGATCGGTTCGTAAGTAGCACCTGTCATATCGGCTGTGGCATCTGTTAAAGCCTTTTCAGCATTGGCATCGATGGCAGCGGCCGGCTGATCTGTGTTGACTGTCCAGCCACCGGCCAGATCTTCGCCTTCAGCAGCGCCGTCTTCTTCAGCGTAAACGCCCAGATCGAAGTCAGCAACGGAAAGGACTTCAGCATTGCCGTCAAGGTCAGCGTAGATTGTGGCGACCTTCAGTTCAACAACCGGTTCAGCTACAACAGCAGCGCCTGTGCAAAGCACCTGATAGTTTGTGCCGGCAACAACCTGGCTGCCAAGGTAAGCCACCGGTGTCAGAGCCATACCTGTGAAAGATTCCATAGCTTTGTCGAAAGCTTCCTGAACTTCAGCCGGGATTTCAGCTTTGGATTCGCCTTCAACGACTGTCCAGCCACCTGTCACAACATCAGCCGGTTCGTCAACAGCTTCGCCAAGTTCTTCTTCGACAGCTTCTTCGAGTTCGTTAACAGCTTCTTCGATCTTTTCATCAGCGACTTCTTCGACTTTCTTTTCGCCGCAGCCGACCATCATGGTGCCGACCAGGGCAACGCTCAGCATAAGAGCCAATACTTTCCTTTTCATGCGTGTTCCTCCTTTTATGTTAAGAAATGTATTATTTCTAACGTTTCGGTCATTATAATCTTTAGTTTTTTGACAAGCAAGAGGGTGAAGGGGTTTTGTTTGGTGTTTCACAGAAAATACACTTTTATTATGGGGATATAAACTTTTGGCAGGAATTGGAAAGGACAGGGCAAGGACAAGAAAGTGGATGAGGAGAGGATGAGGA
>JAUNDG010000004.1:49400-145466 GCA_030526195.1 Lachnospiraceae bacterium
AAAGGTCGAGTAAGGACGAGAAGGACCAGGAAGTACGAGAAAGATGTAAAAAAGCAAGATTCTCTCTATAATGAACGGCACATTTATGCTATTCTAATAGGTATGCAATACGTGGCTCGTCATCAAGTCACGAATCGGCCATCGGATCCTGCGGGATTGCGTGTGTCCGTTTCATTTTGATCATTATTGGTATGAGGAGAATATAGATATGAAATTAGGTATCGTCGGTCTGCCGAATGTCGGCAAGAGTACACTGTTTAATGCCATCACAGGCACAGCCAATGCCCAGGCAGCGAACTATCCGTTCTGCACCATCGAACCGAACACCGGTATCGTGGCCGTTCCGGATGAACGTCTGGATAAACTGGCTGAGCTGTGGGAAACCAACAAAAAGACACCGGCTGTTGTGGAGTTCACAGACATCGCCGGCCTGCTGAAGGGTGCTTCTGAGGGCGCCGGCCTCGGCAACAAGTTCCTGGGCCACATCCGCGAATGCGACGCCATCATTCATGTGGTGCGCTGCTTCGATGATGACAACATCATGCACGTTGTCGAAGATGCCACAAAGGCTGCCGCCATCGATCCGGACGGCGACATCACCTGCATCGACCTGGAGCTGATTCTGTCTGACCTTGAAATGGTTCAGAATCGTCTGGCCAAGCAGAACAAGCTGGCCAAGTCCGGCAACAAGGATGCCAAGGTTGAGATCGGCATGCTGGAAGCTCTGGCTGCTCATCTGGGCGATGGCAAGAGCGCCAGAACCTTTGAATTTGACAACACAGACGAAGCCCTTGTTCTGGCTATGAAGGAAATGGGGCTGCTGTCTGCGAAACCGATCATCTACGCCTGCAACATGGATGACGACGGTGTGGCTGATCCGGATGCCAACAACTATTATCAGATCGTTAAGGCCAGAGCTGCCGCTGAAGGCGCTGAGGTTATTCCGATCTGTGCCAAGACAGAAGAGGAACTGTCCGAGCTGTCCGATGAAGATCGTGAGCTTTTCATGGAAGATCTGGGTCTGACAGAAAGCGGTCTGGATCGTCTGATCCGCGCCAGCTATTCTCTGCTGGGTCTGATTTCCTTCCTGACAGACGGTAAGAAGGAATGCCGTGCCTGGACCATCAAGAGAGGCACACTGGCTCCGCAGGCTGCCGGCAAGATTCATTCCGACTTCGAACGCGGCTTCATCCGTGCCCAGGTCATTTCCTTCGATAACCTGGCGGCCAACAACTTCGATTATCAGGCTGTCCGCGCTGCCGGTCTGCAGAAGACAGAAGGTAAGGAATACGAAGTCAAGGACGGCGACATCATCGAGTTCCTGTTCAATGTCTGATTGGATTTGACGATTTAGGAGTTTTATGGATTATCAGATTAATTTTCCCAACCTGGGGATTGCCCTTGAGCATGTGATCAAGAGCTTTTCAATCGGGAATTTCACCGTCGCCATATACGGTGTCACCATGGCGCTGGCTCTGCTGGCCGGTCTGCTGGTGACGGAATGGCGGGCGAAGGAGACAGGACAGAACGAGGACTCATACTTCAACCTGTTCATCTGCTTCATCATTTTCGGGTTCCTGGGGGCTCGCCTTTACTATGTGGCCTTCTCCTGGGACTACTACAGCCGGCACCTGTCGGAAATTCTCAATTTCAGAGGGGGCGGCATCGCCATTTACGGCGGACTCATCGGCGGCACGCTTGTTGCCATCGTGTTCTGCAAGATTACAAAAATGAACATTTTCACCATTCTGGATACGGTTGTCATGGGTGTGTGCCTGGGCCAGATTATCGGCCGCTGGGGCAACTTCTTTAACAGAGAAGCCTTCGGCGGGTACACCGATAACCTGCTGGCCATGCAGCTGCCGGTGTCCGCGGTGCGGTCCAATGAGATCACCCAGCAAATGTGGGACAATCTGGTGACCATCAATGGGGTTGATTTCATTCAGGTGCATCCCACCTTCCTGTATGAAGGTCTGTGGAATCTGGCCGTGCTGATTCTGCTCTTTATCTTCAGAAACAAAACGAAGTTCAAGGGCGAGACTTTCTTCCGTTACCTTTTTGGTTACGGCATCGGCCGTTTCTGGATCGAGTCCCTGCGGACCGACCAGCTGATCATCGGCCATACCGGTATTCCGATTTCCATGGTGATCGCCGCAGCGGCCGTGATCGTGTCGGTGGTGGTGATCCTGGTGGGACGGTCACGCGCGAAGAAGGCCGAGGCTGCGGAAAGCGCATCCTGATCCCAAAAGTGGAGAGGCCAGAACGACGGAAAGTCGACCTGTGAGACAAGTGAATAATGTAAGAAACCATGAAGAGGCTGTCGCATCTGCGGCAGCCTTTTTTTCATACCCCGGTGGGCGATTGTGGGGGACGGAGTGGGGGAAACCCAAGAGAAATTTAGACTTTTTTTATGGCGCGCACCTTCTCAAATCCTTGTGTTTTGCCATTTTGTGATGTAGAATAATAGAAAAGTGGCGCGAAATGGGTAAAAATGTCACGAAGTGGAGTTAAAACGTGTTTCTACATACCTACGAACATTCAATAGATGCTAAGGGGAGATTGATCATTCCCGCCAAGTATCGCGACGATATCGACGGTAAGCCGGTTGTCGTGACTCGTGGTTGGGATGCCAATCTGGTTGTCTATACAATGGATGCGTGGGAAGAATACGTAAAATCGTGGCTTGAGTTACCCGGCTCCGATCCCAAAGTCCGTAAATACAGACGTTTTATCGCGACCAATGCGGAACAGTGCGAACTGGACAAGCAGGGCCGCATCCTGATCTCACAGACCTTACGTGACCATGCCGGTCTTGATAAGGATGTGATCATCAGCGGCAACCTGACAAATTTCGAAATCTGGAGTCCGGAGCGCTGGGAAGAGATCAGTGATTTCGGCGATGATGATACGATCGCCAGAGAGATCGGTGAACTGAACGCCCGCATCTGATGCAGCAGGCCGATGGCCGGCACAAACGAAAGCTTAAGCCGTCAAACAGAGCGGCCGGCACAATGAATGCCGCAGCTGACAGCATCAAGGGCACAACAGTTCAAAACTGACAGGGGAGACTTCCAAGCGAAAAGGAAATGACTATGGAATTTGTTCATAAATCGGTATTGCTGAAGGAAACAGTGGATGGCGTCAATGTCCGACCCGGCGGCCTTTATGTCGACGGCACTCTGGGCGGCGGCGGTCATTCAGAGGAAATCCTGAAGCGTCTGGGAGACAGCGGCAAACTGATCGGCATCGATCGGGATGAGGAAGCCATTGCGGCCGCTTCGAAACGACTGGCAATCTTTGGGGAAAGATTCCAGGCTGTTCACAGTAACTACGGCGACATGCCGGCAGCCTTAAAGGCGCTGGGCATCGACAAGGTCGATGGCATCGTGCTTGATCTGGGCGTGTCATCCTATCAGCTGGATAATGCGGAAAGAGGGTTTTCGTATATGGCTGATGCCCCGCTTGATATGAGAATGGATCGTTCCCAGCCTATGACGGCTTATGATATCGTCAACGGCTACAGCGAACATGATCTCACACGCATCATCCGGGAGTACGGAGAAGACAAATGCGCCCGCAGCATCGCCTCACACATTGTGAAGGCACGGGAGGAAAAACCGGTTTCAACCACTGGGGAGTTGGTTGATATCATCAGGGCTTCCATTCCCATGAAGCTGCAGAAAAGCGGCGGACATCCCGCCAAACGCACATTTCAGGCATTACGCATCGAGCTTAATCAGGAACTGACCGTGCTGCGGGATTGCATCGACAGTCTCATCGACTGCCTGGCAGAGGGCGGCCGGCTCAGCATTATCACCTTTCATTCGCTGGAGGATCGCATCATCAAGGAAGCCTTCCGCCGCAATGAAAATCCCTGCACCTGCCCGCCGAGTTTTCCGGTGTGCGTGTGCGGGAAAAAATCAAAGGGGCGCGTTGTAACCCGCAAGCCGATCCTGCCCTCAGCGGAGGAGATGGCGGAAAACAGCCGGGCCAAGAGCGCCAAACTGCGTGTCTTTGAACACATCTGACAGGCCATTTTCGCAGGCCGATGCGCCATTTTAGAAAATGACGCATCGCAGCCGCAGACCATTTTCGAAAAGACAGGGGAGCCTTTTGAGAAAATGCGGCGTGTCAGCCAAAAACACTAAACAAGCGGACGGGGAGTGTCCGCCAATAATAAGGAACGGAAGAGTAAAAGTATGGCAGCAAGAAGAAGGGTAAACACACAGCGAGATTATCGCTATATGCCTGTGGACGGTACCACCGCCCGCCAGGCCGTGGCCTACCCCCGTGAGGAGGAGCGGCGGCGGAAAAAACGCGTCAGCTCACAGACACGGGAAAACAGAGCCAGAGCCCTTTCTATGAACCGCAGCTTCGTTGTTTTCCTGACAGTGGCCGCGGTTGTCTGCGTGCTTATGTGCGTCTATTATCTTCAGGCTCGTGCCCTCTTAACGGCACAGATCGATTCTAATGCGAAGCTGGAATCCCGGCTGACAAAACTTCAAAGCGAAAATGACGCTCTCTACGAAACCATTTCCAACAATGTGGACCTTGATCATGTCCGTGACGTGGCCATCAATGATCTTGGCATGACCTATGCCACCGAAGACCAGATCATCTGGTATAATACGGAAGGCAGCGGTTACATGAGACAGTATCAGGAGGTTCCGACAGGAAACTGAGGCTTAGCCTATGCTATGGAGACGTAAGAAAAAGAAGAAGGCCCGGCCGATGCCGGTCCGAAAGCTGAATAATAAAATGAAACGAAAGCTGGCAGGATTATTTGTTTTAATCGTGCTGGCTTTAATTTGTCTGGTGGGACGTCTGACGTATATCAGTGCGGTCAGCGGTGAAAAGTATGCCCGTCAGGTATTATCCCTGTCTCAGAGGCAGTATGGTAACACCATTTTGCCCTATAAGAGGGGCGATATTCTGGATGCCAACGGTCTGACGCTGGCCACCAGTGAAAAGCGGTACAATGTCATTCTGGACTGCAAGGCTGTCAACAGCAGCGAGGACTACAAGGAACCCACCATCGAGGCTCTGGCCACCTTTTTCGACATTAAAGAAGATGTCATTCTGGGGAAACTGATGTCTGACAAGACAAAGAATTCCATGTATCAGGTGCTCAAGAAGGCCGTGTCGGTGGAAGAGAAGCAGGCCTTTGATAATTACAAATCCCCCAAGGATGTGTCAAGCATCACCAAGGAGGAACTGGAGGAACGCGGTAAGATCAAAGGCGTGTCCTTTGAAGAAATCTATGTGCGCATTTACCCGCAGAAGACACTGGCCTGCGATGTTATCGGTTTCACCAACGGTGATAACACCGCCGACTGGGGTATCGAAGGGTATTACACCAACACCTTAAACGGGGTGGACGGCCGTAAGTATGGTCACTGGAACGAAAATGATGAGCTGACACAGACCATCATCGAGCCGGAGGACGGTCATTCGGTGATCACCACCATTGATGCCAACATTCAGAAGGTGGTGGAAGATCGAATCGCTAAGTTTGAGGACATGTACAACAACGGCCCCTACGGGTCCGACGGCGGTGCCGCCAACGTGGGTGTGGTCATCATGAATCCCAACGACGGGTCGATTCTGGCCATGGCCAGCTCCGACCCCTATGATCTCAACAACCCCAGAGACCTGACCCGTTTCCTGGACGATGAGAAGATCAAGGAGATGTCCGACACAGAGAAGCTGGAATACCTGCAGAAACTGTGGCGTAACTATTGTATCTCCGATGCCTACGAACCGGGGTCTGTATTCAAGCCCACGGTGGTCAGCGCCGGCTTCCAGTCGGGCACGCTGGCGGGCAATGAAAAGTTTTACTGCGACGGCGGTCAGACCGTGGCCGGCACCTACATCAAGTGTGCCGAGGAAGAGGGTCACGGCGATGAGGCTCTGCTGGATATCATCCGGAATTCCTGCAACGACGGCATGATGCAGATCGCTGAGAAAATGGGGATGGAGACCTTCTGCAAGTATCAGAAGCTCTTCAACTTCGGGTCCCGCACCGGTATCGATCTGTCCGGTGAGGCTTCCGGTATTCTCTACAGCCCCGACACCATGGGCGCTGTGGACCTGGCCACCTCCTCCTTCGGGCAGGGCTTCACCTGCACCATGATCCAGGAGGCTGCAGCCATCGCCTCTGTTATCAACGGCGGTAATTATTACCAGCCCCGGGTTGTGTCCCGGATCCTGGATTCCGACGGCAGCACCATTCGCGACGTGGAACCCACTTTGATGAAACAGACCATTTCCGAAGAGGTGTCTGACACCCTGCGGACTTATATGAAGGCTGCCGTGGACAACGGGACCTGCGTTTACAGCAAGGTCAGCGGTTATTCCATGGGCGGCAAGTCCGGGACAGCCCAGAAGCTGCCCCGCGGCAACGGCAAATATCTGGTTTCCTTCATCGGCTTTACCCCGGTGGAGAATCCGCAGCTCCTCATCTATGTGGTTGTGGATGAGCCGAATGTGGAAAACCAGGACGACAACCGCTTCCCGCAGTGGATCGCCAAGGACATCCTGACCAACATTTTGCCGTATATGAACATTTATCCGGATGAAGCCCCCACTGAAATGGATGAGATGCTTCTGGAACCGGAAAGATCCACCGAACTGCCGGAAACACCTGTGGTTGATGCAGTGGCGGATACCAACGTGCCGGTGCCGGCGGAAACCACCGGTGTGAGCAATGAAAATCCCAACGGCGGCAACAACGCCCAGTCCGACGGCTTCACCAATGAAGATGCCGGCATAGAAGAATAAGAGGATGGATTAGACATTTTCCTCCGGGAGGTGTACAATCTCCCTTTGAAGTTTGCGTACATATAAGGAAGATTAGGAGATTAAAACTATGATGGTAGATTGGACAGCGATCGTGCCGCTGTTTGTGGCCTTTGCGGTCAGCGCGGCAACAGGTCCGGTGATCATTCCTATTTTAAGACGACTTAAGATGGGTCAGACAGAAAGAAAAGAAGGTGTGCAGTCCCACCTGAAAAAAGCCGGGACTCCCACTATGGGCGGCATCATGATCATTTTAGGTGTGCTGGTGGCCTCCCTGCTCTTTATCGTGAAGTGCCCGAAGATCGGCCCGGTGCTGTTTCTGACACTGGCCTTCTCAGCGGTCGGCTTTATCGATGACTTCCTCAAGGTGGTCAAGCGCCACCCGGACGGTCTGCTGCCGAAGCAGAAACTCATCATGCAGGTTATCATCACCGCCATTTTCTATGTGCTGATGGTGCATGTGGCCGAAGTGGACCTGACTCTGCGGATCCCCTTCTCCGGCGGCAAGATGCTGGATATCGGCTTTCTGGCCATTCCGCTGATGTTCTTTGCCATTATCGGTACCGTCAACGGCACTAACTTCACCGATGGTCTTGATGGCCTCGCCTCATCCGTCACCACCGTGGTGGCCGTGTTCTTTACGGTAGCCTCCCTGCTGATGGATGCCGGTCTTGCTCCCATGGCTGCCGGTTTTGCCGGAGCTCTGATGGGCTTCCTCATCTACAATGCCTTCCCGGCCAAGGTCTTCATGGGCGACACCGGGTCACTGGCACTGGGCGGTTTTGTGGCCGGTATGGCGTATATGATGCACATGCCGCTCTACATCCTTATCATCGGTCTCATTTATCTGGTGGAAGTGTTATCCGTTATGCTGCAGGTGACTTATTTCAAAGCCACCCACGGCAAACGTCTCTTTAAAATGTCACCGATTCATCATCACTTTGAACTTTGCGGCTGGTCAGAAACCAAGATCGTGACAGTCTTCACGGTCATCACAGCCCTGCTGTGCCTGGTCGGCCTTATGGCTCTGTAAGAAAGGCGCCATTTATGGAATTAAAGAATAAGAAGGTTCTGGTCTACGGATCAGGCAAAAGCGGTCAGGGGGCCGCGGCTCTGCTGGAAAAATGCGGCGCCGAACCCTTCATTTACGATGACAGTATGGGCGACCTGCCGGATCTGTCCACGCTGGATGCAGCGGTTTTAAGCCCCGGCGTGCCCACAGATAAACCGCAGGTGCTGGCCTTAAAGGCAGCCGGCATCCCGGTGATCGGCGAAGTGGAGCTGGCCTACATCACAGGCCGGGGCCGCGTGCTGGCCATCACAGGCACCAACGGCAAAACCACCACCACCTCATTGGTGGGGGCCATCATGAGAGCGGCTCAGGATTCCGTCTTCGTGGTGGGCAACATCGGCACACCCTACACCTCCGTGGCGTTGGACACACGGGAGGAGAGCGCGGTGGTGGCCGAGATTTCCAGCTTCCAGCTTGAAACGGCCGAGACCTTCCATCCGGTGGTCTCCGCCATTCTCAATATCACCGAGGATCATCTCAACCGCCATCACACGATGGAAGAGTACATCCGGGTGAAGGAAACCATTTCCAAAAATCAGACAAAGGCCGATACCTGCGTCCTCAACTACGAGGATGAGGTGCTGCGGGCCTTTGGCGAGGTCTGCCCCGCATCGGTGGTCTATTTCTCCAGTGCCCGTCCTTTAGAAACTGGGTATTATCTCGAGAATGACAGGATTCGCCTGGCCCGCAACGGTGAGGTTAAAGACATCGTGGCGGTGGATGACCTGCAGCTCATCGGTATCCACAATGTGGAAAATGTGATGGCGGGTATCGCCATGACGGAAGCTGCCGGCGTGCCCATGGATGTGATCGTGGAAGCGGTCAAGGCCTTTACCGCCGTGGAGCACCGCATTGAATACGTGGGCAAAAAGAACGGCGTTGTCTGGTACAACGATTCCAAGGGCACCAACCCGGATGCCGCCATCAAGGGCATCGAGGCCATGAAATGGCCTACCCTGCTCATCGGGGGCGGTTACGACAAGGGCTCCGATTACGGTCCCTGGATCCGGGCTTTTAACGGCAAGGTGAAATATTTTGTCCTGGAAGGTGCCACACGTTTTGACATCGAAAAGGCTGCCCTTGAAAATGGTTTTCCGGCAGACCGTATTATTATGAAGGAAAACATGACCGAGGCCATGGATTTCTGTGCGGCCCATGCGGAGGCAGGGGATGCCATCCTGCTGTCACCGGCCTGTGCCAGCTGGGGCGAATTCCCGAACTATGAGGTCCGCGGGCAGGTCTTCAAGGATTATTTCCGTGCCCTGTAAAATAATATGATGAAAAATATGAACGACTACGACGCAAGCGAAGAGCGGCTTGACCACAAGCGTATGAAAGCTTCCGTGATCCTGTGTCTCGTGGCGATCCTCATCATCCTGGTGATGGCTCTGCTCATTGCCTTCCGGCTGGACACCCTGGACGTGACAGGCAATCATCACATCACGGATGAGGAACTTTCGGACATGACGGCAAAAAAGCCCCTGTGCTCCAACACGCTCATTTTCATGTTGCTCAATCGTCATCCCCGCACCGACAATCCCTTTGTGGAAGATATCACCGCGGAATATATCGACCGGAACACGGTTCGGCTTCATGTAACGGAGAAGGACCTTATCGGTTACACCGCTTACAACGGTGCTTACTGGTACTTTGATGAGCGGGGCGTGGTGCAGGTGCAGACCACCCGGCCCGAACGCGGGGACACTCCGGTGATCGAACCGGCGGGTGTGATCCTGGAATCCGGCGCCGGCGAGGAAGTGCCGCTTGACGCTGTGCCGACCGAGGCGCTTAACACCGTGCCCGGTGAAGCGGGTGGTGCTATAGGCGAGGCACTCAATACCGTGCCTGAGGAAGCATATCCCGGTGCGGACGATGGAGCCGAGGCACCGACGGAAAACCCGGGCGCCGACGATGGTGCTCCGGCACCCACTCCGGCGGAGAATCCCGGTGAGGACGATGGCGCTCCGACACCCACTCCGGCAGAAAATCCGGGAGAGGATGACGGCGCGACAGTGCCGCCTTCAGAAAATGACGCAGCGGGCGCCGATGATGGTGCTTCGACACCAGATAACAATCCGGGAACTGCTGATGGTGCCGCAACACCCGATGCCGGCAATGACCCGGCAAGCGACGATGCCGAAGACTCGGCACCGACCGATCCCACGGCGGGTCTTGACGATGGGGTTGAGGTGGAGACGGAAGAGGTCGCACCGGAGATCGATCCTTACGAAAATGGCACTGTGGAGCCCTGGCACATTCCGCTGGTCAAGGGGCTTTCCGTGACCCATGCGGCGGTGGGCGAAGTGCTGGCGGTGTCCGATCCCTCCATTTTCAGAACTCTGACTGTTCTGACTGAGCGCATCAACAAGCACGATATCGATCCTGATTACGTGCAGATCGAGAAGGACGGGACCCTCACCATGGTGTGCGGTTCCATCACCGTGCTCCTTGGCAAGGATCAGCATCTGGAGGAGAAGATCACTGAACTTTCCGGTATTCTGCCGGAGGCTCAGGGGCTTTCCGGGGTGCTTCATCTCGAGAGTTTTGACGGCACACAGAACCGCATTATTTTCGACCGCGTCTAAAAAAAACTTGCTTAAAAATGGTAAAACTAATAATATGTAGATATATATAGTCTGAAAATAATATCTATATATCGTTTTGATTTTTGATAGAACTCACAGTTACAAAGGAGGTTTACCCGTGTTAGAAATCACATCCAATGAGATGGAATCCGCAGCCAAGATAATCGTTGTTGGTGTCGGCGGTGCCGGCAATAATGCCGTTAACAGAATGGTCGACGAAGCCATTGGCGGTGTGGAATTCGTTGGTGTCAATACAGATAAGCAGGCTCTGACACTCTGCAAAGCACCCACAGCTATCCAGATCGGCGAAAAGGTCACCAAGGGCCTTGGCGCCGGTGCCAAACCCGAAGTTGGTGAAATGGCAGCCGAAGAAAGCCAGGAAGAGATCAAACAGCTTCTGGCCGGTGCCGACATGGTCTTCGTGACCTGCGGTATGGGCGGCGGCACAGGTACAGGCGGTGCTCCGGTTGTGGCCAAGATCGCCAAGGAACTGGGCTGTCTGACAGTCGGTGTTGTCACAAAGCCCTTCCGCTTTGAAGCCAAGACACGTATGAACAATGCCATGTCCGGTATTGAAAAACTGAAAGAAAATGTGGATACACTGATCGTGATCCCGAATGATAAGCTGCTTGAGATCGTGGATCGCCGCACAACCATGCCGGAAGCGCTGAAGAAGGCTGACGAAGTCCTTCAGCAGGCTGTTCAGGGTATCACAGACCTTATCAACCTGCCGGCTCTGATCAACCTCGACTTTGCCGATGTCAAGACTGTTATGACAAACGGCGGTGTGGCTCACATCGGTATCGGCGAAGCCAAGGGCGATGACAAGGCTCTTGAAGCTGTTCAGCAGGCCGTCGGCAGCCCGCTGCTTGAAACCACCATCACAGGTGCCAAGAACGTCATCATCAACATCCACGGTGATATTTCCCTTATGGATGCCAACGATGCCGCTTCCTATGTTCAGGATCTGACTGGCGAAGATGCCAACATCATCTTCGGTGCTATGTATGATGATACAGAAGTGGATTCCTGCCGCATCACGGTTATGGCCACAGGCCTTCAGGATGAGGATGCCGCTCCCGCTAAGAAGCCGGTTAACAGCGGTATGTTCCAGCAGCCGACTCGCCCGACAGCACCGGTCACATCCAGACCGTCTTTCATGAGCCAGGCTCCGGTCGCCGAAAAGGCCCCGATGAACCTTCAGCAGCCGAGCATCAAATCAACCGTTCAGAAGAAGGATATCCAGATCCCGGATTTCCTCAGAAACAGAAAATAAACTATGAAGTGTCCGTTTTGCAGTCATGAGAATACCCGGGTCGTGGACTCACGTCCCGTAGACGACAACACAGCCATCCGCCGCCGTCGTATGTGCGATGCCTGCGGCAAGCGCTTTACCTCCTACGAAAAGGCCGATACCATTCCGCTGATGGTGGTCAAGAAGGATAAGAACCGTGAGGTTTTCGACAGAAGCAAAATCGAAGCCGGTGTCCTGAGAGCCTGTCACAAGCGGCCGGTCTCCGTGGATCAGGTGCGTGCGCTGGTGGACGAGGTGGAAAATGATGTCTACAACGAAGGCGAGCGTGAGGTGGACAGCAACCACATTGGTGAGCTGGTCATGGCCAAGATCGAACGCCTGGATCCGGTGGCCTATGTCCGCTTTGCCAGCGTTTACCGCGAGTTCAAGGATGTGAACACCTTTATGGAAGAGCTGAAGCGCTTCATCCAGTAAGCCTTGGATCGCCACATGACCGGATCGGGTTCTGAGAAGAATCCGAAATGACGGCAAATTTCAAGTGAAGTCTAAGACGCAGTATGCTATAATTTGAATGCATACTGCGTCTTTTCACATTGTGCAGATGGTGCGAAGCGAAGCATTTTCGACAGACATCAACATCGTTTAAGAAAATGAGGTATCGGCCGAAACAGACTCATTTTCTCAAAGAGAAGTGGAGCGGCGGAAACAGACTCATTTTCAAAAATGGGTATGAGAAAGGCGCAAGAATAACAGTCCGGCCCGGGGCCGGGGAGGTATGATTATGAAAAGAATTTTGCTGAAACTGAGCGGTGAGGCTCTGGCAGGCGATAAGCATACGGGTTTTGACGAGGCTACCTGCGTCAGAGTGGCCGGTCAGGTCAAGTCACTGGTGGATGAAGGTTATGAGATCGGCATTGTCATCGGCGGCGGCAACTTCTGGAGAGGTCGCAGCTCCGAAAATATCGATCGCACCAAGGCCGATCAGATCGGCATGCTGGCCACCGTCATGAATTGTCTGTATGTGTCCGAGATCTTCCGTTCACAGGGCATGAAGACCGACGTGCTCACACCCTTTGCCGTGGGCGCTTTCACAGGTCTTTTCTCTAA
Organism: Lachnospiraceae bacterium; assembly: GCA_030526195.1. GTDB lineage: Bacteria > Bacillota > Clostridia > Lachnospirales > Lachnospiraceae > Chordicoccus. The sequence goes on from JAUNDG010000004.1 coordinate 62,218, forward strand.
GGATAAGGCTAATGAAGGTTTCGCCGAGGGCAAGGTTATGTTCTTTGCCGGCGGTGTGGGACATCCCTATTTCTCAACGGATACCGCCACTGTGCTGCGGGCCATTGAGATCGAAGCCGAGGAGATCCTGCTGGCCAAGTCCATCGACGGCGTTTACGACAGCGATCCGAAGCTGAATCCCAACGCGAAAAAATATGATGTCATCAGCATTGAGGACGTGGTGGCCCAGGGCCTTCAGGTCGTGGACAGCACAGCTTCTATTCTGGCAAAGGAAAATCACATGGCCATGCGTGTCTTCCACCTGGGTGAGGAGAACAGCATCGTCAATGCAGCACACGGAAGTAACGCCGGCACACTGGTGACGGCGTAACAGATAAAAAGGAGAACGCGTTATGAGTGAAAAAACACAGGTTTATGAAGAGAAAATGGAAAAATCCCTGAAGAATCTGCAGAACGAGCTTCAGAGCATCCGAGCCGGCAGAGCCAATCCCCATGTTCTGGACAAAGTGACAGTGGACTACTATGGCTCACCGACAGCCCTTAACCAGGTGGCCAATGTCTCTGTTCCGGAAGCCCGCATCATTCAGATCGCTCCCTGGGAACCGAAGATGGTCAAGGCCATCGTGAAGGCTATCCAGATGTCTGATCTGGGTCTTAACCCGATGGAAGACGGCAAGGTTATCCGTCTGATGTTCCCGGAACTGACAGAAGACAGACGTAAAGAACTGGTCAAGGATGTTAAGAAGAAAGGCGAAGACGCTAAGGTCGCCTGCCGTAACATCCGTCGTGACGGCAACGATGCCTGCAAGAAAATGAAAAAGCAGGATGGTATCTCAGAGGATGAGATCGCCGATATCGAAGATGAACTTGGTAAACTGACTGACAAGTATATCAAGAAGATCGAGGCTGCTGTCGAAGAAAAATCCAAGGAGATCATGACAGTTTGAAAAAGATTGCGATTCTGGGCTCCACCGGTTCGATGGGGCGTCAGTCTCTTGATGTGGCAAGACTTCATCCCGATCGCTTTGAGGTGACGGCTTTGTCCTGTCTGCACAGCATTGACCTTCTGGAGGAACAGATCCGGGAGTTCAAGCCGGCTATTGCCGCTGTGTACGATGAGGCCGGGGCCAAAGAACTGGCCTCACGCGTGGCTGATCTGCCGGTCAGAGTTCTGTCCGGTATGGAGGGCCTTCTGGTGCTGGCAAAGGAAAGCGGCGCCGATACCCTGCTCACCTGCATTGTGGGTATGATCGGCATCCGCCCCACCGTGGCGGCTCTGGAAGCCGGGCTTGATATTGCGTTGGCCAACAAGGAGACACTTGTGACCGCCGGCCATATCATCATGCCCCTGGCTAAAAAAATGGGCGTGAAGATCCTGCCGGTGGATTCGGAGCACTCCGCCATTTTCCAGTCGCTGCAGGACAAAGCGGATTCAAAGATCCGCCGCATTCTGCTGACGGCTTCCGGCGGCCCGTTTTTCACCTATACGGCTGAACAGCTCAAAACTGTGACAGCCGCGGATGCCCTGAAGCATCCCACCTGGACCATGGGTCCCAAGATTACCATCGACTCGGCCTCTATGGTCAACAAGGGTCTGGAAGTCATGGAAGCCAAGTGGCTTTTTGACGTGTCCCTTGATCAGATTGAAGTGGTGATCCAGCGGGAGAGTATCCTTCATTCCGCCGTGGAATATGAGGACAGCTCCATTATCGGTCAGTTCGGTCCCTCGGATATGCGGATCGCTATCCAGTATGCCCTGACCTACCCGGACCACATGCCGTCCCCCACACAGCCCCTTGATTTTACAAAGCTGAGCGCGCTTCATTTCGATCAGCCCCGTAATGATCTTTTTAAGGGTCTGCCGCTGGCCTATGAAGCCATGCGGGCGGGTGGTTCCATGCCCACGGTCTACAACGCGGCCAACGAATGGGCCAATGACAAGTTCCGCAAGAACCTCATCGGCTTTACAGATATCTACGACGTCATCGAGGGGGCTATGGATGCCCATACCGTCATCGCGGATCCGGATATGGAAACCGTAGTGGGCCTCTTTGACAAGATCTGGTCGGACCTCGACGGCAAGTTTGCCGCTCGCTGAGCCGGACGATACTGTCCGGTGTTCTGCAGACGCATGACAAATCGTCTGGCGTCGGTTCGATGAGCATAAAAGCACAGGCGGCAAAGGTCATCGCATGCTCTTAGGAAATCCGCGTGCATGCTTTGCCGGCTGGTTTGACTCCGATAATTCCGTGCATCGAGAAGGATGCTGGGTAATGAAGGAAAACATGAACAAACAGTATGATATTGCCGTGATCGGCGGGGGTCCCGCCGGTTACACGGCCGCACTCACAGCCGCCCGTCAAGGAGCGGCTGTCGTTTTATTCGAAAAAGAACATTTAGGCGGTGTCTGCACCAACCGGGGCTGTGTGCCCATGAAGACCTATCTGGCCACCGCCTCGGCTCTTGAGAAGGCAAGCCGGTTGGATGTGCTCAATATCCGGACTTCCGCTTCCTTCGAAAATGAGGCTGCGGCTTGTTCCATTACGTATCACGTGGATATGGCCGGCCTCAAAAAGCGGAAGGACGGGGTGATCGCGCAGCTGCGAAGCGGCATCGAAGCCCTGCTGCGCAGTTCCGGTGTTGCCATTGTGCCGGCGGAAGCGAAACTTGAGAAAGTTGCGAACCGGACCATTGTAGAAGAGACTGTTGCGTGCAGTGGTGGCAATAGTGATGCATTCTGCATCAGTGCCGGCGAGGACATTTACAGCGCTCGCCGCGTTATCCTGTGCTGCGGCAGCCGTCCGATGGCCCTGTCATTCTCCAAAGACTCAGACACGGCAGATGCAGTGGAAGCGCAAGAGGCATCGCCTGTATTGACAGACTCGGCGCACCAGGCAACATGTGTTATGCCGGCGGAAGATCTCTTTGCATTGGAGGAGCGACCTGACCGTCTGGTGCTCATCGGCGGTGGTGTCGTGGGCTGTGAAATGGCCGCGGCTTACGCGGCTTTTGGCACAGCGGTGACCATCGTGGAATGTGCCGGTGAGATTCTGACTGGTTTTGATAAGGACATCCAGCGCCAGTGTGCTCGATCTTTAAAGGAGCAGGGCGTTGACATCCGGCTTAACATGACTGTCACGGCGGTGAACGCTGAGGCTGTTATCCTGTCTGACGGACAGATTCTGCCATTGTCGGCAAAGAGCCTTGTGGCATTTGCCGCCGGTCGTCGGCCGGTGTGGGAGGCCCTGGGCATTTTCCGGGAACAGGTGATGGCAGAAGATGGCCGTAGCCTTGTGGTCAGTGACTATCTGGAAACCACGGTGCCGGGCCTTTATGTCTGCGGCGATATGACGGGCCGGGCTCATCTGGCCCACGAAGCCACCGCCATGGGCGAAGTGGCGGCCGCGCATGCGGTGCGAAGCCTCGGTGCAAAAGGTGGCGCCGGTAACCCCATTTCTGAGACACAAGAATCCCGTGTCGGTAAAACAGCACAAGGCATTGGGTGCGTTCAGTCAGAAGTTGCCGCACAGAGCGCGGGGTCGGAGAACAGCCACATTTTCGTAAAAGAAAATGTCCCGGTCTGCCTCTACGTCCTGCCGGAAATGGCGGGCATTGGCCTGACGGAACAGAAAGCGCGTGAGCGGGGCGGTATTAAGATTGGTAAGTTCCCGCTGACTTACAATGCCCGGGCCATGGCCGAGGGGGGTAAGAGCGGGTTCGTGAAGGTGATCGCCGATGAGGTTGATGGCCGGATCCTGGGTGTCCACATGGTGGGCGACCGGGCCACGGATCTTATTGCGGAAGCCAAGGTGATGATGGATCAGAACATGACCATTTTCGCGGCCGCCGCGGTGATCCATCCCCATCCCACCTATGCGGAGGCGCTGTACGAGGCCTGCCGCGATGCGGCCGGGATGTGCCTCAACCTGCCGCTGCGTCGGCGATAAGATAACAAGGTTCCGGCGGGTGCTTGGTATTATGAAATAATCAGCGGCGATAAATCCAGGCCTCGGAGGCCAGTTTCTGCCGATGCTGCTCCGGTTCCCGAAGATCCACACCAGGCTCATCCTGGGGCAGGATCGTGGCTTCCAGCACGTCGCTGAGGGCGGACTGGAGGGCACTGATGAAGGCCTCTGTTGTCATATCCCGGGGCAGGAGCGGCCGGATGTTGGTGACGCGGCTCCGCACAGAATCGATGCCGTGGGAGGCCAGCTTTTCCGCCGACGGGGTCAGGATCCGGGTCAGAGTCTCGAGATCCGTGTCGAAGAGGAGACAGCCGTGATGCAAAAGGCGGCCGTTCCGCTCCATTTCCGCGGTGCCGCAGATCTTTCGCCGGCTCCCGTCGGGGCCGGTGACCAGAAGGTCGTTCCGGGCACTGAGGCAGGCCGGCAGCCCCATTTTCGAAAGAGCGTAAGCTAAGGTGCCCGAAAATGTCCCGTCTGTTAAGCAGCTTGTGTCGTCGGCATTGAGGATGAAACTGTAATTGACATTGCCGCTGTCGTGATAAACGGCACCCCCGCCGGTGGGACGGCGGACGATGGCGATGCCCAGGCTGCGGGCCAGCTCCGGGTCCAACTCCTGAGCGACACTCTGATGGCGGCCCACCACCACGGCCGGGTCATTTTGCCACAGCAGCACCAGAGGCGGCAGATCCGGATGGTCCAGGAGGGTCTGCTCCAGGGCCAGATTGAAGTAGGGGTCGCGCCGGGTGGTGCGGCAGATGAAAATGGGTTTGCCGGCTGATCGTGTCATGGTGTCATGTTCCTCGCAGTGTCATGATATCGGTGGGGTTATCAGGCTGATCGATGACTGATGAAAATGCCGTCGATGAGCGCCTTGGTATTGTTATTATACCATTGTGGTCTCTGTCAAAAAAAGAAAGAGTGTGCTATAATGGCGTGAGAATCTCCGTAAATACGTCAAGGAGGCGCAAAACATGTTTATTACGCGACTGCTCAGCGGCATCATTCTGGTGGCGATCGCATTGGCATCCATTACAAAGGGCGGCATTATCCTGGCGGCGCTGCTTCTGTTTCTGTCCATTATGGGCATGCGGGAGTTTTACAAGGCGGCCCGGGTGACGAAGCAGCTGACACTGATGGAGCTTGTGAGCTATATCGGGGCGGGGGCTTATTTTGCAGTGCTGTATTTCAATCTGCAGAAGTTCATGATGATGACGATCGTGGCTGTGTTCCTGGCACTGATGGTTATCTACGTGGTGAGCTACCCGAACATTAAGAACCGTGAGGTAACGGTTCATTTCTTTGGATTTTTCTATGTGGCCGTTATGCTCGGGTTTATGTATATGACCCGTTGCCGGTTTAAGGGGGCCATCGAGGTGTGGCTCATTTTCCTCTCATCCTGGGGCGCGGACACCTGCGCTTACTGTGTGGGGATGCTGTTCGGCAAGCATAAAATGACACCGGTGCTCAGCCCGAAGAAATCCGTGGAAGGGGCCATCGGCGGTGTGGTCGGCGCGGCGTTGCTGGCTATGATCTATGCCATCATTTTCAAACAGCCCATCGTGCTGTATATGGTCATTGCGGCTATTGCAGCGGTGGTGTCTATTTTCGGCGATCTGGCGGCGTCTGCCGTTAAGCGCCAGTACAACATTAAGGATTACGGCAAGCTGATTCCGGGACACGGTGGTGTGCTGGATCGCTTCGACAGCGTGATCTTCACAGCACCGATCATTTATTACTGCAGCGTGCTGTTATTAGGATAAGCGACAGTTATGCATTGGATTTTAGCGATTATCATATTAGGTCTTCTGATCTTTTTCCATGAGCTGGGTCATTTTATTCTGGCCAAGCTCAACGGGGTGACGGTGGAGGAGTTCTCCATCGGCTTCGGGCCGCGGTTGGTGAGTTTTGTCAGCCACGGCACCCGGTATTCACTGAAAGTGCTGCCCTTCGGCGGTTCCTGCATGATGACAGGGATGTACGGTGATGACGAGGAAGAGGATGAGGATCAGGAGCCTTCCGACGAGACGGCCTCTTTCATCAGCGATGATGAGGAGCCGTATCGTCCGTCATATGCCCGGGGATCATTCCTGCGGGCCACACCGGGACAGCGTGCCGCCATCGTGGCCGCGGGTCCCGTTTTTAGTTTCCTGCTGGCTTTTATCGCCGCGATCATTATCATGAGCGGCGTGGGCTATGACCCGCCGGATGTGATCTACGTGAGCGAGGGCTCGGAGGCAGAAGCGGCGGGGCTCAGGCCGGGAGATCGGGTGACATCCTTTAATGGCCATGACATTGTGATCGGCCGGGATGTGTCGGCGGAGTTTATTTTCAACGAGCCGGTGCCCGGAGAAGAGATTCGTCTCACAGTGAAACGGGATGGTCAAAAGGAAGAAATTCGTTTCACACCGGAGAAAAAGGAAGCCTATCGCATGGGCATTTCCTATGTGCCCGGGGAGGAGGCAGCGGTCATTTCTGCTGTGACCATGGGGTCCCCCATTGCCAAGGCCGGTGTGGAGGCCGGCGATGTGATCGTGGGCATCAATGGGCAGGATATTGCCACAGCGGCGGAACTCGGCGCCTATTTTGAAGAGCATCCCATGGACGGCGGTGATATGACCATCCGGTACCTTCGGAACGGGCGTGAGAAGAGTGTGACCGTAAAGCCTGTGGTGACGCCTTATATCAACATCGGGTTTTCTGTGAATCTGGGCCGCGAGAAGATCGGCTCCCTGGATGTTATCAAGTACAGTTTTTACGAGGTGGGCTATTGGATCCGCACCACCTTCCAGTCGCTGGGGATGTTCTTTAAGGGTATTCTCACCGTCAATGATCTGTCGGGTCCGGTGGGTATTGCCAATGTGGTGGGCGATGCTTATGAGGAGGCGAAGGACGAAGGGGTCTTCATGACTCTGATGAATCTCCTTAACCTGGTGATCCTGCTGTCGGCTAACCTTGGGGTTATGAATCTGCTGCCCATCCCGGCGGTGGACGGCGGCCGCCTGCTCTTTATCATCATCGAGGCCCTGAGGGGCAAGCCACTACGTCGCGGGGTAGAAAATGTAATCCAGTTCATAGCAGCGGTGTTCCTGATCCTGCTGATGTTCTATGTGCTGTATCATGACATTATGAAAATGTTCTGACAGGAAAGTCCGGGCAAGAGAGCCTGGAGAGAAAGAATAGATAAGGTTTTTGATAAGTGATGTTGGACAAGAAAGGTGCTGTCGCAAGCTGCGGCAGCACCTTTTTTCGGGCATCGGTGGGGAGGGGCAGAGGTGATTCCGATGCCGGCCATCAAAAAAGCAGGGCCTTTGGCCCTGCTGACTTGTTTATTACCAGATAAAAGGTATCAAACGATACCGTGTCCGGCGGCAGTAGGCTTCATAGCCCGGCAGGCCGGAGAGCAACATCATTTCCTCATCGCGGATCCTGAAAATGATCACGCCGACGAGGGGCGCGGAGAGGAGCAGACCCCACCAGGAGCCCAGGGCCACGGGGGTGGCCACGATGACCAGGACAGCCCCCAAATACATGGGGTGGCGCACCAGGGCATAGGGACCTGTGGTGATGACTTCCTGATCCTTCATGAGCTGCACGGCCCGGGAGGCGAAGCTGTTTTCCCGGAACACCAGGAAGACGAGAACAAAGCCTGCGAGAATAAGGCCGGCGCCGACAAAGGACAGGCCGAAGGGCACGTGACTCCATGTGAAGCGGTGGTCAAGTGCCGGCAGGATAATGATGGCGCAGAAGAGAAGGCCGGCAATGCTCTGTCCGATCATCTGCTGCGGCCGTGTTTCCTGCGGCAGCATCCGCCGCTCGATGAGGGCCGGATCTTTTTTGAGAAAATAGGCGGTGATAAGGAGCGTGGGCGCGCAGAAGACCGCCCAGAAAAGCCAGCCGCTCCGGAAATGCCAGTCCCCGGCGACCGGGAAAATCATAAGAAGCAGCATCACGAAAAAGGCCGCTACGGATGAATAGGTGATGAGTATCAGACGTTTTTTGTCCATATCGCGCCTCGCCTCAATAGAAACCGAAATAAGATTTAAAAAAATTTTGCTTAGTCATAGAATAAGGAAAATTTCGCATTTGCCTGCACACCATTCTGCACACCACTGACCGCCGGCTGACCGCCATTTTGACACAGAAAGCAGCATTTTGTGAAAGACGGGCGTGGTGAAAGACAACCACTTACAGGAGCAGAAAAACTCTCAAACCTGCATGAATTCTCACTTTTTTCAACTTGATTAACATAAAAAAGGCTGCCTGCTTTCACAGACAACCTTTAGTGAAAATCAATGCGGAAGATGGGACTTGAACCCACACGACGTAACCGCCACAAGATCCTTAGTCTTGCTCGTCTGCCAATTCCGACACTTCCGCGCTCGATCAACAATAGATATTATAGGCGAAGGGGTATGGAATGTCAAACGTTTTTTGGAAATTTTTTTTATTTTTTTTTGTTCTTTTTTGTTGTGTCTGAGTTGGTCTTGTTGTGCCCAAATTGCGCCCGGCATATCGGGGGCATCTCACGAGTAAGCAGCGAAGCGGACATTGCGACCTGCTGGGATCGCACGTGTCTGCTTTACCCGCAGCAAGTATTCCCACATTTCAAAGATGCAGAGTCTTAGTCGTGCTTCTCCTCCCGCAGCAGCTCCTCGGCAAAGGTGGGGTTGAAGCGGCTGTAGACATCATGGATCACCGCCAGACCGCCATGGGCGGTTTCTTTATAGCGGGCATCCATATCAAGGCCCGTTTTGTACATGGTGGTGATGATCTCATCCAGGGAGATATCCTTGGTGTCCGCCAGGAAGCGGGAGATGTTAACGGCGTTAACGGCGCGCATGGCCCCCACGGCGTTGCGTTCGATGCAGGGAATCTGCACCAGCCCCTTGATGGGATCGCAGGTGAGCCCCAGATGATGCTCCATGGCGATCTCAGCCGCACATTCGATCTGGTCAATGGACAGCTCATAAAGCGCCGCCAGCCCGGCAGCGGCCATGGAACAGGCACTGCCGATCTCGGCCTGACAACCACACTCGGCACCGGAGACACTGGCATTAGTCTGAATGATGGTGCCGATCAAAGCGGCCACGGCCAGGCCGTTCAGAATCTCATCCTCAGAGAAGCCCCGGTCGTGACGCATATAATAGAAGACCGCGGGAATAATGCCGCAGCTGCCGCAGGTGGGCGCGGTGACCACGATATGTTCATCCGCATTTTCTTCACTGACCGCATAGGCATAAGCGGCCAGGGTGCGTTCCATCGTAATATCGGAAGATTCGTTATGGCAACGTTTCGTATATAAGATGTTGGCCTTCCGAGGCAGATCAAGGCCACCGGGCAGTGTGCCCGTTGCCACCAGACCCCGTTCCACGCAGTCCTCCATGGCATGCCAGATCAGCCGCAGATGCTCCCGGAAGTCTTCATCTTCCTTGTCGAAAATGTATTCCGTCAGGCTTTTGCCGGCCTGCTCGCAGGCAATCTTGAAATCCCGGAAACAGGTTTCAGCATAGAACTCCCTGTCGAAATCCGACGGCTCATTTTCGATCTTGATGGCACCCCCGCCGATACTCATGATGCGGGTGCTGTCGATGCAGGTGCCATTTTTGAAAGCTTTGTAAAGCATGGTATTGGGATGAGGCAGATCCTCGGTGACCGTATCTGTCTTGATCACAATGCCGGGAATGGCATTGGCAATGGCGGCCATGGTGCCGTGCCCCTTGCCCGTCAGTGCGAGAGACCCGTACAGTGTGACCTCAAAGGCATCCGCGTCGGGATGGCGCTTTTTGTAAATGTGAGCGGCATTGAAAGGACCGACCGTGTGGGAACTGGAGGGTCCGTTACCGATTTTGTAGACATGTTTGACACTTCTCATGATGCTGCCTCCTCATTTTTCTGATTCAACCTTATCACGTTCGGTCTGACCCGACAATTGCAAGGAGAGAGGAAATGGGGCTGCTTCAGGACGGAAACGACCAAAAAAAGCTCATTTTTGATTTACCGACTGCTATAGTTGGTAAAAATGACGAAGTGAAAATCAAACAGTGCAGCTGATGCAGCGGTCCTCCGGATGGACTCGTCAGACAATTGAAAAATGAGAGAAAAATGATAAGAAATCCGCATATATCAAGGAAAAAACAGGAGAGATTGACCGACTGAAAAATGAAAATCAGGTCACGCGCCCAAAATAATTTTTTTGAAGCGAACATCGATAAGGGCATTTTATTTAGTGAAATACCGAAAACTGACTGTTTAGTCAGGGAAAAATCCATAAAATATAAAAATCCTAAAGAATTGAATGGCAAATATAAATAAATTAGCAAATTTCCATAAAAAATGTTTGCAATGCGGTGATAATAGTTGTAAAGTATAACTTAAATAAAAAACCCTTTTCGCTCTTTCAGGGGCAAAATATCTAAAGAGGAGGAACAATCTATGGCATCTAATAATAATGTCAGCATGGACAACATCTACAAGCTAGAGGGCCGGGTTCCGGTAGGCGCCGCGATTCCGTTTGGTCTTCAGCACGTTTTGGCGATGTTCGTCGCAAACGTCACACCGCTTATCATCATCGCTTCAGTTGCTCAGTACAACGGCGTTGCATTTTCAACGGTTGACACAGCCAGACTGATTCAGAACTGTATGATCATTGCCGGTATCGGTACTCTCATCCAGCTGTTCCCGATTTGGCGTATCGGTTCTGGTCTTCCCATTGTTATGGGTCTTAGCTTCACATTCCTCGCTGCCTGTATGACAGCAGCTTCACAGGATTACGGCCTCATGGTCGGCGGTATCATCGTCGGCGGCTGTATCGAAGGTGTTCTTGGTCTGACAGCCAAGTATTGGAGGAAGATCATTCAGCCGATTGTAGCGGGCTGCGTTGTCTGTGCCATCGGTTTGAGTATTCTGAACGTTGGTGTTTCCTCCTACGTGTCATCCGGCACTTATGAAGTCGGTGCATGGCAGAACCTTCTGGTTGGTACCATCACACTGATTTCCTGTATCGTATTTAACGTCCTGGCTAAAGGGTTTGCCAAGCAGTTATACGTTCTTTTCGGTCTTGCCGTTGGTTACGTCGTTGCTATCGCATTCGGCATGGTCAACTTTGCTGATATCGGCAACACCATTTCTGAAATGGGTGTCTTCGCTATTCCGAAGGTTTTCGCCTTCGCACCGAAGTTTAACATCGGTATCATCATTTCCTTCGTCATCGTCTTCCTGGTATCCGCCGTTGAAACCATCGGTGATACCACAGCAGCCTGTACCGGTGCTCTCGGCAGAGACATCACAGACCGCGAAGTTTCCGGTTCTCTTGCTGTTGACGGTTTCTGCTCAGCCCTGGCCGGTGGTGTCTTCGGTGTTTCCCCGATCACATCCTTCAGCCAGAACGTTGGTCTTCTGAAGATGACTAAGGTTGTTAACCGCTTCACCATCATGTTCGGTGCTCTGATCATGATCCTCGGCGGTCTGTTCCCGCCCATCGGCGCTTTCCTGTCAACACTTCCGGATTGCGTTCTTGGTGGTTGTACCGTTATCATGTTCGGTTCCATCCTGGTAGCCGGTATCGAAATGATCTCACACTGTGAATTCACACAGAGAAACATGATCATCGTGGCCACATCCCTTTGCGTTGGTGTTGGTGTCACTCAGGTTGAAGGCGCTCTGTCAGGTCTGCCGTCAATCATCAGCGACATCTTCGCTGGCAACATGGTAGCCGGTGTCTTCGTCGTCGCTCTGATCCTCAGCCTTGTTCTTCCGAAGAACATGGAAATCGAAAAGAAGGATTAATCCACACGAAGCATTAAATGAAATAACAGCAATTGTGTTATATACCCTCTGAAGGAGAGGCCGCAGAAGCGGCCTCTTCTTTTTATCCATGAACCGCCCGGCACAGGGCGGTTTTTTACGGTCTGATGGCCGATGCTTACAGGATACGTCATATGAGCATGGTAGGATGAAGACTATGATAATCGTATGATAAGCGCGCTTTTTCATATGTAAATGCAACCGTTTATCGCCTTGTTTTGTCCTTTTAATATGGTAAAATATTGAATTGTGTCGCCTTTATACATTAATGCGTTAAAGTCCACGGGCAAGTAGCGAAGCGGACACCGTGTTTTGCGGGTATGGCGAGTATGCGCTTTACGTGAACATGTTAACCTGAAAAGTCATAAGAAACGGTTGTATAAGGGCGAAATGATTGAGTAAAACAAGTGACAGATAACGATAAAGGAAAAGGAGACCAGTTTTATGAATAATATGGTTGAGATCAGATGGCACGGCCGCGGTGGCCAGGGCGCTAAGACAGCCGCTCTGCTTCTGGCCGATGTCGCTTTCCAGACCGGTAAATATGTTCAGGGCTTCCCGGAATACGGCCCGGAACGTATGGGCGCGCCGATCACGGCTTTTAACCGGATCAGTGACAATGATATCCGAGTTCATTCCAATATTTACGAACCGGATTACGTGGTGGTCGTGGATGAATCCCTGCTGGATACAGTGGATGTTACCGCCGGCCTGAAGAAAGAGGGCGCCATCGTCATTAACACCGATAAAGATAAGGAAGAACTCCTGCCGAAACTGAACGGCTACGAAGGCGAGGTCTATGTGATCGATGCCCGTGAGATTTCCGTGGCAGCCCTGGGCAAGTATTTCCCGAACACCCCGATGCTGGCGGCCATCGTCAAGGTCAGCGGCGTTATGGATCGGGAAACATTTATGTCTGAAATGAGAGGCTCCTATGCCCACAAATTTGCATCCAAGCCGGAAGTCATCGATGGCAACATGAAGGCCCTCGAAATGGCCTTTGACAAGGTGAGATAAGGAAGGAGAAGAGTATGGATTTAACAAAACTGAGCGAACAGTGCAGCTGGCGTGATCTGACAGAAGGCATGCAGATCTATGAAGGCGGCACCTCCAAGCAGTTCAAGACAGGTGAATGGGCTTCCATCAAGCCGGAATTCATCGCCGATAAATGCAAACAGTGCCTTCTGTGCGCCCCGGTGTGCCCGGACAGCGCGATCCCGGTCAAGGATTCCCTGAGAGGTGAGTTTGATTATGACCATTGCAAGGGCTGCGGCATCTGCGTCAATGCCTGCAAATTTGGTGCTATCGTTATGGAAGGAGTCAATAAATAATGGCAAAAAGAGATCGTTTATCCGGAAATGAAGCGGTGGCCGAAGCTCTGCGTCAGATCAATCCTGATGTCATGCCGGCCTTCCCCATCACACCGTCAACTGAAATTCCCCAGTATTTTTCCAAGTTCTGTGCCAACGGACAGGTGGATACTGAATTTATCCCTGTAGAATCTGAGCATTCCGCCATGTCAGCCGCCATCGGTGCTGAATCTGCCGGCGCCAGAACCGTATCCGCCACATCTTCAGCCGGTATGGCTTATATGTGGGAGGAACTGTACCTGGCCAGCGCGAACCGTCTGCCGATCGCTTTGGCTCTGGTGAACCGTGCTCTGTCAGGCCCCATCAACATCAACTGCGATCATTCCGATGCCATGGGTGCCCGTGATGCCGGCTGGATCCAGCTCTTTGCCGAGACCAACCAGGAAGCCTACGACAACATGGTTCAGGCTTACCGTATCGCTGAGCACAAGGATGTCCGTCTGCCGATCATGATCTGCCAGGACGGTTTCATTACATCCCATGCTGTTCAGAACATCACCCTGATGGAAGACGAAGAAGTCAGGAACTTTGTCGGTGAGTATCAGCCGGAACAATATCTGCTGAACCCGAACGGCACCATGGCTGTGGGTCCCTACTCTGTATCCAACCACTATATGGAAGCCAGAAGAGCTCAGGCCGAAGCGATGCACAACGCCAAGGATGTCATCAAGGCTGTGGCCGAGGAATTCGCCGCTGTGACAGGCCGTGGTGTGGCCTGGTTTGAAGAGTATGCCATGGAGGATGCCGAGCTGGCTATCGTGCTGATGGGCTCTGCCGCCGGTACCGCCAAGGATGCTGTCGACAACTTAAGAGCCGCCGGCAAGAAGGTGGGTCTTATCAAGATCCGTATGTTCAGACCCTTCCCGGCCGAAGAAATCGCTGAAGCCCTGAAGAATGTCAAGGCTGTGGCGCTTATGGACAGAACCGAAAGCTTCAATGACCATAACGGCCCCATCGGTGCCGATGTGTCAACCGCTCTCTTCAGAGCCGGCAAGCTTTGCGAAACCATTAACTATGTGTATGGTCTGGGCGGCCGTGACGTTCGCGTTGAAGACATCGAAAAGGTCTTCGCCGATCTGGAAGAGGCTGCCGCCAACGGCACAAACGACCACTATCGCTATATGGGCGTCAGAGAGTAATCGGAGGGAAATGTAATGGCTTATAATTTTAAGGAAATCATGAACCGACCCGAGCGTCTCGCCCCGGGTCACAGAATGTGCGCCGGCTGCGGCGGCACCATTGCCGTTCGCAACGTGCTGCGGGCTCTCCACGAAGGTGACAAGGCTGTTGTGGGTAATGCCACCGGCTGCCTTGAGGTTTCCACCTTCATGTATCCGTATGTGGCTTATGAAGACAGCTATATCCACAACGCTTTCGAAAATGCCGGTGCCACTATGTCCGGCGTTGAGGGCGCATACAACGCTTTAAGACGGAAGGGTAAACTGCCGGCTGATTCAAACACCAAGTTCATCACCTTCGGTGGTGACGGCGGTACTTACGATATCGGTCTTCAGTCCCTGTCCGGTGCCATGGAACGTAACCACGATCTGGTGTATGTCTGCTACGACAACGGCGCTTACATGAACACCGGTATCCAGCGTTCCTCCGCCACACCGATGTTTGCGGATACCACCACCACTCCGGTAGGCTCCGACTCCAACGGTAAGCCCCAGAACCGCAAGGACCTGGCCACCATCATCGCTGCCCATGACATTCCGTATGTGGCTCAGACCACATTTTCTCCGAATTTCAAGGATCTGCACACCAAGGCTGAAAAGGCCATCTACACACCGGGTGCCGCTTTCCTGAACATCATGGCTCCCTGCCCCAGAGGCTGGCGTTACAACACACCGGACATCATGGAAATCTGCCGTCTGGGTGTGGAGACCTGCTACTGGCCGCTGTTCGAAGTCATCGAGGGCAAGTGGGTGCTGAACTATCAGCCGAAGAATAAGCTCCCCATCGAAGACTGGCTGGTAAAACAGGGCCGCTTCAAACATCTCTTCAAAAAGGGCAACGAATATCTCATCGAAGCCTTCCAGAAGGAAGTGGACAGAAGATGGGAAGATCTGCTTAAGAAATGTGAGGCTTGATGCGCCCGGGAAATTTTCTGAACCGCGACAAGCCTTCCTCACTTCAAAGAGGCAGAGTCTTAAGCGGGGAAGCACTTTAATTGTTGAACATTCATTCATAAAAAATGGGAAAAGACTGTCATTTTTTGGCAGTCTTTTCTTTTCAATTGTGCGAAAACTGCTATAATAGATGTAATTATTTCTGAAAAGAGAAGTGTTATGGAATATTTAGATATTGTGACTGAAAAGGGCGAACGGACGGGCCTGGTGGCCGATCGTGTATCCGCCCACGCAAAGGGCATCCGCCACCGCACCGCCCACGTCTGGGTCATCCGGGAAAAAGCGGGCCGTGTGGAGGTGCTGCTTCAGAAACGTGCCGAAGGCAAAGACTCATTTCCGGGAAAATATGACACATCATCAGCCGGTCATATCCCGGCGGGGGATGAGCCCCGACCCTCAGCGGTGCGGGAACTGTCCGAGGAACTGGGCATCTATGTGAGGGAGGCCGATCTCCAGGAAGCCGGGACCTGCCGGATCAAGTTTGAGACCGAGTTTTACGGCAAGCCCTTCAAGGATGACGAAGTGGTCTTCGTTTATGTTTTAAAAAATGATGTGAATCCGGCTCAGCTCACTTTGCAGCCGGAGGAGGTTTCCGAGGCCATCTGGCTGCCTCTTGATGAGGTGCAGGCCGCGGTGGCGGCCCGGGATGAGCGCTTCTGTGTCCCGCAGGAGGGGCTTGAGCTGCTGACGGCATTCCTGGGAAAGGTGGAAAAACCGGTGTCCTATACCGATATCCGCCCCGGCCGGTATCGCCATTTCAAAGGGAATGAATATGAGGTGCTGGGGGTGGCCCGGCACAGCGAGACCGAGGAGCCCATGGTGGTCTACCGGGCCCTCTACGGCAGCGGCGGACTCTGGGTGCGGCCGGCGTCCATGTGGCTGGAAACCGTGGAGCGGGACGGCCGGACTTATCAACGGTTCACCTATGTGCCCGAGAACGAGGCCTGATGGACGACAGGCCCATCGCTTATGAGGGAGCGAGGAGGGCCGGTGAGGGCCGCTGTCAAAGGATACAGCCGGCCTGAACGGTATAGAGATAATCGCGGATATCGAGCCGGCAATGGATGCATCCGATAAACATGCCGGCTATGAGCCTGAGTAAAAAATGAAGAGTCGAGATTCTGAGTGGGAAAAACAACATAACATCTGACAGCCGAACAGGAGGACAAACTATGGCAAGCAGATTGAGTCAGTCAAATGATGAGCTTTATGTTGAAAATCTGGCGAAGCGCCGCCACCGCATTTTAGTGGCGTCCGGGAAGGAGTCGGCGGATCTGGTGCTGAAAAATGCCCGCTACCTCAATGTGTTCACCAATGATTTCCGGGAAGGGGACATCGCCATTTGCGAAGGCTTCTTTGCCGGTATCGGTGAGTATTCCGGCCGGGAGGAGATCGATCTGAAGGGCAAGACCGTGGTGCCGGGCTTCATGGATGGCCATCTCCATCTGGAAAGCTCCATCATTTCCCCGCGTCAGTATGCCCGGACCGTGCTGCCCCACGGGACCACGGCCATTTTCGCCGATCCCCACGAGATCGCCAATGTTCTGGGCGAGACCGGCATCGATTACATCCTGGATTCCACAGCGGGGATGCCGCTGGAAATCTTCATCACCCTGTCATCCTGCGTGCCGGCCACCTGCTTTGACGAGGCCGGTGCCGACCTGACCTATCGCCAGCTCTCCAATTATATTCAGGAAGAGCGTGTGCGTGGTCTGGCTGAAATGATGAATTACCCCGGCATTGTCAACGCTGACGAGGCCGTGATCCGGAAGCTGCAGGTGACCATGAAGGCCTACAAGCGGGTGGACGGTCATGCACCGGGCCTCACCGGCAAAGAACTCAACGCCTATGTCACCGCCGGCATTTCCTCCGATCATGAATGCTCCACCTTCGAAGAAGCTCTGGAGAAGCTGTCTCTTGGGCAGTGGATCATGATCCGCGAAGGCACCGCCTGCCATAACCTTGAAAAACTGATGCCGCTCCTGAAGGGGCAGTATTTCAGCCGTTGCCTCCTGGTCACCGACGACAAACATTCCAGTGACCTGGTGGATCAGGGTCATATCGACCACATCATCCGCAAAGCCATCAGCCTGGGGGCCAAGCCGGAACACATTTTCAAAGTGGCATCCTTCAATGCCGCCGAATACTTCGGGCTGAACTACCGCGGCGCCATTTCCCCGGGTTATCAGGCTGACTTTGTCATTCTGGATGATGTCAACACCGTCGATATCCATTCTGTTTACAAAAAAGGCGTCAAGGTGGCCGAGCAGGGTATCCTGACACCGGAAATCGATGAGATCCTCAGCCAGGAAGATCCCCATGTCCGGGAATTCTACGGCAACGAGGTCCGCAAGTCCGTCCACATCGGCACCATCACCGAGGACAAGCTGCAGCCCAAGAACGGCAAGGCCAAGCTCATCGGCCTGGTGCCCCATGAGATTCTCACCACAGATGAGGGCTGGGCTGAGAGCGTTGATGTGGACAAGGACATCGTCAAGCTCGCCGTGGTGGAACGGCACAAAGCCACCGGCCATGTGGGCGTCGCCTACCTCAAGGGCTACGGTTTAAAAAATGGCGCTGTGGCCACCACCATTGCCCACGATTCCCACAATCTGATCGTGGCCGGCACCAATGATACCGACATCCTCACCGCTATCAATCGCCTGCAGGATATCCAGGGCGGTATGGTGGTTGTCGAAAATGGCGCTGTGAAAGCGGAGATGGCGCTGCCCATCGCCGGTCTCATGTGCGACCTCACCACAGAAGAGGTCCGGGAGAAAATGACGGAGCTGAAGGCCGCGGCCACAGCTCTGGGCACCTCAAAGGATATCGATCCCTTCATGACATTGTCCTTCGTGAGCTTGCCGGTCATCCCGCAGCTGCGTCTCACAACCCTGGGTGTTGTGGATGTGGACAGCTTCTCACTGGTTGAATCCTAACAAGCAGCGAGAAACTGTCTGTGACTTCCCGATTGACAGACGGGGGCGATTTCTGATATACCGATAGGGTGGTTTTTCAGGTTAGCAGATTGCTTATGTAAGCAGGAGATAGATTATGATCATTACCATCGACATGGGCAACTCCCATACAGAAATCGGCGGCTTCGAGGGCGAAACTCTGGTCTTTGCCGAACGCATCAGAACCGATCTGGATCGGACCGCCATGGAGTATGGCGTGCTCATTCATAACATTTTTGAAATGCTGGATATCGACTCGGCAATCGTGACCGGCGGTATTCTGTCATCAGTTGTGCCGCAGCTGACGGAAACCATCTGCCGCGGCGTGAAAAAAGCTCTGGGCATCACCCCCCTCGTGGTGGGGCCTGGCGTCAAAAATGGGCTGAAAATCGCTATTGATGATCCCAAGCAGCTGGGCGCCGATATGGTGGTCAGTGCGGTGGGGGCTATCCATGCCTACGGCAAGCCCCTCATCGTGATCGATATGGGCACCGCCACAACACTGGCGGCCATCGACGATAAGGGCGTCTTCCTGGGCGGCCTTATTCTGTCCGGTATGCGGACCGCCACCAATGCCCTGTCATCCGGGGCTTCACAGCTGCCCTATATTTCATTTACGGCGCCGGCCCGGGTGATCGGCACCAACACCATCGATTCCATGAAGAGCGGTGCTGTCTACGGACAGGCGGCTCAGCTGGATGGTCTTATTGACCGCATCGAAACGGAAATGGGACAGAATACAACGGTCGTGGCGACCGGCGGCCTTTCAGGTCTGGTGGTGCCGCACTGCAAGAGAAAAGACATTATTTTCGATCGTGAACTGATGCTGCGCGGCCTGCGCATCATTTACGAAATGAACCGTAAAAAATAACAGACAAAGACCTGCGCCAAAGCAGGCAATTGTGTCATGACACACAAGACCGTCCCTCGGGGCGGTCTTTTTTTGTTTTGGTGACAAATGATTTGCGTTTCCGTGCACAAGCCCCGCCCATGCGTTGAGGGGAGGCGATGCGGGCTTCTATCATGATAGTAACGATAGAGACAGGAGCCATTTTCTTAAGGAAATGGTGCCGCCGGCAGCAGAGGACAGTGGTCCGGAAGCGGAGGTCGATATGTCGACAATTTATGTGGCGTCGTTTGATGACGATGAGTATCAGGCAATAATCAGCAGTCTCCCCTACGACAAACTGAAGGAGACGGCCCGGGTGGTCCGGATCGAATCCTTTTCAGACTTCTCCGGCCGGTTGGCGCAGCTGGATCATTTTTCGGCGTCCGCGACCCTGGTCAAAGACGGCGGCTGCGTGATGTACGGATCGGGTTATCATGGCCGATCCGCAGAGCCGAAGGCGGAGAAGACATTGAGGGCGGATGAAACCTCTGAAGCGTGTGAGCGATACGCCGCAGAGGAGCAGATCCCGGATGCGCATGAGAAAGGTTCTGCAGAAGGGCTAATCGGGGATGCGTGTGAAGAGTCGACCGCATTATGCCTCAGTTTACATGAGGAAAATGAGGCCGAGACGAAGAACGGCGCATCTGTGGAATCAGTGGCGACCGCTGACAAAGCCTTGCCGGAGACGGAAAGAACGGTCATTCAGGAGGCATCGGAAGCGGTCAGGCAAAGACGGGGCGAAGCGGAGAGCGAAAGTTACTATGGGCGCGTAGCCATGGACGGCAACCGGGCGGTCAGCTTCATCCGGGATGTCATCGACTGGAATTACACCAGCGGCGAATCGGCGAAGGAGTACGCAGACCTGGTGCACCTGTCTCAGACCTACATTTGCCGTATGTTCCGCAAGAAAAACGGCAAATCCATCGGCCGATGGATCCTGGAGCGGCGCATGGAAAAGGCCTGCGACCTGCTGGTTAACACGGACCTGATGGTACGGGACGTGGCCGAGCGGGTGGGATACACCAACTTTTCCTATTTTTGCAAGCGCTTTAAGGATTTCCATCATATGACGCCAAATGATTATCGTAAAAAATATGGGAAAAATACGGATTAAACGGAGAGATAACAGTGACTGGGAAACCGGAGGGAAATGAGAGCCGGCCGTGTCAAATTGTTTTCGTGTGGACACTGATGGAAGAGGACCGGGCACTGGCAGAGGGCTGGTGCGATCTGAACCGGGCCGGCGAGACAAAAGAAGGAGAAGACTATTTAAGAAAAATAATCGGACAGGAAACCTATGAGGAAATGGACAGAGCCATAGAAATGGCGGTGGAAAAGGCAGGTCGCGACACGGACCCTCAGGCCACACAGGAAGCGGCCCCTTCGCAGGATCGTCTGGATATCCGGACCTGTGAGCACTATATAAGGAAGTATTTTCAAATGAAGGATGCCCGTTACCGGGTGGCTCATGAAATGGGGGTGACCCCGGAGGGCCTCAGCCGCCGGTACAAGGCCATCACCGGCCACACCTTCAGCAGTCAGTTAAGACGGTTTCGCATGACCACCGCCCGCCATCATCTTATGATGACCAACCGGTCGGTAGAATCCATCGGCACCGAGGTGGGATATCGATCGCTGAGTTCCTTTAGCGAAGCCTTCAAGAAGTATTTCGGCCTGTCGCCCCAGATGTATCGCCGCCAGCACCACATCGGGGACAGCTGATATGGACAAAACTTTCATGGCAATCCGCGGGTCATCTGCTATAATGGAAACCATGGAGGTGATCACATGAACAGTTTTTTCAATGCCGTGAGCAAAACGGAAAGTGAAGTCTATAAGACGGCCCTGATCCTGGAAGGGGATGGTGCCGGTGAACATGCTCTTTATATAGAAGGAGAACCCCAGGAAGGGGCTTATCCCTATTTTCTTGAACGGAAAGACTATCTGGCCGACCCCGATACCGTAGGCACTGTCACAGACGGTGACCGCAAGGTTTTCGTGGAAAGCGTGGGCCGTCCTGCGGAAATGGTGATCTGCGGCGGCGGTCATGTGGCGGTTCAGGTGGTGAAATTAGCGAAAATGGTGGGCTTCCACGTGACGGTTTACGAGGATCGCCCCTTATTTGCCAACAATGCCCGGGCAGCCGGGGCCGATGTGGTGTCCTGCATGTCCTTTGAGGACAATCTGGCCAAGACAACCGGCGGTCCCAATGTGTATTTCCTGATCCTGACAAGAGGCCATCGTTTTGATATGGTCTGCCTGCGGGATCTGTTGAAAAAGCCCTATGCCTATATCGGGATGATCGGCAGCCGCGTGCGCGTAAGAGCCGCCAAGGAAACGCTTCTCGAGGAAGGCTATCCGGCTGAGAAGCTCGACAGCCTCCATTCCCCCATCGGTCTTAAGATCGGGGCGGAAACACCGGAGGAACTGGCGGTGTCCATTCTGGCGGAAATCATCGATGTGCGCAGCAAGGAGCGGAAGAGCGGCGGTTACACCAAGGCCATGCTCGAAGCTCTGAGAGGCGAACAGAACCTTATCGTGGCCACGATCATCGAGCGCCGTGGGTCAGCCCCCAGAAAAGCCGGCACGAAAATGATGATCCTGGAGGACGGTCGTTGTATCGGCACCATCGGCGGCGGTTGCGCCGAAAATGATGTGATCATGAAGGCACGCTATATGCTGCAGGATGAAGAGGCTGAGCAGGATACGGTGATGGTGGACATGACCGGCCGTGAGGCTGAGGACGAAGGCATGGTCTGCGGTGGCCGCATCAAGGTCTTCATGGAGAAGGTGCACGTGCGCTGATTCGCGAAGGACTACCGGTCGACGATGGTCCGCAGCGCCGGAATAAGACAGGCGATACAAAATCAGACGAAACAAAATAAGCCGGTAATCGTCGGATGATGGCTGTGCCGACACAGCTCATCCGGTTTATCGGAGAAATAAAAAACGGTCGCAACACCCGAATGGGTGCGGCGGCCGTTTTGTCATGGGCATAATTTGAACTAATTGTTATAAGAGATGGCGAAATGGCGATATCCCTGTGCTTCATAGCGGTTGATGAGGGTCACGATCTCCCGGATGGTCCTGGTGTAGAAATCCGTGACGATGGAGAAATTGGCTTTGATGAAGGCACGGATCTCGGCGGGAGAGGCGTCCTCAAATTCCACCAGATCATCCTCCCGGACGATCATATCCAGAGTGACCTGGTTTTTCAGATCGTTCAGATTCGGGTCATCAAAGTGCTCCTTCAGCATGGTGACGGTGGTCTTAAGATCCCGGCACAGGCGCTTGGCGGAGGCAAAGGACATCAGATTGATCTCGTCATGATCCTGGAAGGGTTTCTTTAAATGCTGCTGGATGAAGGGCAGGATCAGCGCTTCGGCAGCACGACCGTCGAGACAAAGCTCAGCTTCGGTCAGATAATCCGCATTGGCGGCCATGATGTCTTTGTTGATGGGCGCCAGCCGGAATCTGAGTTTTTCTGTATAGCCCAGATGAATGGGGATTTTACGGGTATCAGCCATAACAGTACCTTCTTTTGATAGTCTATTTTCCTGTATTCTATCATATAAAAAGACAGAATGCCATGGCTCGTAAAAGACGGATGCACGTCGAATATACGACACGAGCAACAGGGAATCTTCGGAAAAAAAGAATGTAAAATGGAATGGGACATCAGGTCTTTTTTTGGACTCCGGTGGACGTAGAGAATAAAATAATGTCAATAGTGTGCAAAATAGATAAAATAAATGGAAAGAACAGGTAAAAATAGGGTAAAATAGAGAAAAGGCCATGGGTTGGTGAACCCAATCTTTTCAAGCGAATCCACATCATATAAGATGGATTCGTATACGCTTGTCAGTGTATGAAAGGAAAAAATCTTATGGATATTTTTAACGTATTCGCCCTCTTAGGGGGCTTGGCATTCTTTCTTTTCGGTATGAACATCCTGTCCGGCAATCTTCAGAAGATGGCCGGCGGCAAGCTCGAACGGATGCTGCAGCGCTTGACCGATAATAAGCTGCTGGGGCTTCTTTTCGGTATGGTCATCACCATTGCCATCCAGTCATCCTCTGCGATGACCGTTATGCTGGTCGGTTTTGTTAACTCCGGCATTATGAAGGTGTCACAGACCATTTCCGTCATCATGGGTTCCGACATCGGTACCACACTGACGGCCTGGATCCTGTCACTGACCGGTGTAGAATCCAACAACGTGTTCATTAAACTTCTGAACCCGAAGTATTTCTCACCTATCGTGGCGCTCATCGGTATTCTGCTTTACATGGTTTCCAAGAGTGAAAAGCGGAAAAATATCGGTGCCATGCTGCTGGGCTTCTCCATCCTGATGACAGGTATGACCAGCATGAGTACGGCCATGAGCCCGCTGAAGGATATGCCGGAATTCCAGAACCTGCTGCTGGCCTTCAGCAACCCGCTGCTGGGTGTGCTCATTGGTATGGTGGTTACCGCTGTTGTTCAGAGTTCTGCGGCTACCATCGGTATCCTGCAGGCGCTGTCTTTAACAGGCTCCATCACCTACGGTATGGCGATCCCCATCGTTATGGGTGAAAACATCGGTACCTGTATGACCGCGATCCTGTCATCCATCGGTGTTAACAGAAAGGCCAAACGAGTGGCCGCCATCCATGTGGCCATCAAGGTTATCGGTACGGTGGTTATCCTGGCCCTGTATTATGTGGTCATGGCCGTCTTTAATCCGGTGATCATGACCCGGGCCACATCCCCGGTTGATATCGCTCTTATCCATACCGTCTTCAACCTGGCCATCGTAGCCATGACATTCCCGTTCCAGAAGCAGCTGGAAAAACTCTCCAACTGGATCATCAAGGACAAGGAAGACGACACAGAGCTGTTCCTGGACGAACGTCTCTTTGTTACACCGGCTGTGGCTCTTGGTGAATGCAACCAGGCAATGATGAAGATGACTGAGCTCACTGAAAAGTCTCTCGACATCGCCATCGATCTGGTGTATCGATATGATCCGGACGATATGACATTCCTGAATCAGAATGAAGATCGTATCGATAATTACGAGGATGCCCTGGGCTCCTATATTATGAAGCTGAATGCTCACGGCGGTCTGTCCGCAGACAGCCGGATCAGAACCACCAAGATTCTTTTCGGTATCAACGAGTTTGAACGTCTTGCTGACCACGCACTCAATGTGGCTCATTCAGCGGAAGAACTTCACGAGAAGGGCCTTAAGTACTCAGCAGAGGCTCAGAAGGAAGTCGATAACCTCATCAAGGCTGTGAGAGAAATCTACAACCTGGCCATTGAGAGCTACCGTGAGGACAATCTTGAAAAAGCTTCCTGCTGTGCACCGCTTCAGGCTGTGATCGAAGAGTTGTGCGACGAATACAAGGAAAACCATGTCAACCGTATCCAGATGTGCATCTGCGGCGGCGAACAGGGCTTTGTCTTTAATGACTTCCTGACAGCCTGCTCACGTATCACAGGCCACAGCATGAACATCGCCGCCTCTATCTTAAGAAGCGCTTCCTCACGGAATAAAGCTGATGCCGGTTACATGCATGATATCAAGTCTCACACCAATAAGGCTTACGCCGAGCTTTACGACCTGTATTTCGAAAAATACGGCACAAAGCAGGCCTGATAGGCATCTGACCTGAACGGGTCGGAGCCGAAGGAGGCTTCACAATTTCATAAAAACGTCAGAATCGGGAGAACGCTGCGGCGGTCTCCCGATTGTTGTTATCCCGATGAGCCAGGTATAGGAGCTTTTCTCCTGCCCCGATGAGCCAGGTGAATCCCCATGCTTGCATGAAGAGATAATGGCAGGATTTTTTCTCCTGACCTGATGAGTCGGTTGAAAACACATGAGCAAGTGGGGGAGGGCATAAAAATGGATATAAAAAAACGGCCCGTAGGGCCGCTTTTTTATAAAGGGAAGGAGTTTACCGTCTTGCGACGGGTATGAAAAGAAAAAGTTGTAGTTCACTTGTTTGATGAGTTTATTATATTGGTCATATATGTTCAGAGTTTAAGGGCTTGTGGAACGTTTCGTGAATAATATAAAGACAAATTGTGAACAAGATAACAAAGTCCCTCTGTGAACGATATGGTGCCTGTTCACTTTACAGAAGAAGACGCCTGCGTTATAATGAATGCAATTTTCGATTAAAAGAATAGAAGGAGAAAGACGATGGCAGATATCAGAACATTTAAAAAATCTTCCAAACTCGATAACGTGCTTTACGATGTCCGTGGACCGGTGGTCGAAGAGGCGAGTCGTATGGAAGCGAGCGGGATCAACATCCTGAAACTGAATATCGGCAATCCCGCTCCCTTTGGTTTCCAGGCTCCGGAAGAAGTGATCGCAGATATGAGACACAACCTGACCTCCTGCGAAGGCTATTCCGATTCAAAGGGCATTTGGGCTGCCCGTAAGGCCATTATGCAGTACGCTCAGGATCTGAACATCCCGAACGTCACCATGGAAGACATTTATACAGGCAACGGTGTTTCCGAACTGATCAGCCTTCTGTTACAGGCTCTTCTGGATAACGGCGATGAGATCCTTCTGCCGGCTCCGGATTACCCGCTGTGGACAGCCTGCGCTAACCTGTCAGGCGGTAAAGCGGTTCATTACCTGTGCGACGAAGAATCCGACTGGTATCCGGATCTTGAGGATATGGAAAGAAAGATCAACGATAAGACAAAAGCGATCGTTGTGATCAATCCGAACAATCCGACCGGTGCTGTTTATCCGAGAGAAATCCTGGAGAAGATCGTCGAGATTGCCCGTCGCCACCAGCTTATCATTTTCTCAGATGAGATTTATGATCGTCTGATCATGGACGGCCTGAGCCATACATCAATTGCGTCTCTGGCACCGGACCTTTTCTGTGTTACACTGTCCGGTCTGTCCAAATCACATATGATCGCCGGTTACCGTGTCGGCTGGATGATCCTGTCCGGCAATAAGGCTATGGCCAAGGATTACATTGAGGGTATCAAGATGCTGTCCAGCATGCGTCTGTGCTCCAACGTTCCGGCTCAGTCTATTATCCAGACAGCTCTGGGCGGTCATCAGTCAGTGAAGGCTTACGTCAACGAGACCGGCCGTATCACACAGCAGCGTGATTACATCATCGATGCGATCAACAGCATTCCGGGGCTTTCGGTTGTGAAACCCCACGGGGCATTCTACTGCTTCCCGAAGATTGATGTGAAGCGCTTCAATCTGCATAACGACATGCAGTTTGCTTATGATTTCCTGAGAGAGAAGCATGTGCTTCTGGTTCAGGGGACCGGCTTCAACTGGCCGACACCGGATCATTTCCGTATTGTCTACCTGCCGCGACTTGAAGTGCTGAAGGAGGCCATGGGATCTCTGGAAGACTTCCTGTCCACTTATCATCAGGATTAAACTAAATCATGAAAAACGGACTCCGCTGTGTCTTTAAGCCTGCGGAGTCCTTTATTATTTGTAAAAATATTTAAAAAAAATGAAAAAATATGAGGCAAAAAAAGGAATGTCCTTTTTGAGGCCGAATATTATTCATGTAAAGTTTTTTCCACCTATCACCATCAGGCATTTTCAGACGGTATCACATGAGGTTGCCGTCGACAGAAGAGGACAATAAATGCTGATTCGAGACGAACTGGAACAACGGGAAAGAGCGATCTTAAGCCCCTACGCAGCTAAGGCCTGTGAGACAAAGGGGCGCATCCGGCCGGAGGAGGAGTGCGATATCCGTACCTGCTATATGCGTGACCGGGACCGCATCGTGCACAGTAAGTCTTTTCGGCGCCTGAAGGATAAAACACAGGTGTTTCTGTCACCCCAGGGCGATCATTACCGCACCCGGATGATGCACACGATGGAAGTGTCTCAGACAGCCCGGACGGTGGCCGTGTGTCTTCATCTGAACACTGATCTGGTGGAAGCCATTGCCCTTGGCCATGATCTGGGCCACACACCCTTTGGCCATGCGGGAGAGCGGGCGCTGAACGATGTCTGCCCTTTGGGCTTTCGTCATAATGAGCAGAGCCTGCGTCTGGTGGAAAGACTGGAAAAGGAAGGCCGGGGTCTCAACCTCACCGCTGAGGTGCGGGATGGCATCCTGAATCACGGCACCAATGATGCACCGTCCACCCTGGAGGGGCAGGTGGTGCGTCTTTGCGATAAAATTGCGTATATTCATCATGACATGGATGACGGTGTGCGGGCCGGCCTTGTGAAAGAGGAAGATGTGCCGGCACCCTTGAGACGTCTTCTGGGTGAGACCACCCGGGCCAGACTCAACACCTTCATTCATGACATTGTCATTACGTCCCGGGACAGGGATTGCGTCTGTATGTCCGATGAGATCGGCAGCGCCCTGTTTGAATTGCGGGCCTTTATGTTCCGTCATCTTTATACCAACGAAGCGGCACGCCGGGAGGAAATCAAGGCGGACCGTATGCTGAAGCAGATGTATCACTATTATGTGGAGCATCCGGAAGCCATGACGGACGAATTCTACAAAATGATCACGGAAAGAGGCGAAAGCCGGGAGCGGGTTGTGTGCGATTATATTTCCGGGATGACGGACCAGTATTCCAAGGCCCGTTACAATGAGATCTTCGTGCCCCATTCCTGGAGCCGCTACTGAACCGCTGCAAGACCACTGTTGACATGTCATCGACAGGTGGTATGCCGGAGACGGTCTGACGCGGATCGCTTTCTTTATTTTACATATCTTATGGAGCCGACATAAATGCGATATTCCGATGACTTAATTGAAGAGGTGCGCAGTGCCAACGACATCATTGATGTGGTGGGGGCTGTGGTCCGGCTGAAACGCTCCGGCTCCAACTATGTGGGCCTGTGTCCGTTCCACAACGAAAAGACGCCCTCCTTCAGCGTCAGCCAGTCGCGGCAGATGTATTACTGCTTCGGCTGTCATGCCGGCGGCAATGTGTTCACCTTTATGATGTCCTATTACCAGTCGACTTTCCAGGAGTCGATGCAGATGCTGGCCGACCGGGCCGGAATTCGTCTGCCGGAGCCGGACATTTCCAAAGAAAATAAAGCGGCGGCCGACCGTAAGGCTGAGCTTTTTGAAATCAACAAGCAGGCAGCGGGCTATTTCCATTATCTCCTGAAGCAGGAAAATGGCCGGACGGGCCTTGAGTATCTCAAGAACCGCGGTCTGTCCGAGGAGACCATCCGCAAGTTCGGATTGGGTTACGCTGACAAATTCAATAACGATCTTTACCGGTATCTCAAAAATAAAGGCTGGTCCGATGAACGGCTCAATGAGTCGGGACTCTTCCTATATAATGAGAAACACGGTTTTTCCGATAAATTCTGGAACCGGGTCATGTTCCCGATCCTTGACGTGCGCAACCGGGTCATCGGTTTCGGCGGTCGGGTCATGGGGGACGGCAAACCCAAGTATCTGAACTCGCCGGAAACGGAGCTCTTCAACAAACGGCTTCATCTTTTCGGCCTCAACATCGCCCGGAGCTCCCGGGAGCGGTTTATCATCCTGTGTGAAGGGTATATGGATGTCATTTCCATGCACCAGGCCGGCTTTACCAATGCGGTGGCTTCCCTGGGGACGGCGCTGACACCGCAGCAGGCCTCTTTGCTGAAGCGCTACACATCGGATGTGAAGCTCTTGTATGACAGCGACGGTGCCGGTGTGATGGCGGCTCTTCGGGCCATTCCCATCCTGAAGGCAGCGGGCATCAAGGCCCGGGTGGTGAGTCTGGCGCCCTACAAGGATCCGGATGAACTGATCCAGAAGGAGGGGGCGGAGGCTCTGACGGAGCGCCTCAACAAGGCCGAAAATGGCTTTATGTTCGAGATCCGTCAGTTGTCTTATGAGCACGACCTCAACGACCCGCAGGGACAGACCGATTTCCAGCGGGATATCGCCACCAGGCTCTTAAGCTTTGAAGAGGAGCTGGAGCGGGATAATTATCGGAAGGCCATTGCGGCGGAATATCATATTTCCGAGGAAGGCCTGCAGCGTCTGGTGAACAGCCTGGCTTTGAAGGGCACACCGGCGGAGCATTACCGGAAGCCCAAGGAGACAGCGCCCCGGCCGCCGGCCGCGGAGGATAAGGCGCGGATGTCCCAGAAACTCATGCTGACCTATCTGGCCCGTTGTCCGGAAGCCTTTGAGCTGACCCGGGATTACATAGGACCGGAAGATTTTCAGGATCCTTTGTGCCGCCGGATCGCGGAGGGGCTCTACGCCCAGTACGCGGCGGGGGATGTGCGGGAGGCGGCATTGCTCAATGCCTTCACGGATCCCGAGGCGCAGCAGGAGGTGGCCGGTTTCTTCAATACAGAAATCCATGTGTCCACAGACAATGATCGGGACCGGGCCTTTACGGATACGCTTTTGCGCATCATGAAGCAGAGCAACGAGGCAGCTCTGAAGGCCTGGGATGGAAAGGATCTTGGCGGTCTGACGGCCCTCATGGACAAGAAGAAGCGAATCGAGTCCCTGGAAAAGACGGGACAGGTCTTCCACTTAAAGGGCGGCCTTGAATAAAGCCGCAGCGCCATTTTTTAGAAAATGAAACGTCGGCAGCCACAGCGTTATTTTTCGGAAATGAGGCAGCGGCAGATGCAGCGTCATTTTCGTAAATGAGAGACTTGAATTTTTAAGAGAGTGTTCCGGCGGACAGCCGCTAAGACAACTCTTTTGAGAAGATAAAATTTAGAAAGCAGGGTAAAAGAATGACAGAAAATGAAGTGTTGTTTTCACAGGGTCTGACGGAACTTCTGGTGAAGGCTCGTCAGAAGAAGAATGTACTGGAGCCCAAGGACATCGAAACTGTCCTTAAAAATGTCACGCTGACACCGGAAGACATGGACAAGGTGCATGAGTTTCTGGAAAGCAACGGGATCGATCTCTTTACAATGAACGATTCCCCGGATGCGGATGATGCGCTGCTCCTGTTGAAGAGCGACGATGACATCAACCTGTCCGATGAAGAAGAACCGGATATGGAAAAGATCGATCTTTCCGTCCCGGAGGGTATCTCCATCGAGGACCCGGTCCGTATGTATCTGAAGGAGATCGGTAAGGTCCCGCTTCTGACAGCCGACCAGGAAATCGAACTGGCCAAGAAGATGGAAGAGGGCGGTGAAGCCGGCAAGGCTGCGCAGCAGCGTCTGGCTGAAGCGAACCTGCGTCTTGTTGTGTCCATCGCCAAGCGTTATGTGGGCCGCGGTATGCTGTTCCTGGATCTGATTCAGGAGGGTAACCTGGGTCTGATCAAGGCCGTTGAAAAATACGATTACCACAAGGGCTTTAAGTTCTCCACATATGCCACCTGGTGGATCCGTCAGGCTATTACCCGTGCCATCGCCGATCAGGCCAGAACGATCCGTATTCCGGTGCATATGGTGGAAACCATCAACAAACTGGTCCGCGTGTCCCGTCAGCTGCTGCAGGAGCTTGGCCGCGAACCTACCCCGGATGAAATTGCCGAAAAGATGAACATGTCACCGGAGCGTGTCCGTGAGATCCTGAAGATCTCTCAGGAACCGGTCTCCCTGGAAACACCCATCGGTGAAGAGGAAGACAGCCATCTTGGTGACTTTATTCAGGACGAAAATGTGCCGGTGCCGGCCGATGCCGCGGCATTTACGCTTCTGAAGGAACAGCTGGTGGAGGTTCTCGGTACCCTGACCGACAGAGAGCAGAAGGTTCTGCGTCTGCGTTTCGGTCTGGATGACGGCCGTGCCCGTACTCTGGAAGAGGTGGGTAAGGACTTCAACGTTACCCGTGAACGTATCCGTCAGATCGAAGCCAAGGCTTTAAGAAAGCTGCGTCATCCGAGCCGCAGCCGCAAACTGAAGGATTATCTTGACTGATGAAATTGTCGAAACGTCTGCAGGCGGTGGCCAACATGATCACCCCGGGTCTGCCGGTGGTGGATGTGGGCACCGACCATGGTTATATTCCGATCTACCGCGTGGAGGAGGGCTTATCTCCCCGGGCGGTGGCGTCGGATGTGAACAAAGGCCCGCTGGCCTCGGCGGTGGAGAACATCGCCGCTCACGGTCTGGCGGATAAGATCCGGCCTGTGCTGGCGGACGGGGTGCCGAAGGAACCGCTGGAAGGGGCTCTGGTGATCGCCGGGATGGGCGGTATGCTGATGAGCCGGATCCTCAGGGAGGCCGGGCCATTTCTGAAGGGTTATTCGGAAATGATCCTGGAGCCTCAGTCGGACCTGATGCCTTTCCGGGAGACGCTTCTTGATCTGTCTCTTCGTATAGTAGATGAGGAAATGGTCTTCGAGGCCGGCAAGTTTTATCCCGTAATCCGGGTGGTGCCTGAGGGGGCTACCGAGATTAAGAATGGGAAAACTGAGATGGCAACGGGAGCGGAAACCGCACAGCCGATGACGGCGGATGCGGAGGCGGAAAAGGATGCGCTTTGCGGCGATTCTGCTAAGACTCGGAGCGGGTTATCCCGTGCCGCGCTCACCTACGGGCCGGTGCTCATGGCCAAACGTCATCCCGTTCTGAAGGCTTATGCCCAGAAGCAGCGGGATATGCATGCGAAGGTTCTTGAAAAACTGCGAGCCTCCGGCATGCCGGAATCACATGAACGCCTTCAGACCGTTGCGGCGGATCTTGAGGCGGCGGAAGAGGTGCTGGCACTTTATGAAATGTCGTGACATTTTTGAAAAACTGGAAAATGATTATCCCCTGTCCCTGGCGGAGTCCTGGGACAATGTGGGTCTGCTCCTGGGGGATGAAGAGGCCGAGGTGAAAACGGTGGTGGTGGCCCTTGACGTGACGGAGGCCTCCGTGGCCAAAGCCGTTGAGGAGGGCGCCGATCTTCTGATCACCCACCATCCCCTTATTTTCAAACCCATGAGCCGGATCACCCGGCAGGAGCGGAACGGTCGGCGTCTGCTGACACTGGCTGAAAACAAGGTGGCGTATTACGCCATGCACACCAATTTTGATATCGCCGGCATGGCGGATCTTAATGCTGCTGAGCTTCAGCTTGAGGATGTGCGGGTGCTGGCGGAGACCACTGCTGACGACAACGGCGAGCCGGCGGGCTTTGGCCGTATCGGTCGCTTGCCTGAAGTCATGACAGCGGGCGAGCTGGCGGAACGGGTGAAAGAGGTGTATCGTCTCAAGGCTGTGCGCCTTTACGGCGATCCGGCCAAAGAGGTTGCCACAGCAGCCATCTGTTCCGGTTCCGGCCGCAGCTTTATCGGAGCGGCCCGGGAAAACAGGGCGGATATTTATATCACCGGGGATGTGGATTACCATTCGGCCATCGACGCGGTGGCGGATGGGCTGATGCTCATCGATGCCGGTCATTACGGAACCGAGTTCGGTTTCATTTCCTTCATGACAAAGAAGCTGGCGGACACCTTCCCCGAGCTTCGCGTGATCGCCTGTGAGATCAGGCAGCCCTATGAGGTAATTTAATATGGATGAAAAGAAGGCAATGCTGACAGTCACCATCAATGATAAGTGCTATGAGTATCCGAAGGGCACACCCCTTGAAGACCTGGCACGGGCATTTCAGGCCGCGTATGACCATGACATTGTGCTCGTGAAGGTGAACGGCATCGTGAAGGAACTTCACGAGGTGCTGGAGGATGCAGGGGTGCTTCAGTTCATGACCACCGCCGATCCGGTGGGCCATCGGGCTTACAAGCGCAGTGGTTCCATGCTCTTTATGGCAGCTCTGCGGGATGTGGCCGGCGATGCGGTGAGTCGTGTCATCAATCATTTTTCTGTGGGCTACGGGTTCTATTACTCGGTGGCCGGCGTTGAAGTGACCGATGAGCTGGTGGCCAAGGTGGAAGAGCGTATGAAGGCTTTGGCGGCAGAAGGTCTGCCCATCCGGAAGACGTTCATTCGTACCGAACAGGCTATTGCCCTCTTTGAGAGTCTTCATCAGCCCGACAAGGCGGATCTTTTCAGAACCCGTCTGGCCAGTCGGGTGCATATTTATGAACTGAACGGCTACGAGGATTATTATTACGGCGTGATGCTGCACAATACGTCTTTCCTCAAGGCCTTTAAGCTGTATCATTATCGGGACGGCATTGTGCTTCAGCTGCCACCCATTGAAACGCCGGAGGCGGTGACACCTCTCGATGTCCAGGAGAAGCTTTTTGATGCCCAGATGGACGGCGAAAAGCAGTCGGATATTCTGGGGATTCCCAACATCGGCGCCCTGAATCAGGCGGTGGTGGGCCGGGATACCCGGGAACTCATTCTCATGGCCGAGGCGGTGCAGGAATCCCGCATTGCGGAGCTGGCCCAGAGCATCATTGCCCGGGGCACCGTAAAATTCGTGATGATCGCCGGACCTTCATCCTCCGGGAAAACCACATTTTCTCAAAGACTGTGCATTCAGCTGATGTCCCGCGGGTATAAGCCCCATTACATCGGCCTTGACAACTATTTCGTCAATCGGGCGGACACACCGCTGCTGCCCAACGGCCAGAAGGATTTCGAAAGCCTGAGGGCCATCGACGTGGCCGGCTTCAACCGGGATATGGCGGCGCTTTTGCAGGGTGAGACCGTGGAAATGCCCTATTATGATTTCATCAAGGGCGAGCGGGTTTACCGGGGTGACTTCCTGACGCTGGGTGATGAAGACCTTCTGGTTATCGAAGGCATTCACGGCCTTAATGAGAAAATGAGTGAGTCTCTGCCTTCAGAGTCTAAATACAAGGTCTACATCAGTGCGCTGACGCAGCTCAATGTGGACGACCACAACCGGATCCGCAGCAATGACGGCCGGTTGATCCGCCGGATCATCCGGGACAATCGGACCCGAGGTCACAATGCGTCCCAGACCATTGCCATGTGGCCGGCTGTGCGGAAGGGAGAGGAGAATAACATTTTCCCCTTCGAGGAGAGTGCGGACTTTATCTTCAATTCGGCGCTGCCCTATGAGCTGGCGGTACTCAAGCAGTACGTCCAGCCCCTGCTTTTCGGCGTGCCGGTGGAGGATCCTTCCTATACAGAAGCCAGACGCCTGCTGAAATTCCTGGATTATTTCATCGGGCTGCCGGAAGTAGACGTGCCGACCAATTCCATCTTGAGGGAATTTATCGGCGGCGGATGCTTCCATTTGTAAGTTTGTCATATCCGATGCCCGGCGGAGTGCGGATTTGAGCTGAATTGCGGCTGTGGCATCGGAGGAAGAAAAAAGCAAGTTTTCCGATGCCCAGTGGAGGTTGCTACAGAGCTGAACCAAGGCAAGGGCATCGGAATATAAAAGGAATAAGGGTTCCGATGTCTCTCGACATTGACAAGAGAAAATGATATTGGTATGATGCTTCAAGCAGGCAGGACATACGGCCGCGGCCGACAAGACGAAAGGTGTCGGGCGAGGAAAGTCCGGGCTTCACAGGGCAGGATGCCGGATAACGTCCGGTAGGGGTAACCCTCAGGAAAGCGCAGCAGAAATGATACCGCCGCTTATGCGGTAAGGGTGAAATGGCAGTGTAAGAGACTACCGCCGTCACGGTAACGGGACGGGCATATGCAAGCCCCATCCGAAGCAAGACCGAGAAGAAGCGATATGGCGGCCCGTCATGCTTCAGGTAGGTCGCTTGAGCCGTCCGGCAACGGGCGGTCTAGACAGATGGCCGTACACGACAGAACCCGGCTTACCGTTCTGCCTGTAGATATAGTGAATTTAACATAATAAGCAGACAAAGTGCCTTGCGAAGTGTGCGTATGTCTGTTTAAGGAGTAAGCAGTGAAGCGGACATCGTGCCCTGTGGGTATTGTGCATGTCTGCAAAAAAAATGGCGATCGCGGGCAGTGGTTTCTGCTGTCTTGATAAGATCGACAACGATTGGTTTTAAAAATGAAAGTTTTAGGAAATGCACTTCATAAGTTCTGGGCTCTTTTCGGCCTGGAGTTTAACAAGCGGTGGTTCAGACTCTGGATCATCTTTTTTTTCTTTATAGTCTATATGATGACCTTCATGTGGCTGGAGAGTCTGGAGCCGGCGAACCTGCACATCATCCATTGTGTGATCG
Organism: Lachnospiraceae bacterium; assembly: GCA_030526195.1. Lineage (GTDB taxonomy): Bacteria > Bacillota > Clostridia > Lachnospirales > Lachnospiraceae > Chordicoccus. The sequence goes on from JAUNDG010000004.1 coordinate 97,372, forward strand.
ACGATTACATTCCTGTGGTGCCGGTGTTCATTTTTCCGTATCTGGCCTGGTTTCCGCTGATCGGGATCACCATGGCATTTTATGCCTTTTTCCAGAAGAATGACACGGAGTTCCGGTGTTATGTGTCCATGGTGGTGCTGGGCATCATTTTCTTCGTTATCATCTGCCTCGTCTGGCCCAACGGTCTTGAGCTCCGGCCGGACGTGTCCGGCCCCGGTTTCTTTAACTGGGCGCTGCGGACGCTGTACAGCAACGATACACCCACCAACGTTTTCCCGTCACTTCATGTGTATCAGACACTGGTGGCGGTGGTGCCCACCTGGCGTTTGTATCGGAAAAAGCATCCGGTGCTGACCTGGTTTGTGGTGGTGCTGGCGGTGCTCATCTGCCTTTCCACGGTGTTCCTGAAGCAGCACAGTATCATTGATGCGGTGGCCGGTGTGGTCTTTGCTGCGATCTTTTACTGGATCAGCTATTACGTTTTTCCGTTCCGTCGCCGCGAGGCTGCACAGGTACAGACAGAAGCGTAAACAGATATATCGAATATTCAGAGTGTTGTCCCATGATCCGGGGCAGCACTCTTTTTTTGAACTGCAGCAAGCATTCCCCCGATTCAAAGACGCAGGGTCTTAAGCGGGGGTTACGGGGGAAGCTTGCATCAGCAGGGGTAAAAGCCCCTGCTGATGGGCTACCGAAGGTAGCTGCGGTTCACGAGCAAGGAGCGAAGCGTATTGCGAGTGTCCGCTTTATGGGCAGCAAGCATTCCCCCGCTTTAAAGACGCAGAATCTTAAATGGAGGTGACAGGGGAAGAGTGTTTGCTTAGAAAATCTGCTGAAAATGGCAGATTTGTGGCAGATTTTGGGGCCAAAATGGACTCTGAATGTTGTGCGGTAAGTTGACAAATCAACGAAAATGGATTATATTAGTCTTTAACGTCGGCGATTTATCGTATTAAAGTTTAATGCATGAAAGTGATTGCCGATACAGATCATGTATAACAAGAGGGAAGAATTATGAAAAAGAGAGTTTTAGCATTAACTATGGCTGCCGCCATGATGCTGACAATGGTCGGCTGCGGCTCCTCAAAGAAGGAAGGCTACAACGTTGGTATCTGCCAGTTCGTACAGCATGACGCACTTGATGCTGCGACAAAGGGCTTCATGGAAGCTATGAAGGAAGACCTGGGCGACAAGGTCACATTCGATGAACAGAACGCTTCAGGCGAACCGGCCAACTGCGCTACAATCGCTAACCAGATGGTCGCTAACGATGTTGACCTGATCCTGGGTAATGCCACACCGGCTCTTCAGGCTGCTGCCGCTGCTACAGATTCTATTCCGATTATCGGTACATCTGTTACAGACTATGCCACAGCTCTGGAAATCGCTGAATGGACAGGCGTTACAAACAAGAACATTTCCGGTACAAGCGACCTTGCTCCGCTTGATCAGCAGGCTGCTATGATCAACGAACTGTTCCCGGAAGCCAAGGATATCGGTATCCTGTATTGCTCAGCTGAACCGAACTCCCTGTATCAGGCAAATTCCATCAGAGAATACCTGGTGAACGAATATGGCTACAATGTGACAGATTTCACATTCGCTGACTCCAACGATATCGCTTCTGTCTGCACAGCTGCTGTTTCTGAAGTTGATGTTCTGTACATCCCGACAGACAACGCTGCCGCTGCCAACACATCCGTTATCGACAATGTCTGCCTGGAAGCCGGTGTTCCGGTTGTTGCCGGTGAAGCCGGTATCTGCCAGGGCTGCGGTGTTGCCACACTGTCTATCAGCTACTATGACATCGGCTGGGCTGCCGGTAAGATGGCTGTTGACATCCTGGTAAACGGCAAAGACGTTTCCAAGATGGAAATCCAGACTGCTGAAAATGTTACAAAGCAGTACATCGCCAGCCGTTGCGAAAAGCTCGGTGTTGTTATTCCGGAAGGCTATGAAGCTCTGGATGAAGCCTAAGCTTTGAAAAAGCGGTAATTTACCTAACATTTTTTAACGCATTAAAGCGGTCGGGATTGACTCCGACCGCTTTTTCCATGTAGAATAGTATAGTATGTTTTTTATATCATTATTATACGGGGGAAGCATAAGTGGAAATTATCAAACTGTTTAATGCTTTACCGGGTGCCGTGGCTCAGGGTCTTATCTGGGGTATCATGGCGATCGGTGTTTACATTACCTATAAGATCCTCGATATCGCGGATCTGACGGTAGACGGCACGATGTGTACAGGTGGTGCTGTCTGTGTCATGATGATGCTGAGCGGCCACAACGTGGTGACAGCTCTGGCCGTTGCGACCATTGCCGGTCTGTTGGCCGGTTTTGTGACCGGTGTGCTCCACACGGTCATGGGAATCCCGGCGATTCTGTCCGGTATTCTGACCCAGCTGGGACTATATTCCGTTAACTTGTTGATATTGGGCGGCAAAGCCAACCAGGCCATCAATGTCGATAACTACGACCTGCTGGTGTCCCTGCGCTTTGTCAAAGTGGGCAATGTCTTCCAGAACACCATTTTCGTGGTCGCCCTGATCACGGTTGTCATGGTGGTCATCGTCTATTGCTTCTTCGGCACTGAAATCGGTGCAGCCCTTCGTGCCACAGGCTCCAACAATCGCATGGCCTGTGCTCAGGGTATCAACATCACCTTCACAAAGATTCTGGGCCTGATGCTGTCCAACGGTATCGTGGCTTTCTCATCAGCGCTGTATTCACAGTATCAGGGCTTTGCCGACGTTAACGCCGGCCGTGGTGCCATCGTTATCGGCCTGGCCTCTGTTATCATCGCTGAGGTGCTGTTTGACCGGTTTATCCATAACCTGGCCATCAAGCTCCTGTCTGTGTCAGTGGGTTCTATCATTTACTTCCTGGTTATCCAGATCGTCCTTTGGCTGGGTCTTGATTCCAACTATCTGAAGCTGCTGTCAGCTGTGATCGTAGCCATCTTCCTGGCTGTGCCGAACCTTCTTGAAAAATGGCGTATCAGAAGTGCTTATTCAGCAGGAGGGGAGGACGAGTAATGCTTGAGCTTCGTAATGTACAAAAGACCTTTAACAAAGGGACTATTAATGAAAAGAAAGCCTTAAGAGGCTTGAACCTGACATTAAATGACGGCGACTTCGTCACTGTCATCGGCGGTAATGGTGCCGGTAAGTCCACCATGCTGAATATGATCGCCGGTGTGTATCCCATCGATAAGGGCACGATCATGCTGAACGATACGGATATTTCACTGTGGCCGGAACATAAGAGAGCTAAATTCCTGGGTCGTGTGTTCCAGGATCCCATGATGGGGACCGCCGCCAGCATGCAGATCGAAGAAAACCTGGCGCTGGCCAATCGCCGCGGCAAGACCCGTGGTATGAAATGGTTCATCGGCTCCAAGGAACGTGAGATGTTCCGCGAACAGCTGAAGACCCTGGACCTTGGCCTTGAGGATCGTATGACCTCTCGTGTGGGCCTTCTGTCCGGTGGTCAGAGACAGGCCTTAACACTGCTGATGGCTACTCTGAAGCAGCCGGAACTTCTTCTTCTTGATGAACATACCGCAGCCCTCGACCCGAAGACAGCGGCCAAGGTTCTGGAACTGACAGAGAAGATCGTAACAGAAAATAACCTGACCACTCTGATGATCACCCATAATATGAAGCATGCCATTCGGTACGGCAACCGCCTCATCATGATGTCAGAGGGTAAGATCATCTATGACGTATCCGGTGAAGAAAAGAAGAACCTGCAGGTATCTGACCTTCTGGAGAAATTCAAACAGGACGGCGAAGAACTGAGCAACGACCGCATGCTGCTGGAAAGCTGATCGGTAACGTCCGCTTTGCTGTGAGTGGAAAATACTCTATAAAAAAATGAAACCGTGTGAAAATGAGTCATCATTTTCACACGGTTTTTCTATATGAGTTATGAAAAATACAAAGGTCCCGGAGAAAAGGCCGGCATTCGATTATCCGCCCGCCAATGATGGACGGCTTGTACGCCGTAAGCATAGGGCGGTGGTTACTCTTCGGGCACTATAATTCGAAAAGATAGTTCATGAGTGTCATATCATCCGAGAAGTAACGGATGCGGGGGACCGCGTCTGTCAGTTCATCGGGCAGTGACAGGGTGGTGTATAGGGTGACCACGGCATTTTCGGAGAATTGGAGAAGGGCTTCCTTGAAGGCTTCCTCCTCCCCGGACTCCCGGGCAAACACCTGCTCATGGCCCATACTCTTAAGGCCATCCGCGGTCAGGGTTTCCTCCACCATAAAGAGGGAGACCGTCGGCTTTGTCAGGCGGTCGCTGCCGCCGGAGAGCATGTTGTCCACCTTGGTGGACAGGAGCGGACCGCAGAGGGAAGCGGTGAAGAAGACCGCCTCCGGCTGATTGGTGTGGAGATGGATTTTGATCTTATCATCACCCACGGCCGGGATGAGACAATCCCCCAGAGCGGATAACTGTTGCGTCAGGATAGCGGCCTTGTCCTCGCCGGCACGGCCAATGACGCATTCCGTACAGTATTTGAAAGCGGTGGCGTAGGGATCGGCCAAGGATGCCGACATGTTTGCAATGGGGGCCGGTTCTGTCAGCCCGTTTTCAACCGGTGCGAGAGTGGCTGAGCCGGCCAGAGTCTGACCGGTGGGTTCGCCGGTGGTCAGATTGGTCATGGCATGATCAACAGTTGGCATTTTGAGAACAGGCCGATAAACCGAAGTTGTATTGTTGATGGCGGAGATGTTCCGACAAAAGGCTTCGTAGTGCCGGCTGCAGACAGCATCGGATGAGGTGTCTGCCCATTCGCCTGAGGTAGCCTCATTTTCCCGGAAGGCCCGGGCGAAACCATCGAGAATCATGGAAAAGCCGAGCGCACCGGCATCGATGACACCGTAGTGCGCCAGACAGGGATTCTGGTGGCAGGTGAGGGGGAGCACGGCATAGGCTTCGTCCGCCATACGCTGCATGAGAAGGGCAGGGTCATTTTCCTTCAAAAATGTCTGTCCGGCTTCCGCTGCTTTTTCGGCTACCGTGAGGATAGTACCGGGCATGGGATTGGTGACCCCGGTGCAGGCGGTTCGGGCGCCGGCGGCAAAGGCATGGGCCAGAGCGCGGCTGTCCGGATCGGTGTCGGTGGGCAGGGCTTCAGCAAAGCCCTTGAAAAACAGGGTCAGGATGGTGCCGGAATTGCCACGGGCTTCCTCCAGTAAAATGGCGGCGGCTTCCCGACAGAGGGCGCCGGCCGACGGGTGGGGGGTGAGACCCTGGCGCACGGCCTCCAATGAGGCGCGCATATTGATGCCGGTGTCCTTGTCGGCCACCGGAAAGACATTCAGTTGATTCAAAAGCTCCGCATGGGCGGCCAGGTTATCGGCAGCCATGATGAAGCCGTTGTAAAGGGTGTCAGATGTGAGTAAAGCGGCCATGATTGGTCCTTTCGTGTTGCCGCGCAGACGGCAAAGATTACATTCATTATACTGACAGGATAGGCAGATTGGTACCCTGCAGATGTGTGTATTGTGTTAATACACAATTTAGAAAGTTAACAAATGTGTAATAGTTCGGGGGATTGTCACTTGCGCTATTTTGTTGATTATTGCATAATGGAGTATACGGAAAATCAGGATAGTATCGGCTATCGGGCGAAGAAAGGAACAGGCTGTGAAGATTGCGATCGTTACCCAGACAGGCAGTGATATGCCGCTGGCAGAAGCGGAAAAGCTGGGCGTTACGGTGATGCCGGACGTGGTCATTTTTGGCGATACAGCCTATCGGAATATGTACGACCTGACGGCCGACAGCTTCTATGAACGGCTGAAGGCAGCGGAGGTTCTTCCCACCAGCTCGCATCCTTCTTTGGGGGATTTTTGCGAGGGCTTTCGCCGGGCGGCGGAGGGGGCAGACGCTGTGTTATTTCTTGGCGTGACCTCCCGGATGTCCGGCAGCTTTGAAACGGCGGTGGCCGCGGCAAAGCTCCTGAAAGAGGAGGGCTTTAAGGTGCCGATCTATCCTTATGATACGTTGCAATGTTCCCACGGCATGGCCATGCTGGTGCGGGAAGCCTGTCGGCTGGCGCATGAGGGACTCACATGTGAAGCCATCATGGAGCAGCTGGAGGTTTACCGGCACAAGGTGGGGCAGTATTTTATCCTGGATACCTTAAAGTATGCCGCCAAGGGCGGTCGCGTGGGAGCTATCAAGGCTCTGGCGGCCGACAAGATGGGCATCAAGCCGCTGATGGTCTTTGACGAAGGTGTGGTGCGGGACATCGCTCTGGCCAGAGGCTTTGCGGATGGTCTCAAAAAGGTATACGAGAAATTTGAACTTGAGGCTGACAAGACAAAGCCCGTGACGGTCTTTCATCTGGAGGCACCGGAACGTGCCCGGGAGCTGGCTGACATGATCACGGCCCATTATCCCGAAACACCGATCACCATCGATTATGTGGGCCCTGTCATCGGTCTTTATGCCGGACCCGGCGGTGCCGGTCTGGCCTTCGAAAAAGCTTGATAATATATGATCTTAAGTGTTGTGTTGACGATACCGGCCTGCCTGTGCCTTGTGATGTTTGAGGTGATCAAGGTGAAGGCCTTCCGGGAAAACCGGCGGATCGCGAATCCATTTTTTGTGCCGGGGGTGTTGCTTCTGGCGGCAGCCTGGGGACATGTGCTGATCCGGTATTTTCATACGGGACCGCTGGGGCCTGTGAGCTTTCCGGTGCGTCTTGTGATCGGCGGGTGTCTTGCGGCAGCGTCGCTCATTTTCTACGGATACGTGCTCTTTTTCGCTCTGCCCGGGGGAACCTACGGCGATGCGGCGGGGGCATCAGAGTTGTCCAAAGAGGGCATCTACGGGTGGTGTCGTCATCCCGGGTTTTATGGCTTTACAGCCCTGGCCCTGTCTTTGGCCTTGCTTTCCGGGAGCCTGGAGGCACTGGCCGCGGGAGTAATCTACTCACTGCTTAACCTTGTGTATATCGTGGTGCAGGATCGCTGCTGGTTTCCGGTCTATATCGCCGGGTATGAGCAGTACCGTCGGGACGTGCCGTTTCTGGGATTTCCGCCGAGGAAGCCAATAAACACAAGAGAAGTGTCCGGTCTGAAGCAGACTCATTTTCATAAGAAAGAATTATAAGTTTACATAAAATAAAGGGGAAAGGAGGTAGACAGATGCGATTCAAGGAGAAGCTGGATCAGTATACAAAGGCTGAGATCTGGGAAGAGTATTGCGGATTCCTGGATTTGTCCATGGATGATTATATGAAGATTCAGTTCCGGCTTCTGAAGGAGCAGCTGTCACGTTTTGCCTCCTGCAGCCTGGGGCAGCACATCATGAAGGGGCAGAATCCCGTCACCATCGGGGATTTTCTGAAAATGATTCCGCTGACCACCTACGAGGATTATCAGGGGTTCCTCCTGGAGAAACGGGAGGATACGCTGTGCGGCAAGCCGGTGGCCTGGCTGAAGACCACCTGGGAGAGCGGCGAGCGGCCTGATAAGGTGGCGCCCTATACCCGCGAAATGCTGGATACGTATACGCGGAATATTCAGGCGGCCATGATCCTGTCCACTTCAGATAAGAAGGGACAGTTCAAGGTCTATTCCGGGGCCAAGGTTCTTTACGGCCTGGCACCGATGCCCTATGCCACGGGGCTCTTTCCGATGCTCATTGAGCCGGAGATTAATCTGAAATTTATGCCCTCCGTGAAAGAAGCGGCGCATTTGTCATTTTCGCAGCAGAATAAGGAGGGTTTCAAGCAGGCCCTGAAGAGCGGAATCGACCAGTTCTTCGGGATGTCGTCTATTGTCTATCGCATCACGCGGCAGTTCGAGTCCCTGATGTCCGGTGGTGGTGCCGGCATGAAGAAGGGGCTGGGAATCCGTCCGGATATGCTGTGCAAGATCGCCAAGGCGAAATACCTGAGCAAACGGGATGATCGCCCGATCCGGCCGGCGGACATTTTCGAACTGGACGGCTTTGTCTGTGTCGGGACGGACACGGCGCTTTACAAGGATGAGCTGGAGGCAGCCTGGGGTCGTCGGCCGCTGGAGATCCACGGCGGCACGGAGACGGCGTGTCTGGCCACCGAAACCTGGAGCAAGGACGGTCTCGTCTTTTTCCCGGATACGGCCTTCTATGAGTTCATTCCCAAAGCGGAGATGCTCAAAAATGAGAAGGATCCGTCATACGTACCTCGGACGTATCTTATGGATGAAGTCAGCGCCAACGAAGAATATGAGCTGGTGGTGACCATTTTCAAAGGCGGGGCCTTTATGCGTTATCGGCCCGGTGATATGTACCGGTGTCTGCGCACCTCCAATGAAAAAGACGGCCTGAAGCTGCCTCAGTTTGAATATGTGGATCGTGTGCCTTCCGTGATCGATATCGCAGGCTTTACACGTTTTACGGAACGCAGCATTAACCGCGTGCTTGAGATTTCCGGTCTGCCCATCAGTGACTGGTTTGCCGTGAAGGAGTATAATGAGGAGAAAAGCTCCTTTATGCACCTTTACATGGAGGTGGACAGCACGTCACCGCGGGCTGATTTCCTCTCGGCAGAGGTGATCCGGGATCACATGAGTGCGTATTACAGTCAGTACGATCATGACTACAGTGATCTGAAGCGCATGCTGGGCACCGATCCGGCCATTGTGACGGTGATTCCCGAAGGGGCGATCAAGCGTTATGAGCGGTCTTGCGGTCTGGAAATGCGGCGCATGAACCCGTCCCATGCAGATGTTTTAAACCTGCTGAATATGCTCGGCTCACCGTTCGGCAGAGGAGGTGACATCATTGAGTAGTCTGAATGCGGCAGTTTTTACCACGATTCCGGCTATTGCCCTTATTTTTAATATTTTTCTGTTCTCAACTCTGCTGACCGCAAAGAAGGACAAGGCTGTCTACTCCTTTATGACACTGCTGCTGGCCTTCATCCTGTGGACCGGTGGTTCCCTGTTCATGCGTATGGGGATGCGGCCGGATCCCATTTTCTGGTGGAAGGTGTCGCTGGCGGGTCTTTTCCTGGTGCCGTACCTTTTGTACCTGCTGGCCTGCAACTTCTCGGAGCAGAAGGGTTATTTTCTGAAGATTCTGTTGGGACTGGCCACCGGTGTGGTGGTGATCCTCAACTTCTTTAATGTGTTCCTGACCTCCCCGGAATTTACCCTGGAGAGCGGCCATAAGGTGGTGCATTACAGCGCCACGATGTGGGCGCTCATTCCGGTGGTGCTGGATGTTTTCATCCTCATCATGTGCTGGGCGGTGCTGTTCCGCAGCGTCAAAAAGTACGGGGTGCCCATCAGCTATTACACACCGCTGTTTATCGGTGTTGTCATCATGTTTGTGGGGGTCTTCCTTGATCTGGTCCCCATGTTTAACTCCATGCCCTTCGATACGCTGGGCTGTGCGCTGAATGCCATCTGTATTTACTATGCTTTCTGCAAGAAGCGGGTGTATTCGCTGCATCAGATCACATCCCGGGGCGCCATGTATGTGGTGAGCATCATCATTATCGGTGTGACCACACCGGCCTATGTGCGCATCATTGAGCGGCTCAATCTGACTTACACACCGCATCTGGTGGCGGTGTCTATTCTTATTTATGCCATCATCGCGATATCACTGTTCATTTTGCTGAATAAGCTTAATGACGGTGTCTTCGTCAAGGAACAGAATCGCCGGACGGATACGGTGAAAGAATTCTCGGACTGCGTCAATTCCACGTTGAATGAGAAGGATATCCTGAACCGTTTTCTGGAGATCTGTCGGGAGGAAGTGCCCACGGATCACCTGTATGTCTGCATGTTCAATAAGGATGCGGACCGTTACGAAAGCCTGCCGGGCATCGACTCTCTGGAAATGCCCATCATGGTGCAGCGGGCCAATCCTATTATCGAATATCTGCAGATGAAAAACGGTGGCATCGTCTATCAGGATTTCAAACGCCATATGCTGTACCGCAGCATGTGGGAGGATGAGAAGGAAACGCTGGAATTCCTGAAGATCGCCTACATTCTGCCTTTTAAAGATGAAAGAAACATCCTGGGCTTTGCGTTGTTTACCAACAAGGCCGGCAATAAGGCCTTTGGCTATAATGAGATCAATTTCCTTGAATCCATTGCCAATGTGACCACCATTGCCTTAAAGAATGCTCATCTCTACAGTGAGCTTGAGCGGGAAGCTCAGCTGGATACCCTGACAACTCTTTACAACCGCCGGACCTTCAACCGGAAGATGAATGAGATCATCGAGGAGCAGGGTGTACGGCCGGTATCTTTGATTCTCTTTAATCTGGATGATTTCGGTCTCTACAATGAGCTGTACGGCAATGAAGAGGGCGATATCATGCTCCAGAAATTCGCCGGTATTCTGAACAGTGTGTTCGGTTCCGGTGCGGTGCTGTCCCGTTATAACGGCAATGAGTACATGGCCCTGATGCCCGCCACGGATGCGGATACAGCCATGCGCTATGCGGAACGGGTGAAGGAGCAGCTGGCCTGCCACATCGAAAGCGGCCGGGAGAATACCAAGAAGTTCCTGACATTCTCCGCCGCCATCTGCGCTTACCCGGCGGTGGCTTCCAATGCCAACGAACTCATCACCTATGTCAATCTGGCCATGTTCCACATCAAGCACAGCGGCAAGAATCAGATCATGATCTATCATGCCGAGCTGCAGAAGGGGAGCGGTGAGGAGGACAAGGCCGAAAATATCTACGAGCTGACATCCACCATTTTCGCGCTGACCGCGGCCATCGATGCGAAGGATCATTACACCTTCAATCATTCCCGCTGTGTGTCGGAATACGCTACCCAGCTGGCCACCTGTGCCGGTCTGCCGGCGGACTATGTGGAGATCATCCGTCAGGCCGGGCTTCTGCATGACATCGGCAAGATCGGTATCCCGGATGCCATTCTCACGAAGCAGGGCAAGCTGACAGACGACGAGTTCTTCATCATGCGTCAGCACGTGGAGCGTTCCATTGAAATGATTCGGCATCTGCCGTCACTTGACTATGTCATCCCGGCGGTGGTCGGTCATCACGAACGCTTTGACGGATCCGGTTATCCGCGGGGCATTTCCGGGGAAGACATTCCCATTGGGGCCCGGTGTCTGGCAATCGCCGACTCCTTCGATGCCATGGTGTCCCGTCGGTGCTACAAGGACAAGATGCCTCTGGAGCGGGCACTGAGCGAGATCCTGGGGAACCTGGGCACTCAGTTCGATCCGGAGCTGGGCAAGCTGTTCGTGGACAAGGTCCGCAGCGGCGAGATCAGTGTCATCGATTATTAATTATGAAGCCAAAGGGCTGTTGGATGGATTATCCCTGTGAGGATGACCATGCGGCAGCTCTTTTTTATTCATATGGACAGCGGGAGGTATCTGCCGGGCCTTTGCAGGGGATTTGCAGGAGGATTTGCAGGATAGCGGACAGGACAGCCGCCGGACTTGACAGGGAAATAAGCGGTGCTATAATGACATGTAACATTGGTTTGCGATAACTAACTGCCGGTGGGGATGGCCCATTTTCAGGCATGGCCTGTAAAGGGATTTAGCATTTGCGGCGGTGACGCAACAGAAAAAAGAGTCAAAAAAGCGGTTCGATAAAGAATGAACCGTACCAAAGGGAGTATAGATTTATGAGACACAAAAAAATGATGCTGACAGCGGGCATTCTGGCCGCTGCTTTGATGTTTTCCATGACAGCCTGCGGGAAAAAGGCTGAGGAGCCCTCACCGGCTCCCACACCGGCCCCGGTGGTGACAGAGGCCCCGACACCGGAGCCTACCCCCATCGAGGAGGCTGAGGAAGAACCGGTGGATGTGGATCCGGAACTGATCGACGAACCTATGCCGACCCCGGAACCCACGCCGGAACCGACACCAGAGCCCACACCTGAACCGGCCCCGGAACCGGCGGCGCCTTACGCCAACGGTCAGCCCATCGGCCTGGATCCCAACTGGCGTTTTGCCGATCGTGTGAAGATTGGCAGCGGTCAGGCCATCATGTACACCGCCGAGTCTAATCGAAAGGGGATCATCGTCGGGGTCAATGCCGGTCACGGTACCTCCGGCGGCAGCGATGTGAAGACACTGTGCCATCCGGATGGCACACCGAAGGTTACCGGCGGCACCACAGGCGCCGGCAAGACAGAGGCCGTGGCGGTTTCCAGCGGTATGGACTTCCGTGATGGGACACCGGAAAAACAGGTGACCCTCACCATGGCCCGGATCCTGAGAGACAAGCTGCTGGCTCAGGGCTATGACGTCCTGATGATCCGTGACGGGGATGATGTTCAGCTGGATAACATTGCCAGAACTGTCATCTGCAACAACGTGGCGTCCTGCCACATCGCCCTTCATTGGGACGGCGACGGTCTGGATTACGACAAAGGCTGCTTCTACATGGGCGTGCCGGATGGTCTCAAATCCATGGACCCGGTATCCGGTGTCTGGCAGCAGCATGAAAATCTGGGCACTTCCCTCATCAACGGCCTTCGGGGCAATGGTGTAGCCATCTTCGAATCCGGCCGTATGGATATGGACCTGACCCAGACTTCCTACAGCACGGTGCCCTCTGTTGACATCGAGCTGGGTAATGCCGCCTCCGATCACAGCGAGGGTTATATGAACCAGCAGGCTGACGGTCTGGTGGCCGGCATCAACGCCTTCTTCGGCGTTTGATACTATCGTGACATAATCCGACATAATCCGTGGGGGGTGAAGCTCCACAGGTGGCTATGGGGGCCTGATAAAGGTGCCGCAAATTGCCTTAATTGATGTATGAGTTTACATAATTTATAGTCGAGCGGGCGGCCGAAGCCGCCGGAGAGGAGACGTTATGTGTACGATCCTTGGTCATGCTTCTGTTATTACGGTTGATGCGCAGCGACGGGTGATCCGCGACGGGGCGGTGGCCTTTGAGGGCGACCGAATTCTGGGCGTGGGCACCACGGAAGAGATACGCCGTCGGTTTCCGGAGGGCGACTTTCGGGATATGTCCCGCCATGTGATCATGCCGGGACTTGTGAATGCCCATGTGCATTTAACCCAGGCCCTCATCAAGGGCTGCGCAGACGACTGTTCCCTGGTGGACTTCCTGGGCAATCGGGTCTGGCGGCTCATGGGGCATTATGACGCAGATGACGCCCGTCTGAGTGCCGAGCTTTGCCTGCTCGATATGATCAAGGGCGGCACCACCACCTTTGTGGAAACCCTGCTGGCTCATCATTACGGTTTGCCGGGCATCACGGAGGCCGTGGTGGAATCCGGCATGCGGGCCTTCCTGGCCAAGTCTGTCATGGACCGTTCCACCTATGCGGACCGGGATGACAGTCTCATGGATCCGGGCATGGTGGAGGATGGCGATGAGTGCATCGCCGAGGCCATTGCCTGGAAAGAAAAATCCGAAAATGCCGGCGACGGCCGCATTCACATCTGGCTGGGCCCCCGTCCTGTGGGTTCTTCCACGGACGTGATTCTGAAGAAGGTGGGCGACGCGGCCAAAGCTCACGACATGGGCATCGCCATTCATTTCTGCGAGGTGCAGGAGGATGTGGAGACCATGAAAAACGTTTATCACAGCGATCCCGGTGCTTTCCTTGAGAAAATGGGGATCCTGACGGACCGGACGGTGATGGCTCACTGCGTCTGGCTGACCCGGGCCGATATGAAACTGCTGGCCAGATACGGCAGCACCGTGGCTCATTGTCCCGCCAGCAACGCCAAGCTGGCCAGCGGCATCGCACCGGTGCCGGCCATGCTGGAGGAAGGGGTCAACGTGGCCCTGGGCACCGATGCGGGCACCTGCGACAACGGCTACGATATGTTTGATGCCATGCGTCTGGCGGCCATTATCCATAAGGCGACCACTCTGGATCCCATGGTGGTGCCGGCGGAAACCGTCATTGAAATGGCCACCATCAACGGAGCCAAGGCGGTGGGCATGGCCCATGAATTCGGTTCTCTTGAAGAAGGGAAAAAAGCCGATATCATCACCATCGATCTTAATCATCCCCGTATCGCTCCCAACACCAATCCGGTGTCGGCGGTGGTCTATTCAGCCAAAGCCTCGGACGTGGACAACGTCTGGATCGACGGCCGGGCCGTGGTGGCCGACCGCCGCGTCATTTCCTTAAATGAACAGGCTATCCTGGATAGAGCCTACGGGCGGATCGACAAGGTGCTGACTCAGGCCGGCGTGGAAAACCGGTCCCGGTGGGAGTGAAGCGCTTCCCATCAGTCCGGAAAGAATTGTATGTAAAAGGTATTGGAATTAATCAGTGAATTTAAAGGAATTACAAATCGGTAAGTCCGCTGTGATCACAGCGGTGGGAGGTGAAGGCGCGCTGCGTCAGCATTTCCTGGATATGGGGGTCATCCCCGGGGCGGAGGTCACGGTGGTGAAGCTGGCGCCCATGGGCGATCCCATGGAGCTGCAGATTCACGGCTATGAATTGACGCTGCGCCTGGCGGATGCGGAAAAGATCATCATTGAGCCCATTGCGGAGCGGAGCAATGCCCATAAGCGCATTGAATCCATTCCCCGGGTGGCCCATCCCGGTCTTGGTGAGACGGGGAAATATCACGACGCATCCTGCGAGAATCCGTTGCCGGATGACACAGTGCTGACCTATGCCCTGATGGGCAATCAGAACTGCGGCAAGACCTCCCTGTTTAATCAGCTGACGGGGGCGAACCAGCATGTGGGCAATTTCCCCGGGGTCACGGTGAGCTTTAAGCACGGCGTGATCCGCGGGTATCCGAAGACCCGCGTGACAGACCTGCCGGGCATTTATTCCATGTCCCCTTACACCAGTGAGGAGATCGTGTCCCGGGATTTTGTGCTCAAGGAAAAGCCCCACGCCATCATTAACATCGTGGATGCCACCAATATTGAACGGAATCTCTACCTCACCATGCAGCTTCTGGAAATGGAGATCCCGATGGTGGTGGCCCTGAATATGATGGACGAGGTCATGGGCAACGGCGGGTCCATCGCCATCAATGAAATGGAAAACTGTCTCGGTGTGCCGGTGGTGCCCATTTCCGCCATCAAGGGGCAGGGCATCGACGAGCTGATCCGTCACGCGATCCACATCGCAAAATATCAGGAGAAACCGCTCATTCAGGATTTCTGCAGCCGGGATGATCACGGCGGCGCCATCCACAGAGCCCATCACACCATTCAGACCATTATTGAAGATCATGCGGAGCGGGCCGGCCTGCCGGTGCGTTTTGCGGCCAATAAGGTGATCGAGGGTGATCATCTCATCATCGACCAGCTGGCGCTTGATAAAAATGAAATGGCCACCATCGAGCATGTCATTGTCCAGATGGAAGAGGAGGGCGGCATGGACCGCAGCGCGGCCATCGCCGACATGCGGTTTGACTATATCGAGCGCGTCTGCGAAAGCACGGTCATCAAGGGCCGTGTCAGCAAGGAGCGGGTGCGTTCGGAGCGGATCGATAAGCTCCTCACAGGGAAATGGACGGCCATTCCCTGTTTCATCGGCATCATCGCGCTGATGTTTTATCTGACCTTTCATGTCATCGGCGGCACCCTGCAGGGGCTTCTCGAAAATGGGATCACGGCTCTCTCGGATGCGGTGGAGGCCTGGATGAACGCGGTGGGGGTGAGCCCCATTGTGCATGGCCTCGTGATTGACGGCATTTTCGGCGGTGTGGGTTCGGTGCTGAGCTTCCTGCCCATCGTGGTCATCTTGTTCTTCTTCCTGTCGCTTATGGAAGACAGCGGTTATGCGGCCCGTGTGGCCTTTTTCATGGACAAGTTCCTGCGGAAGATCGGTCTGTCCGGTCGTTCCATCGTGCCGATGCTCATCGGCTTTGGCTGCAGCGTTCCGGCTGTTATGTCAACCAGAATCCTGCCATCCAGCCGTGACCGGAAGCTTACCACACTGTTGGTCCCGTTCATGAGCTGTACGGCGAAGCTGCCGATTTATGCTTTCTTTGTCAGCGCATTTTTCCCGCAGAACGGGGCGCTTATTATGGTGGGGCTCTATCTTCTGAGTATCGTGATCGGCATCATTTTCGCGCTGATCACCAAGAATACGGTCTTCAAGGGCGAAGCGGTGCCCTTTGTGATGGAGCTGCCCAACTACCGCATGCCCTCAGCCAAGAACACGCTGCGGCTTATGTGGGACAAGGCGAAGGATTTCCTGAGCCGGGCTTTCACCGTTATCCTGATTGCCACCATCGTGATCTGGTTCCTGCAGAGCTTTGATATGGGTCTGCAGTTTACCGCGGATTCCGGCACCAGCATCCTGGCCGGGGTAGCCGGCTTCCTGGCACCTATTTTCAAACCCATGGGTCTTGGGGACTGGCGGATCGTCACCTCCTTCATCAGCGGCTTCATGGCCAAGGAGAGTGTGGTGTCCACCATGGAAGTACTCTTTGCCGGTCAGGTCGGCGCGGCCCTCACAAAGGCCGGGGCCATGGCCATGCTGATCTTCTCGCTGCTGTATGCCCCCTGTATCGCCACCATCGCCACCATCCGGCGTGAGCTTGGCAACTGGTGGGCCGCCGGCGTGCTGATCTGGCAGTGCGTCATCGCCTGGATTGCCGCTTATGGGGCGTATCTTGTTTGCGGGATGATGGGGATGTAGGACAGAGGAAACAAGCTGAGAATGCAGAGAACACTTAAAAGCAGAGATTGTAAAGAACGCAAGTGGCATCTATCTGCTTTATGAGGTATGTGAGAAGCGGACAGCGCATCCTTTTGGATGGCGCGTGTCCGCTTTACAAATAGGAGTGAAGAGTATCGTTATGAATATATACGATGTCATTGTGATGATCCCTGTCATCGCAGCGGTTGCCGGCGCGCTCTATGTCATGCACCGCAACCGAAAACAAGATAAAAGAGCCTGCGGCTGCGAGAAAGATAGTGGCGGAAGTGCCTCCGGCACTTGTCGGAACAGCAGGGCAGCCGCCGGACAAGATAGAATGAACGCTAATGGCATGAATCAAGCCGGTATGGGCTGCGGCGGCTCCGGCTGCGGTAGTTGTCGTGGCTGTGACCGCTATCGACGCTAGTAAGAAGAAGCCCTTTCGGGCGAGAGTCTGTCCGGGAAGCCTGATTATGCTTTTGGACAGACAAATCTTCATAAAAGCAAGCTGAGAAGCCCGCAGTGGCCAGGAAAAGTCTGTCCGGGAAGCTTGATTTAAGTCATCGGACAGACAAAACTTTCCCAAAAGCAAGCCAAGAAGCTCGCAGTGGCCAGGAAAAGTCTGTCCAAGATGCATGTTTCAGCAGATGGACAGACAAAATCAAGATCAGAATGCTTGATGGTTTACATAATGATGTGATTCTGTCTGTCCAAAGACTCAGTTTGCTGATTTGGACAGACATTTTGAGAGAAAACTCTTCTGCGGTTAACATAATGCATATCAAGTGTCTGTCCATTTTTTTCATGAAGCCTAGTGGACAGCAAGCAATAATATGATGCTTGTAGAAATTAGAAAAGTTTATAAGCAAATAAGACAGCAATTAAGCCGGCACGTGATGTGCCGGCTTAATATTTATTTCATGCTCTACATCTAAAACCAGTAATCGTTTGATATTATCGCCCGAAAAGGAGTTTCATCATGGGAAAACCAAATACTATCTTCGGTTACGTCAGGGTATCATCAATTGATCAGAATGAGGATAGGCAAATGCTCGCTCTGCAGAGCATCCCTGTGCCTATGGGAAACATCTACCGCGACAAGCTGTCCGGCAAGAACTTCGAACGGCCTCAATACCGCAAAATGGTTCGAAAAATGAAAGCTGGCGACCTCCTTTATATCCTCAGCATCGATCGTCTCGGCCGTAACTACGAGGAGATACAGAATCAGTGGCGCATCTTAACCAAAGAAAAAGGCATCGACATCTGTGTGCTCGACATGCCGCTTTTAGACACTCGGCAGGGCAAAGATCTGATGGGGACATTTATTGCTGATCTGGTGCTGCAGATTCTTTCCTTCGTTGCACAGAATGAGCGTGACAATATCAGAAAACGACAGGCTCAAGGCATTGCAGCAGCAAAAGCAAGAGGTGTCTTGTTCGGACGTCCCAAAAAGAGAAAGCCGGAAAACTTTGAAGAATTGATTAGAAAAAGAAAAGCTGGTGTCCTGACAATAATGGATATACAGAAAGAGTGCGATGTGTCATCGGCAACAATTTATCGCTGGATGAAAAAGACAAAATGAAGGACAGAAGATAAGTAAATGAAGGGATTCTCAAAAAGTGTACCTTTTGAGAATCCTTTTCTTATACATATTTTACTGTTTCAGATGTCAGTTTTCAATAAACAGAACTGTTTTGTGCATAAAAATAAGATAATGATGAGATACAGGCCACTATATGTCATTCATCAAAAGGTACACATTTTGAGGTGGCAGAACTTATGAAAAACGACTTCTTTAGTCAAGGATTTTCAAATAGCGAAGAACTCTCAAACGCATTAAAGCAAAAGGCTTCACGACATACAAACTACAAAATGTATACATCGTTGAACTATGCCAGACATATTTCCAATGATGGATTCTTGTATTTGACTAACGGGCAAAACTGGAATGACACTTTTGATAGATGGTGTATGGCGGAAAGAAAGGTCTTTTCTATTTGTTTCACTGCTGCGATAAGTGAGAATATTGCTCTTTGGATGCTATATGGTGCAAATAGAGGAAAAAACGGAGCGATGTTGAACTTTACACGCACTATGCTACGTGAAATATGCGAAACAAAACAGATTGAAATTGGAGAGATGGATGCACAATATGTATTTACACCAAAGCATAGAATTGAGTTATTGAAAGATGAGTACGACATTTTTTTGACTGATGTTGTGTATTTCGACAGTTGTCAGAATGAAAAATATAAACTATCTGTTGGAGAAAGCCATGGGGTCTTCTTTGGATCTATCGTTAACCATCCGGATATTTTTGTGAAGAAATACCCATGGTCCTATGAAAAAGAATGTCGTTTAGTTATCCGTCTATCAAAAAACTGGATGGAGAAGATTGAAAATGATTCATGTACGCATGTGAAAATAACTATTCCGGAGAAAGTAAAAACGGAACTAGGTAACAATCGCTTGATTCGCTCACCAATCTATGAAGGAAATGCGGACATTGGCAGACCGAGCTTATTGACTGGTGATGTTGAGTGGAATTGATGATTCTGTTACCAACAAAAACATATTACATCGAGAGGATATAGTCTATGGCACTTTCGCAACTCATAAAATACGAGGGTGATAATTCGACCTTCATATGGAAATACCCTGATGAAGACTTTAACAACATGACCGAGCTGGTGGTCCACGAAAGTCAGGAGGCCATCTTTTTTGCTAACGGGCAGGCGGCGGATACCTTTGGTCCCGGTCGTTATAAACTGGATGCTCACAATATCCCGATTCTGACAAAGCTAAAGAACCTGGTGACGGGCGTCAGCGTTTTCCACTGTGAAGTCTATTTCATAAATAAGACGGTGCAGATGGCCGTGAAATGGGGCACGGATTCAAAGGTACGCTTTATAGAACCCACCATGGGTATCCCGGTTGAGCTGGGGGCTTCCGGTGAAATGAATCTGGCGATTTCAGATGGCCGGAAGATGTTGATCAACTTGGTTGGTACTATGAACGGGATTGCCTGGAATGAGGTGGGCAAGGGTTTCACGAAATCTCTGCAGGCCTCCTTCCGCCCACTTATTTCAACGGCTGTGAAGTCACATCTTTCTGCCGCTATCAAACAGCAGAACATCGATATCGTTGAAGTGGATGAGCATCTGGAAGAACTCTCCTCGGTATTACGCTCAAAGATCCTGCCTGGCTTTGAAGAATACGGCCTTACCATTCCTCAATTCTATCTGACTAATATCGTTCTGCCGGATACAGACCCGAACTTTAAGCGATTAAGAGATCTTCATACGATCAGTCTGCAGAAACGTATGGCTGCGGCAGAGGCTGAAGTGCGGACAACGCAGGCCGAAAGCCGGGCTTCATATATGACGGCTGAAGCGGCAGCGGAGGCTAGGATCAAAGCGGCTCAAAGAGAAGCGATTTTGGAAGGGCAGACAACTGAAACAGAAATCGCCAGACGCGAAGCCGAACGCCGTCTTATTCAGGCTCAGGCAGAAGCTCAGGCGGCTCAGATGGCTGGTATGGCTGAGGCCGCTGTTATGCAGGCCAAAGGTTATAACCAGAAAGATGTGCTTCAGACTGAGGTTCAGAAGGCTTATGCCGAAGGCATCGGCAATATGGGCCCTGCTATCTCAGGCGGAGGCGGCAGTTCTGTAATGGGAGACATGCTTGGCCTGGGTGTCGGTATGGCAGCTATGGGCGCCATGGCACCGCAGGTTGGCGAGATGATGAAGGGACTTAACCCGGGGCTTTTCGGAAATGGTGCCGTTGGTGTTTCAAACACATCAGATATGCCCGTTATGCAGGGGAGCACAATAGTTTCGCCACAAGCATCCGGTGCAGTAGCACCATCAATATGCCCCAAGTGCGGAAATGCTTTGCCGGAAAACGCCAAGTTCTGTCTGGAATGCGGCACAAAGATAGAACCTTTAGGAGAAAAAGAGATGATATGTCCGCATTGTGGTGAGAAGACACCGAAGGGCAAGTTCTGTATGAACTGTGGTCAGCCTCTTGCCAATACCTGTCCCAATTGCGGCGCTGAAGTGCCGCAGGGTGGCAAGTTCTGCCTCGAATGTGGAACGAAGTTGTAACGATTTTATTGCTGAGATCAGCATTTTCGATTTGTCATAAATCACAAGAGTGAGGAGGAAAACATGGCCATTTTCAAGTGTAAAATGTGCGGTGGCAGTCTGGAAGTCCAGGAAGGCATGACTGTCTGCGAGTGTGAGTATTGCGGAACGGAGCAGACGCTTCCGTCTGTAAAGGAAGAAGAACTGCAGGGGCTGTTCAACAGAGCCAACGTGCTTCGTATGAAGTCGGAGTTTGACAAGGCTGCTGATCTTTATGAGAAGATTATTCAGAAAAATGAAACGGATGCGGAAGCCTATTGGGGGCTGATCCTTTGCAAATATGGTATTGAATACGTGGAAGATCCGGTCACCTATAAACGCGTGCCGACCTGCCATCGTGCTTCCTATGATGCTGTGACCGCCGATGAAGATTATCGTAATGCTATTAAGCATGCAGATATGACGCAGAAGCTGCTCTACGAGGCAGAAGCCAAGGCCATCGAAGAGATTCAGAAGGGGATTATCGCCCTGGCGCAGAAGGAAGAACCGTATGATGTCTTTATCTGCTACAAAGAAACAGATGAATTCGGCAAACGAACCCAGGACAGTGTTATCGCCAATGACATTTATTATCAGCTGACCCAGGAAGGGTTTAAGGTCTTCTATGCAGCCATTACTCTGGAGGATAAACTGGGCACAGAGTATGAACCGTACATCTTCTCTGCCCTTAATTCCGCTAAGGTTATGCTGGCAATTGGGACAAATCCCGAATACTTCAATGCCGTTTGGGTTAAAAACGAATGGTCACGATTCCTTAAAATCATGAAGATGGATCGGAGCAAACTGCTCATTCCTTGCTATCGTGGGATGGATGCCTACGAATTGCCGGAGGAGTTTGCGCATCTTCAGGCACAGGATATGTCCAAAATTGGTTTTATTAATGACCTGGTCCGTGGTATCAAGAAAGTTGTTGTAAAAGAGTCTGAACAGAAAGTCCAAGAGACCGTCATTGTCCAGAATGCCGGTAGTACGACCGCAGCCGCACAGATCCAACGTGGCAATATAGCTCTTGAAGATCATGAGTGGGGTAAAGCGGATGAGTTCTTTGAAGAGGCTCTCAATCTTGATCCTGAATGTGCCGAAGCTTATGTTGGTAAATTGCTCGCCAGAGATAAAAAGCCCGGCTTTGCATCCTGGGTATCAATGCAAAAGGAAAAGAATAGTAACGCCAAAACAGGGCAGTTGGAAGCTTGTCCGGCAGAAAATGATCGTATTGAGAAGATGGTCAGAGATATGACGGTAGATGATTATCTTTCCGAGGACACTATCAAAAAACTGTATCAGTGTAGTCGAAAGTACAGTTCTTCGCTTTCTTGTCGTAAGCGTCAGAAAGAACAGCAAATGACAGAACTGGCATCTGACCGTTTGCTCAATCGTGCCAGGCAGTATGCAGATGGCGAGACAAAGTCAATGCTTGAGGACGGTATCAAGAGTATTGAAACTGTTCTTGATTTGCGTATTCAGAAAGCAGAAAATGAGGACCAAAGCAGCGTTGACAGTGTCAAAGAGGCTTACGCAGCGCATTTGATCGATGCAGATGAAAAGGTAAAAGTCCTGAATGAAGAGGCTCAGAAACAGCGTGAAACGGATTATCAGGCGGCTGTCGATTTGATGACAAATGCTTCTGATGTTAAATCATATGAGGTGGCACGAGATGCCCTAAAGGAAAGGAAGGGGTACAAAGATAGCGATTATTTGGCTGACAAATGTCAGAGCGAAATTGACCGAATAAATGAAGCCAAACGCCTTGAAGAAGAACGTCTGGCAGAAGAGAAGCGTCTTGAAGAAGAACGTTTGGCGGAAGAAAGACGTCTTGAAAGAGAGCGACTGGAAGCTATCCGTAAGAAAGAGGCAGAACTAAAAGCAAAGAAAACTAAGAGAATCGCGACTGCCGTAATTTCTATCGCAATCGTTGCTGTTACAGCATTTATAGTGGTGACAAAGGTAATTATTCCGAATAATAATTATAAGACTGCGGTAGCCTTAATGGAAAGCGGAGACTACGAGGCTGCTATTACTGCCTTTGAGGCTATGAATGGGTATAAAGATTCCGCTAACCAGGTTGAGAATTGCCGAACAGCTATCAAAGATGCGGAATATGAAGCTGCCGTGGCATTGATGGAAAGCGGTGATTACGAGGCTGCAATTAGAGAATTTGAGGTTCTGGATGGATACAAAGACAGTGAATTATTAAGAGATCAGAGTAAATCAAATTATCAAAAGGTTGGTATGAGAGAAGCAGCTGTAGGAGATCTGGTTCTATTTGGAAAATATGAGCAAGATATCAAAGCAGAAAATGGAAGAGAGGATATCGCGTGGCGGATTTTGGCAAAAGAAGACAATCGTGTTTTGTTGATTAGTCAAAATGTGTTGTATGGCAAGGAATATAATCAAAGTCGCAAGGATGTGACTTGGGAAACATGTACGCTACGTTCGTGGTTGAATGGAGAATTCTTAACGGCGGCATTTAATGATACAGAACAAGAAATGATTATGAGTACTAATGTCTCCGCAGATGCCAATCCTGAATATGACACAAATCCAGGAAATGATACACAAGATAAGATTTTTCTTTTGAGTATCATAGAGTTAGAAAAGTATTTCAAATCTGATGGTGATAGAGAATGTAAGCCGACGGACCTTGCTCTGAAGCTATGGGTATATACTGATGATTCCAGTGGGAATTGCGATTGGTGGTTGCGGTCGCCTGGTAAAGATAATGGACATGCCGTACTTGTCGGCACCGACGGATATGCCTTTAGAGATGGTGCCAAAGTTGATGGATATGGCATAGGTACCATCTATCGAGGTGGTGTGCGTCCTGCTTTGTGGATCAATCTGGATTCTTGATTCTTCACATCTGACATCGTTCACTCTGCGCCGAAGGTGCAATCTACCATCCCTTTTTTGGCGAAGATGATATTTCTACGAGATAAAAAGCAATGCAAGTTGTTATCTTGCATTGCTTTTTTGTCGTGGTGCTCATATAAGCTTGTTTCCGATACAACGCCAATTTGATGCTGTTTATGTGGCTCCTTTACTCGCAGATCTTGTGGTACATCTCTGGCCTTCGATCACGGAACAGCCCCCAGGAGAGGCGTTCTTTATCGATCTCGTCGAAGTCGAAGGAGGCTGTGAGGATGGCATCACCTTCTCTGTCGGCGGTGATGACCAGGTCGCCGGTGGTGTCGGCGATGAAGCTGGAGCCGTAGAAGGTCAGTGCGGAGCTCTGATGGCCATTTTCCTCGCAGGGCTCAACGGTTTCTGTGCCGTAGCGGTTGGCGGCCACCACCGGGATAACGTTGGCAGCGGCGTGACCCTGCATGGTGCGTCTCCAGTGGCCTGAGCTGTCGCAGTCGAGGATCGGCTCACTGCCGATGGCTGTCGGATAGAGCAGGACATCGGCGCCCATGAGAGCCATGGAGCGGGCGCATTCCGGGAACCACTGATCCCAGCAGATGCCGCAGCCGACGTTGCCGTAGCGTGTGCGGAATACACGGAAGCCTGTGTTGCCCGGGGTGAAATAGAATTTTTCCTGATAATAATGATCATCCGGAATGTGCGTTTTTCTGTAGATGCCCAGGATTTCGCCGTCGGCGTCGATCATGGCGATGGAGTTGTAGAGGACGTTGCCGTCGCGCTCGTAGAAGCTGATGGGCATAACGACGCCCAGCTCGGCACAGACCTTTGAGAAATGCTGCACCGCCGGGTTATCGTCGACGGACAGGGCAAAATCGTAGTATTCGTAGCGTCTTTCCTGACAGAAATACGGTCTCTCAAAGAGCTCCGGCAGCAGGATGATCTGAGCGCCCTCGGCAGCGGCCTTGCGGACCAGCGCGTCGGCGTGGGCGATATTGTCGTCAACAGATGCAGAACAGTTCATCTGGATAGCAGCGACACAGGTTAACATGATAAGCCTCCTTGGGGAATCTGCTGAGTGATGCAATGAATGTTGCCGCCGCCGGTCAGAATGGCGCGGGCATCGATGCCGATGACCTTTCTGTCGGGGCAGAGCTCCTGAAGGATAGTAACGGCGCGCTCGTCGGAGGGGACATTGTCACCGCCGAACTGCGGTACCAGAATAATATCGTTGGCAAAATAGAAATTGACGTAGCTGGCGGCCAGGCGTTCGCCGACCTCGCGGTTGTCCTCGCCTTCCTCAAAGACGAAATTGGCCATATCGTCTTCGTTGATGAGGACCGGATGATCGGGAATCGGCAGCTTGTGAACTGTGATCTTGCGACCGCGGGCGTCGGTCTCGCTCTCCAGATAGTCAAGATCCGCCTTGGACATGGCATACTGAGGATCATTTTCATCATCGGTCCAGGCTAAAACGACTTCGCCGGGGGCGATGAAGGCACAGACGTTGTCGACGTGCTCATTGGTCTCGTCGTTGTAGATGCCGCAGGGCAGCCACAGGACCTTCTTGGCGCCCAGAGCCTTCATGAGGCAGTCGCCGATCTCTTCCTTAGACAGTGACGGATTGCGTCCCGGGCTTAAGAGGCAGCTTTCGGTGACCATCAGCGTGCCGTCGCCGTCGGTGTGAATAGAGCCACCCTCCAGGACAAAATCGTTATAGCGGATGACGGGCATATGGATGGCCTGACAGAAGGCAGCGGCAGCGGCGTCGTCCTTATCCCACTCGGCGTAAAGACCGTCATAGGTGCCGCCCCAGGCGTTAAACTGCCAGGAGATACCGGCGACTTTTTCGGCGGAGCCGACGTTAGTTGTGTCGATGTCGGTGTTGATCTGTTCGTCAGCCACCCTGTCTGTCTGGCTTTCTGCTGCCGTGGCGGAAGGGTCAGCCGAAGAAGCATCCCCCACAACAATGGTCGGGCCCACATCACGGGCCCAGGCGTCATCGGTTTCGATGGGCAGGACAGTAACGGCAGCCTTGTCGGCAAAACGAGCGGCCACATCCTCAGCATCGGCCGGCTCGGCCAGGAGATAGACCTTTTCGTGGTCGGCCAGGTGATTGATGATGGCGGTGAAGGCCTTCTGCGCTTCAGACGGATCTTTGCCCCAGCTGCCGGGCCGGACGGGCCAGATCATGAGAGTGCCGTCGTGGCGCTCGTATTCAGCCGGCATGGTGAGGCCGGTGGGGTCTTTCGGAATGTTCATGACAGACGCTCCTTAAAATCGTGATAATCAAAGTGGCGGATGACGCGGCAGTCGCCATTTTCGTCCATGATGGCGATGTCGGGCAGCGGCATACCGTTGAAGGTGTTGTTTTTGACCATGGAGTAGATGGCCATGTCCTCGAAATAGAGGCGATCGCCGATGGCGGGCATCGTGTCGAAGCTGTAATCGCCGATGATATCGCCGGAAAGGCAGGTGCGGGAGCCGAGACGACAGGTGTAGGCCTTTTCATTCGGCATACCGGAGTCCTTAAGAGGCGGGCGATAGGGCATTTCCAGAACATCGGGCATGTGGCAGGCGGCCGACGCGTCGAGAATGAGGATCGGCAGCGTGTTGTCGACGATGTCCATCACGGTGGTGACAAGATACCCGGCGTTGAGGGCGAAGGCTTCGCCCGGCTCCAGGTAGATCTCGGCGTCGTAGGTGTCCTTTAAGTGGCGGATGGTCTCTTCCAGGAGCGGCAGGTTGTAGTCATCCCGGGTGATGTGGTGGCCGCCGCCTAAGTTGATCCATTTGGCTTCCCTGAGGAGCGGGCCGAATTTTTCCTCAACCACCCGGACCGTTTCCGCCAGAGGCTCGGCGCCCTGCTCGCACAGGGTATGAAAATGGATCCCCTCAACGCCGGCAGGCAGGTGGTCGGGCATGTCACAGCGGCGGACGCCCAGGCGGGAGCCCGGGGCGCAGGGGTCGTAGATGGCGTGGTCCTGCGTGGAGTGCTCCGGATTGATGCGGATGCCGACACTGACGCCGGCCTTTTCCCAGGCGGGGCGATGGTGCTCCAGCTGGCGCAGGGAGTTGAAGGAGATGTGGTCACAGATCGTGACGATCTCGGCCATCTCGGCATCGGTGAAGGCCGGCTCGAAGACGTGATTTTCGTGGCGGCCGGTGGTCATCTCCTCGTGGGCCAGGCGGGCTTCATAGAGGCCGCTGGCGGTGGCGCCGGAGATGTAGGAGCCGATGAGTGGGTAGAGAGCGAAGGCCGAAAATGCCTTCTGGGCCAGCAGGATGTGGCAGCCGGTGCGCTCTTCGACACCCTTGAGGATCTCCAGGTTATGTTTGATACGGCCTTCGTCGATAACGTAGACCGGTGTGTTCAGTGCATTGATCTTTGTGGGCATAAGTGATGTCTCTTTTTTCGAAAATGAAGCGGCGGGAAAACCTCCGTGTGATGGCCTTAGGCAGCATCATTTTCTAAAAAATGAACGGCTGTCCGGCGGAAATGATCGTCTCGGACAGCCATTTGTCAGTTTGCGTGGATTATTCGACGGTTGCCGGCGCTTCATCAACGACCCAGGGCAGGCCGTATTCGTTCAGCATGGCCATATACGGATCCGGATCGAATTCGTCTGTGGTCAGGGCGCCGCGTTTGTCCCAGACACCGCTGACCACCAGGGCTGTGCCGATCATGGCCGGCACACCTGTGGTGTAGCTGATGGCCTGAGAGCCCAGTTCGCGGTAGCATGCCTGGTGATCGCAGACGTTGTAGATGTAGATCGTTCTTTCTTTACCGTCTTTGATGCCGGTGAAGATGCAGCCGATGTTGGTCTTGCCGACGGTGCGCGGGCCCAGGGAGGCCGGATCCGGCAGCAGAGCCTTCAGGAACTGGATCGGGACGATCTCCTGGCCGTTGAAGTTGATCGGTGTTGTGGACAGCATGCCGACATTTTCAAGGCAGGTCATGTGTGTCAGATAGCTCTGGCCGAAGGTCATGAAGAAGCGGATACGCTTGACTTCCGGGAAATTGCGGCCCAGAGCTTCGATTTCTTCGTGGTGCAGCAGGTACATGTCCTTCTTGCCGACTTCCGGGAAGTCATATTCGCGCTTGATGGACATGGCCGGAATCTCGATCCAGCGGCCGTCTTCCATGTAGCTGCCCGGGGCGGACACTTCGCGGAGGTTGATCTCCGGGTTGAAGTTTGTGGCGAACGGGTAGCCGTGGTCGCCGCCGTTGCAGTCCAGGATGTCGATGGTGTGGATCTCATCGAAGTAATGCTTTTTGGCATAGGCTGTGAAGACGGAGGTGACGCCCGGGTCGAAGCCGGTGCCCAGAAGGGCTGTCAGGCCGGCTTCCTTGAAGCGCTCGTCGTAGGCCCACTGCCAGGAATAATCGAAGTAGGCGGAGAAGCCCTTTTCTTCGCAGCGTTTTTCGTAGATAGCACGCCACTTGGGATCATCAGTGTCTTCCGGTTCATAGTTGGCGGTGTCGATGTAGTGAACGCCGCATTCAAGACAAGCGTCCATGATGGCCAGATCCTGGTAGGGCAGGGCCACGTTGAGGACGGCATCCGGCTTGTATTCTTTGATAAGAGCGACGACATTTTCGGCCTTGTCGGCATCGACTTCAGCTGTTGTGATGACGGTAGAGGTCTTGCCCTCCATCTCAGCCTTTAAGGCGTCACATTTTGACTTGGTCCGGCTGGCAATGCACAGCTCTGTGAAAACGGCACTGTTCTGGCAGCATTTTTTGATGGCGACCTGTGCCACGCCGCCGCAGCCAATCACTAATACTCGACTCATAATCTTGTTTCCTCCTCTTTTAAGAGATCTTCGACATAACGCGGCAGCAGGAAAGCTCCGCGATGCAAATGCGTGGTGTAATACCAGGTTTTGATGTGGCGGTCATCCCACCGCTTTTCATCAAAATCCCGGATGGGGTGATACTGTTTTGAGGCAAAGCCAAACAGCCAGTAGCCCGCCGGACAGGTCGGGATGTGAGCCTGATAGACCCGGTGGATCGGGAAGCTCTTGAAGGCTTTGCGATGCATGGCGCGGCAGGATTCCTCGTCCTCATCGTAGAAGGGGCTGCCGTGCTGATAGACCATAATGCCGTCGGTGCGCAGGGCCCGATAGCAGTTGCCGTAGAATTCCTTGGTGAACATGCCGGCGGCATGGCCCAGGGGATCGGTACAGTCGTTGATGATCAGATCATAATAATTGCTGCGGGATCTTAAGAAGCGCAGCGGATTTTCGTTATAGACCGTGACACGCGGGTCGTCGAGACCGCAGGCATTGTCCGGGAACCAGGTCTTGCAGACGTCGATAAAGAGCTTATCCTGCTCCACAACGTCGATGGCCTCGATCTCGTCATAATGGGACAATTCGCGGGCAACACCGCCGTCACCGCCGCCGATGACCAGCACCCGCTGAACGTTGGGATGAACGGCCATGGGGACGTGCACGATCATTTCATCATAGGTAAATTCATCAGCCTCTGAGAAAATGACGCTGCCGTCGGACGCCAGGAATCGGCCGAACTCCGGAGACTGAAAGACCTCAATGCGCTGATATTCGCTTGTTTCGCTGCACAGCTGTTTTTCGACCCGGATGCCCATTTTCACATTGCCGGTGTGCATTTCTTCGTACCAATAAGCCATCAGTAAGTGCCCTCCTTCAGGACATTCAGTCTGGAAATGTCAAGGCTTTCCGGACCCTGCATCGAGCAGCCCTTTTCACGGGCGTAAATGATGTAGTCCAGGATCTCGTCGGTGATCATTTCGCCCGGCGCCAGGATCGGGATACCCGGAGGATAGCACATGACAAACTCGGCGCAGATGCGGCCGCAGGTTTCCTTAAGCGGCAGAGATTCCTTGTCGGCGTAGAAGGCGGCCTGCGGTGAGGCACAGACCTTCGGTGAGATGTATTCGGCGGAGAAGATATCCTTCTTCGGTGCGGCATATTGGCGGGCGATATCGGACAGAGCCCCCACAAGGCGTTCGATGTCCTGCAGAGAATCGCCGATGGAGATATACGCCAGAATGTTGCTGATATCGCCGAACTCGATCTGAATATCGTATTCATCCCTCAGCATGTCATAGACCTCGATACCGGCCAGGCCGATGGAAGAGGTCAGGACCGCCAGCTTTGTGACGTCAAAATCGTAAACACTGGAGCCGTTGATGAGCTCCCGGCCGTAGGCATAATAACCACCAATGTCATTGATCTCGCGGCGGGCATACTCGGACATGCGGGCCACCTTTTCAAAGGATGCCTTCCCGCGGAGTGCCAGATTTCGGCGGGAAATGTCAAGGCTGGACATCAGCAGGTAGGAAGCGCTGGTGGTCTGTGTCAGGTTGATGATCTGGCTGACATAGCCGGCATTCATGGCCGGGCCGGTCAGGAGCAGTGAGCTCTGTGTCAGAGAACCGCCGGACTTATGCATGGAAACGGAGGCCATATCCGCGCCGGCTTCCATGGCGGAAACGGGCAGTTCATCGCTGAAATAAAAATGCGTACCGTGGGCTTCATCCACCAGGGCCAGCATGTTGTGTTCGTGGGCCAGTTTAACCAAAGACCGCAGGTCAGAGCAGATGCCGTAGTAGGACGGGTTGTTGATAAGAAGCGCCTTGGCATCGGGATTTTCCTCCATGGCCTTCTTCACATCCGCCAGCTCCATGCCCAGAGGAATGCCCAAGCGTGTATCGACCTTCGGATCGATGTACACTGGTTCCGCCCCGCACAATACCAGGGCATTGATGGCACTCTTATGAACATTGCGCGGCAGGATGACCTTTTCACCGGCCTTGCAGGCGGAGAGGACCATGGCCTGAACCGCGGATGTGGTCCCGCCGACCATGAAGAAGGCATGGGCGGCACCGAAGGCATCGGCGGCCAGCGCTTCCGCGTCGGCGATGATGGACACCGGGTGGCACAGGTTGTCCAGCGGCTTCATGGAGTTCACGTCGATACCGACGCAGCGCTGTCCCAGCAGCTCCACCAGCTCCGGATTGCCGCGGCCTCTTTTATGACCGGGAACGTCAAAGGGCACAACTCTCTGACGGCGGAATCTTTCAAGCGCTTCGTAAAGCGGGGCGCGCTTCTGATTTGTCATATCCATAAGACAATTCCTCCGTACAAAAGCAATAAAAAAAGCAGTGTTCCCGTATGTGAACACTGCTTGTCATATCATAAGAAACAGAAGAGCAGAGAAAGTAACGCCGGCTCTGCCATTATCTTCTTAAAATGATAATAAACGATTCGTTATTGAGTCTTTCAGCAAAACACTGGACTGCTTATTGAACGTTTCACAAGTGGTGTGCACGGTGGCACGGGTTGTTAAGTAACCAACTTATAAAATTGAGCTTCTAACTCGATCAATACGCGGCATGCGCCGCTTCGGCAGTGGTCAGCCCTGTCCGATGAGCTTTTTACGGAAATGGTTTTTCCGCTAGACCTTTCGCTGAATAGACATCAGAATGTCTATTACCAACATTCATTTTACGATAAATGCCCCCCTTGTCAAGATGAATATAGGAGACAGATTTTTAGATTTGGAAGATGCAGTTGAGTATTCCGGAAAAAAGTAGTCCCAAACAGTTTTTCAATACTGTGTAAAAATTATTTTCCGATACAAATGAGTGTGTCGCATTGAGAAATGAGGCGTATAATAGGAAATGATGCTGAGGCATCGCTGTCCTTTCGCAGGACAGTCAGGAAAGGAGTAAAATTATGGAATTTAAAGAAGTTATCGCCAAACGTTATTCATGCAAAAAATATTCAGACCGTCAGGTCGATAAAGCGTCTCTTGAGGCTATCTTAAATGCCGGTCGTCTGGCCCCCACAGCCAAGAACCTGCAGGAACAGCACATCTATGTGGCTCAGTCAGCTGAGGCTCTGGCCAAGATCGACAGCTGCACACCCTGCCGTTATGGTGCCCCCACAGTGCTGGTGGTCACTTATGATGCTGACAATGTCTTCACCTATCCGGGTGACAAGATCAATTCAGGCGCCGAGGATGCCACCATCGTGGCCACACAGATGATCCTGGCCGCTGCCGATGAAGGTGTTGACAGCTGCTGGCTCAATTTCTTTGATCCGGACAAGACAGCCGAAGCCCTGGGTCTGCCGGCCAATGAAAAGGTCGTGATGCTGATGGACCTTGGCTATGCCGCCGAAGGTGCCGGCCCGCTGGCCAACCATGACAGCCGCAAGGATCTGTCAGAGACAGTCTCTTATATTTGATAGCAGAATAGTGATGACCGACAGCCCGGCTGTCGGTCGTTTTTCTATCATCCATTATCATCTGAACTGCAGCAAGCTTGCCTACGCTTTTAGGAGCTGCATCAGGCAGCGAAGCGGATAGTGTATGTCGGGAACATTGTGTGTATCTGTATTGATTATGAGAAAGGAAATGGCGTTACATGGCACAGCCGGTTTATCTTGATCATTTTGATTCTCCTCTTGGCAATCTCACAGTCGCCTCTGATGGGGAAGCTCTCATCGGCCTCTGGTTCGACGGCCAGAAATATGATCAGGCGCTGTTGAAATCGAAGAAGTGGAAGTTTGCCAATCTTGAAGACAGTACCACTAAAGCCAATATGTCTTTGCCGGGAGCAATCGAGATAGAAGGCAAAGCGGTAGAAAACGATAGAGCAGAGGGCAACAGCGCGAATAATGGTACCTTTGATAACAATGCCCGGGCAGTTTTCGAGACGACCAAACGCTGGCTTTCCACCTATTTTCAGGGAAATGATCCCGGCGCTCCGCCACCGCTGCGGATTTACGGGTCTGAATTTCAGAAACTGATATGTGAAATTATGTTAACCGTTCCATTCGGAGAGACCACAACCTATGGCGCTATCGCCAAGGTCGCTGCCGAGCGCCTCGGGCGGGAGAGGATGTCGGCACAGGCCGTGGGCGGTGCTGTGGGGCATAACCCCATCGGCATCATCGTGCCCTGCCACCGAGTGGTGGGGACAAATGGGAGCCTTACCGGTTATGCCGGAGGCATCGACAAGAAGATCTTCCTTCTTAATAATGAAGGTCAGTCAATAGCCCACACGTCAAAGGGTTGGAGCCTAAGGTGAGGGATGCATAAAAATACAAAAAATAGTAGTTGACAAATTAGTTTCAACTAACTATACTGGCAAATGGTTAGGAAACACTAACTAACGACCCGAGGCAAGGCCGACGGCGATGATAGTGAGGAACTGACCATTTTTTCAGATTTTGAGTTAGTACAAACTAACATACGCGGGTGCGGAGGGTAAAGAAAGAAGCGGTCCCGACAAGAGCCCCATTTTCGAGTAACAAAACCTGGTTAAGCATTAAGAAGCAACGGCGGGAACTAGGTATGTTGTGAGTTCCCACGGATGCATTGAAGAAAGGAGAGATATGATGCCCCTTCATTTGGCAACATTAGGAGAAGAGCAGACCATCAAACGGATCGGCGGCAAGCCGGAGGTGCGGCGTCACCTGGAAAATCTCGGCTTTCATGTGGGCGGCGAGGTCAGTGTCGTCAATGCCCTGGCCGGAAACCTGATCATCAAGGTGAAGGAAAGCCGGGTGGCGGTCAGCCGGGAGCTGGCCGGTAAGATCATGGTGTAACCACCGGTCATTAGCCTGCAAATCAACTGACGGAGGACAAATCAGCCGCCGGCAAGTTATTGACGGCTCATAAAACGGCTGCCGACAGATTAACTGACAGAGAACAAATCAGTCGCTTACGGATCAACTACGTGTGAACCAAGCGGCTGTCAATAAAGAAAACGAAAAGAGGTAAACATGCAAACATTAAAAGACATCACCATCGGCTCATCTGCCGTGATCGTGAAGCTGCACGGGCAAGGAGCTGTGAAGCGTCGCATCATGGATATGGGGCTGACTAAGGGCACAGAGGTTTATGTGCGAAAGGTAGCCCCCCTGGGAGATCCCCTTGAACTGACGGTCAGAGGCTACGCCTTATCGCTGCGCAAGGCAGATGCGGCCATGATCGAAGTGGAAGAAACAACGTAATTTATTTTTTTTCAGGCTGAAGTTAGTGATGACAAACACCGCTGACAGCCACCAGCTCAAAGCCCATAAGGGCAGAAAGGATTTTCTATGACAATACGCATGGCCCTGGCGGGCAACCCGAACTGCGGGAAAACGACACTCTTTAACGCACTGACCGGTGCCAATCAGTTCGTCGGCAACTGGCCCGGCGTGACCGTTGAGAAAAAGGAGGGACGCCTTAAGAAGCACGACGATGTGATTGTGACGGACCTCCCCGGCATTTATTCCCTGTCACCCTACACCCTGGAAGAAGTGGTGGCCCGGAACTACCTCATCAACGAGCGCCCTGACGTGATCCTCAACATTATCGACGGCACCAACCTGGAACGGAACCTCTACCTCACCACACAGCTCGCCGAGCTTGGCATTCCCCTGGTGGTGGCGGTCAATATGATGGACGTGGTCCGTAAAAGTGGCGATGTCCTCGACACAGCCCGTCTTTCCGATCGCCTGGGCTGCCGGGTGGTGGAGATTTCCGCGCTGAAAGGGCAGGGCATTTCCGAGGCTGCAGAGGCGGCCATTGAAGCGGCCAAAATGTTGCGGACACTGCCCGCACTGACCTTCCCGACAGCGATGGAGCGGGTGATCGCCGATATCGAAACGCAGGCGCTGACCCATTTTCAAAAGGAACAGCAGCGCTGGTATGCGGTGAAGGTGTTTGAGCGGGATCCCAAGGTGATGGAGCAGCTGGCGCTGTCTGAGGAGATCCAGGCTTCCATCGAGTCCGCCATCGCCGCCGTGGAGGAGGCGCTTGACGACGATGCGGAAAGCCTCGTCACGAACGAGCGCTATCAGGCCATTGCCGCCATGGTCAAGGCCTGTTATCGGAAGCAGCGGGCGGACCGCCTGTCTGTGTCCGACAAGATCGATCGGGTGGTGACCAACCGGTGGCTGGGCCTGCCGATCTTCGCCGCCATCATGTTCCTGGTTTACTGGATCTCCATGGTGGGCGTGGGCGCTGCGGCCACGGATTTCACCAACGATAACATTTTCGGGGACGGGTTCCATCTCATCAATGACGGCGGCTACGGGGAAGTGGCTGAGAGTTATGCCGAAGCCTCCGCGATCGTGGAGGGCTACGAGGCCTATGTTGCGGAAATGGGTCAGCCGCCCCGTGACACGTTCTCTTTCATGGTGGAGGATGAGGAAACTCTGGAGCTCACAGAGGTAACCGCCTCCATGGCAGATTATGAAGCGGCAAAAGAGCTGATCGAAAATGTGGGCGAGGAGCCGGATCCGGCTGCTTACGGCCTGTGGATCCCCGGCATTCCGGCACTGGTGGAGCAGGGGCTTGATGCCCTTCACACCGCCGACTGGCTGAAGGCTCTGGTGCTTGACGGTATCGTGGCCGGCGTGGGCGCGGTTCTTGGCTTTGTGCCCCAGATGCTGGTGCTGTTTCTTCTGCTGGCCTTCCTGGAGGCCTGCGGTTACATGGCCCGTATCGCTTTCGTGCTGGACCGTGTCTTCCGGAAGTTTGGCCTTTCCGGCAAATCCTTCATCCCGATGCTGATCGGCACCGGCTGCGGCGTGCCCGGCATCATGGCCAGTCGCACCATCGAAAATGACTGCGACCGCCGCATGACGATCATGACGACCACCTTCATGCCCTGCGGTGCCAAAGTACCCTTTATCTCCATGATTGCCGGGGCCATTTTCGGCGGCTCCGCCTGGGTGGCCACCTCCGCTTACTTTGTGGGCATGGCCGCGATCATCATTTCCGGTATTATCCTGAAAAAGACAAAAATGTTCGCCGGCGATCCGGCACCCTTTGTCATGGAGCTGCCGGCCTACCATCTGCCGACCCCCGGCCAGGTTTTGCGGGCCATGTGGGAGCGGGGCTGGTCATTTATCAAAAAAGCCGGCACCATCATTCTCTTATCCACCATCGTCATCTGGTTTGCGACATATTTTGGCTTCACCGCCGACGGCTTCCGGATGCTGGAAGAACACGAACTGGAGAACTCCATCCTGGCCGCCCTCGGCCGCAGCATCGCCTGGATCTTCACACCCCTGGGCTTTGGCGACTGGCGGGCAGCGGTTGCCTCCATCACGGGCCTTGTGGCCAAGGAGAACATCGTGGGCACCATGGGCATTCTTTACGGAAATGGCTCTTTGACGGCCTGGCAGTCGTTGGCTCAGGCATTCACCGAAGTGTCCGGCTATGCGTTCCTGGTGTTCAACCTGCTGTGCGCACCCTGCTTTGCGGCCATCGGTGCCATCAAACGGGAAATGAACAGTCCAAAATGGACCTGGTTTGCCATCGGCTATCAGTGCGGGTTCGCCTATGTGGTGGCGCTCATGGTGAATCAGTTTGGTCGCCTGGCAAGTGGCAATGTTCAGCCGGTGGGGCTTGCAGCGGCTGTTGTCTTGCTGGCGGTGATGCTTTACATGCTCTTTATTAAGAAAGAGTATCGGGCCGTTGCGGACAAATCCCGGTTATGCACAAAACAAAACAGAAAAGAGGTGACAATATGATGAATGGGCTGAGTAACTGGCTGTCGATGAATGGCGGGAATCTTGTTATATCAGTGGTGCTTGTGGCAGTTGTGGCCCTCATCGTGAGACACATCTACCGCAATAAAAAGGCAGGGCGATCCTCCTGCGGCTGTGCCTGCGGGCAGTGCGCCATGAAGGGGGCCTGCCACAGTAAGCGGGTATCATCAGAAACCGCACAGGAAAACTGAACCGCAGCGAGCATTCCCCCGCTTCAAAGACGTAGAGTCTTAAGCGGGGGAATGCTCGCATCAGCAGGGGTAAAAGCCCCTGCTGATGGGCTACCGAAGGTAGCGGCGGTTCACGAGCAAGGAGCGAAGCGTATTGCGAGTGTCCGCTTTACTCACAGCATGTATACGCAACACCGTCTGTTTGTCCCGAGGACACAGACGGTGTTATGGCGTTTGTGAAGGCATTTGTGAGCTGCTGAGAATGGCAGATAAGCTATCTTTTGCGGTAAAAGCATGTGCAGACAAGTGCTATTTGTGTGTATAATACCTCTATTGCATCCGCAACTTTTGACCGTCAATTGAGGTAAATATGAGTATCAGACACACTTTAGCCTGCCAGGTCTGCCGCAAAGGCATGCGGCATTATGTAACAGGAGAAACACCGGATTATCCGGCGCTCAGGGAGCGGGAGGCCAGACGGAGCCGTCCGGCTGTGGCACCCGGGTCAGTGACGATCACGGAGACAATGCTTAACGGTGTGCCGGCGGAGTTTCTGACCTGTGAGGAGAATCCAACGGACCGCATCATTTTGTATTTCCACGGAGGCAGCTTTGTGGTGGGAAGTCCCCAAACCCGCCGGTCCTTTACCGGGTACCTGGCGGCCCATGCCGGGTATAACGTGGCAGCGGCGGACTATCGGCTGGCACCGGAGCATCCCTTTCCGGCGGCTCCCGAGGATGCTTTTGCGGCTTATCGAGCCCTGCTTCAGGATTATGCACCGGAGAATATCCTGCTTCTCGGGGAAAGTGCCGGCGGGAATCTGGTGCTGAGTGTGCTGCTGCAGATCAAGGCGGCACAGCTTTCCATGCCGGCCGCGGGTATTTGCCTGTCCCCCTGCGTGCAGTATGATGAGGTGCTGCCAAGCTACACGGAAAATCTGGAAACGGAATACATCGTGAGCGACCTGACCGAGGAGGTCTACGGCAGCTATCTGCAGAGTCGGGACAAGGAAATGGTGCGCCATCCGCTGGCAGCGCCATATTATGGGGATTTTGCGGGCTGTGCGCCGATTCACCTGTGGGCATCCACGGCAGAAATCCTGCGGGATGATAGTCTCATCATGTTTGATAAGCTGAAAAAGGCGGGCCACAACTGCCGGCTGTATCTGCGGGATGACATGATCCACACCTGGCCCATCATGCCCTATTATCCGGAGGCAATACAGGACCTTCAGGTGCTGAAGACCTGTATGGATGATGCCTTCGCAGGGACGCTGACAAGGGAAGAGGAGCCAATCCGGCTGGATAATGAGCCGGTTCAAGCCTGATTCTTTCATATCAGGTAATTGATTTTGAACTGCAGCAAGCATTCCCCTGTTTCAAAGACGCAGAGTCTTAAGCTTACTGCTCAGGATTTATCAAAGAGAGCACTGGCATATGAGTTAGCAGCGATGCAGACAGCGTGCACTGAAAGATGTGTGTGTATATTATTGGGAAAGATAATATGACAGAGACAGAAAGAAAGAAGAAGATAGACCGCCTGGTGGCTCAGATGTCCCTGAAAGACAAGATCGCCTTCTGCACGGGGGCGAATTTCTGGCAGACAAAGACTTTTGAGAAGTATGACTTCCCGGCGCTTTTCATGTGCGACGGCCCGTTGGGGCTGCGGAAGCAGGAGAATACCGGCGACATGCTGGGCATCAATGACTCCCGGCCGGCCACCTGTTTTCCGGCGGAGGTCACCACGGCCTCAAGCTGGGATCCTTCTCTCACGGAAATGATCGGGCGTGCCATGGCGGAGGAGGCCTGCGACCAGAACGTGGGTCTTGTGCTGGGGCCCGGCGCGAATTTAAAGCGCAATCCGCTGTGTGGCCGGAATTTTGAGTATTTCAGCGAGGATCCCTATCTTGCCGGGAAAATGGCAGCGGGCTTCATCCGCGGCATGGAAAGCGAGGGCATCGGATCCTGTCTTAAGCACTTTGCCGTGAATTCCCAGGAGCTGAAGCGCTTCACTTCGGACGGCATTATCGATGACCGCACCCTGCGCGAGCTGTATCTGACCGCCTTCGAGATCGCGGTGAAGGAGGGGAAGCCCGCCACCCTGATGTGCTCTTACCCGAAGCTTAACGGTATTCACGCCAGTGATCATAAAGAACTGCTGACGGACATCCTCCGGGATGAATGGGGTTTTGAGGGCATGGTGGTCACCGACTGGGGCGCCATGAACGATCGCATCGAAGGCTTCCGGGCCGGCTGTGATCTCAACATGCCGGGGGGCAGCAACTACATGGAAAAGGCCGTCAAAGCTGCCGTCGAAAATGGCTCTTTGCCGGCGGAATGCGTCGACAACAGCGTCCGCCGCATTCTGAACCTGGTTCTCCGCGCCGAGGAGACTCACAAAAAATGGGTTGCCGACGGCCGAAAATGCGACTATGACGCCCACCACGAGCTGGCGAAGAAAGCCGCCATCGCCGGAGCTGTCCTTTTAAAGAACAATCCTATCGACAAAGGCGCGGCGCTATTTAAAAGTGAGTCTTTGGGTGTTGATTCTTTTGGAAATGAATCAGTGGGAGCTGTTATTGATGAGAGCAACGGACGTGATCGTACGGTGTCTTATGAAAATGGGCCTGTGAGCGTCGGTAAGAAGATCCTTCCCCTGCAGGAAGGCACGAAGCTGGCGGTGATTGGAGCCATGGCTAAAAACATGCGCTATCAAGGCGCCGGCTCCAGCCACATCAATGCCACGAAGCTGAGTGAACCCCTGGATTTCCTGCCGGGGGCTGTTTATGCCGCCGGTTGTGAAGAGCGGGGTGATACCAATGAGGCGTTGATCGCTGAGGCGGTGGAAGCCGCTAAAGAAGCCGAGGTGGCGGTAGTGTTTGCGGGACTGCCGGGACGTTACGAATCCGAAGGCTTTGACCGAGAGGATATGAACATGCCCGAAGGTCATAACCGACTGATCGCAGCCGTGGCTGCCGCTAATCCAAACACCGTTGTCGTCCTCCTTTGCGGCGCCCCTGTGGCATGCCCCTGGGCCGATAATGTCAAGGCCATTCTCTACATGGGTCTGCCGGGCCAGGCCGGCGGCGAAGCCATTGCCGATCTTCTTTACGGACGGGCCAATCCCTCAGGCCGACTGGCTGAAAGCTGGCCATTTTCTTACGAGGATGTGCCCTCTTCAGAGTGTTATTTGAACTGCAGCAAGCATTCCCCCGCTTCAAAGACGCAGAGTCTTAAGCGGGGGTTACGGGGGAAGCTTGCATCAGCAGGGGTAAAAGCCCCTGCTGATGGGCTACCGAAGGTAGCTGCGGTTCACGAGCAAGTAGAGAAGCGGACAGCGTGCCCTCTGGGTATTGCGAGTGTCCGCTTTACAACAGAGGATGCTCTCTATGAAGAAGGGATTTATGTTGGCTATCGGTATTATGACAAAGCCGGCGTTAAGGTCAGATGGCCCTTTGGCTACGGCCTCAGCTACACAAACTTTGCCTTTAGTGATCTGACAGTAATGACTGCTGACAACGAGGTAAACACTAGACCGCTTTGTACCGCATCAGAGGATACCGGTGTCGAGACAACCAGCGGAACAACTGATAGCAAAATGCGTTGTCGCTTGTCTGTGACAGTCACCAACACCGGCAATCGCGCCGGCGACGTGGTGGTGCCGCTTTATGTAGCAGCCCCGGCATTTTCATCTGACACTTTGCATCGTCCCCTCCGTGAACTGAAGGCTTTTGAGAAAGTCTATCTGGAGGCCGGAGAGAGCCGGACCATTTTCTTTACTCTTGATGACCGCGCCTTTTCGGTGTGGCATGACGGCGGATGGGTCATTCCGGGTGGCGAATATACCATCATCGTCGATACGCCGGATGCATCAGCAACCCCATTTTCAGAATCATCACATAAGACAGGCAGGCTGACAGTCCCCATTGTCATCGACGGCGCCACAATTTCGGCTCCTGCCTGGCAGAAGGGGAGCTTCTACGAAACCTGCGCCGGCAAACCGCAGCAGGCGGAATGGGAGGCCATGCTCGGACGAAAATACGAGCCGCCGAAGAAACCGGTCAAAGGTGAGTTCACCATGGAAAGCACCGTGGAGGATATGAAAGACCACAGCTTTGTCATGAAGATCATGTACAACATTGCGGTGAATAAAGTGGCGAAGCGGTTTGATGGCGCGTCAGATGAAGACAATCCGGAATTCAAGATGTTTCTGGCCTCTTCCGTCGGCGGTCCGATCCGCTCCATGCAGATCTCGGGCGGTTTGAAAGACGGTATCATGCAGGGACTCGTGGAAATGGCTAACGGCCATTATCTCAAGGGGCTCTGGCGGATGATCATCGGCCGTTGAAAATAAAGAGGTTGAAAATGAAGGTAATCTGAAAGATATACGGAAGCAGCATCTCTTCATTGCTACTGTATCATTATAATGATATAGTAGCAGTGAGGAGGTGCTGCTTATGATTTTATATCACGGATCCCGGGTGATCGTTGAAACACCGGTTTATGGGGCGGGCTCTGAGCACAATGACTACGGCAGAGGATTCTACTGCACAGAGGATGTGGACCTGGCAAAAGAGTGGTCCTGCCCGGTGGCATCCGATGGTTTTGTCAATCAGTATGACCTGGATATGAACGGTCTTCGCATTTTGAATCTGGGGAAAGAACCCTACCACATCCTCAACTGGATCGCTATTCTTTTGAAGAATCGCGTCTTTTTGAAGACAACACCTTTGGCGATCAAAGCCTATCAGTATATTGTGGAAACATTTTTGCCGGACACGACGAATTATGATGTGATCAGGGGTTATCGGGCTGATGACTCATATTTTGCCTATGCCAAGGATTTTCTCAGCAATGCCATTTCCGTGGGACAGCTCAGACAGGCCATGACGCTTGGAGAACTGGGCGAACAGATTGTATTGATCAGTCCAAAAGCGTTTTCGCAGATTCATTTTCAAAAATGTATCATAGCGGACGGGAGTTTCTATCACGGGGCGAGGCAGCGCCGGGAAGTGAGGGCTCGCAATGCCTATCTTGACAACCATGGCCTGGCATTTCAGCTTGAAAATGAGGATCTCTACGTGCGAGATATCCTGAATCAGGGGGTGAAAAATGATGATCCGCGCTTACGATGAGGTGTTTCTGGGCGATGCCATGGAGAATCTGGGATGGGCTGTTGATTATGCGGTTCATGGTTTGAAAATGGACGGGCAGGCATTTCTCGACAGATTTCTTGTCAGCGAGTTTTCCGAGCGCTTTGAGATGGGGGATGTGTGTGTGATTTCGGGGATGTCCGGGATCGAGCTGGCGCGTAAGGTGCTGACGCAGTGTGGTCAGATGTTGCCGGCTTATGAGGAATATATTGAATTTGGACGGTCCTCTGATTTTTGGATCGGATGGATTCTGGCGTATTACCAGTGGTATGTCAACAAATCATTTTCGGTGATTTTGTCTTGTCTGACATACGAGACCCTGGATCGCCTTTATGGGGTGCTTCATGAGGCCGATCCGTCGAAATCGGTGGAAGTGTTTGACGAACTGATGCGCAAGCGGCAGGAGACCCGACTGGCGGCTTATCGAAAGGCCCTGGGGCTTTCGCAATCGCAGCTGGCGGCGGCAGCGGGAGTGTCTGTTCGTTCAATCCAGCTTTACGAACAGCGCAAAAATGATATTCATCATGCGCAGTACAATCACTTGCAAAATCTGGCGAGGGTGCTCGGCTGCCGGGTGGAGGATTTGATGGAGTGAGGGTGCGAAACTGCGAATGAGTTATTCGCCATATGATAAAAAACGGTATCGATGATAGATAATCTGTCATCGATACCGCTTTTTTTGTTTCGTTGTGTGTGACAAGGCCGTCCGGCCATCCGTCAAGGACCCTTGCCGATTTACACCAGCATAAGCTCGGTTTCTGCCTGATAGGGCAGGTCATTGGCTTTGACCACATCCATCAGCAGGTCCCGGTCCTCCTTAAGGGACTTCCAGGCCAGACCGCAGCCGGCTGTAATCTCCCGGGGCACGGGAATGAGGCGTCCCGGCACTTTGTTGTCTAACAGACATTTTTCGGCCTTCATGGCCTGAGTCGTGGTCGCAAAGGAGAGGACCACGGAAGGTTTCTTTTCTCTCATAATGCTATCGAAGGCTTACGGACGGATGATGAGATCGGCACCGCTGAGCTTTTCAACGATGACGTACATATTGGTGACTTCGCCCACAGCCAGTTTTTCCTTCAGACCGAAGAAATCAAGGCAGGTGCCGCAGGTCAGGATCTCAACGCCTTCAGCGGCCATAGCCTTCAGATCTTCCAGAGCCGGAGAGTCTTCGCAGGTGATGGAAGCCCCGCCGTTGTAGCAGAGAATAGTATCCGGCAGCACATCCTGCTGGCTCAGCGCGTAAATGAAGCCCTTCAGCAGGTTCTTGCCCAGCTGTTCGCCGCCTTCGCCCATATGGTCGGCGGAGATCTGAACCACGATTTTCTTCTTGCGCGGTGTGATATCGCAGGCTTCGTAAACAGTATCGTCGGCGTCATCGGCAGCAGCGCCTTCGCCGATCACCATGGTGACCTTGAATTCATTGGGGCCCAGCTGTTCGGAAGTGGCTTCATAGCCCTTGACAGAGGCCATTTTCTTAAGGTTCTGAACGGCGATTTCGTTGTCGACCAGTGTTTCGACTGTGCCGGCGCCGTTTAATTCCTTGATGGCATTTTTTGTTTTTACAACGGGAATCGGGCAGGCATCGCCCATAGCATTGACCTGGATCATAGTGTCTCTCCTTTTTTATAAAGTGATCGCCCGGCGGGGTTTTGGCCGAAAAACTCATTTCCTTTAGAAAATGGGTCTCCCGAGGCCCTCCGTGTTACGGCCGGAGCGTCAGGTTCTTGTATTGTGATGGCGTTGATGTAACGGTAGATCGTGACTTTTGTCAGGGGTCATGAAAAATGGCCATCGTCTGATGTTGTCGCTTGTCAGACGAGATTATCCTATGACGCGGATCTCGGTGTCACATTTGTCGATGATGGTACCGACGATGGCAGCCGGCAGCCCCATTTCCTGAAGTTCGGCCTCCAGCTTGTCTGCATCCTCAGGGGCAACGGCAATGAGCAGGCCGCCGGAGGTCTGGGGATCGAAGAGGACCTCCTCCATGGAGAAGGGCACATTTTCGAAGGTGACGAAGGGACCGGTGTAATTACGGTTTCGCTGGGCCGCAGCTGTCAGCAGGAACTCATCGGCATAATCCCGGGCTTCCGGGAAATGCGGCACTTTGTCGGCCTCGATGATGCAGGAGTTTTTGCCGTCCATCATTTCGTGGAGATGGCCCAGGAAGCTGAAACCGGTCACGTCAGTGCAGGCGTGGATGGTGTACTTCCGGGCGGCCAGAGCGGCGTATTTATTGAGGGTTGTCATGGAATCGAGCGCAGCGTTCATGGCTTCCGGTGAGGCTTCGCCCACACGGTTGGCGGTGCAGATGATGCCCACGCCCAGGCGCTTGGTCAGGATCAGCTTGTCCCC
Source organism: Lachnospiraceae bacterium (assembly GCA_030526195.1). Classification (GTDB taxonomy): domain Bacteria; phylum Bacillota; class Clostridia; order Lachnospirales; family Lachnospiraceae; genus Chordicoccus. The sequence continues at coordinate 141,223 of JAUNDG010000004.1, forward strand.
GGGCTGACCGCCGTTGTTGGCATAGATCTTATCCGGGTGTACGGTGCCCATGACAGACAGGCCGTATTTGACATCGGTGTCGGCGATGGAATGACCGCCTACCAGAGTGCCGCCGGCCTCGATGACCTTTTCGCTGCCGCCCCGCATGATCTCACCCAGGATATTGAGATCCATGGTTTCCGGGAAGCAGACGATGTTGAGGGCCGTTTTCACTTCGCCGCCCATGGCGTAAATATCGCTTAAGGCATTGGTGGCCGCGACTTTACCAAAGGTATAGGGGTCGTCCACCATCGGCGGGAAGAAGTCCAGGGTCTGAACGATGGCCACATCGTCGGCCACTTTATAAACGGCCGCGTCATCCTTGCTGTCAAAGCCGATGAGGAGATTGTCATCCTTTTCGGCCTTCGGCAGCCGGCTCAGTACCCGGTCCAGAATGCCGGCACCCAGCTTGGCTGTACAGCCGCCGCCTTTACAGAAAACGATTTTTTCTTCCATAAATCAGTCTCTTTTCCATGTGATAGTTGTGTTAATGCAAGTTTCAGAAAATTATAACACGGCTAAATTATTTTTGAAAGATTTATAGCAGGAGAGCGGGTTTCTATAGGTATTTGCAATGAATAAGGCGGTAAGAACAGTGAATTGTAATATATAACACATTGTCCAGTATTGTTTATTGCAAACACCAAAAATTAGTTATTGTATACAAAAAACAGTACATAATGCAATTGAATATAAGCACTGTTTGTGTTAGAGTACAATCAGGTGAGAAGTTGGCTTGTCTTTTTTCAGACAAATCCAAAAAGCCAAAGTTCGCCTGCTTATTTGTCCATATAAGTGGGAGGTACAGTATGAGTAACTCAATAATCTATTATGCCGTCCTGGCAGTCGTTGTAGTGGCATTGGTCTATGTCCTTTTTAACTTCCTGAAAGTTAAAAAAATGAGCGAAGGCACAGACGATATGGTCGAAATGGCCGGCATCATCAGAAGCGGCGCAGCCACGTTTCTGAAGTCAGAATTCAAGATCATTGTCATTGTTGACATTGTTCTGGCTGTTGTTTTCAGCCTTTTCATCGAGGCTACCAGTGGTTTGACATTCCTTCTCGGCGGTCTGATGAGCAGCCTTGTCTGCATCATCGGTATGAGAAGCGCCACTTATGCTAATGTTCGTACAGCCAACAAGGCTCGCGAAACCATGAACATTGGCGAAACAGTTAAAGCAGCTCTCTGCGGCGGCAGCGTCAGCGGTTTTGCTGTTCAGGGCTTTGGTCTTCTTGGCCTCATTCTCATCCTGATCATCGGTGGTGTTGATCCGCACGCCACAGGCTCCGGTATCATCACAGGTTTCCCCTGCAACCCGACAATCATGCGCATCACAACTTATTCACTGGGTTGTTCAATCGTTGCTATGTTCAACCGTGTTGCCGGTGGTAACTACACAAAGGCTGCCGATATTTCTTCCGATATCCTGGCTAAGATCCGTCACGACATGCCGGAAGATGACAGCCGTGTGCCGAACGTCATCGCCGACTTCATCGGTGACAACGTTAACGATATCGCCGGTAACTGCTCTGACCTTCTGGAAAGCTTCGTGGCTACCATCGCAGCTTCCATCATGATCGCTGTTGCTCTGTTCGTCGGCGGCAATGCCGGTATCTCTGATGAGATGTTCAACAGAATGATCCTGTTCCCGGTCATCCTGGCCGGTGTTGGTCTGATCGGTTGTCTTGTCGGTCTGACATTTGCTTCTCTTCGTAAGATGGGCGATGACCCGTCTATGGAACTTAACCTGGCGACATGGATTTCTGCCGGTCTGACAGTTATCCTGGGTCTGGTTGCCTGCTACATGGTCTTTGGCCAGGGCGGCTTCGTGATCCCGGCTATGAAGCTTGGTTGGATTTCTCCGTGGGTTTCCAGTATCCTGGGTATCGCTTCCGGTATCGCTATCGGCAGCATCACAGAATACTACACCAGCGATAAATACGCTCCGACAAAGAAACTGGCTGAAATGGCTACAGAAGGTGAAGCCTTTGTTATCACAAAGGGCGACGCCATCGGTTCCCGTTCCTGTCTGTATCCGATCCTTCTGATCGGTGTTTCACTTCTGATCTCCGGCAGCATCTGCGGTACATATGGCATCGCCATTTCCGCTCTTGGTATGCTGTCCTTCGTAGGCGCTACAGTTTCTATCGACGCCTTCGGTCCGATCGCCGACAACGCCGGCGGTCTGGCAGAATCCTGCCACCTGGATCCCAAGGTCCGTGTTATCACTGACAAGCTTGACTCTGTCGGTAACACAACAGCCGCTATCGGCAAGGGCTTCGCTATCGGTTCAGCTGCTTTCGCCGCTGTTTCCCTGATCGTTGCTTATGTTGGTAACTATACAGCCAGAGGCGAAGAGCCGATGCTGAACATGGCTTCCTTCATCGTTGTCGCCGGTGGTCTGATCGGTGGCGCTCTGATCGAATTCTTCTCAGCTATGCTGACTGACAACACCATCGACGCTGCCAAGATCATGGCTGACGAAGGTGACAAGATGCTGTCTATCCCGGGTGTCCTTGAAGGCACAGTAAAACCGGATTACAACAAGATGATCGCTATGGCTGCCAACGAAGCTCTGAAGAAGATGGTTGTGCCGTCACTGCTGTCCATCCTGATCCCGGTTGTCGGCGGTCTGCTCTTCGGTGTTCAGTTCGTCGGCGGTCTTCTGATCGGTGCTACTATCACAGCTATCCCGAGAGCCCTGTTCATGGGTAACTCCGGTGGTGCCTTCGATAACGCTAAGAAGTACATCGAAAGCGGTGCCCTTCAGGGTCACGGCAAAGGTACAGCCGCTCACAAAGCTGCTGTTACCGGCGACACAGTCGGCGACACAAGAAAAGACGTTGTCGGCGTTGCTCTCGATATCTTCATCAAGAGTATGTCAACAGTAGCCAACACACTGGCTTCACTGTTCATCACAATCTCTCTGATCAAGTAATTGGCGGAAGAAGATTCATTCAATATCAAGTAAAAGATAGCCGGGCGGTTGGAGATATCCAGCCGCCCGGTTTTTCATGCTTGTTTGTTTCTTGGATTGATCAGTGTTTATCAAGCTTTTGGGGTGTTGCGCGCCGAATGGCGCGATGAAATCTGTCCAATCGGGTGAAATTGCCTTTTGGACAGAAGAGCAAGCTGCGGGCGCGACCATGAAATCTGTCCACTTAGGGTGAAATTGTCTTTTGGACAGAGGAGAAAGACGTGAGTGCCGGGAAAAAATCTGTCCAGTCTGGCAGAATTGGCTAATGGACAGAAAGAAGCAAGCCCTGCGGCCAGAGGCCGCAGTGAAATATCTGTCCGATTGGGAGAAGATATGCTTTCGGACAGACAAACAAGCTGCGGGCGCCACCATGAAATCTGTCCAACAGGGAGATGATTGCCATCCGGACAGATAAGCAAGTTGTGGGAGCCGGGAAGCAGTCTGTCCAGCCGGGCGGAATTGGCTAATGGACAGCAAGAAGCAAGAACTGCGGCCAGAGGCCGCAGTGAAATATCTGTCCGCGTGAGAGAAGATATCCATCCGGACAGATAAGCAAGCTGCGGGCGCCACCATGAAATCTGTCCAGTCGGTTGAGAACAGCCTTCTGGACAGACAGGCAAGATGTGAGCGCCGGGAAGCAGTCTGTCCAGATGGGCGGAATTGGCTAATGGACAGAAAGAAGCAAGCCCTGCGGCCAGCGGTCGCAGGGAAAATTCTGTCCAACAGGGAGATGATTGCCATCCGGACAGACAAACAAGCTGCGGGGGCCACCATGAAATCTGTCCAACAGGGAGATGATTGCCATCCGGACAGATAAGTAAGTTGTGGGAGCCGGGAAGCAGTCTGTCCAGCCGGGCGGAATTGGCAAATGGACAGCAAGAAGCAAGCTCTGCGGCCAGAGGCCGCAGTGAAATATCTGTCCCCAGGGGAGATTGAGCATCCTGGACAGCAAATAGAAAACCCCAGGAAAATCTATGTTTTCCTGGGGTAATATAATGCCGGCGGTGGGACTCGAACCCACACGCCATCACTGACAACAGATTTTGAGTCTGCATCGTCTACCAATTCCGACACGCCGGCTTATATGAAATTTTTCATACTTGAGTATTATAACATGACTTGCTCATAATACAAACCCTAAATTGCACAGATTTCATTGCAGCGGGTGGCAACCTCATTTGAAAAAGTAAATTCCACCCCCATCTCTCCCAAGATGGAAGTTTCTTG
>JAUNDG010000038.1:0-8999 GCA_030526195.1 Lachnospiraceae bacterium
CGATCATATCAAGACCGACGGAGCAGACACAGGTCATGGCTTCCAGTTTTTCCAGGGTCAGAGCGCCGCAGACAGCGGCATCGATCATGCCCTGGTCCTCGCTGACAGGGATAAAGGCACCGGAAAGACCGCCCACGTAGGAGGAGGCCATAACGCCGCCCTTCTTGACCTGGTCATTGAGAAGTGCCAGAGCGGCTGTTGTGCCCGGAGCACCCGGTTCGTCAACGCCGATTTCCTTCAGAATGTCACCGACGGAATCACCGATGGCCGGTGTGGGCGCCAGAGACAGGTCCACGATGCCAAAGGGGATGCCCAGACGACGGGAGGCTTCCTGAGCCACCAGCTGGCCGACACGGGTGATCTTAAAGGCTGTTTTCTTAATGGTTTCGCACAGGACCTCAAAGCCCTCGCCGCGAACGCTCTCCAGCGCATGCTTCACAACGCCCGGGCCGGAAACGCCCACGTTGATGACGGCATCACCCTCAGTGACACCATGGAAAGCACCGGCCATGAAGGGGTTGTCATCCGGCGCATTGCAGAACACCACCAGCTTGGCGCAGCCCATATCGGACATGGCGGCGGTTTCCTTGATGACCTCGCCCATCAGACGGACGGCATCCATATCGATACCGGTCTTGGTGGAGCCCACATTGACAGAGCTGCACAGGTATTCCGTTTCGGCCAGAGCCTTCGGAATGGACCGGATCAGCAGCTCATCTGCCCGGGTCATGCCCTTGGATACCAGAGCGGAATAACCGCCCAGGAAGTTGATGCCCACCTCATGGGCACACTGATCCAGGACCTTGGCGATGCGGACATAATCATCGGAGGTCTTGCAGGCTGATGAGCCCACCATGGCAATGGGGGTCACGGAAATACGTTTGTTCACAATGGGGATACCGTACTTGGCTTCGATATCGCGGCCTGTTTTCACCAGGTCCCTGGCCACTGTGGTGATTTTTGTGTGGATATTCTCGATAAGCTGATCCAGGTCATCCGTCATGCAGTCCAGCAGTGAGATACCCAGCGTGATGGTCCGCACGTCAAGGTTGGACTCCTCGATCATCTTATTCGTTTCGGTTACTTCGTAAATATTAATCATGGTCTACTCTTCTCTTATCCCAATATATTATCAGATACGGTGCATCTTGTTGAAGATATCCTCGTGCTGCACGCGGATCACGCAGCCGATCTCATCCCCGATCTGCTCCAGTTCATGACGGATATCCTGCAGGGTCTTGGATGAGCCTGTGGTATCTGCGATCATCATCATGTTGAAGAAGCCGTCAACGATGGTCTGGGAAATGTCCAGAATGTTAACCTGATTGTTGGACAGGTAAGTGCAAACCTTGGCGATGATGCCCACGGCATCCTTGCCCACAACTGTGATAATTGTCTTATTCATAATCTCCTCCTAAAACTCGACCGGTTCGCTGATCACGTCGCGGTGAGCAATTGATATTCTGAAATCGTCGGCTTTGTAGGGATTGTCCCCGAGGGTCACCTCGGAGCAGACCGTCTCGAAGGCCAGCGCTTCATAATTATTTTCCTGGGACAGATGGCCCAGGAACACCTGGCGGATGTCGTCATGCAGCAGGCGGCACAGAAGCTGCCCGGCTGTCTCATTGGACAGATGACCGTGATCCCCCAGGATACGTTTCTTTAAGTAATAGGGATAACGACCGGCCTCCAGCATGCGGACATCGTGGTTGGATTCCAGCAAGAGAACATCCAGCCCCTGCAGGCATTTGACGATGTAGTCATCGTACTGCCCCATATCCGTGGCCACCGCCGTACTGCGACCGCCATTTTCGATGCGATACCCAACCGGCTCCGCCGCGTCATGGGAAATGGCAAAGGGCTTCACCGTCAGATCCCCGATGGTGAAATCCTCATCCGCCTTGACAGTACGGAAAAGCTCCGGTGAGATTTTTCCCAGGGCCGTCATATTTTCCATGGCCGCCCGTGTGCCTGCTGTGGCGTAAATGGGGATGCCGTAGCGCCGGGCCAGCACGCCGATCCCCCGAATGTGATCGGAATGCTCATGGGTCACCAGGATCCCGTTGATGTCGCCGGTCTTCAGTTCCAGTTCATTTAAGCCATTTTCGATCCGCTTACCGGAAATGCCGGCGTCGATGAGAATCTGGGAATGGTCGCTCCCCACATAAATACAATTGCCGCTGCTGCCGCTGGCAATACTGCAAAGCCTCATGTTATTATCAACCTCTTATCAATTTGACGGGCCGTCTCCTCAAATGCCCCGCTGTTGTCGATCACCACATCGGCATGGGCCCGGAAGGTCATATCTCCCGCCTGACTGTGCATGATGGCCGTGATCTTTTTGTCATCATACCCCCGGGAAGCCTTCAATCTTTCCCGGCGCACAGCCTTATCCGCATAAATATACCACAGTTCATCGCAGATTTCATCATAATGATCTTCGATCAGAAGAGCGGCTTCGATAAAAACATAGGGGCAGCCCTCAGCGTTAAACTGATCCAGCAGCTTACGGGTTTTGTTCTTTACCGCCGGATGGACCAGCCCGTTGATACGATGGCGCAGGGTCGGATCCTCATAAATCATCCGGGCGATGGCCGGCCGGTCAAGCCGACCGTCGGGCAGCACCTTATCGCGCCCGCACAGCATGATCATCGCCGGATGCAGCAAGCCTCCGGGCTCCTGAAGATCCCGGGCCACATCGTCAAGGCGAATGGTTTTGGCCCCATAGGTCTTCTCAATATAAGACAGCACTTCGCTCTTGCCGGCTCCAACGCCGCCGGTCACGCCGATAATCTTCATAGGCCTGCCCTCCTGTTTCATTATTTCTATCCGACACCGGGCATTATTATCAAGCCATGCCCCGGTGTCCTCCGCCATTCTGTCCCTGCATGTTTCTATCCTCTGAACCAAACACAAGAGCAGACGGCCAACAGCCTCGAAAAACTCATTTTAATCTCAACCTCAGCTGAGATCTATCACTTAGCTTCGTACCAGTCCGTGCCGGTGTGGCAGTCGGTTTCCAGCGCCACCGACAGGTGAGCCGCTGCCGCCATTTCCTCCTGAAGGATCATAGCGGCCTTCTCTGCTTCCTCCTCCGGTGCTTCGATGAGAAGCTCGTCGTGGATCTGCAGGATCAGGCGGGAGGCCATATTTTCCTGCTTCAGCCGGTTGGCCACTCGCACCATAGCGATCTTCATGATATCCGCCGCAGTGCCCTGGATCGGACTGTTCATGGCCACACGTTCACCGAAGGCGCGGCGCATGAAATTGGTCTCCCGCAGCTCCGGTACCGGGCGGCGGCGACCAAACAGTGACACGGCGTACCCGGTCTCCTTAGCAGAGGTGACCATACCCTGCAAATAGGCATGGATCGAGGGGTAAGCCTTGAAATAATCTTTGATATACTGGTCCGCTTCCTTCGGGGTGATGGACAGACCCTGGCTCAGGCCAAAGGAGCTGATGCCGTAAATGATGCCGAAGTTGACAGCTTTGGCATTTCGTCTTTGCTGATCCGTCACCTCATCAAAGGGCACATGGAACACCTGGGATGCGGTGATCCGATGGATATCCCGGGCATCCCGGTAAGCCGCGATCAGTTCCTCATCCCCGCTCATATGGGCCAGGATGCGCAGCTCGATCTGGGAATAATCCGCGTCCACGAAGATACAGCCGGGCTTCGGAATGAAGCACTTTCGGATCCGCCGACCCATTTCCATCCGCATGGGAATGTTCTGGAGATTCGGGTCCGTGCTGGACAGACGCCCCGTGGCGGTGATGGTCTGATTGAAGGTGGTCCGGATCCGGCCGTCCCCGTCAATGAATGCCGCCAGGCCATCTGCGTAGGTAGACTTGAGCTTCGTCAGCTGGCGGTATTCCAGAATATCCGCCACCACCGGCTGCTCCGGTGCCAGCTTCTCCAGCACATCCGCCGCCGTGGAATAGCCCGTCTTCGTCTTCTTGCCGCCGGGCAGCTGCATTTTCTCAAACAGGATCTCTCCCAGCTGCTTCGGACTGTTGATGTTAAATTCACAGCCGGCTCCTTCGAAAATGGCGTTCCTCAAGGCCTCTATGCGGCTGGTGAGCCCGTCACCGTAGACCTTCAGTTCCTCCGGGTTTACCAGAATGCCGTCTGTTTCCATATCCGCCAGCACATCAATGAGGGGCATCTCCACATCGTTGAAAAGCCCGGTCATGCCGGCTTCCATCAGCGCTTTTTCAAGGGGTGCCCGGCATTTAAGGGCCGTGTAGGCTTCGTAGGCCAGCACCTCCGGGATCTTCTCCGGGGTTTTGCTGCCGCGATACCCCTTCTTGCCGATGAGTTCCTCCTTGGACGCCAATGTCTCGCCCAGGTACTCGGCGGCGATGGCGTCGTAATCGTAATCCGACTTCAGCGGGTTCAGCAGGTAGGCCGCCAGCACGCCGTCGAACATGGTGAAACTCCCGAAACGGGCGGAGCCGGCCGTTGCATTCATGTACTTAAGAAGCGTCTTCACATCCAAAGACCGCACATCGTACACCATCCCCAGCAGTTTCCGCAGATTGGTGCCCACCACCTCTTCCGTCAGATCGTCATTCAAAAGACAGGCCGCGGTTTCCGGCACAGCCCCATTTTCGATGGACAGGGCCACCCCCATAAGGGTGTCATTAAAATGCGGTGTCGGGTCCACCGGCTCATTTTCAAAAATAAAGGACAGCTGGCCATCCGCTTCCGCATCGAGACCGCCCTTTTCCTTCCCGGAAATGGCTTTCCCGGCAGCGGCAGGGTCTTTCTCACAGGCCAGACTGATCCCGAAGGCCGGGGCGCGGGAGGCCTCGGCGCACAGATCATGAAATTCCGCAGCGGTGGTGATCACCCGGAAGGCAAAATCTGCCGCGGGCTTCTCCTCCGTCGTGTTGAAACGCTCAAAGAAACTCTTGAAATTGAGTTCCTTGAACATGGTATAAACCTCGGGGGTATAGATATCCCCCAGCACGCAGTCCTCCCAGGTCACGGTCACCGGCGCATCCTTCCGGATGGTGGCCAGCTCCTTGCTCAGGACCGCCAGGTCGTAATGCTCCTCCATGGCCAGGCGCGCCTTGTTGGGCTTGATCTCGTCAACATGGGCATGGGCATTTTCGATGCTGCCATAGGCGACGATCAGTTTCGTGGCCGTCACCTTCCCGACCCCCGGCAGGCCCGGGATGTTGTCGGAGGTGTCCCCCATCAGGGCCTTCACGTCGATGAACTGAAGAGGCGTCACCTGATACTGCGCCAGCACGTCGGCAGCGTAAAAATGCTCCATTTCCGTCTGACCGCCCTTGGTGGAGGGAATGGTGATGCGGATGTGCTCATCAGCGATCTGCAGAAGATCGTGATCGCCGGACACAATCACCGCCTCCAGGCCGTCCGCCTGAGCGCGGGACGCCAGGGTGCCGAGGATGTCGTCCGCCTCCCAGCCCTCTTCGGAAATGAGGGGGATGCCCATGGCCTCAAGGATTTTCTTCAGCACCGGCTGCTGCTCCTTGAATTCCGGCGGAGCGGGCTTCCGGGTGCCTTTGTAGTCGGCAAACATTTTGTGGCGGAACGTGGGGGCCGCCATATCAAAAGCCACAGCCAGATAATCCGGCTGTTCGGTTTCCAGTATTTTAAATAAGATCCGCAGGAAGCCGTAAATGGCGTTCGTGGCGATCCCGGAGGGGCCGGTCATGGCCGGCATGCCGTGGAAAGCCCGGAACATCAGGCTGTGCCCGTCGATAAGAACCAGTTTTTTGCGCATATCTATATCCTTTTTCTCGCTATTTGCTGCTGGTAACATTATGATAAGGGACCCCAGTGAAAACGGGATTCCTCCCGCATGACCGTCACGATCTGCTGGGGCAGTGTCTTGTCCGGTTCGCCTTTATAATGAAGCCATAAGGTGATGACCATGATGATTTCCACCAGCACAATGCTGAAGCTGAACAACCGGCGGCGACGTTTGACATTGGCGATCTCCTCCTCGTGCCGGGCCAGGTCATTTTCCAGAAGTTTATGAAAATCAGTTTCCGTGATCACCTTGTCATTATCCAGAACATCCAGGGTGTAATGGATCATCACATAGGTTTCCAGCTCCTCAAAACAGGCGGGGCAACTGCGGATATGCTGAATAAACGCCTCCAGATCGCTCATGGATAGCGTTTCATTTAAGTAGTCGTTGATCATCATTTCCGCTTTGTGACAGTTCATAATTACCTCCGCATAATCAGTTCTATCATACGGCTTTTCAACTTATAAGTAAAGAAACAGCCCGCTTTACTTCAGGGCGGTGATTTGCTAACATTTCTTTTGTGCGATGATAGCACAGACGCTCGCTATACCCACAGGGCATGCGGTCAGTTTCAAGGCTTCCTCGTGAACCGCTGTCACCTTTGGTTACCCGGCAGCGCTTCTTACTCTTCGCATGATGACAATGACAAAAAGGAGGCACCATGCCTAAGAAAAATACACATCAGACGAAAGACCGCATCATTTCCGCTGCCTGGAAGCTTTTCTATGACATCGGCTATGAGGAGACCACAATCGAGGACATCATCCAGGCCTCCCAGACCTCCCGCGGAACTTTCTATCATTATTTCACCGGTAAGGATGCCCTGCTGGGCACTCTGGCCTACGTCTTTGATGAAAAGTATAAGGAGCTGGAACCCCTGCTCACAGAAGACATGAGTGTGAAAGACAAACTCATTTTCCTGAATCATGAGCTGTTTACGAAGGTTGAGGACGGCATTTCCCGGGAACTCCTCTCCCGCCTTCTGGCAACGCAGCTGAGCAATCAGAGTCAGAAACAGCTGCTGGATCGGGATCGGTTTTATTTCCGCATGATCCGCTCCATTATCCGGGACGGCCTCCGGGACAATCTTTTCCGGGAGGATCTGCGCGAAAATGATATTCTGCAGGCCTATACCATGTGGGAACGGGCGCTGCTCTACGACTGGTGTCTGGCCAGCGGCGAGTATTCCCTGGTGAGATTTGCAGACCGCATGACCCCGGTGTTTGTGGCGAGTCTGTTTCGGGAGTAGTTTTGGACGCCCCATGTATGGGTTTTGCTCTGATGCAAGAGATCTCGTCATAATCCTTAATGACCCGAAAAACGCATATTATATGTAGGAAAAACCGGCCATAACCGCAATGTTTAATACAATGAATAATGTAATGAATATTGTTTTGTATAGTTAGTTTTCCTTTTATTTAAGCCATATTATTACGATAATGCAGAACTCTGTATAGATTTGATTCTATATAGTGTTCTGTATTTTATTTTATATGTTTCTATGTTACAATGCGAACCATAGTCAAAAGATATTGATACTGTAAACAAATGTGAAGGGGGAATACGTTCGTCATGAACAATATCCAAATCTTACTTATTGCAACCATCGCCATTTATCTGGTGAGCACCATTGTCATCGGTGCTGTCTTCAATAAAAAAGGCAGCGGCGGCAGCTCATCCGATTTCTTTATCGGTGGCCGTAAGCTCGGCCCGTTCGTCACAGCCATGAGTGCCGAGGCTTCCGATATGTCCAGCTACCTGCTGATGGGTCTGCCGGGTCTGGCCTACCTTGCCGGTCTGGCCGAGGTCACATGGACAGCCATCGGTCTTGCTGTCGGTACTTACTTAAACTTCCTGATCGTCGCTAAGTGCCTGCGTCGCTACACTGCTAAGATCGGTGCCATCACTGTACCGGAGTTCTTCAATAAGCGTTACGATGACAAAAAGCATCGTTTATCAATGGCTGCAGCGCTGATCATCCTGATCTTCTTCGTCCCGTATACAGCTTCCGGTTTCAAAGCTGTCGGTACACTGTTTAACAGCCTTTTCGGTTTCGATTATCATGTCTCCATGCTGATCGGTGCCGCCATCATCGTGGCTTACACCACACTGGGCGGTTTCCTGGCTGTTTCCACCACTGACCTTATCCAGAGCATTTTCATGACAGTGGCTCTGATTGTCATCATTTTCTTTGGTATCGATGCCGCCGGCGGTCTCGACACCGTTGTGGCTAACGCCAAAGAACTGCCGGGCTACCTGAACATTTTCGAAGGTTATAATGCCGCTACCGGCACAGCTTCTTCCTTCAAGGGTCTCACCATTGTGTCTACCCTGGCCTGGGGTCTTGGTTACTTCGGTATGCCCCACATCCTGCTGCGTTTCATGGCTATCCGCGATGAAAAGCTGCTGACCACTTCCCGCCGCATCGCTTCTGTCTGGGTTGTGATCTCCATGGGCATCGCCATCCTCATCGGTGTGATCGGCTTCAGCCTCACCATGAACGGCACCATCCCGAACCTGGCCACAAGTTCTGAATCCGAAACCGTTATCATCAAGATTGCGGATGTCATGAGCAAGAACGGTGTGCTCTTCGCCATCGTGGCCGGTATCATCCTGGCCGGTATTCTGGCCGCTACTATGTCCACAGCTGACTCTCAGCTGCTGGCCGCTGCTTCCAGTGTCTGTCAGGATCTTCTGAAGGATTGCTTCGGCATCCAGCTGTCTCAGAAAACAGCCATGAGACTGGCTCGTCTGACAGTTATCATCATCGCTGTCATCGGTGTGGTGCTGGCCTGGAATCCGAACAGCTCCGTCTTCCGTATCGTATCCTTCGCCTGGGCCGGCTTTGGTGCCGCCTTCGGTCCGACAATCCTTCTGGCTCTCTTCTGGAGACGTTCCAATAAGAACGGCGCTCTGGCCGGCATTGTCGGCGGTGCTGCTGCCATCTTTATCTGGAAGTTCCTCCTGAGCCCGATGGGCGGTGTCTGGGGCATCTACGAGCTCCTGCCGGGCTTCATCATCGGTCTCGTCCTCAACGTAGTCGTCAGCCTTGTTACTGCCGCTCCGGAGAAAGGAATCGTAGAAATCTACGATGAGGTTCACAAGAAGGCATAAGGGCATAAAGGTTAAAGGCTAAAGACTAAAGGCAAAACAAACTGAATCAAGATTAAGATTACGGCAAAAGCGGGATCCGGTGACCGGGTCTCGCTTTTT
>JAUNDG010000038.1:9050-9504 GCA_030526195.1 Lachnospiraceae bacterium
CTGTGCCTTAATTTGATAGGGCTCGGTCATTTATACTTTTTCATGCAATATGTATTTAATCTTTGCCACCCAGCTTGCTTTCTCTTTCCTCCGCGAGGCAAGGCTTCCTGTAGCTCCCGCCGCCCGTGCCACCCAACTTGATTTCTCTTTCCTCCGCGAGGTACAGCTTCCTGCTCGCCGGGGTGGCTTTGCCACCCAACTTGCTTTTCTCTCACTCTGCGTGGCAAGGCTTCCTGCGGCTCCCGCCGCCCGTGCCACCCAACTCGCTTTTCTTTCCCTCTGCGTGGCAAAGCTTCCTGATCGCAGGGGTGGCTTTGCCACCCAGCTTGCTTTTCTCTCCCTCCGCGGGGCAAGGCTTCCTGATCGCCGGGGTGGCTTTGCCACCCGCAACGTTTGAATCGCCCTATTGGGTGGTACTATTCTTGCTCGCACAAATGCCTTTGCCACCCGCTGC